>CAIVKC010000060.1 GCA_903906365.1 uncultured Bacteroidota bacterium | reverse complement strand
TTTTTGGGGCGGGGTAGACAGGATGAAAAACAAAACAATTTGATACTGCTCTTCTACTGTTTAAAAACATAATTCCATTAGCAATAAGGAGTGCAGTTACCATAAATCGTCAACAAATGCCAGCGCATAATATAGAATTTGGGGTTTGCCAACATACGGGCTGACTGAAGTTGTCACTTAATTTTTTTTACATTCTATTATGCTTATATCTGGCTGGACATTATCTATTTAACTTTTTTTGTTATCTTCATCATCAGTCTTTCAACCACCTCGGTACCGGGCAGACGTAATATTAAATCCCGTACTACGGTAAGCCCTGTCCGTTGGGCGTCATACGGATAAGCCGCTTCATAAACAGTATTTCAACATGAAAAAATATATCTTATTTGCCGTTTTAATTTTAGTAAAGGGCACAATTTCATTTGGACAAAGTAAAAATTTTATAGATCAGCCCTACATTGAAGTGGTGGGTTACTCAGACACTTTAATAACTCCAAATTTAATCTACATAAGAATCGTAATTTCAGAAAAGGATACAAGAGATAAAATATCAGTTGAGGAACAGGAAAATAAAATGACAACTGCACTAAAATCTTTAGGAATAAATATTGAGACGGACTTGACAACAAGTGATATGTTAAGCAACTATAAATACTATTTCCTTAAAGGCAAAGACATTATCAAGACCAAAGAATATATTTTAAAAGTGACAACGGCTGAAATGGCCAGTAAGATATTTGTACAGCTAGAAGATTTGGGGATTTCAAATACTTCAATTCAGAAGCTTGATCATACAGAAATTGACGACATAAAAAATATCTGTAGGACTAGAGCAGTAGAAACCGCAAAGAAAAAGGCTTTAGCATTGACAAAGCCGCTGTCACAGACAATTGGGAATTCCATTTTTATCAGCGATAACGAGGGAAGTGTAGACAATCAACTTCAAGGAAGAACTGCGGGAATTCAAATTCGTGGCATTAACTCATTTAGCGATAAATCAAAATATGAACCACCAAAAATTGAATTTGAAAAAATTAAAATTTCATCGACAATAATTGTACGGTTCATATTAAAATAATGTACGAATGACCAAGATTGGGCCTGCGGCTGTTCTTGCAGACGTAAGGGAAGCTTTCAAAGCCAAAACAAGCAGTTCGGCATGCAAGAAAGGCAGAGACAAAACCACCTAAAACTATTCCCAAGCCAGTTTGCCAATGATGCTGTTAAGAGGTTTGAAGATGGATGGGAGATATGAAACTCATTTTACTTGTTCAATTAAATCCCAAAGGTTACCATAAAGGTCACTAAAAACGAGAACCTTGCCATAGGTCTCTTCTTTTGGTGGTCTCACTATTTTTACATCATTCTTTATAAGTAATTCATAATCCCGGCTGAAATTGTCGGTATACAGGAATAAAAAAACCCTACCTCCGGTTTGATTTCCAATAAAATATTCCTGATGGGCATTTGATGCCTTTGCTAAAAGCAGATTGCATCCCTGCCCATTCGAATTTCCTGGCTTGATAACAACCCACCTTTTATGAGAATTAAGTTGTGTGTCTTCCACTAGTTCAAACCCCAAAATAGAAATGTAAAAACTCAATGCCTCATCATAATCTTTAACCAAGATTGAAATCTGCCCTATACTTCTTTCCATAATCAAAAATAATCTATATCACATAATTTTCTCCATTATGCCGCATAATTTGCAACACATTTAAAACATATCAATCAAACCTCAAAATCATCACAAAACAACAAAACCGTTAGTTAATAAGGGTTCCAGTTTAAAAAGCGGTCCCGCCAGGAATCGAACCTAGAAACAAGTAATAGGGAAAGATTCAAAGTTTATTAAACTTGATAAATTCACACTTACGAGGATAGAGTGGGTCTGCCCTTTTTTATTTTCCCATAAGCCAAATACAGGATCGATCGTAAAAATTAAATGAAAAGTACATAAACTTTCGCATTTGCATTTGGTCCTTATGTCGCCAATGAGATAAATATTATAAAAACTGATTAATGAAATTAGCCTTCCTTTAACCCATTCCACAAACTCATTATAAGTCCAAATAGTCCAATCCCCCAAAACAAAAATGTATTTATTATTAAGGGGTTAAATGCCGTTGGGCCATTACTATTATTTATTCAAACAAATATCCAATTGCAAATATGATTGTAAATAAAACTAATAATATCCCTAAAATACGGGCCGCCATAGTATTACTTTTGAAATAGGATTATTTATTATCATAAATTATAAATTTTAGACGCAATTTATAATTTTACTACTTATAAAAAACGATACTGATCAATACTCAAAGTTCATATGCACTTTCATGAAGAAATTGAAAGATTGCGATAAACTTTGCTTGGATTGTCATAACGATAATACAAAAATTTAACATCCATTAATTGAAAACAGAGTACAAACAATTAGCGATTAGTTTTATATTGCATTTAATAATATAGGCACTCGCATTGGCTTTCAATTTAATCCGACCTACTCAAATAATAAAATATGACGAAAAATAAAAAAGAAGACCTGTCAAGACGAAAATTCATTTCGACAGTAAGTGGAGCAAGTGCAATCTTTTTCCTCAATCCCTTTACTTCTTTTTCCAATTTTGAGCAAGACGACAAGGTTAAAAAAATTGTAGCCAAAACGATTGGAATTGATACCCACAATCATATGGATGTGCCGTTTGACAGGGAACAATTCAAAGGACAGAAGTATGATTTGTCTGTAGAGTTAAAAATATCTGGCTTAACCGCCATTTGTATGACTTTTTGTGTCGATAGACCCAAACTGGAAAAAGAAGGTGATGCATACAGTCGCTTTATTTTGAGCCTTGACGAAATGGACGAAATGCTCAATGCAAATAATCTAACACGGGCATTAAATTTATTGGATTTACAGAAAGCCCGAAAGGAAAATAGACAAATCGTTATTCAATCAGTAGAAGGCGGACATTTTATTGAAGGAAAAATAGAAAGAATAAAAATCGCTTACGACAGAGGATTGAGGCATTTAGGGTTAATGCACGATGGACAAACTACACCACCCATGGGAGACATTTACACTGACACACCGCAATACCGCGGGCTTACGCAATTAGGTGTAGAAACAATTAAAGAATGCAACAGGCTTGGCATCCTTGTCGACCTTGCACATTGTAATAATGATGCAATTAATAAAGCTTTAGAAATATCTGACAAACCAATGCTTATTTCACATACAGGGTTGAACACACAATTGGGAAACAATGAAAGAATGGCAAAAATGATGATGCCTAGATTGATAAGCAAAGAGCAGGCGAAAAAATTTGCTGATGCCGGTGGTGTTATTGGAGTATGGACACATCTTGCAGACACCCCATTGGATTATGCAAAAAACGTAAAAGCACTGGTTGATATTGTTGGTGCGGCGCATGTTTGTATTGGCACAGATACAAAGATGGCACCACCCAATAATAGTACTGACCGTTTCGGAAAAAAAACTAACCAGAGTTGGGATAACAATACTGACGGATTTTTATACATCGTAGTTGATGCTTTGCTAAAAACGGGTTTCACCGAAAAAGATGTAATACAAATCTGTGGTGGCAATTATTGCAGAATATTTGACAAAGCCACAACCATTTAATTATTTAGCATCTTTCTTCTCAAAGGCTTACATTGGAGTAAAAGTAAAGTTTCGCCAAATCAACATTAATTGATCTGGGGACGGCAAGAAACAATGAAACTTATTAAGATATATCCCATTTTGCTATACAGATAAAACAAATCAATCATACCTCAAAATCACCACAAAACAACAAAACCCTTAATCAATAAGGGTTTCAGTTTAAAAAGTGGTCCCGACAGGAATCGAACCTGTATCTAAAGTTTAGGAAACTTCTATTCTATCCATTGAACTACGGGACCTGACTTTCTTATAAAGGATTGCAAAAATAACAGATACTATTTAAATTGCCCAGATCTTTTGCAACTCTGGGATAATTCTGCCGTTTTCTGGTTATTTTTCCATTCTAAAATATCCCTCATGAAAAAAGGTTGTCCGGTTATAATACTCTTCTGTCTGATTATTGCTACTTCGGTCCATGGGCAATCCCCCACTTTTAATCACCAGGCCGTCTATGTGGTTGACCTTAAGGCAAGTACGGAATTTTATCAAAACGTCCTGATGCTTCCAAAAATAGAGGAGCCCTTCCATGATGGTAAACACAGCTGGTTTAAGACCGGAGCGCATTGCCAGCTCCATGTGATCCAGGGGGCCAAATCCGTTACAGCCCATGATGTGGATGTACATATGAGTTTTAGTGTGGCTTCGCTAACGGAATTTATGGCTCATCTGGATAAATTACACGTAAAATATACGAATTTCAAAGGGGACAGCAACCTGCCGCAGGTCAGACCGGACGGAGTGCGCCAGGTCTATTTCCAGGATCCGGATGGTTACTGGATAGAAGTGAATGATGACAAATACTAAAAGTCCCGGTGCGGCTTTTTTACATGGAAATCTCTGGTGGAGTCCTATCTTTGCTGCCCTTATACATCCAGATTATGAAGTTTTATAATTTACTGATAAAATACCGCCTCTATATAGGGGTGGCTTTTTTGGCGATCGCTATTGCCACCAACGTGTTTGCCGGATTCTGGCCGGCTTTCCTGCCTTACCTGGTGGGCGTGGTACTTATCGCCGGTCATTTCTTTTTTGGCCCCCTGCGCATGATCCAGCAGTTTATGGAAAACGGGGATGTCGAAGGCGCTGAAAAAGTGCTCAATACCATATATTTCCCAAATCTCCTGTATAAGCCCATACGTTCGGTATATTATACCCTTAAAGGTAACCTGGCCATGATGAAGCAGGATTTCGAAGGGGCAGAAACCAATATGAAAAAGGGGCTGGACCTGGGTATGCCGATGAAAGAGGCCGAAGGAGCCAGCCTGTTGCAGATGGGGATGCTTTCCATGCAGAAGAACAATATCCGCCAGGCGGAGAGTTATATTCGCCAGGCCCTGCGCAAGGGATTGCCCGATAAGGAAAATCAGGCGGCTGCCTACCTGCAGCTTTGCTCAATCATGATGACCAAACGTGAATTCCGGGCCGCCAAGGATTTCTTCCGCAAGGCCAAGGCGCTCAAGCCCACTTCCACCCAGATCGTGGACCAGATCAAGCAAATTGAAAAATATATTTCCCGGGTACCGGGTTAGATTGCAGCAATCCCTGATTATCTTTCCCCTTATACATTAAAATCAGAGCCTCGGGAGGCTGGGGGGCTCATTCCCTCCTGCATCATGGGGATTAGCGTGTCAGGCCGGCATGGCCGGGCGCAGGATCTGGGCAATACGGTCTTTTAGTAGTTTAAAAGAAAACTCGCATTTCTCCAGGAAATCAAAGTAGCCATAACGCTCTAAATTTTCCTTTGAATGGAGTCCCTTCTCGGAAGAAAATACAATAACAGGGATTTCTGGCAGCCTGCTTCTAAGGCGCTCCAGGGTGTCTAGTCCGTTCAGATCCCCCTCCAGGGTATAATCCATGATAACCAGGCTGGGATTGAGTCCTAAATCCTCCAGGCAGTATTCGCCGCGGGTATAAAAATATACGTCCGTGGAAAAGGATTCCAGCTGCCTGGCTATCAGCTGCTGGTTAATCAGGTTATCTTCCACGATAAAAATAGTGGGGGGCTGGGGCATATTCTCCGGTTTTGATGTTATCCATTTGGAACGGAAAATAGTGCCGGGAAATAAAACTGCGCCAAATGCCTGTAAATCATGATTTTAGTAAAAACACGCCAAAAACAGGATTCCCATTGTGGGAAAATTCTCCAAATAGTGGGACATATTCAAGGAACGGAGATCAGGGAAATTCAACGCGCAGCTGATAGATCACCTGCTCAATGACCTGACTGATCCTTGCAATCAGGTCCGGGAGCCGGTCGAGCGATTCTTTGGCTTTGGCGCTCGATTCCACTTCGCGGATCTCCGCCTTCAGGGACTGAATGCCCATGGAATCCACCGTTGATTTGAGTTTATGGGCCATTTTGGAGACCTGTTCCCACTGCTCGCCGGCCAGACCGGTATGAAGGGCCTCCACATTGGGAGGCACCGTTTCAATGAAGAGGTCCACCATCTTACGGATAAAGGATTCATCGCCTCCCGACAGGGAGTGTATCATCGAGAGGTCATAGAGCTTCTGGGTAGCCGCCTCCGTTGCCACGGCATGGTCCGAAGAGTTGTCAGGGGAGAGGGCAGACAGGCCACCCTGAAACGGGTGCCCGGGAAGGTTCTTAGAGATGACCTTAAAAAGAAACTCCTCTTCATAAGGCTTGGGCAGGAAATCCGTCATGCCGGCCTGCCTGTATTTTTCAGGATCGCCCCGCAGGGCATTGGCCGTCACGGCGATGATGGGAATGGAGGCTTTTGTGGTATCGCTGAGTTGCCGGATCTGCCTGGCAGCCTCCATGCCATCCATTTCAGGCATTTGAATATCCATCAAAATACAATCATAGTTGTTAAGGGAGAGCAGTTCAAGCACCTCCAGGCCGTTATTGGCCACATCAACCCGGCATCCCCAGGATTCCAGCATCTGCCTGCATATATACTGGTTTATTTTCACGTCTTCAGCGAGCAGAATCTTTCTCATCGCCAGGCTGCGGTAATCAAAGTTCCGGTTCTTGGAATCTGGAGGCATGGACCTTATCGTTTAAAATATGAAAGCAATGTTTTTTAAAAAATATGTGATTCGGCCGGTCTATTTGACTTTCAGCTCCCCGTTTTGAATCATCCGGTAGATGGTGGACTTGCCGACATCCAGCTTTTTGGCTACCTGCAGCACATCATGGTCGTATTTTTCCAGGAAATGCTGAATGATCTGGGCTTCAAATTCTTTAAGGGTAATATCCTTGCTGAGCAGGTCATTGATGCTCGCCGAACTGCTCAGCGTGATGTGGTCAGCCTCGATGACTTCCTCATCTGCCATGACCACGGCCAGTTCCATGATCGATTTAAGTTCCCGAACATTACCGGGAAAGGAGTAGCCGAGCAGTTTCTGCTGCGCTTCCGGAGAGATGCTTTTTTTGCCCAGTTTGTTTTCTTTGCAAAAGGCATCCGTAAAATGTTTGGCCAAAATCAGGATGTCGTTTCCCCGGTCCCTGAGGGGGGGCAGCAGGATGGGCAGCCCGATCAGGCGGTAATAGAGGTCTTCCCGGAAAGTCTTCTTGGCTACTTCCTCCAGCAGGTTCTTATGGGTTGCCACCACGATGCGGACATTGATCTTGGTAATGCTGTTCCCTCCTACCCGGGTGATCTCGCGCTCCTGGAGCACCCGGAGCAGTTTGGCCTGCAGGTTGATGTCCAGCTCTCCGATCTCATCGAGGAACAGGGTGCCTTTGTCGGCTTCTTCAAAACGCCCGATGCGGCGCGTAACGGCCCCGGTAAAAGCCCCTTTTTCATGGCCGAACAGCTCACTTTCAATCAGTTCCCGCGGAATAGCCGCCACATTTACTGCCACAAAGGGCGCTTTATGCCTGTCGGAATTATAATGAATGGCTTTGGCAATCATTTCCTTTCCCGAACCGGTTTCACCGGTCACCGAAACGGTAATATTGGTCTTGGCCGCCTTTTCTATGAGGGAAAACACTTTTTCAATGGCAGGGCTCTTGCCTATGATCATCTGGGAAAAATCATACTGCCTGCCTACCTGGGTCTTCAGGCTTTCCACCTCCTGCTTGAGATTGGAAATCTCCCGCAAATGAAGGATGGAATTCCAGAGCCGGTCCTTGGTATCATCGTCTTTTACGATATAGTCAAAAGCCCCGTTTTTCAGCAAACTGATGGCCGTGGCCACATCTTCCTGCCCGGAGATGATGATGACCCGGATGTCCGGGTTGGTTTCTTTGATTTTTTTGAGCACTTCGGCCCCGTCGGTATCGGCCAGGGAATAATCAAGGGTTACAACCGACGGGTTTTCATGAATTTGTGCAAAAAAATCCTGGGGATTTTCAAATCGTTTAATTTCGTATTCGGGATTCAGGGAAAGGTAGTGTTGCAGCATTGATCCGTACCAGGTATCATCTTCAACAATAAAGATCTTAAAGGAATGGGGGTTTTTCATGCAGTCGGATTTATAATACAGGTAAACGACGCAAAGCCCCAAAAAATATTCCCAGAATAAGAAATATTCCAATTATAAGGAATTCTTTCAATTCAAACACGTTTTCCCTTAATTAGACTAAGGTTTAACACTTACTAGCAATGGCAACCTGCCCGCCCAGGCCATGTCGCCGGCAGCCTGGGTATTTAAGGGCTAACAATCTTATATTTGACTATGTCACAGAAACAGGAAAAATTAAATCAGCAATTCCGGGAAGCCTATGGAAGGCTCAATGAACAGCAGCGTGCCGCTGTTGACAAGCTGGAGGGACCGGTCATCGTGGTGGCGGGACCGGGTACGGGCAAAACCCAGATCCTGTCCGCCCGGATCGGGAAGATCCTTTCGGAAACCGATGCCGCACCGGAGAATATATTATGCCTGACCTATACCGATGCGGGAACCATCGCCATGCGCAGGCGGCTGCTGGGCTTTATCGGTCCGGATGCCTACAAGGTCAATATTTATACCTTCCATGCCTTTTGCAATGAGATCATCCAGGAAAACCTCCCCCTGTTCGAAAAGAACACCCTGGACCCGATTTCCGACCTGGAAAGGATCCGTTTGTTCAAGCAGCTCATAGACAGCTTCCCCAAGAACCATCCGCTCAAGCGCTACCGGGGGGATGTGTATTATGAGATCTCCAACCTCCAGCAGCTCTTCAGCACCATGAAAAAAGAGGGCTGGACACCGGAGTTTATCAATATAAAAATCGATGAATACTTAGCCGACCTTCCCCATCGGGAAATCTACATCGCCAAAAAAGCCTCCGGTGCCTTCAAAAAGGGGGACCTCCGGACCGATAAAGTGGCCGAAGAAACGGAGCGAATGGAAAAGCTGCGGGCCGCCGTCCATGAATTCGACCGGTTCCAGCAGCTCATGCGGGATAACAACCTCTATGATTTCGACGACATGATCAACTGGGTCATCGGGGCCTTTGAAAATAACCGGGAATTACTGCTGGCCTACCAGGAGCGTTACCAGTATATCTTAGTGGATGAATACCAGGATACCAGCGGTACACAGAACAGGCTGGTGGAACTGTTGGTCAGTTTCTGGGACCAGCCCAATATTTTCGTGGTGGGAGATGACGACCAGAGTATTTACCGGTTTCAGGGCGCCAATATAGAGAACATGAAAGCCTTCACCGATAACTACCAAAAAGACCTGCTGACCGTAGTGCTTACGCGTAATTACCGCTCTACCCAGCCCATATTGGATATATCCCGGACGCTGATCGAAAAAAATTCCGAAAGGCTCATCCATCACATGCCCGGTCTTACCAAGGAACTGATAGCCTCCCATCCGCGCATGCAGCTGCACGATGGCCGGCCCGTCATTCGTGAGTATGAAAGCCAGCGGATGGAGATGACCGACATCATCCTCCGGGTGGAAAATCTGGTGCAGGGTGGCGTGCTGCCGGGCAGCATCGCCGTGATTTACAAGGAAAACCGATATGGGGAAGAGCTGGCGAAGTTCTTCCAGCTGCGTAAGGTACCCTTCTACAGCAAACGCAGCGTCAATCTCTTTGAAGTTCCGCTGGCAAGAAAAATACTGCTGATCCTTCGTTTCCTGGCGGCCGAACACGACGCCCCCTACGGCGGCGATGAGATGCTCTTTGAGATCCTGCATTTTGATTTTTTCCACATAGCTCCCATTGAAATTGCCCGTCTTTCGGTGGAGGTGGCATCCCGGCAGTTCGGGGAAAACAGGACCTCTATACGGAGCCTGCTGGCCGAAAAAACCGCCCGGCCGCCGAAGGACCTTTTTGATACCGGCCTGCCCGAATCCCTGAAAAAGGCCGGCCAGTATCTGGAAGGGCTGATCCAAGACGTCTCCAACGTGACCCTGCAGCAGCTTTTTGAAAACATCATCAGCGGAGGAGGGGTCCTTCAGCACGTTATGGAAAGCCCCGAAAAGATTTGGCTGCTGGAAGTGCTCACGGCCCTGTTTGATTTCATTAAGAACGAAACCCGCAGGAACTCGTCCCTGGACACGGCCTCCCTGATGGCGGTGGTGGATATGATGGAAGATAATGAAATCCCCATTCCCCTGGTCCGGGTAGCTGGCAATGACAAGGGGGTGAACCTGCTGACCACCCACGGTTCCAAAGGCCTTGAATTTGAATACGTCTTTTTTGCCGGCTGCAATGCCGGCTTCTGGGAAAAAAAGAGAAAGCCGGCCGGCGGCTATAAATTCCCCGATACCATGTTTAAAGCCCCTTCCCGGGGGGGCGAGGAAGAGGAACTGCGCCGGCTGTTTTTTGTGGCCCTTACGCGGGCGCAGACCGAACTGTTCATATCCTATGCCCAGTTTAAAGACGACGGCAAGGAAATGGAGCCCTCCATGTTCATCGCCGAGATTTTAGACAGCCATTCCCTTGTGGTGGAAAAGGTCACCCTGGATGCCGCAACGGTGATGGAATTTGAGGTCCTGCAGTTCAGTAAGTCCCTGGCCCCGGAGATTGAAAAGGCCGAAGAGGATTTCATCGGCCGCATCCTGGAAAAATTCGTGATGAATGTGACTGCCCTCAACAATTACCTGAAGTGCCCGCTGGAATTCTATTATAAAAACCTGATCCGCATACCTTCCCCGAAAAACGAGGCGACCGAATTTGGCTCGGCCGTGCATTATGCCCTGCAGAAACTCTTTGAAAAAATGCAGGCCGACCCCCGACAGGCCTTTCCTCCCAGGGAGGATATGCTGGCCGATTTCAACTGGTATATGCACCGGCACCGGGAAAGCTTCATACAGGAAGCCTTTGACCGAAGAATGGAGTACGGGCTGGAGGTACTCAGCAACTATTATGACAAGTACCTGGGCAGCTGGAACCGGATCGTGGCCGTGGAGCGCAATATCCGGAATGTGCTGGTGGAGCAGGTGCCCCTGAAAGGCAAACTCGATAAGCTGGAATTCAGCGGCCGTGAAGTCAATGTGGTAGACTACAAAACCGGTGATATTGACAAGGCCCTCCCCAAACTAAAGGGGCCCTCCGACAAAAATCCACTCGGAGGTGATTACTGGAGACAGGCCGTATTTTATAAAATCCTGGTCGATCATTACGGGGCCAAGGACTGGACGGTCACCAGCACGGAATTTGACTTTGTGGAACCCGATAAAAAAAAGGAATACCGCAAGGTGAGGATTTCCATCAGCCCGGCCGATACGGCCACCGTGATCCAGCAGATCACCCGGAGCTGGGAGAAGATCCAGCAGCGGGATTTTTACACCGGCTGCGGGGACAAGGACTGCCACTGGTGTAATTTCGTGAAGGACAACCAGCTTGCAGTGGCCCTCCATGAACTCGATGAACCCGAGGAAGCCGAGGCCGCTGATATTTAAGGGATAATTAGGAAAACCCTGCAGCAGATTCATCTCAAAGCAACTAAGTTTGCACACACGTAAGACCAACGCTCAAACATTCATGAAGATCATCGGTGGAATTCTAGGCTGCATGGTATTATTTGCCATCCTGGCCCTGGCCTTGGGGGCCGGCGGCTGTGCCAATATTGTAAACCCTACGGGCGGGCCCAGGGATTCCCTTCCCCCCCGGCTGGTGACTGCCAGCCCCGATAACGGCTCCCGCCATTTCAGCGGCAACCGCATCACCCTGACCTTTGATGAATTTGTGGAGGTCAAGGAAAAGGAAAAAAACATCATTGTCAACCCCACGCCCAAATCCACGCCGACCATCGATTATAAACTGCGGGTGGTAACTGTCAAGCTGCGTGATTCCCTGGAGCCCAATACCACCTATTCCATCCATTTCGGAAGGGCCATCCGCGATGTCAACGAAGGCAATATCCTCAAGAATTTCACCTATGTCTTTTCAACCGGAGGGGGCATTGACTCCCTCAGGCTCTCGGGCCGGGTGGTTCTTGCCCAGACCGGCAAGGTGGATTCCACCCTGATAGTAGTGCTCCACCGCAGCCTGGCCGATTCTGCCGTCACCAATGAGCGGCCCCGTTATGTCACCACACTCGATTCGCTGGGCAACTTCACCTTTGAGAACCTGTCGCCGGGCATCTACCGTGTCTATGCCCTCAAAGATGAAGGCAATACCCGGAAATATACCTCCAAGAGCCAGTTGTTTGCCTTTGCAGACAGCCCCGTGGACCTGCGTAGCGGGGTGCAGCCGCTGAGCCTGTATGCCTATGCGGAAGAAAAGGAATCGAGGCCGGGAGCCAAAAAAACCGGCCAGCAGCCAGCCCCGGTCCAAAAACTCAGTGATAAGGACAAAAGACTGCAGCTGCAGCTCAACACCACCGGAACCGACTTTGATATCCTGGACACCCTGAGCATGCAGTTTGTCACTCCCCTGAAATCCTTTGATTCCCTGAAATTGCACCTCTCCGATGAACAGTTCCGGCCCCTGGTAAAATACAGGCTGCTCTGGGACAGCTTACGCAGGAAGCTGACCATTTTCTACCCTTTTGCCGCCGACATGCGCTACCATATTGTGGCCGAAAAGGATTTTGCCGAAGACACCCTGGGCAGGAAGCTGCTCAAAAATGACACCATCAGCTTCCATGGTAAAAAGGAAAGTGATTACGGGGAGGTCCGCCTGCGTTTCAGGAACCTGGACCTGGGGAGAAACCCCGTGCTGCTCTTCGTTCAAAATGATGCCGTCAAATATGCCTATCCCTTTCACAACAGGGAATTCCAGGCGCGCCTGTTCCGGCCCGGAGAATACGAACTGCGCATACTCTACGATGATAATAAAAACGGCAAATGGGACCCGGGGGAATTCTATGAAAAACACCGGCAGCCCGAAAAAGTGTTCAATGTGAAGATTCTCAATTCCAAGCACCGCTTTACGGTCAAGGCCAACTGGGACAATGACCTGGATTTCAGCCTGTAGATCCTATGGCCTCCCCTGAACCCCCGCCGCTAAGCGAGGGAATAGTTCCGGGGAGCCCGGTCCGGATTCCTTGCCGATTAGCGCCGGCTGCTTAACTTTACCATATGCAATTTTCTTCCTCTTTACTGGAAAAAGCGGTCAATGAATTCAGCAAGCTGCCTGGCATCGGCAAGAAAACAGCCCTGCGGCTGGTTCTTCACCTGCTGCGCCAGGACGCTTCCCAGTCCCAGGGATTCGGGGAAACCATCATCCGGATGAGGCAGGAGATCAAATTCTGCCAGAGATGCTTTAATGTTTCCGACGGGGACATCTGTTCGGTCTGTGCCAATTCCTCCCGCAGGCAGGAGCTGATCTGCGTGGTGGAGTCCATCCGGGATGTGATCGCCATAGAGAGCACCCAGCAGTACAACGGCACCTACCATGTGCTGGGCGGCGTCATTTCCCCCCTGGATGGCATCGGGCCCGATGAGCTCAACATTGAGCAGCTCATCAGTCGCATCCACAAGGAACAGACCCAGGAACTGATTTTTGCCCTGAACCCGAATATACAGGGAGATACCACCATTTATTATATCCAGAAAAAACTGAAAGCCGCCCCCGTGAAGATTACCACCATTTCAAGGGGGATCGCCTTTGGCGGGGAATTGGAATATGCCGATGAAATGACCCTGGCCCGTTCCATTTCCAACCGCCTTCCGGTGGAAAGCTATATGTCAAAGTGAGCCGGGAGGGCGGATCCCGAAGTAGGTGTAGAAATAGGCCGGGAGCTGCAGGTTGAGCCATTCTTTGCGGTTGGCATCAAAATCAGCGTACCATAAACGGCTGATCTGCTCCTGGGTAAATCCGAGCATCTCGCTGCCATGCTTTTTGCGGGTGACAACCCCCACCCCGTTATCGCAGTCCAGCACAAAAACGTTCAGGTCAGGGCGCATGCTGCGCAGGTGGACGATGATCTTCCACACATCCCCGTTCCAGACCCCCTTGAAATCACGGCGTTCCCAATCCTGGTAGGAACAGGCTGCTTCCGGGGTGAGGGGATTGCAGTCGTGCAGCAGGATGACTCCTTCAGGCTGCAGGTAGCGGAGGGTATTTTCGACATCGCGCAATACAAAGTCATACGTATGCATCCCGTCAATGAGGGCAATGTCCACCATCCGGTCAGCAAAGACTTTCGGGGCGTCCTCCCGGAAGAAATCATCGCTGGATTTTTCAAAATAGCGGTTGTATAAATTAAAGGGATTGAGCAGGGTTTTAAAAAGGCGGCGCAGGGCGCTGGCCCGGAAATAAGGGTCTACGGCAATTTTGAAGGTCGACTTCACACGGAAGAAATTATGTCCGTTGAACACACCGATCTCCAGGTAATGATTGAATTTTTTATGTTTTAGCAGTTCCCGGATAATCAGTAAGCGGTTCATAAGCCTGTTGTTGATTGGTCGTAAATATATTAATAATTCCCTTACTTAAGCCGCTAAACTGAAGGGCACCCTTGCCGGTGGGCCGGGCCCCGGGCTAATTTCTCAGGGGCTCCGCCCTGTTGGATTCAATAAAACCTGTAATTTGCCTGATTAAATCCCATTGCCGGTTCACCGGAATAATCCAGCCAGTATTATGATTGCAGACATTGTTATCCTTAAAAAAAAACGCGCCCACCCCGAACAGGCCGTTTTTTCCATCCTCATTCCCAGCTGGAACAACCTCGCCTACCTGCAGCTTTGCATCGAGAGCATCCGGCGGAATTCCCATTTCCCCCACCAGATCATCGTCCATGTCAACGAAGGCTCCGACGGGACCCTGGAATGGATGGAATCCCGGGCGGACCTGGATTATACCTACAGTGAAAAGAACATCGGTGTCTGTTATGCCCTCAACATCGCCCGGGAACTGCTGGCCACCCCCTACCTGGTCTATATGAATGACGATATGTACGCCTGCCCTGACTGGGACCTGGCCCTGTACCGGGAAATCCAGCAGGTGGGCCATCCCTATTTTTTCCTTTCCGCCACGGCCATAGAGCCGGTTGCCTCCAGCAACTGTGTGATTGAAAAAGATTATGGACGCGACCTGGCTTCTTTCAGGGAAAAGGATCTGCTCCATGAATTTGCCAACCTGCCCATGGGGGACTGGCAGGGGGCCACCTGGCCCCCCAATGTAGTGCACCGCGATATCTGGGACCTGGCGGGAGGATATTCCATTGAATTTTCACCGGGCATGTATTCGGATCCGGATTTTTCCATGAAACTATGGATGATGGGTGTCCGGCTCTTTAAGGGCGTGAGTGCAAGCCGGGTATATCATTTTGGCTCCAAGTCCACCGGACGCGTGAACAAGAACAAGGGCTATTACCGTTTTATTGAAAAATGGGGAATCACCTCCAGTACACTTACCCGCTATTGGCTGCGCCGGGGGGAGCCTTTCGATGGCCCGCTCGCCACCCAGGTGCCGGGCCCCGGGCTCCGCTCCAAGAATTTCTTCAAACGTTTGCTGGCCCTGCTGCGCGGGTGATCCCCCCGCGGGGCTTTGGAGAATCGTCAATAATTTTCGATGAACCGGTACAGGTTGAAATCATGGGCGGCGAGCGCCTCACTGATTTTTTGCCTGAGTCCGGCCCGGGAGACCTGCTCCATCCTGCGGGATACAATCAGCTGGTAGGCCCGTTCGGCCAGCAGCCAGCTTTTGCGCTTGTGGTCGCGGCTGCGGGAAAGGAGCAGAGTGGCAGCGAGCGAATCGATGCCCCCGCCGCTTGTGGCCGTCGTCAGGAACACCTCCGCGGCCCGCTCCCCGTTGTTATGGTCAGGAGAAAGTATCCGTCGCAAATTCCGAACAAACAGGTCTGCCCCCGGCCGGTCGCCCTTATTGACCACAAAGACATCGGCAATTTCCATCAGACCCGCCTTCATGGTTTGAATCTCATCGCCAGCCTCGGGCACCAGCACCACCACCGTGGTATCGGCCAGGCCCGCAATTTCCACTTCGCTCTGGCCGACTCCGACGGTTTCCACCAGTATGTAATCAAAACCGGCCGCCTTGAGCAGGTCGGTGATTTCTATGATCCGGGCATGCAATCCGCCAAGAGACCCCCGGGAAGCCAGGGAGCGTATGTAGACCGAGGGGTGATTGAACCAGTTGCTCATCCGCACCCGGTCCCCCAGCAGGGCGCCATAGTGAAAAGGGGAAGAGGGGTCTACGCAGAGCACGGCAATTTTATGGCCCTTGGAGACCATCTCCCCGATGATACGGTCCACCAGCGTACTCTTACCCGCTCCGGGAGGGCCGGTAAAGCCGATGACGGGAACCGCCGTCAGGCGGTCAGCAGGAAGGGCCCGCAGCAATTCCCGGTAGCCGGGCACCTGGTTTTCCACCCAGGAGATCCCACGGGCCAGCATACGCCGGTTGCCTGACTGCAGGTCCTGCAGCAGCCGGGTGCTCTCCATATGTTCTGTATCCTGGCTCATTGGGTTCCCAAATGTAACAGCAAAACCGCAGGTGCAAAATTTTGGTTTTGGGCAGTGGGCCCGCCAAAAAAAATTAGCAAATACGGTGATTTAGCTATTAAATTTGGAAATCAACGGACCAACCAGTCCCCAATCCGTAACAGCGCATATGACAAATTTTATTCCCATATTTCCATTAGGTATTGTGGTATATCCCGGAGAAAGCCTCAACCTGCATATTTTTGAACCCCGGTACAAACAGCTGATCCAGGAATGTTTTGCGGAATCAAAACCCTTTGGCATCCCCTCCATCATCAAGGAGAAACTCTCTGAAATGGGCACCCTGGTCAAAATCGACGAAATCGTCCGGGTGGAGGCCAACGGGGAAATGGATATCAGGACCACCGGGGTGAGTGTGTTCAGGATCCTGGAAGTGATTCGCTCCGTACCGGGCAAACTCTACAGCGGGGCCATTGTCAACTATCCCGACAATGCAATGGAATGGCATTTCAGGCTGCTGATGCAAAAAGTGGTATCCGGAGTGAGGGAACTCCACCGCCTGCTCAACATCACTAAGGATTTCAAAAAGCCCGATGAGGAACTTACCGCCTATGACATCGCCCATCATGCCGGCCTGTCGCTGGAAGAGGAATATGAACTGCTGTCCCTGCTGAGGGAAGAGCAGCGCCAGGAATACCTCAAGCGGCACCTCAACCGGATCATGCCGGTCCTCGCCGAGATGGAAACACTCAAAGACCGCATCAAGCTGAACGGTCATTTCAAAAACCTATCTTCGTTCGACTTTTAACAACAAACCGGTCTTCATAAGATGGCTATCACCCTGTGTTTTGATTTTGGCAACACCCGCCTGAAATGCGCTGTTTTCTCCAGTGACCAGATGGTGGAAGAAAAGCTGCTTTCCGGCGATGACCCCGAGACCATCAGCGGGCTGATTGAAACCTATCACCCCGAATTTTCCATCCTCTCCTCGGTGGTCAATCACAAACCCGATACGGAGGCCATACTGTCAGCGTCCACCCGTTTCCATAAGCTCGGCCACCATTCCCGCCTGCCGGTAACGACCCCGGTGGGAAAGCCCGAAACCATCGGCGCGGACCGCCTGGCCCTGGTGGTGGCTGCCAACAGGCTTTTCCCGGGGAAAAACAACCTGGTGGTCGGACTGGGTACGGCCATCACGTACAATTTTGTCAATAAATTCGGCGAGTTCATCGGCGGGAGCATCTCCCCGGGCATGGAGATGCGGTTCAAATCCCTGCAGGCCTTCACGGCCAAACTGCCCCTGGTGCAGGCAGACTGGAATTTCCCCCTGGTGGGTTATGATACGCGTACCAATATATTAAGCGGGGTGATTGAAGGCATGGCAGCAGAAATTGACGGCATCATCGACAGGTACCGGGAAAAGTATGAAAATTTTAACGTCCTTTTGAGCGGCGGTGACATCACCTGGATGGCGCACCGGCTCAAAAACTCGATATTTGCAGACCCCTACCTGATTTATAAAGGACTATATGCCATCAGTGAATTCAACCGATAAACAAGGCTGCAAGGACCCAAGCCGGTCCGCTGTTTTTTCCAGGCCAGGCTGGCTGCTGGCGATCTGCGCCCTGGTCACCGGGCTTATCTCCTGTGAAAACAATATGAGCAAGATACCGGCCTACCGCAAAAAGCAGACAGGGGTGGAGGAAGGCAAACAGATCGAAGGCTATTCGAGCCAGGATTCCAAAATGAAGGCCAAACTGACAGCTCCCTATATGCTGCGCTACGCCACCGATTCTCCCTATACCGAATTTCCCCGAACCCTGCATGTTGATTTTTTCAATGACTCGACCCATGTGGAAAGCATCCTGGACGCCCGTTATGGCAAATACATCCAGTACCAGAGCAAGGTATTCCTGCGTGACAGCGTGGTGGTAAGAAATATTCTCAAGGGAGATACCCTGCACTGCGATGAACTCTGGTGGGATCAAAATACCCAGAAGTTTTTTACCGATAAGGCGGTGCGCATCAATACCAAAGACAAGGTCATCTACGGCCGCGGGCTCGAGGCAGCCCAGGATTTCAGCTGGTATGTCATCCGCCAGGTGACCGGCTCGGTGCTGGCCCCCGAAAACGGACTTCCCAAATAAGTCAACTCCTCCTTTTTTGCGGGGCGCGCTTTTTGTTGCAGCACCTCCCCCGCCAGAGGCCAGGTTCCTCCGGGCCCCCCATGCGCTGCCCGGCAGGGCATCCAAAACAAAGGGCGCTTGAGCCCATGGGCTGCAGGCAGATCGGCAGGACAGCCCTCCCCCTTTTGCTACAAAAAGAAACCTGCGCGGATGGCCAGTCTGTTATAGGTAACCTGGGTGCGCACGCCGGCCTGGGTATACTGGGTCTGCTGGTAACGGTATCCCGCTGAAAGCAGGAAGCCCGCGCTGCGGTTAAAAGGAATTTTGAGGCCCAGGCCGGCAGCCCAGAGCAGGCCTCCCTGGTAATTATCCCCGGCCGCGCTGCGCTGGGTAATATTGATCCCGTAGCCAAGGTCAGCAAAATAATAAGGAATGACCGACCCCTTAGCGCTGATGTCCCCCCGGAAGGATCCGAACACCGGGATGATGGTCTGGGTGGCATAAAGATCTGCCCCCAGCCCCAGTCCCATGAAGGCAGCCTGAGAAAACTTGTATCCGCTGATCGTCTGGAAGGAAAAAGCGGCGGTGGTTACCCCCTCAATGGAGGTCTTGCCTGCCACCAGGGGTCCGAGTTCCGTAAAATGGGCAAACCCGGTTTTTTTATAGACGAAGGGGTGCCAGGGTTTTTGTTTTTCCATCCGGTCTATTTCAGCCAGGGTAAAGACATAAACATTGCCGTTCAGGGACTGTATTTTGACCAGACTGTCCGTTTTCACCAGGATCATACCCCGTATGACCCACTGGTTTTTAAGATAGAGTACATCTTCAGAAGGCGCTCTTTGGGAATAAGCGTTGTAAACCATTAATAAAAGGGAGAACGCAGGCAACCATCTTTTCATGTCGAGCTGTTTAATTCTCGGCCCATTTTCTAAAAGCGCTGACCCTTTCACGACTCACAACGGCTTCTTCGGTTCGGGTCCCGCATTTCAGGAAAATCTTAAGCCGGTTATTAATATAGGGTTTGGCCATGGTGACGGCCTGCGCATGTACAATGCACCCCCGGTTGATCCGGAAGAAAGAATGTACATCCAGCAGGGATTCCAGTTGTTCCAGGGTATAATCCACCAGGTAACGGGCGCCATCCAAGGCGGTTAAATATACGATTTTGTTATCTGCATGAAAATAGGAAATATCCCGGCTTTCGATGAAGAAAAATTTCTGGCCGATCCGTCCCATGAACCTGGTTTTATATCCCTGGCGGGACTGTTGGAGGTATTGGGCCAGTTCGGCATAGTCCAGGGCGGGCTGACCGGAACGGCGAAGGGTCATGAGCTTATCCAGGGCCCGCTGGAGTCCTTCCCTGCTCAGGGGCTTAAGCAGGTAATCGATGCTTAATACCCGGAAGGCTTCCATGGCATACTGGTCAAAAGCCGTGGTGAAAATGACGGGAACACGGATGGGTACCCGCTGAAAGATTTCAAAACCCGAGCCGTCCGCCAAATGGATGTCCAGCAGCATGAAATCCGGAGGCGGGTGGGCATTGAACCACTGTACGGTGTCTTCAATGGATTCCAGTACTGCCTCCACCTGTATGAAGGGGTCACACTGCTGCAGGAGCAGCTGCAGCCGCTCGGCTGCCAGGGGTTCATCTTCAATGATGAGTACTTTCATGCACCGCTCTGGATTAATGGAAGGGACACGGAGAACATGGCGCCGTTTTCCCGGATGATAATTTTTTTGCCCGATACCAGTTCATAGCGCTGCTGGATATTTTTCAGACCGAACTGGGTGGAAGGCTCATCTACAAATTTTATTTGCATATTGTTTGATACGCGGAGCATGCCTTCAGGGTCGGTTTCAATACGGATATGGAGGGGCCTTGATCTGGAAGCCACATTGTGCTTGATGGCATTTTCCACCAGCATCTGCAGGGCCACCGGGATTACCAGCAGGGCCTGTGCAGCAGCAGGCACCTCGATGTCAATGCGTATGCTGTCAGGAAATCTTTTTTCGATCAGAAAAATATAATGCCCCAGGAATTCCAGTTCGGTGCGCAGTTCAATGAGTTCCTGCTGGTGGCTGTTGAGCACGTGTCGGTAAACCACGGAAAACTCCTCGATGAATTTATTGGCTTCCGGGTTCTCCTGCATGACCATACTGGAGAGTACATTGAGGTTATTGAACAGGAAGTGGGGATTGACTTGGTTTTTGATGGCCTGCAGCTGGGCCTGGGCACTGATGCGCCGAAGCTCTTCTGCCTCCAGCTCTTTTTTCCGGTACCGGCCCAGGTACAGCAGGATGGCATTGGAAATATGCAGGAACAAATTGATACGCGTGGCATAGGTAAAGGCCAGTTTACGGGGGATGCGCAGGGCTTCAGCAGGCATGCCTAGCCACAGCGAACCGGCCAGCTGCACTACCACCAGGGAAACCAGGACACTCAGCACCATGCCCGACCCGAAAAACAGGGCCAGAAACCTGGCAGCGGAAGGATCGGGAAAATACCTGGACAGCAGGGCCTGCATCAGGCGGTTGCATTCCCATACCAGCAGCGTAATGACCACAAAAACCCCCAGAATCATATACCATGGCGCCTGGATATGATAATAGGCATACACCTCCGAAAACAGGGTATTGAGGTAGGAGTACCCTGCCAGCAGCACAATGAGGGGATAGCGGTATTTACTGGTAAACATAATTTCCTTAAATATAATACATCAGTCCCGTTTATCTGCTAAACGGGACTGACGGTGGTTTCTTTTCAGGAATCAATAAGCCCGCCCCGGTTAGGGAAGCAATACCTGGTCAATGACATGAACGACGCCATTGGTGGCCATGATATTGGTGGCGATGATGTGGGAGGAGGTGGTGTTAGAGTTTCCCTTAACACTGGCTCCACCCATGAGTGAAATGGTCAGCTTACCCCCGTTCACGGTGGCTGGCTGGGCTCCTTCGCTCAGGTCTGAGGAAAATACGCGTCCCGGCACCACATGATAGGTCAGGATGGAAGCCAGGGTATTGGGATCTGCCGCATTGATGGCGTCCACCGTGGCGAATCCCGCTGCCCGGAAGGCGTTATTGGTCGGAGCAAAGACGGTAAACGGACCGCCGGTGGAAAGGACCGTAGCCACCGGGGTTGTCCCCTGGCTGGCGCGCAGTACGGCCGCTACCAGGTAGGAGAAGCTGGTGTCCGACTGTGCCACGGCAACCAGGTTACCTACCGGGGGCAGCAACACCCGTGCGATGGCATGGATCACTCCGTTACTGGCCATGATATCGGCCTGGGTCACCGGTATGCCATTGACAAATACCCCGTTGGCATTTTTTGTCACAAATACAGAATCCCCGCTGGCGGTTACCACTTTGGCATTGGGGCCGGCCGGCACTTCGGATGCGGTCACCTTGGAGGCCAGGGTGTGGTAAAGCAGGATCGCCTTCAGTTGGTCGGCGGTCAGCGAAGCTATCACCGAGGAGGTAATGCCTGAACCGGCAAAAGCGGTGTCACTGGGTGCAAAAACCGTAAAAGGGCCTGTTCCCGACAGGGTTACATCCAGCCCGGCCTTCACAACGGCTGATTTAAGCAGGGTAAAGCTGCCATTGGTGGAAACAATGCTGGTAATGGTTGAGGCCGCTGGCGTGGCAGGCGTGCTGCTTTTCTTGCAGGCCGTGAAAATAAAACCGGAAAACAGCAGCAGGGCAGCTGCTCGCAGGGTTTTTTCAGAGAATGAATTGCGCATACATTAGATTGTTAAGGTTGAATAATCAGGTTTGGCATAGATAACAACGACGGGACGGTTTCCCCCGTCGGCAGGTAGCCAGTTGTTGCTTTCAGGGTGTGAATTGACCTATCCCGGTGTGAATGATTCCCTCCCTGGGGGCCTCGCGCACAAAAAAAACCGCCCGCAATGGCGGACGGTTTTTCACAAAGAGTGTAACACAGAGGGATCCGGATGGGCCCCTGCCCCGGTTAGGGAAGAAGCACCTGGTCAATGACGTGTACTACCCCGTTGGTAGTCACGATATCGGTTGCAATGATATTGGAAGCGGTGGTATTGCCCTTACCTTTCACCTGCGGCCCGCTGCCCAGGGTGATGGTAACGGTTTCTCCGTTTACGGTGGCCGGCATGATGCCATCCGCTAAATCAGAAGAGAATATCCTGCCCGCGATCACATGGTAGGTCAGTATGGAGGTAAGTACATTGGGGTCAGCCGCGTTGATGGCATTAGCATCGGCAAAACCGGCATTGATAAAGGCCTGGTTGGTCGGCGCAAAGACGGTAAAGGGACCTGCGCCGGAGAGAACAGCTGCGACATTGGTGCTGCCCTGGCTGGCACGGAGCACGGCTGCCACCAGCAGGCTCAGGTTGGCATTGCCCTGGGCGGTCTGGACAATATTACCCACGGCTGGAATCAGCACGCGGTTGATTTTGTGGATTACCCCGTTGGTACATTCTATATTGGCCTGGATTACGCTGACCCCGTTTATAAATACGCTGCCTGCATTAGTGCGGGTGACGTAGATCGGGGTTCCGGCTACCGTGTTAACGGGGGTATTGGAGGCCAGGGGAATGTCACCTGCTTCCACTTTGCCGCTCAGCACGTGATAGAGCAGGATGGATTTCAGGCTAGCGGCCGGGGCATTGGCCACATCCTGGACAGTCTTGAAGCCGGCAGCCTGGAAGGCTTCATTGGTGGGGGCAAATACCGTAAACTGGGTTTTGTCATCCCCATTGAGGGTTTCCTTCAACCCGGCTTTGTTGATGGCTACAGTCAAAAATTCCAGCTGCTGGTCATTGGCAATGGTCTGGTAAATGGTGAGGGGACCCCGGTGGTGATTTGATTTTTCGCAACCGGTCAGGCCCAGCAGGGCCAGCATGGCAATGCAGCATGCCTTCATCGGAGAAAGGATGAAAAGCTTTTTCATGATAGTTTGTGTTTTTGGTGATGGATCTATCAACAATCTATCAGGAAGCTTG
Source organism: uncultured Bacteroidota bacterium (assembly GCA_903906365.1). Lineage (GTDB taxonomy): Bacteria > Bacteroidota > Bacteroidia > Chitinophagales > Chitinophagaceae > Puia. Next base: position 44,077 of record CAIVKC010000060.1, on the reverse strand, counting down.
TCCCCGCCATCCTACCCAAAAAGGCATTAGCAGGGATGAAACGTAGTTTTTGCGGACTGAATCATCGGGAAGCGGGGTCCCCTTGCCCAGGGACCGGGAGTCCGGCGTCCCCGGGGCGCTTTAGGGAAGCAGGACCTGGCTGATTTTATGGATCACCCCGTTGGTGGCCATGACATTAAAGCCCGTGACGGTGGAAAAAGTGGTATCCCCTTTTTGTACCAGGACATTGCCATAGGTCGGGGAAAAGCGGATGGAATCTCCCGCTAGCAGGGTGGGCAGCTGCCCGTAGAAGTCGGATGAGAATTTTCTTCCTGCCACGATATGGGCCTGCAGCAGCATGGCCAGCTGATCCGGCGCGATGGTAGCAATGGTATCAGCGGAGGTGAAATTGAAGGGTGGCAGCCGGAAAGCCGAATTGGTGGGGGCAAACAGGGTAAAGACCGAAGTGCCGGAGAGCAGCGAGTCCAGCCGGGTGGATTTGGAGGCCTGCCGGATGGCAGCCACCAGGTAGGTCAGCGTGGAATCGGCACCCAGGGTGGAATCGGTGGCCAGGGTCTGGTAGATACTGGCCGAAGGCGGTACCAGCACGTTGCTGATGGCATGGATTACCCCGTTATTACCGGTTACATCGGCCTGGGTGATCAGGCTGCCGTTGATGAATATCCCGCTGGCATTTACCGTAAAATACAGGGTGTCGGAACTGCCGGTATAGGGGTTGATGCTGGCGGCGGCATAGGGCGCGTTGGGTCCGGCCAGCAGGGAGGCTATTTTGGCTGCCGTATAGGTCTCCCCCGCAATGAGGTGGTAACGAACCAGCCGGGTCAGATAAGGCACCGAATCCCCGTATATGGTAAAACCGGTAATCCCTGAAGCGGCAAAAGCCGCATCCGGGGGGGCAAACAGGGTATAGGGTGAAGTGGGGCCCGCGCTGTCGAGGGTCTTTATCAGGCCGGTTTTGGAAAGGGCGCTGTCAAACAGGGTGAGGTTGGTGGCATTTTTGACGATGGCCGCAATGGAACTGGCGGTGGTAACAACCGGGATCGTATTGGTGGTTTTGGTGCAGGAGGTCCATAACAGGGCCAGCAGTAAACCGATATGGCGTAAGGTATTTGTTTTGTGCAAAGAGGTCATGCGCATAGCTCTTGATTAATAAATGTGAACCCGTACCGTCCTTTTACGGCCAAACAGGCATCGGGGTTGTTTGCCCGGCCACTAAAAAACACCCCCGGCCGGCCCCCTGCTCCTGCCGACTCATTCAAAACTATAGCTCACCTGGCCGTTTTTCTCATCCTTCATCAGAATGCCTAAACGCTGTAACTGATTTCGTATTTTATCCGAGGTTGCATAATCTTTTTTTGCCTTGGCTTCCCGGCGGATCTCGATAAGCAGGTCCAGTACCTGGTTGAGTCTGCCCCTTTCGGCGGCATGTTCATCCTGCAGGCCCAGGATATCTTCCAGGTAGGCGGAGAACTGCTTTTTCACAAAGGCATAGCATTCCGCCGACATCGTATCCCTTTCCAGGACACCGCTTTTCAGGGAATTGATGTGGTTGACCAGGGTGAACAGGCCTGCCAGCACTTTGGCGGTATTGAAATCATCGTCCATGCTTTCGTCCAGTTCACGGCATGCGGTATAAAAGGTGTTTTCCAGTTCCAGGTTCCTGTTTTTTGAAGGATCAAAATCCAGCTGCCGGAGTTCCCCATAGGCATCCCAAAGCCTTTTTAGCCCCTTTTCGGCTGCCTGCAGGGCCTCATTGCCAAAATCAAGGGTACTGCGGTAATGGGTCTGCAGGATGAAAAAACGAATGGTCATGGGGGAAAAGGCCTGGCTAAGCAGGGGGTGCTCCCCGCTGAACATCTGGGTCAGCATGATCTGGTTGCCATAGCTCTTTCCCATTTTCTTGCCGTTGACGGTAATCATGTTGTTGTGCAGCCAGTACCTGGCAGGGGTATGATGGTTGCAGATGGTGCTCTGGGCAATCTCACTTTCGTGGTGGGGAAACATCAGGTCCATTCCCCCGCCATGGATATCAAACTGCTCCCCCAGGTACTTGGTGCTCATGGCAGAGCATTCGATATGCCATCCGGGAAATCCCTCTCCCCAGGGGCTGTTCCACCGCATGATATGTTCGGGCGGTGCCGCCTTCCACAACGCGAAATCCTGCTTATTGATCTTCTCATCCTGGCCGTCCAGGTCCCGGGTGGTCTCCAGCAGGTCCTCAATCTTTCGGCCGCTCAGTTTGCCATAGGGATAGGCGGCGGCATATTTTTTCACATCAAAATAGACCGATCCGTTGACCACATAGCCATAGCCGGCTGAAAGGATCTTTTCAATCATATCGATCTGTTCCACGATATGACCGGTGGCCGTCGGTTCTATGCTGGGCTCCAGGTTGTTGAATCTATTCATGGCCCAGTGAAACAGGTTGGTGTATTTCTGCACCAGCTCCATGGGCTCCAGTTTTTCGATGACCGCCTTTTTGGAGATCTTGTCCTCGGCCTGGCGCCCCTCTTCTTCAAAATGGCCGGCATCGGTAATATTTCTGACATACCTCACTTTATAGCCCTTATAGCGCAGGTAGCGGTAGATCACATCGAAGGTGATAAAGGGCCTGGCATGACCCAAATGGCTTTCCCCCGAAACGGTAGGGCCGCACACATACATCCCCACATGTCCGGGGGTGATGGGGGTAAACAACTCTTTTTGACGGGTATATGAATTATGGACTTTTAAGGAAGTCATGGAATGGTTTTGTGGTAATGGAATCTTTGATATGGTCATGCCGCTTACAAATGCTCCGGGATTTACCCGGGACAAAAATAGGCGTTCAGCGCCTATATGGACCGGCAACAACTGTAAAGACAAAAATAGCGGAAGGATTTCATGGCTCAAAGATAGTTAAAAATTACTGTCCCTGCTCCCCAAGCCGGAGGTCCGCTATCACCGGATGGTGGTCGGAAAAGGGGGTGACCAGCCGCCTGCACTGCAGTACCTCCAGGGAGGGATCAGCCAGGATATAGTCAATCCGAAGGGTGGGCGAAAGGTCCTTATAGGTCCTTCCGATGCCAAAACCCCTGGCAAGGAAGGCATCCTGCCGCCCGGAGCGGATGTGAAAGTAGGTATAGGAGTTGGGAATATCATTGAAATCCCCGCAGATCACCACCGGGTAGGGGCTCTGGTCAAGCTGGCTGCGGACCAGGTCGGCCTGGGCACTGCGGAAGCCATAGGCGCGGCGCAGTTTTTTTACAATCGACCGGGAGGCCTGCAGCACACTGTCATCCACATTGCGGATGATCTCAATATTGCGGAAATCCCTGCTGTGAAAAAGCACGGACTGCAGGTGGGTGGTGAATACGCGCACCCGCTGACCGGAGACATTGATGTCAGCGGCAATCAGGCTTTCGGTGGCCCGGACACTGTCGGTGCCGCTGTATTTGACGCGCAGGGTCCCCGTGATCGGGTATTTTGAGAAAATGATGACGCCGGTTTCATACATCCAGTCATAGCGGTGGTAATCCTGGGAGAAATAATAATAGGGATAATGCAACTGCTCCTGGATGTAGGGGATATTGCGCGCATATTCCTTCGGGTTATGGGACTCGAAGAATTCCTGGAAGCACAGGACATCGGCGTTTTGTTCGGCGATCACCTGCATCATTTTGCTGCGGTGCAGTCCGTTGTCCTTTTTTTTGCCGGAAAATTCATCCCACCTGCGGACATTCCAGGTCAGTACCCGCAGGCTATGGGGCGGCTTGGAAGCCTGGAAGGCGGCCCCGGGGTGAAAGGCAAGGAAGGCATGGATATTCTGCCAGCCGGCCAGAAGGGCTGCCAGGGAAAGCAGTGCCCAGCGGCGTCGGTACAGCAGCCAGAACACAAGAAAGAAAATCACGGCCGCCAGCAGGGCCGGAAAAAAAAGGCCCAGCAGGGATACCACCCACCAATGGTCGGGACGCAGCCAGCCATTGGCACAGGCCAGCAGGAAAAGGATCACCACGGCGATATGGGAGGCGATGACCACCCGCCTGGTAAATGTTCGGAGCATTGCCATGAATGAAGGGAAGTTACAAATCTTCTTTGTCCGCAGCGCGTTTCAGAATCTCTTTTTCTTCATCGGTGAGAAATCGGTAACCCTGCTGGTTGATCTTATCCAGGATGTCATCGATGCGTTTCTGGGTGATGTTGGGTATCTTCTTATAGGGCTGGGTGCCGGATACCTTGTAATAAAACTCGTCTTTGGGGGACCGGGCGGGTTTGTTTTTACGGGGGTCGAACAGGTCATTGCACCAGTCAAAAAACCGGTTCATCCAAAGGCTCCAGTCCCTGCCCCTTTTCATCTGGTAGATGAACGTAAAACCCAGTCCCGCACCGGCAATATTGGCAAAATACATGCCCGCATCGCCGTAATGGATGCTGTAAAAATTCAATAACACAAATATGATGGTTAGTATCCACAGGGGGATGCCGCCGTTGATCATCGGAAAGATCCGGTAATCAGGGGCTACGGTGGTGGTGGCAATCGCCACGGCCACTACCGAGGAACTGGCTCCGGCCAGGGTGGCATAGGGAATCTGAACCTGCAGCTTAGGGAACAGGTAATAGGCCAGTACATACAGGCAGGCGCCGCAGAGCCCGCCATAAATATATACCGGAACAATCTTGCTGTTGCCCGTCATATCCTGCATGATATAGCCGAATCCATAAAGCCAGACCATATTGGCGAGGAAGCGCGACAGCTCGGAGTCAACGAACATAAAAGTCAATAGGGTCCAGGGACGCCCCGACAGCCGGTTGAGGTCGGCAGGGAGCACAAACCAGCTGAATATATTCCTGTAATATGCGTTCAGGTCCAGGGGGGTGGTCAGGAAAATGACGTAGACAAATTTAAGCACCACAAATAGTATCAAATTGATTACCAGCAGCTTGACCAGCGCGTTGCCATCCTGGCCCAGTCCCATTTGTTTGCGGTAAGTGTCTTCCATCACACGCATAAGGTTATAAATTAATGTGAAAATACAAAAATGGATGCTTCAAAGCAGTCCTTCTCCCCAAAAGGGTCCCTTCAGGTAACATTTCCGACCGCAAAGAGTTTAATAAAATTGCCGGCGGTTGTTCCTGTTCCAGTAAATGACCAGCAGCAGGCCTACTACCGCCCCGCCCAGGTGAGCCCAGTGGGCCACATTGTCGCCGGCCGAATTCTTTATACCCAGGTAGAGCTCCATGCCCGCATACCCCAGCACCAGCCATTTGGCCTTGATGGGAAAAGGAATGGGAAGGATCAGCATTTCTGTATTGGGGAAAAGGTAACCAAAGGCCGCCAGGCAGCCGAAAACAGCGCCCGATGCTCCCAGGGTGGCTTCATTGATCCGCCCATGCAATGCGTCGATATTGCGCAGCTGGGTATCCGGGTCCCATGAATTGAAGGCTTCAATAATATGGGCATTCTGGTAATAGATGATCGACAGGTGCAGGGCAGCAGAGCCCAGGCCGCTCAGTACATAAAAAATCAAAAACCGCTTAGGGCCCCATAGGTTTTCCAGAATGGAGCCGAACATCCACAGGGCAAACATATTGAAAAACAGATGCAGGAAATTGGAGGGATCATGCAGGAACAGGTGGGTGACCAGCTGGTGGGGTCTGAACAGGGGGGAATGAATATCGTGCAGGGCAAAGATATCCTCCATGGAAAAAGCCGAGGAATTACCGAAGGTAATCTGTGCGAACCAGACCAGGACATTGGCGATGATGAGATTTTTGATCACCGGTGGGATGGACTGAAATCCCCGGGGGCGAAATTCTGTCATAGACTTTAGTCAGTTAAGACTGCAAATTACTATTTATGGGGCCAGCTCAGGTAGCCCCGCCTAAATTATTCTGTTAATTTCCACGCGAGGACCGGTGCCCGATTCATACTTTGAAATAGGCTTCCAGTTCATGGAGGGTCTCCGAATTGGTGCGAAGGTCTTTGATCAGTTTGCCCTTCTCCATGAGCAGGATGCGCGAACAAACCCCGGTTATATGGTTAAGATCGTGGCTGCTGATGAGAACCACCATCCTGCGCTGGGTCTGGATGTCGCGGAGCATGCCGATCAGGCGCATCTGGGTGGTGGGGTCCAGATTGGCAAAGGGTTCATCCAGGATCAGCACCTGGGTATCCTGCAGCAGGCAGGCTGCGATGCCCACCTTGAACTGGTTGCCCTTGGAGAGGTCCCGGATGTATTTGCCGCTCTTGAGTACGGCCCCGTCAAAAAAGGGGGCAAAGGTCTGCAGGAACTCATCGACATCCGCCCTGGATCGGTTATTGAGTTTTCCCACGAAATAAAAATATTCTTCCGGTGTCAGGTAACCGATGAGAAAGCCCTCATCCAGGTAGGCTGCCGTGTAACGCTTCCATTCCTCGGAGCCGGCCACATTGCGCCCCCCCGAAAGGATCTCGCCGCGGTCTGCACGGATCAGGTCCAGCAGCAGCCGGAAAAAAGTCGTTTTGCCGGCCCCGTTATTGCCGACGAGTCCGACTGTTTCCCCGGGCTGGATATCGAGGGCTTCGATGTCCACCACCAACTCTCCGCCATAGGCTTTGCCAATGTTGTTTACTGTAATCATAATGTTTATTTTTCCCGGAAGCCCTGCAGCAGCAGGTATTTACGTTTTAAGAATTCCCGGGTAATAAGCCCGGTCCAGAAATCCTGCAGCAGCAGGCTGATGCCACCTGCGATGCCAATGGCCAGGATGCCGGCCCATTTGCCGATCAGCAGCGAAAAGGGCAGGTAAATGACCAGGGGTATGACCAGTACCACCAGGGAATAGATCCACTGGGCAGCCCCCAGGCCCTGGTAATTGAAAGTGGCTCCGCGCCCTATGTCGATGGCCTTATAGTTGCGTGTGCCGAAATAGGCCACGATAACGGTATTGACGCCGATATTATACAGATAGGCCGCCAGTTGGACCAGCAGCAGTTTCCAGTTCAGCAGCCCGTAGAAAGAGGAAAGCAGGAACAGGATGGAGGATACGGCGGTCAGCAGCAGGAACTTGCTTTTGATATAGGTCCGCACCTGGAGGTTGGCGCTCATCATGCCGTCAAAATGACTGCTCTGCCAGGCAAACAGGAACTGGCCGTAATTACTGATGAAAATACCGGTAATGATAAAGCCCCCCATGAGCATCAGCCCCCATTCGCCATGTGCCAGGGACTCGGGCTTGTAAAAAATGAACCCGTACATCAGAAAGGCCACCGAAAGCATTACCAGGGATCGCGGCCTTTTATTGCGCAGGATAAGCTTAACATCCAGGGAGATCATCTCCCCGATGGTGCCGAAACGGTCCAGGAAGGCATAATCGGCTCCCTGCCGGCGCCTGCTCTTTATTCCGATGTCCTCCAAAAACAGGTTCTTATACAAAAAGACATAATTGTTGTAAAAAGCCCATCCGGCCATCAGCGCGGTCAGGACCCAGGACCAGGGGTGGGCCAGTATGCCCATAAACAGGCGGGACGACAGGACGCTCAGCGAGAACAGGCCGAAATAATCACTTAAACCCAGGACTGCCAGCACCAGCAGGAAGCCCGCCATCCACCAACCGTTGACAATCATCTTGCGCTTGATGTATAAAATCAAGAAATGATTGAACAGGGTCAAACCAACCAGGCTCGCTACCAGGCTGCCGGAGGCTGCCGGTCCGTAGGCGGCCCTTGTGGCCGTTAGGGCAAAGGGCACAAACAGCAGCAGGGGCAGCAGGTTGAAAAACTGGAACAGCGAACGGATATTGAGGAACCTGATCAGGGTAGGGCGTCCGACGGGCAGTATCAGGTAAGGCTGTATGGAAAGGGTGGGCAGTTCCTGCAACAGGAACCGCATGAGCATATCGAAGAGGTAATAATAAAGCAAAAAGCCGGTCAGGACGGCTGTGGGATCCTTTCCCGGGAAGGATTTGGAAAGCAGGGTCCTGAGCATGAAGCCCAGTCCCAGCGCGACTCCCAGCAGGTATAGTGCCAGAAAACCCATGAATATCTGGACAACCAGGCCTTTGCCGGCCGTAGCTGAACGCCAGAATGATTTCCATTGGTGGGAGAGCAGGGTTGCGAACATAGTTTTACCGGTTAGGGAGAATAAATATAGGGATTATCTTAAACGCAGCTGCACTACATTTTCAATATGATGGGTATGCGGGAACATGTCTACGGGCTGTATGCGGGTAACGGCATATTTTTCATCCAGCAGACTGAGGTCCCGGGCCTGGGTAGCCGGGTTGCAGCTCACGTAGACCACTACGGGCGCCTGCATGGCAGATATTTTAGCCACCAGTTTCTCATGCATACCCGCCCTGGGGGGGTCGGTGATGATGACATCGGGGCGGCCGTTTTTTTCAAAAAAATCATCGTCACAGACCGCGCTGACGTCCCCGGTGAAAAAGGAGGCATGACTGATCTGGTTGAGTGCTGCATTTTCACGGGCATCCCGCACCGCTTCGTCAATGACTTCCACGCCAATGATTTTCCCGGCCTGGCGGCTGAGGAAAATTCCGATGCTACCGGTACCGCAATACAGGTCATAGACGGTCTGGCCTCCGGTGAGACCGGCAAAGTCGCGGGTCACCGTATAGAGCCGTTCGGCCTGCTCGGAATTGGTCTGGAAAAAGGATTTGGGGCCGATTTTGAACATAAAATCACCCAGTTTTTCCAGCACATACCCCTTTCCGTAATAGACCCGGGGAGACAGGTCGTGCATGCTGTCATTCCATTTGGTATTAATGGTATACAGCAGGGTGGTGATCTGCGGGAACCGGGACAGCAAATCATCCAGCAGGGCCGGTGTATGGAGGGGATCATCATAGCCAAAGACGATATTGACCATCACCTCTCCGGTGGTACAGATGCGCAGCTGCATGGTTCGCAGCCAGCCCTGGTGCAACTTGATATCATAAAAGGGAAGCCCCCGGCTGATTGCCCAGTTTTTGACCGCATGGCGGATTTGGTTTCCGGGTTCCTGTTGGAGGTGGCAGGTTTGGATATCCACGATCTTATCGAAAATGCCTTTGGCGTGAAAGCCCGCAACGTCCTGTATCGGGGTGACGGAACTGTCATGCAGTTCGCCGGGGAGCAAGTAACGGCGGTTGGAAAAAGTATACTCCATTTTGTTTCGGTATCCCACGGTCCTGGCAGCGCCCTGGATGGGTTCCACCGGTGGCAGGACCAATTTCCCAATACGGCTTAAATTATCAGAGACCTGTTTTTGCTTATAAACCAGCTGCTTTTCATAGGGCAGCATCTGCCACTGACATCCGCCGCAGACCCCGAAATGTTCGCAAAAAGGGGCTACCCGGTCGGGGGCGTACTGCAAATACCGGGTTGCAAAGCCCTCGGCCCAGTCCTTTTTGTTGCGGGTCACCATCACATCCACCACGTCACCGGGGACCGTATTTTCCACAAAGATGACCTTACCATCCACCCTGGCCAGGGATTTGCCTTCGGCGGCATAATCGGTCATCGTGATATTTTCCAGGACGATGCTTTTTCTTTTTTTTCTCACCGGGCAAAAGTAAGCAATGAATGGTTTGCATGGAAGACCTTGTGGGACAGTGGACGAAAGTGAGGACAGCTGCCGGGGGATTTGGCATTAAATTGGCAGCATCACCGGCGCTTTCCCCCGATATATGCTATTTTCGCGGGGAGATTTTTAAAACCCTTGTATGATTAAACTTCCATTGTCCTTGCTGCTGTTCCTCTCGGCGGTCTTTGCCTATCCCCAGGGCGGATACCAGATCAAACTGACCCTCAAACCCTACCAGCGCGAGCAGGTGTACCTGGCCTATTACTATGGAAAAGTGAAGGCCGTCGCCGATTCTGCCATACTGGACCAAAACAGCAGCTGTACCTTCCAGGGAAAGGAGAAGCTGCCGGGCGGCATCTATTTCATCGTATCCCCCCGAAAGGAGATCCTTTTTGAACTGCTGCTGGACCGCAACCAGCATTTTTCCATTGAGGCCGATACGGCCGGGCTGCCGGGAAGCATCCGGTTCACCGGTTCGGCTGACAATACCCTTTTTCAATCCTATACCCCCCATGTGGGCAAGCTCGGCAAGGAAATCGCCGATCAGCAGGCCCTGCTGGCCGGGGTGAAGACCCATGCCGATTCAGTGGCCATTCAGGATAAAATGCGGGCCCTGAACCAGGAAATCCAGCGCTACCGCAGTGACATAGAGGCCAAATACCCGGGTTCCCTGCTGGCCACCCTGCTCAAAGCCCTGCGGGAACCGGTCATTCCGCCGGCCGATAAACAGCCCGGGGGGAAATATGACACCCTGTTTGCCTACCGCTATTATAAAGCCCATTACTGGGACAGTGTTTCTTTCAGCGATGAACGGCTGGTGCGCACGCCCCTGTTCGAACCCAAGCTGGATAAATACTTCCGGGACCTGGTGCCGCCCGTGGCCGATTCGATCAACCGGGAAGTGGACTGGATGCTGCTGTATTCAAGGACCAGCAAGGAAATGTTTAAATACCTGCTGGTGCATTTTGTTCAGAAATACATCAATCCCGAATACATGGGCCAGGATGCTGTCTTTGTCCACATTTTTGAAAAATTCATCAATACCGGGCAGGCGGACTTCTTCACTGAGAAATACCGCAAATTTGTCAACGACCGGGCCTACAGCCTGATGGCCAATCTGATCGGGCAGCCGGCCCCCAACCTGGAAATGACCGATACCCTCAACCACCCCCAGCCGCTCTATGGGGTGGATGCCCGGTTCATGGTGGTCTGCTTTTGGGATCCCACCTGCAGCCATTGCAAGGAAATGGTTCCAAGGCTGGACTCCATCTATGAGGCCAAATGGAAGCAGGAAGGGGTTAAAATCTACGGGGTGATGGTGGACGGCGGTAGGGAAAACTGGACCAAATACATCCGCGACCACAATTTGAAGGATTGGATACACGTTTATGAAACCCAGCAGCAGCATGATGCCATCGCTGCGGCCAACCAGCCCGGCTATAAACAGCTCTACGATGTCTACCAGACACCAACCCTGTTTCTGCTGGATAAGGATAAACGCATCATCGCCAAAAAGCTGAGTTTTGAACAGCTCGATGAAGTAATCAGCCTGAAGCTGAAGAACAACAAATCAAACTGATATGACGAAACCTGTTTGCCGATTCCTCGCTGTGCTGATAGTGCTCCTGGTTTCCGCCCCCCTACTCAAGGCCCAGCCCCTGCTGCATTTGGCAGACCAGACGGTCACCAGGGAGGAATTCCTGAAAGCCTACCAGAAAAACAATACCGACAAAACAGTCACCGAAGAGTCCTTGAAGGAATACCTGGAACTCTATACCCGCTACCGGCTCAAAGTGAAGGCTGCCTATGAACAGCGGCTTGATACCCTTTCTTCCCAGCAGCAGGAGATGCAGAATTTCCGCAACCAGGTAGCCGACGGGTACCTCAACGATGATGAAAGCATGCGCCGCCTGGTCAATGAAGCCTTTACCCGCAGCCAGAAGGATATCCGGCTGGCCCATATATTTGTTGCCATCCCCAGGAATGCCGGCCCGGCAGATACGCTGGCCCTGCAGGCCAGGATCAATGAGGCCTATGCCGCCCTGCGCAAGGGGAAACCCTTTGGGCAGGTGGCCGCCCGTTATTCAGATGACACCACCGCCAGGACCAACCAGGGCGAACTGGGTTATATCACCGCATTTACACTTCCCTATGAACTGGAAAACCTGGCCTATGACACCAGGCCCGGGCAGTTTTCCAAACCTTACCGTTCCAGGGGGGGATTCCATATCTTCAAGAACCTGGGCGAACGCAAGGCCATCGGCCGGATCCGGACGGCCCAGATCCTGTTTGCCTTTCCGCCCAATGGGGGAGCCCAGGGGGTGGCTGCCGTAAAAAAGCTGGCGGATTCCGTTTATGACCTGCTGATGCATGGCGCCAATTTCCCGGAGCTGGCCAAGCGATACTCTGCCGATAACCTGAGCTACCAGTCCGGCGGAGAGATGCCGGAGTTTGGCACCGGCCGCTATGAGACCGGCTTCGAATCGGCCGCTTTTGGCCTGGCCAGGGACGGGGATTTCACCCAGCCTGTCCGGACTGCCTTTGGTTACCACATCATCAAAAGGCTCTCCAGAAGCCAGGTGCCTTCCGAAATAAACAAGGACGTATTTGACGCCTACCGGCTCAAGGTACTCAGCGACCCGCGCAATGAACTGGCCAAACGGAACCTGCTGCAGAAAATCCAGCGTCTGGAACATTTCCCGGCCCCCTCGGTGGCTGACAAACAATTATGGGCCTATACCGACTCTTTCCTGCAGCACAAATCACTGCCGGGCGGACTGGACAACCAGACCGTGCTGTACCGACTGCCCAAAAAAAGCTACCTGATCAAAGAATGGCTGGATTACATCAAGGCCATGAAGGAAAACCGCAAACTGAGCCAGGGTAAATCTGACCATGACCTGCAGGAACTCTATGAACAGTCCGTGGCGATGGAATATTACCGCAATCACCTGGAGGATTACAATGCCGAATTTGCCTACCAGCTCAATGAATTCAAGGAAGGAAACCTGCTGTTTGAAATCATGCAGCGTAACATCTGGGAGAAAGCCGCATCCGACAGCGCGGGCCTGAAAAACTATTTTGATTCCCACCGGGATAAATACATCTGGCAGCCCAGCGCCGATGCCCTGTTGATGACCTGCGGCAATGAGAAGGCTGCCACCGATATGCAAAAAAAACTGCGTGATAACGGTGCGGGTTTCTGGCGCAAACTGGTGGATTCCTCCCAGGGCGCCGTACAGGCAGACTCTGCCAGATTTGAACTCTCGCAGCTGCCCGTATCGGAGAACCGGGCATTTACCGAAGGCAGCTTTACCTCCCTGGTGAGCAATACCAACGATAATACCGTCAGCTTTGCCTACCTGCTGCACCTCTACCAGGAGCGCTCCCCGCGGAACTTCAGCGAGGCCAGGGGCTTTGTTATCAATGATTACCAGACCTTCCTGGAAGACCAATGGATCGCTGCTCTGAAAAAGAAATACCCCGTTACGGTGGAACCATCGGTATGGTCTGCACTTGTCAAACAGGAAACCCGGACACCCGGGCATTGATCCGGCGGCATGTTCCGCCGGTGGGGAGGAGGGCCTTTTTTAAACCAGTTCCCGGACGATATTGAAGATGACTTTGGGCTTGCCCAGGGTATAGTAATGGAGCACGGGCACCCCGTGGCTTTTTAATTCCTTGCTCTGATGGATCAGCCATTCGGTACCCACCTTTTCCACTTCTTCATCGTTTTTACACTTCATGATGGCATTGGAAAGGTCCATGGGAAGGTCCACATGGAAAACCTTTGGCAGCATACTCAGCTGCTTGCGGTTGGTGATGGGTTTGAGGCCGGGAATGATGGGCACATCGATGCCGTTGTCGCGGCAGGCTTTCACAAAATCAAAATATTTCTGGTTGTCAAAAAACATCTGGGTTGTGACGTATTCCGCCCCCGCTTCGACCTTGGCCTTGAGAAACATGATGTCCGTATCCAGGTTGGGGGCCTCAAAATGCTTTTCCGGGTAACCGGCCACCCCGATACAAAAATCCGTTCTGCTACCGTTTTTGATGTCTTCTTCGATATAGATGCCATGATTGAGGCTGACCACCTGGCGCAGTAAATCCAGGGCATACCGGTTGCCGTCGGGCTCCGGTTCAAAAGAGGATTCGTTTTTGGCGGCGTCCCCGCGCAATACCAGCACATTGTCCACACCCAGGAAATTGAGGTCGATCAGGGCATCTTCGGTCTCCCGCTTGGAAAACCCGCCACAGATCAGGTGGGGCACCGCATCGATGCGGTAATGGTTCATGATCGCCGCGCAGATACCCACCGTGCCCGGCCTTTTGCGGATATCCACCTTTTCAAAAGTGCCATCGGCTTTCTTTTTGAACATGGTCTCACTGCGATGGTAGGTCACATTGATGAACGAGGGTTTGAATTCCATGAGCGGATCGAGGTGCTCATAGATGGAATTGATCGTCTTCCCTTTGAGGGGGGGAAGAATTTCAAAGGAGATCAAAGTGTCTTTTGCCTGCTTTATATGGTCTATAACCTTCATCGTTTCCTGTTAATTCGGCAAACTTAGTTCAATAGCCGTAGAACTCAAAAGGCTGTTAAAGTATTTTTCGGGGGCCATCGATTCAAATTCTTACGGTATTTTTGCGCCAAACCAATCGCATTGAGCCTAACCATACATACCCAGGACCTGATCAAAACCTACCATAACAGGACGGTGGTGGATCACGTGTCCGTCAAAGTGAACCAGGGAGAAATTGTCGGGCTGCTGGGGCCCAATGGGGCCGGTAAGACCACGACCTTTTACATGGTCGTGGGCCTGATCAAACCCGATGAAGGCCATGTATTCCTGGATGATGTGGATATCACCAGGATGGCGATGTACAAGCGCGCGCAGATGGGAATCGGCTACCTCCCGCAGGAGGCTTCCGTTTTCAGGAAACTGAGTGTGGAAGACAATATCAAAGCCATCCTGGAAATGACCACGCTGTCCAAGCAGCAGCAAAAAGAAAAACTGGAGGCTTTGCTCGATGAATTCCACCTGCATCATGTTCGTAAAAACAACGGGGATTCCCTCAGCGGTGGTGAAAGAAGGAGAACTGAAATTGCAAGGTCACTGGCCGTAGACCCCAAGTTCATGTTGCTCGATGAACCTTTTGCCGGTGTGGATCCCATTGCCGTGGAAGACATTCAGACCGTGGTAGCCCGGTTAAAGTATAAAAACATCGGTATCCTCATCACGGATCACAACGTCAACGAAACCCTGTCCATTTGCGACAGGGCCTACCTGCTGATCGAGGGCAAAATATTCAAGCACGGCACGGCAGAAGAACTGGCCAACGATGAACAGGTAAGGCGGCTGTACCTGGGACGGAACTTTGAACTCAAAAGAAAGGATTACCTGCACGAGGAAGCACGGAGTGATTTTGAACTCAGCGGCGAAAGACTGGAGTACCTGGTGGATAGCCTCCTGCAGCAGACACAGGCCATTATACAGATCATCAGCTCCCCGGGCTTTGTGGTCACCGGCCCGAACCTGGAAGGGGCCCTTGACTATGATTTTGAAGGATATGTCAAACTCCTGGGGGAAACCAGAACCACCCTGCTCTATCATGCCAACAAGACCGGCCAGGAACAGGAGGCAGAAACCAGCCAGCAGCTGGAGATCCGGCAGCTGGGTTCTTATGCCCTGGCAGAGGATCTTTACCGGGACCTCTCCTCCAACCTGTCGGTGCTGGAAAGGCTGCAGCAGCTGCTGCGCAATTCCCACATGCAGGAAATATAAATATCCCTCCCGGAAGGATCGGCGGCCCACCCCGCCCGGAAAGGGGCTCACCGATTTCTCTTCGTAATGTGACAATGATTCTTTATTTTGCCTAACGATGAAATTACTCAGCCCGGCTATATCCAGACTGGCCCGCATCCGGCAGTGGGGAATTGAACAATGGGTGCAGCATCCCGTTGAGGTGCAGCGGGAGGTATTGCAACACCTGGTGACCAGCGCGCAGTATACTGAGTTTGGCAGGAAATATAATTTCTCCCGGCTGTTTTCCATCAAGGCCTTTAAGCAGGCCGTGCCCATCCATGAGTACGACGACCTAAAGCCCTATATCCAACGCATCATGCAGGGGGAGCAGCATATTCTGTGGAATACCCCCATTAACTGGTTTGCCAAAAGCAGCGGCACCACCAATGACCGTAGCAAGTTCATCCCAGTGAGTGAGGAGAGCCTGCAGGACTGCCATTACAAAGGGGCCAAAGACATGCTGACGATGTACTATCACTTTAATCCGGATTCCGATCTGCTCACCGGCAAGGGACTGGTCATCGGAGGCAGCCATACGATCAACCAACTCAATGAAGACGTCCATTATGGCGACCTGAGTGCCGTGCTGCTGCAAAACTCCCCCTTCTGGGGCAATTGGATCCGCACCCCCGAACTGAGCATCGCCCTGCTGGACGAATGGGAAAACAAAATCGAGCAGCTGGCACAGAGCACCATAGCCGAAAATGTCACTTCCATCTCAGGGGTTCCCACCTGGACGATGATCCTGATCAAACGCATACTGGAAATCACGGGCAAAAAAAACCTGGCCGAAGTATGGCCGTCGCTGGAGCTATACATCCACGGCGGTGTTTCTTTTACCCCTTACCGGGAGTATTTTAACCGCCTTATCGGCAAGGATATCCATTACCTGGATATGTACAACGCCTCAGAGGGTGTTTTTGCCTGCCAGGCCAACCCGGGTGATGACGGCATGCTGCTGTTTGTCGACCACGGGATTTTTATGGAATTCATGCCGGCCGAAGAATACGGAAAACAAGACCCGCAAACCATTGGCCTGCAGGACGTGCAGACCGACCGGAATTACGCCCTGGTAATCTCTACCAATGGCGGGCTATGGCGCTACCTGCTCGGGGACACCATACAATTCACCTCCCTGCATCCCTTCCGCATCAAGGTCAGCGGAAGACTCAAACATTTTATCAATGCCTTTGGCGAAGAAGTCATTGTGGACAATGCAGACAAGGCCATCGCTGCCGCCTGTGAGAAGACCGGAGCCTGTGTCAATGACTATACCGCCGCGCCCGTATATTTCAGCGACCAGAGCAACGGCGCCCATGAATGGCTGATTGAATTCGACCGGCCGCCCGAAAGCCTCCAGCATTTCACCTACGAACTAGACAATGCCCTTAAAAACATCAACAGCGATTACGAAGCCAAAAGACATAAGGATATTGCCCTGCGCATGCCGCTGGTCAGGGCGCTGCCCGGGGGAATGTTTACCGAATGGCTTCGAAGCAAAGGCAAACTGGGCGGTCAGCATAAAGTCCCCCGCTTAAGTAATACCAGGACCTACCTGGAAGAAATCCTGGCCTATGTCCAAAAGCCTGCCGCCCAGTCCGGGCCGACAGATGGAATAATCGAAAAATAAATCATCCCGCCTGTTTTCTTCAAAAAATTGCCTTACTGCAAAAAGGGTGGTGTCGTATAAAAAAGGACTCAGAATCAGGGGGTTGCCATTTTATGGGCCTGCCCCTGGGCAGATAACAGGCCCGGCGGCCGGTTTACTTATGACAGGGATCAGTCCAATAACCGGCCCATATAATTAGAAATCCGGGGATAATTGTTATATTTTTACATGTCCATTCAATGAAAAAATTTGTAGCCACCATACTGGCCTTAGCCTACCTCACTGCCTCCAGCGGAGCCATCGTGAACATGCATTATTGCATGGGCAGGTTCTTGGGCGGGGACATATCCCAGCGCCAGGTATCCAAATGCCATAGCTGTGGCATGTTGAAAAAAAACCAGCGTGGCTGCTGCAGGGACGAGCATAAGGTATTGCAGATCGACAGGGACCAAAAGACCACCGACGCATTCACCGGAGGCAATCATTTGTCCACTCACCCCCTTGTTCTCTGTTATGGCAGTTACGCACCCCTGCTTTATCCGGGGACCACTGCGCCTGCTGTTTATTCCCTTTCACCGCCCGGTAAGGGATCGATCCCCGTCTATGTACTGAACCGTCAGTTCAGGATTTGATTTTCGGCAGAAAATCACCGGCCCGACAGCTCCTTTTTGTTCAGAAGGTGCGGCCTCCAGCGGCCCTTTACCAGCTGATAAACCTGCCGCAGTTTCCCATTTCAGTCGTTTTTTAGGGTACTAAACGGGGAAGGCCGCTGGGGTGATTTCACCCGGCCAAAGCCCCTGTACCGGCTGTATTGCCGAACCTGTTGAACCGGTAGGGTCTGGGGAAACCCTGTCAACCCTAGGGTTCATGAACCATTTCCATTTAATTTAACACCATAAAAAAAGCAACATGAAAAAGACCTTTCTACTAGCCGTCCTGGTAACCCTGGGTTCGGCGTCCCTGTTTTCCCAAACCGGCAAGTCCCCCAAACCCGCATCCGCCCAGGCTTCCATGATGTATACCTGCAGCATGCATCCGGAAGTCAAAAGCGATAAGCCCGGTAAATGCCCCAAATGCGGAATGACCCTGGATAAAATGGAGAAAAAGCAGGAGTCCGCGCCGGTTCGGAAAACCAAACCGATGCCTAAAAAGGACAGCCTGGCAGCTAAACCAAAACCAGGGGCTTAATCACCCGAGGGCACGGACCTTCCGGGCTATTATCAGGCGAGCATGTTATTATTAAATCAATATGGTTGAACAACTCATTGAACGATCCTTACGCAACCCCATGGTCGTCCTGCTGACGGCCCTGGGTCTGCTCTCACTGGGCATCTACAATATCGAGCGCAACCCGGTGGATGCCATCCCGGACCTGAGTGAAAACCAGGTAATCATTTTTACGGAGTGGATGGGACGAAGTCCGCAGATCATTGAAGACCAGGTAACCTACCCGCTGGTAAGTAACCTGCAGGGAGTTCCCAGGGTGAAAAACATCAGGGGCACTTCCATGTTCGGGATGAGTTTTGTCTATGTCGTTTTTGAAGAGGACGCTGACATCTACTGGGCGCGTACCCGGGTGCTGGAAAAACTCAATTATGCCCAGCTGCTGCTCCCCCAGGGGGTAACGCCTGAACTGGGACCGGACGGCACCGGAGTGGGTCATGTATTCTGGTACCACCTGGATGCTCCCGGCATGAACCTGGGGGAACAGCGGGCCCTGCAGGACTGGTATATCAAGCTTGCCCTGCAGACCGTGCCCGGGGTGGCAGAAGTGGCCTCCTTTGGAGGTTTTGAAAAGCAGTACCAGCTGCTGATCGATCCGGTCAAACTTCAGTTCTACAACCTTTCCATGATGGATGTAATGAATAAAGTGAAGGCCAACAACAATGACGTGGGGGGCAGAAAATTTGAAATGAGCGATATGGCCTATATCATCCGGGGGTTGGGATACCTCAAAAGCAAGGAAGACATAGAAAACATCGCACTCGGCATTAACAACGGATCACCCATTCTGGTCAGCCATATTGGAACCGTTCAGATGGGCGGGGATCTCAGGCTCGGCATTTTCGATGCAAACGGGGAAGGCGAAGTGGTAGGCGGCATCGTGGTAATGCGTTACGGGGAAAATGCAGACAAGGTGATCGGTGAGGTAAAATCAAAAATGGCTGACCTCCAAAAGGGCATGCCCGAAGGGGTGAGTTTCAAGGTCGATTATGACAGAAGCAACCTCATCGAGGCTTCCATCGCCAATATCAAAGACAAGCTCGTGGAGGAAATAGCGATTGTATGCCTGATTGTCCTCATTTTTCTGCTGCACTGGCGCAGCGCGCTGAGCATCATCATTCAAATACCCATTACCGTAGCCGTCAGCTTTATATTGCTCAATGCTTTCGGCATCTCCTCCAACATCATGTCCCTGACCGGAATTGCCCTGGCCATAGGGGTTGTTGTGGATAATGGGATCATCATGAGCGAGAACGCTTACCGCAACCTCTCTGAATGGCAAAACAACCAGGTATCAAACGAAAAAACATGAGTAAGCCTACCAGTATAAAAAACGGCCTGAAGGAAAATTCCTACATCCCGATTCCCCATGAAGTTCGGAAGAACATCATTGCTCTTTCCTGCAAACAGGTATCCAGGGGGGTGTTTTTTTCCACGGTCATCATTATAACTTCCTTCCTTCCGGTGTTTCTGCTCACCGGACAGGAAGGTAAATTGTTTCATCCCCTGGCCTATACCAAGACCTTCATCCTGGTCGTGGACGCCCTGCTGGTCGTGACACTGGCGCCGGTCCTGATTTCGTTGTTCATGCGGGGAAGGTTTCGGCCGGAAAGTGCCAATCCCGTGAACCGTACCCTGGAACGCCTCTATGAACCCCTCCTGAAAACCTGCCTGACCTGGCGAAAGTCCACCATTGCCATCATGGTGCTGGCCCTGGCGGCAAGCATTCCCCTGATGCTGAGCCTGGGCCGTGAGTTCATGCCGCCCCTGGACGAAGGTTCCATCCTGTTTATGCCCATAACCCTTCCGGATGTATCCAACAGTGAGGTTAAGCGCATCTTACAGGTACAGGACAGGATCATCGCCTCGGTACCCGAAGTACAGTCCGTGCTGGGTAAGGCCGGAAGGGCCAGTTCAGCCACCGATAATTCCCCCATCAGCATGATTGAAACCATCATCATGCTGAAGCCAAAAAATGAGTGGAGGCCCTCCATGACCAAAGACAGCATCATCAACGAGCTCAACTCCAAATTGCAGATTCCCGGTGTCACCAACGGGTGGACCCAGCCGATCATAAACCGCATCAATATGCTGTCCACCGGCATCAGGACCGATGTGGGGGTAAAAGTATACGGCCAGAACCTGGACAGCATCTACGCATTTTCGCAACTCATCAAAAAGGAATTAAGCGGAATCCAGGGCGTAAAGGATCTGTACGTGGAGCCCATCACGGGCGGCAAATACATTGACATAAAAATCAGGCGTGCAGAAATCGCCCGTTACAACCTGAGCGTAGATGACGTGAATGCGGTCATCGAAAGCGCGCTGGGCGGCGCCAGAATAACCACTACCGTTGAAGGGCGCCAGCGATTTTCGGTCAATGCGCGCTTCGGGCAGGATTTCAGGGACAACCTGGAAGCTTTAAAAAAACTGCAGGTACAGACCAGCGGTTTTGGTCCCGTCCCGCTGGAAGCCCTCTCGGATATAAAAGTTACCGAAGGGCCTTCCATGATCAATTCGGAAAATGCCCTTTTGCGCGGTACCGTCCTGTTTAATGTCCGTCAAAGGGATCTGGGCAGTACCGTTTCGGAAGCCCGCAACAAACTTGAGAGTTCCATCGGCAAAATGCCCAACGGCTATTTTCTGGAATGGAGCGGACAGTATGAAAACCTGATCCGCAGCGAGCGCAGGCTGAAGCTGATTCTCCCGGTCGTGCTGGTCATTATTTTCATGAGTATGTATTTCGCGTTTCATTCCGCCCGGGAAGCGCTGCTGAGCCTGATCACCATTCCCTTTGCCCTGATTGGAGGCGCACTCATGATCTATTGCTGGGGCGTGAATTTATCGGTCGCGGTGGCCGTCGGGTTCATAGCCCTATTTGGCCTGGCGGTGGAAACAAACATAGTAATGGTCATTTACCTCAATGACGCCATGCAGCAGCTGGTGAAAAAAAGGGGGAATTCAAAGGACACCATCACTAAGCCGGAGCTAAGGGAATACGTTATACGCGGCGCAGCCAAACGCCTCAGGCCGAAAATAATGACCGTAAGTGTTTCGCTCTTTGCGCTGGTACCCATTTTATGGAGCAGCGGGGTGGGCAGTGATGTAATGAAACCCATTGTGCTGCCGATGATCGGCGGTGTTATTACTTCGGCCATCTACATTCTATTGGTTACCCCCCTGATCTTCCTGATGAATAAGGAGTTTGAGTTAAGAAGGTTTGGAAAACTGGAGGCGGTCACCGAAAACACCATAAACAATATATTATGAAATACGCGCACCTGGTCCTGGCTTGCAGTCTTTTTTGCCACCCCGGGCAGTCCCAGACCTATAGTCTTTCCCAGATCCTGGACAGCATTAGTAGTTCCAACGCGTCGATGAAGATGTACGATGCACAGGTAAACTCCCTGGATGCCGCGGCCAGAGGCGCCAGGAACTGGATGGCGCCCCAGGTGTCCACCGGCCTGTGGATGGCACCTTATAATATCAACCTCTGGAAAGGGGATGGAAAGGGCGGAACCGGCATGGGGCAATATATGGTGAGTGCAGAGCAGATGTTCCCCGTCAAAAAGCTAAACGATGCCAATGAAGCCTACATGAAATCCATGTCCTCTGTTGAAAAAGAAAATAAACAGGCTGTATTAAATGAACTCTTCGCGGTAGCCAAACATAATTATTACGCCTGGATCATACTACAGAAGAAACTGTCCGTGCTCACTGAAAGTGAACATATCCTGAAACTGATCATTGGCAGCGCAGAAAACAGGTACAAAAACGGACTGGAAAAAATCAACGCCTATTATAAGGCCAAAGCCGCCCTGGGCAATCTGGAGAGCATGAGGATTTCCGAGGAAAACGAGATCGGGCAAAAAAGGATCGTACTCAATACGCTGATGAACCGTGATAAATCCGCCCTTTTGCAGGTGGATACAAATTATGTATGGATGGATTATAGCGGCCAGTCTTTTGACAGCAGCCTGATTTATGAGCGCCGCAGCGACCTCAGGGCCATAGACAGGAATATCCAGCTGCTGGCACTTCAGCAAAATATGGAAAGGGCGGGCCTAAAGCCCCAGTTCAGGGTCAGGTATGATCATATGTTTGGTTTTGGCGGCTTACCCATGCAATACTCCCTGATGGGGATGGTCCGGATACCGGTGAACCGGTCCACCAGAAGTAATAAGGCCAATATGGAAAGCCTTTCCTGGAAATCACAGTCCCTGGAAGAACAAAAACATTCCCTGGCCAATGAATATGAAGGAATGGCTGCCGGCCTTCAAAAAAACATGGCTGCCAAAAAAAAGCAGCTGCTCCTCTACGAAAACAACATACTGCCATCGCTCAAAAATAATTTTGAGGTGATGCGGCTGGCCTTTGAGCAGGATACACAGGAATTATTTGAGCTCTATGATGCCTGGTTTACACTGACCAGCTCACGGATGGAATACATCGACCTGCTTGGGCAGCTTATGGACCTGCAGGTGGATTTTGAAAAGATATTACAAATCAAACCGCATGAATAAGATCAAACTGAGGTGGCTGTTTGTGGCAGGGTGTGTAAGCCTGTGGGTGCTGGCGCCCTCCTGCCGGGAAAAACCATCCGCTCCCACCGCCGGTCCTTCAGCCCCCAGGGTCCTGTATACCTGCTCGATGCATCCCCAGATAAGGCAGGATCATCCGGGAGATTGCCCCATTTGCTCCATGAAGCTGGTCCCTGTTTCCAGCACCGGGGCAGTTCCCGGTGGTATTGACCTGGACGCGCTGCTGAAGCCTTCCAATGAATTCATCATGTCCGCATTGCCGGTAACCACAGCCTCATACAGGAACCTGCCCGTTTGGGTTAACGCATACGGAACCATCGAGTACGACAACCGTGCCGCCCAGGTCGTTTCTTCCAGGATTTCCGGTCGCATCGAAAAGTTATACATGCGTTACCGCTACCAGCCGGTGGAAGCCGGTCAGAAGATCATGGACATCCACAGTCCTGAAATCTCCACCGCGCAGCAGAACCTGCTGTTTGTTTTAAAAAATGATCCATCCAACACAACCCTGATTAAGGCAGCCAAAGAAAGGCTGCTGTTGCTGGGTATGAGCAGTACAGAACTGCAAGAGGTCATCCAGCAGGGAAGCCCGCTGTATGCCGTGGGGATCTACAGCTCGTTCAGCGGTCATCTGCATGATGCGGCCATGAGCAACACCCCTTCCAGCAACGACATGAAAAACAACAATGACAATGTAACCCAGGAGCTTTCCCTCCAGGAAGGCATGTATGTGCAAAAGGGCCAAACCCTGTTTATGATCATGAACCATCATAAAGCTCTGGCCGCCCTGCAGATATATGCCAGCGACCAGTCGTTGGTACACAGCGGAAATGAGGTATGGCTCCATCCGGAATCTGATACCAGCCAAGTCATCCGGGGAAGCATTGATTTTATCGAACCCTTTTTCCGGGCCAACAGCCGGTCCCTGACAGCCAGGGTCTACTTCCACAACGCAATGGGATTGCCCATCGGCAGTCATGTCCTTGCACGCATCAAAGCGGCTATGAAGCCTCAGCTGTGGCTGCCCCGTTCGGCCGTGCTGGCCCTGGGTATCCATGAAGTCGTACTGCTGCGTCAAAAAAACGGTTTCATCGTACACCCCGTTTCCACCGGTTACCGCTCCGCAGACGAAGTGCAGGTGATTTCCGGCCTTGGCCTTCAGGATACTGTAGTCAGGAATGCCCAATATCTGATCGACAGCGAGAGTTTCATAAAGATCCCGTAAAATTATTAACCATGAAATTTCTACCCTTTTTCCTAGTGTTCCTATTGTGCCTGGCTGCCTGCAGGCAGGAAAAGCGGGCCGCATCCGGTGACAAAAAGGAAGTATATTATACCTGCAGCATGCATCCCCGCATCCTGGAGGAGCATCCGGGCAATTGTCCCATATGCGGAATGAAGCTCATTGAAGTTCCCAGGGCAGGGTCCGCTTCGGGCAATGAGCTTCATCTCAATGAACTGCAGATCCGGTTGGCCAATATAACGCTGGACACGCTCCGGATATCCAGCATAGGCGACAGGGAGATTCTGGCAGGCACCCTGAACTTTAACCAGCAGCAGTTATACACCCTCAGCACCCGGACGGAAGGGCGGATAGAGACCCTTTATGTAAATAACACGGGATCTTATGTGCATAAGGGGGACCGGCTGTTTGACCTGTACAGTGAGACCCTCAACAATGCCAAACAGGAATATATCAATGCACTGATGGGGGAAAAATCTTCGGGCAGTACCCTGGTGAATTACCATTCCATAACAGAGAGTGCCCAAAATAAACTGTTGACACTTGGTATGACGCCAGGGCAAATCAGCCAGCTCGCTGAAATGGGGATGGCTTCCACGCTCACGACGTTTTTCAGCCCGGAGGAAGGATATATCAGTTCCCTGAAAGTGAAGCAGGGTGATTACCTGCCGGAAGGCAGCCCGGTAATACAGCTGGCCGACCTGTCCACCCTCTGGGCGGAAGCCCAGGTATATTCTTCACAGGTCAAATCCCTGGACCAGGTCTCCAGGGTAACCATACTGGTTCCGGGCCTTAATAACGAGGCCTTTTCAGGCCGGGTTGATTTTGTCAATCCGGAAATCAATCCGGATACACGCATACATCTTATCCGCGCAACCATCAGCAATGACAGGCATAGATTACAGCCGGGCATGCCTGTATATATCATTTCGGAGGGCAGACCCCACAGTTCCATTACACTGCCTGCGGGTGCGGTACTTACCGACAGCAAAGGAGCAACAGTCTGGATGGGGATAAGACCGGGCGTTTTTGAAATACGCAGGGTAACCACCGGGATTACCCTTCATAATACCGTGGAGATCACTTCCGGCCTCAAACCGGGCGAAACGGTCGTTACCAGCGGGGCTTACCTGCTGAACAGCGAATATATTTTCCAGCATGGCGCTACCCCGATGGAAGCCATGAATAGGGGGAATTCGTACTAAGTCCGGTCATGTTAGATCGGTCCTATGATCATTGCCTAAATGATCCTTGCCGGCCTCCGGGTAGAGCCTATCGGGAATGGATAGCTACCCTCCTTTCCTGAGGAAACGAATGCAGCTTCTGCAGGGGGGCACATAAAGCCATGGCGGACCTTTATCTCGGTGAAGAGCCCATGGCCGGAAAAGCGAAAAAATGAAGGCATTGCACCGGATGGCCGCTGCGGTTCAAAAAAAATGGCAAAAGGGTGACACCCCAGA
This sequence comes from uncultured Bacteroidota bacterium, assembly GCA_903906365.1. Lineage (GTDB taxonomy): Bacteria > Bacteroidota > Bacteroidia > Chitinophagales > Chitinophagaceae > Puia. The sequence continues at coordinate 18,651 of CAIVKC010000060.1, read as the reverse complement.
TGAAAGAGGCTGCCCAAAAACAAGGGGCTACTGACAGGGAATTGAACGATACCGTCCCGATGTCCGCACGCTTTAGCCGGTAAAACCGCCAGGTGGACGGGCTGGGTGGTATCTTGCTCCAGAAAGGGTCCCTCCCCTCCGAAGACAGGTAGGCGGCCCAGTAGTTAAAAGGAAAGGCCGGGGAACCATCCTGGGGATGGATAACCGGCCTTTCGGATAAACCATTATTTTTTTAATCAGTCTTCATTCTTGTAAAAACCAATATCGGGCTTGCCTTCCACGCCGGCACTCATCATCAGCTTTTTCTTGTCCTCTGAAAACATGGAAGCCTTGGCCTTGGCCATATCGGTAACAGAAAACACAACGTGAACGACGTTGGGATCATCCACCCCGCGGGCCAGTACCCTGTCCACCATGCCTTGGGCTGCACGCGCCGCCTTTCCTTCAGAGTCAAATACCTTCAACCAGGCATCAAAATCCTTCACCCGGTGCGTAACAATGATCCTTTCCTTGCTGTCCACTTTGCTGCTGTCCATCCTGAGTACCTGGAAAAAATAAATAGTGGGTTTACCGACCACGCCAGCCTTTTCCATGGCCTTTTTCAGTTCGGGTGAGCTGCTGAAATCCTTTGCCTTGGTAATATCTGAGACACGATGGGCCACCAGGACGGTATTGGCATTATCCAGGTTTCTTTCGACCCCCAATTCCGCCAGGCCGGCGGCTTTACGGACTGAATCATGGGCATCGTAGGCCGACCTCCACTTGGGATAGTCAGCCACCGTCTGGTAAATGACCATGACCTGAAAGGGTATAAACACCGGTGCGGCAGGCGGTTTGGCAGCGGTGGTATCTTCGGTCTTCTTCGGTTCTTCCTGGGCGGTTTCCGGCTTATTGCCACAGGAATAGATCGACAGGGTCATCAAAAATGCAACAAATAATTGCAAAAACTTTTTCATGTTGGTTGTTTTGAAGGTTATAAATGAAGGGCTGTGCAGCCCCCTTTTTCCTATTGGTGAAAAGTGGACTGACCTAAATATACCCTAATTTAACCCCATTCAGGCTTGCAGCCGGTCTGGCCGGGACGAATCCCGGCAAATATTGTCCGGGGACCGACCCCCACTTTCCGAACGGCAGGGTCCCTGGACCCTCCAGGGGATTAATACTGGCTGATCCATGAAAAGTATTGATTATAAATGCCCTGCTTATGGAGGCGGATATGCTCCAGGAAGGCCGCAGCCACCACCGACATCTTCTTTTGTTTCAGCCAGATTAGCCTCCAATGCTCGGTAAGGGGCAAGCCCTTGACAGGAATGATTTTAATTTCCCCCTGCCGCAGTTCGTTTTTTAGGCTCAGCAGGGATTGAATGGAAAAACCCAGTCCGGCCATGACGGCCTGCTTGACCGCCTCGCTGGAAGTAAGTTCAAACCTTACTTTGGGGACGATATGGGATTTTTGGAAATAGCGCTGCATGGTGACACGGGTTCCTGAGCCCTCCTCACGGTAAATGAGGGGTATTTCATCGAAGAGCGATTTATCCATTTTTCGGGTCACCTTGAATTCATGGTCGGGAGCGGCAGTCAGATAGAGTTTATTGGGAATTAAAATTTCCTGAACCACATCCAGCTTGTCAGGGAGTACGGACACCAGGGAAAAATCCACTTCGTTGTTTTCCAGGCTCGCAATCACTTTTGCCTTGTTGGTGACATCCATCATCAGGTCAATGGTGGGATTGGATTTGAGAAAGGCTCTCAGGTAATAGGGCATTACATATTTTCCGGTGGAGGCCACCGATATCTTCAGCTTGCCTGAAAGCATACCCTTAAAACTCTGCGTACGGTAATTGATGGCAGCCACCTCCTGTAGGATCTTGTCCGCGATGGAATACAGTTCATGGCCAAATTCAGTAACATAGAGTTTTCTTCCTATCACTTCAGTCAGTGGAATTTCAAACTGGTCCTGCAGGTTTTTAAGCTGTATGGAAACCGCGGGCTGTGTCATATTTAACTCCTCGGAAGCCTTGGTCACACTTCTTTTTTCGACCACGGCCATAAAGACCTTTAACTGATGAAACGTGTAATTCATAAATATTATTTATACAAACCATAATAAAGATAAATAAAATTATATGAAAAGATCCTTTCAATTTTGGCGGATAAAACAACACTCATATGACAAAAATTACGGTAGCAAAAGGAGACGGCATCGGACCTGAGATCATGGATGCCACCCTGGACATCCTGCGTGCGGCGGGAGCCAGGCTGGACATTGAAGAGATCGAGATTGGAGAGAAAGTGTATCTGAGGGGAAATTCCGCCGGCATCGAAGCGTCAGCCTGGGATTCACTCAGAAGAACCAAGGTCTTCCTGAAGGCCCCCATCACCACGCCACAGGGTGGCGGTTTCAAGAGCCTGAATGTAACCACCCGAAAGGTGCTGGGTCTGTTTGCCAACGTAAGGCCCTGCATTTCCTACCACCCTTTTGTGCAGACCAAGCATCCTGTGATGGATGTGGTGATCATCCGGGAAAATGAAGAGGATCTGTACGCGGGTATAGAGCACCAGCAGACAGACGAGGTGGTGCAGTGTCTGAAGCTTATTTCGAGGCCCGGTACTGAAAAAATCATCCGGTATGCCTTTGAATACGCAAGGGCCTATAAGCGCCGCAAAGTCACCTGCTTTACCAAGGACAATATCATGAAAATGACCGATGGCCTATTCCACCGCATTTTTACGGAGGTAGGCAGGGAGTATCCCGAGCTGGAGCAGGAACACTGGATCGTGGACATCGGGGCGGCTAAACTCGCCGATACGCCCGAAATGTTCGATGTCATCGTCATGCCCAACCTCTACGGGGATATCCTCTCTGATGTGGCAGCACAGATCACCGGAAGTGTGGGGCTGGCCGGCAGCGCCAACATCGGAGCGGGTTTTGCCATGTTTGAGGCCATCCACGGATCTGCACCCCGGATAGCGGGAATGAATAAGGCAAACCCTTCCGGCCTGCTGCTGGGTGCCATCCAAATGCTGGTGCATATCGGCCAGCAGGAGGTAGCCCAATCCATACAGAATGCGTGGCTCAAGACCCTGGAGGAAGGCATCCATACCTATGATATTTATAAGGAAGGCACATCCAGCCAAAAACTGGGAACCAGGGAATTTGCGGCTGCGGTTATAGAAAGGCTCGGGCAAAAGCCCTCCGTGCTGCGGCCGGTTGATTATGCCGGATCAAAGGCCATATTCAACTTCGAGGTCACCCCCAGGCCCCTGAAGCGCAAGGAATTGGTGGGCGCCGATATATTCATCCAGGCAACAGGGGCGTCGGCAGAAGGGATCGCCAAGGCGATACAGGCCCTGGGCACGGATCCCCTTACACTGACCATGATTACCAACCGTGGTACCAAAGTCTGGCCGGAGGGTTTTCCGGAAACCTTTTGTACCGACCACTGGAGGTGCCGTTTCAAAAGTGCCGATAACCGCCCCCTGGATTACCAGTCGGTCATCGATACCATGCACAAAATGAGCCAGGCCAAACTGGACATCATCAAAACCGAAAATCTATACCTCTTTGACGGGGAGCCTGGTTTCACTGCAGCCCAGGGACAATAGCGGCATTTGGATATTAACCTTCAATTAAACCAGCTTACACATGGAAATACAACTCATCAGCGGCATATTCACCATTGCCGAGGCAGAAGAACTCCTGACAGCCGTTTTTAGAACCAAGATCGACTTTCATGCAAACAAAATCAGGACCATTCATGAATCCGAAGAAGACATCAAGCATTCTGAAAAGCGGATCCTTCAACTGGAGGAGACCCTTCGCAATACCATCAGGAAGCTGCAGCAAAGCGGTCAGACACATACCAGCCTGAGCGCGCACATCGAGGTAACCACCGCTGGACGGTTGCCCCAATAGAGCCGGCTGGTGCCGCGGCAGGGGGCAGGCTGAATATTTTGACCTAATTTAGCGGGTTACGTCAACTATATTCTATGGGTCTGGAGCATCTTAAGCAATACAAGGTCACCCACTGGATCTATAACCTGCTGCATTACCGCAAACTCCGGCATAACCGGGCTGCTTACCGCAAATACCATTTGCGCAAGCCGCTGGTCTCTTCCATATCCAGCAAGGACTTTCCCGATAAGGTGTCCAGCGCATGGCTTGACTTGGGTGAGAGCCGTGTGCTGGCTCCCCTCCGGGAGGCCTTCCAAAGTTTTGACGAAGCTACCCGGGCGGGGCTGCTGGACTGGTCAGAGCGGGGTTACCTGATACTGCAAGGGTTCTTTACCCCGGAACTGGCAGACAGCATTGAAGCGGAAACCGGTCGTTTGCTGGCTGAAGGAAAATTATCCTTCACCCACGACCACAAGCTGATGTTTGCCAACCGGCTGTCTCCCCTCATTGACGGGATTACCCGTGACCCGGGCCTGATGGGCCTGCTGCAGTTCATCCTGGACCGGGAGGTCGTTCCCTTTCAGACCATTAATTTCCTGAAGGGCTTAGGACAGCGGGCCCATTCAGACAGCATCCACATGACCACCTACCCGCTGGGTTACCTCATCGCCGTATGGATCGCCCTGGAAGACATGACTCCCGAAAACGGCCCCCTGTTCTACTATCCCGGCAGCCACCGGCTGCCCTACCTGCTTAACGGGGATTTCAACCAGGGGGAGACCAGATTCCGGCTGGGAAAAAAGGATTATGCGGATTACGAGGACACCCTGGCAGCGGTGATCGAAAAAAACAGGCTGGAAAAAAAGACCTTCCTGGCCAAAAAGGGGGACGTACTCATCTGGCATGCCAATTTGATCCACGGGGGAAGTCCCGTGCTCAATCCGAAGCTCACCAGAAAAAGCATGGTGGTACATTATTATGCCAGGGATGTCATCAAATACCATGAGATAACCGAGCGGCCCTCCCTGCTTGAGAGCCCGGAATAATCCGGGTCACCGGGCAACCGGCAGCTCCTGTTGCCCCGGCCAGGCCGTAAACAGGAAACAGGATACAGCCACCAGGCTGATGAAACTGGACGTATAAAACAGGTAGAGATAGGGGACGTCAATGAAGCTGAAAAAAATCACCACCGACAGTTTGAGTGCGGCCAGTGGGATATGCCGGAGCTTCCATTTCCTGGACAGATATATACAGACAGCCACAAACAAAACCGGAACCATAAAGGTCAGCAGCACCAGGCTGTTGTGCAAGGCGGTTATATGACCGGGACCATAAAATTTGGCAAAGCCCATGCTTTGGGAAAAAACCTCCGGGCTGTCCTGCCATACCCGGCGGGCAAAATCTATGTAATGACCGGGCAGCTGCAGCAGCTGCAGAAAGGGTCCCAGGCCAAAAGGCAGGATAAAAAGCCCCGCCAGCAGCATAACTCCGCAGAGTGTCATCCACAATACCTGCTTGTATTTTCTGAAGGCAAGCAGATAAAGCCCGAAGGCGGGCACCCAGCCGATGAGGGCATAGCGGCTGAGCATGCACAGGGAGATGGCTACGGCAGCCAGCCAGAACTGTTCGGTGAGCAGTGCCATGACCAGCAGAACGTAATAGACAGCCACCATACCTTCCTCCGATACGGTCAAAAAGCCATGGGTCTCATTTTCGGTAACCAGCCACCACAGCAGTCCCGCTGCGATCATGGGAACCAGCACGGAGATCAGCAATTCCCTTTTATGATACCAAACCAGGTGGATGCCGAATATAAACATGACGCAGGCCGCTGTTACCCACCGCATGTCCAGGTGCAGCAGGAGGGGCACACTAAAAGGCAGCCAGGTGGCAGGCAGGTAAATGGGCTGGGAACCCTTCCATATCTCCGGAATGATGTCATAGACATGGCTCCAATGCCCGCTGATAAAGCGCTGGTCCATGGTCCTTATAATGGGCAGCATATCGGCATGTTCCAGGTCTACCGGCACGTTTGCGAACAGATCCCTGCAGAGCAGCCAGATACCTGCTGCCAGTAGCAGGGCCAGTCCCGCCTTGTACCTGGCGGACCGGGCAGCACCCAGGGATTTCCACCTGGGGATCACCGGTGAGGGGAACAGCAGGAACAGTACCGACAGGGTGATCCCTGATAGGAAATAGACAAAGGTGAGTACCGGAACCAGCAGGGGGGACTTCAGGCCATAGGTGATGCAGAAGGTTTCCGTTCCAAAAACGGCCAGCAGCAGGTGGGGTAAGAAGTTTTTTTTATACATAGGTCATTAAAGCAACAAAGGCAGCCAGCCCCAGGATGCGGGCCTGCCTTAAGATAAAATACTTAGCCTGAAATATCAAATCCGGTTTCATCGGTGTTTTGGGATATTTGCTAAATATATTTATTTACCTGCAAACGATTGAGTTTATATATTTGACAATCTTTAACAGACACTGAGCATGAAATTATTAGAGGGAAAAACAGCCATTGTGACGGGTGCGGCCCGTGGGATTGGGGAAGCCATTGCTTGTAAACTGGCAGAACATGGCGCAAACGTAGCACTGACCTATGTCAGTGAAAGCAGCGCAGAAAAAGCGTCAGCGCTGGAACAAAAACTCATGGCCACCGGGGTAAAGGCAAAGGCCTTCAGGAGCAATGCCTCCATTTTCGCTGAATGCGAAAGCCTGGTAACCGAGGTGATCCGGGAATTTGGAACCGTGGATATTTGTGTCAATAATGCCGGCATTTCCAAAGACAACCTGCTGCTGCGCATGACCCCCGAGCAGTGGGATGAAGTCATCGATACCAACCTGAAGAGTGTTTACAACATGACCAAGCAGGTCATACGGCCTATGATGAAAGCAAAAAAAGGCTCCATCATCAACATGAGTTCCATCATCGGCATCCGGGGCAATGCCGGACAAAGCAGTTATGCCGCCTCCAAGGCGGGCATCATCGGTTTCACCAAGTCCATGGCCCATGAACTGGGCAGCAGGAACATACGGTCCAACGCCATTGCCCCCGGATTTATAGAAACGGATATGACCCAGTACCTCAATGACGGCGAAGCCTCCAAAGCCTACCTGGCCAAAATACCGCTTGGGCGCTTTGGAAGCGCTGAAGAAATTGCCAATACGACCCTGTTTCTGGCAAGCGACCTGAGTTCCTATATTACGGGCCAGGTGATCAGTGCCTGCGGGGGATTGAATATCTGATGGCCTGCCGCATCGGGCAAACCATCCACTTTTGAAGGAGCAAACGGGCAGCGCTATTTTTGCAAGTCTTGATCATTAACTAAGCAACCATGTATCCCATTGACAAATTACTCCTGGACAACAAGGACTGGGCTGCCGGAAAGGTAGCTGCCGATCCGGGTTATTTTGAACGCCTGTCCCACCTGCAGACCCCAGAGTTTCTTTGGATCGGCTGTTCTGACAGCCGGGTCCCCGCCAATGAAATTACCGGCACCCAGCCGGGAGAGATCTTTGTACACCGTAATATAGCCAACCTGGTCATACACACCGATGTGAACCTGCTCAGCGTACTGGAATTTGCGGTAAACCACCTGAGGGTCAAGCACGTCATTATTTGCGGCCATTATGGTTGCGGCGGCATCAAGGCAGCCATGAACAACCACGATTACAAACAGGTGCTCAATATGTGGCTGCGTAATATTAAGGATGTATACAGGCTGCACCGCCCCGAACTGGAGGCGATCGCCGATCCGCAGGCAAGAGAAGACAGGCTGACGGAGCTCAACGTCCAAGAGCAGGTATTGCACCTGGCAAAGACTTCCATTATTCAGCGGGCCTGGAAATACGAACAGCGCCCCAGGCTGCATGGCTGGGTATATGGCCTGAAAGACGGCCTGATCAAACCGGTTTTTGAAATGAACCCGGACGCCCCCATAGATGACCTGTACTCCTACGATGACCTCTGACCGGCCCCGCCTGTCAGACCGTTTTTTTCTTCAGGGCTTCCAGCGCCTTTTGTGAATGGCTGCCCAGGATGAGCCGCCCGCTGACCGCTGCCCTTTCCAACAGCAGCTGATCCCAGTGTTCGGTCCCTTTCCAGCATATTTTTTTCAGTTCCTGCATGGCTTCGGGGTTGGCCCTGGACAGGCTGGTACACAACCGGAGGATGGATTCATCCATCCCCTCGGTTCCGGGATGCAGTTCCGCATAGAGCCCCTTGCGTCTTGCCCAGTCCGCATTTCTCCAAAGGAATGCATCAATGGCCAGTTGGGAAAAGGCCGACAGACCCAGCTTTCTTTCAATGGCCGGTCCAACCACAAAGGGCCCGATACCGATGGCCAGTTCGCTGAGTTTGATATCCGCTCCTTCGGCCGCAATGGCATAATCGGCGGCCGCTGCAATGCCCACACCCCCGCCCACACATTTTCCCTGGATGCGCGCTACGATTAAATGCGGGCATGTACGCATGGCATTGATCACATGGGCAAAACCGCTGAAGAACTGCAGGCCCTGTTCCGGGTTCCGGATGGCCACCAGTTCATCAAAGGATGCACCGGCACAAAAAGCCCTTTCACCCCCCGAACGCAGCAGGACAACCCTGGTTTCCTGATCATTGCCCGCTGCATGTATTTGTTTGGCGAGTTCCTCCAGGAGGCGCGCGGGCAGGGAATTGCTTTGGGGATGGAAAAATTCAATGGTTGTAACCTGCTGGTGGGTCTCCACTTTCACGTAGCCGTCTTTTACTTCCTGTATCATGGCGATTTGTTTTTCAGGCAGGGCTGGGGTGCCTGCAGTTCATGGTCCCTTCCGATGGGAGCAAATCCTGGTTGCATTCCCCGGAGGGCTTACTTAAATTAAAGGTAAGACAAAACCCATGGATTTTCCCCGATGGGATGGGCCTTCGGATGCCGGCCCGGCGAAGGGTTATTCGATGCCGAATTGCCGGAGATGATGCAGGGCATGCTTATAGAGGAGCTGAATATTCTGCTCAAAATTCAGGGGTCCAAAAATCGGATTAACGGTACTCAGAGAAGGGTTGGACTCAAATTGATGAAAAAAATAATGTAATTCCTCCTCGCATTTGCGGATCGCAGCCTGCATGGTGGGCTTGCGCAGGGCTAAGGGGGTTTCCCCGAGCAGGGGATTTTTAAGGTTCTCCCGGAAGGGCTTGTCTGAAAAAAGGAATGCCCTGGATTTTTCCAGGGATTCACCCTGGTTGACCAGGGGTAGTTTCAGCTTGCCGCTGGCATTTTTGATGGAATCGGTCAGGTGTTCCACCATCTGCTGTCCGTTCATCAGGCCCCAGTTTCCCTGGCCTCCGCCATCCACCTGCTCCAGCAGCGGGATGAGTTGGGTTTTGAGAAAATGTACTTTTTCATCCGGCATAGCAAGTAATTAAAGGGGTGTAGACCTTGATGTCAGGCGGCGTGCTTTTTATCGATCTCCCGGCAGAGCAGTTCGAAGATGTCATCCACATTTCCCTCGCCCTTGACATATTCAACTTTCCCGAATTTCTTATAATGGTCCGCTACCGCAGCGGTCTTCCGGTCGTATTCCTGTATCCTGGCCTTTATGACATCCTCGTTGACGTCATCACTGCGGCCCGAAGTGATGCCCCGGTTCAGCAGCCTCCTGACCAGTTCCTCCTGGGTCACTTCCAGGGCCAGCACTATGGCTATTTCCGTATTTTTCTGACCCAGCAGTTTATCGAGGGCCTCCGCCTGGGCCGTGGTCCTTGGGAATCCGTCGAAAAGGAAGCCGTTGGCCTGGGGATTGTTGTCCAGGGCGGAATTGATCATTTCAATGACCACTTCATCGGGAACCAGCTGACCCTTGTCCATGAAACTCTTGGCAGCCATTCCCAGCGGACTGGAACTGGCAATCTCGTTTCTAAGCAGATCGCCGGTACTCAGGTGCTTGAGCCCGTATTTGGAAATCAACCGCTCCGACTGGGTCCCTTTTCCGCTACCCGGGGGGCCAAATAAAATTAAATTAAACATAATGGTTGCTGGGCTTGTGATTAAACAAATATAATATACCGATCTTAAAGTTCCTTTAACATTTTGGTGTTTTCCCTAAAAAAGTAACGGCCTGCCTGTTAGGGCTAAATTGGCAATAAAATGTTAAGGGTGGGTCTTTGTCAGCCCCCGGACAAACCAAGCGAACCATGCCTGCGTAGATTTGTTGTATAATTATTTAAAATGAACAAGATAACCAGAAATTTATTCATTGTCATGCTGGGACTGGGCTTCCAGCACTGCACCTACTCCCAGACGGCAAAACAGGCCAAAAAAAACACCATGGATACAACCCAACACCAGTCAAATCCGGTTTATTCCCGTCAGGATACCTCCCAGGTAAACCTGGCCAATGAGGAATGGAAAAAGTTATTGCCCGCCGAAGTCTACAACGTGGCCAGGCTTAAGGGGACCGAAAGACCCGGTTCGAGCAAATTTGAGTATTCAAAGGAAGTGGGGACCTATTACTGCGCAGTCTGCGGTAATGCCCTGTTCAGGAGTGATACCAAATTTGAGAGCGGATGCGGATGGCCCAGTTTTTATGAACCCATCAGCAAGACCAGCATCATCTATGCCAAGGACGATTCCTATGGGATGGAGAGAACCGAAGTCATGTGCGGAAGATGCAAATCCCATCTTGGCCATGTTTTCAATGACGGCCCGCCGCCCACCGGCCTGCGTTACTGCATCAACGGCGTGGTACTGGATTTTGAAAAGGCAAAAAAGGCGGAAAACGATTACAATGCCACCAAAAAATGAAGGGTAATTTTATGAAAGGACGGCAGGAATAAAAAAAGCAACCGGTTAACGGTTGCTTTTTTGTTACCCACAGATGCGGGAATTATGATTTTTTAAGGTCCAGATTGATGGTGATATCCACGTCCTTACCAACTACCAGGTTGCCCGCCTCCGTGGCAGCATTCCACTTCAGGTTATAATCAAAACGGTTGATGGTGGATTTGGCCTTAAAGCCAATATGGGTTCCACCCATGGCATTGACGGTTCCCCCGTAAGTGACGTCAAAGGTAACCGGCTTGGTTACGTCCCGGATGGTCAGGTTACCGGCCAGTTTGTATTTGTTATCGCCTGTCTTATTAAAAGAAGTGCTTACAAATTTAATTTGCGGGAATTTTTCGGCGTTGAAGAAATCATCTGATTTCAGGTGGCCATCCCTCCTGTCGTTGTCTGTGTAGATGGAATTCACATCTACAGTGAACAAAATCTTGGCATCCGTAAAATCAGCTTTGGCCGATTCCATCGAACCATCAAAACTCTTGAAACTGCCCTGCACATCGGAAACCACCAGGTGGGAAACCGAAAATATTACGTTGGTATGGGCTTTGTCCACGCTCCATTTGGTAGCGCCCTGAACGGGAGCACTGTAGCGGGTAACGCCGGAAACATGGGATCCGTTGTCTGAAGCTGGCTTAAAAGCCAGGATGGCCAGGCCGGTGACCGCCAGGGCAGCGGTAAAAAAGGGTATTCTTTTCATAATTAATAATTTTAAAGTTTAAACATTGATCAAAGATAGGATTTATTTTTAAACTCCCAATTATTTCCGGTTTCCTGCAGCCTTTGCCTTCAAAAATACCACCCCATGGGCTGGTATGGCACCCCGGTAAGCCGTCTTAACGACCCCCAGGTCCTGCTGACGCCACAGGTCCCTGAGCTGCGCCTGTGCGGCCAAGTGTAAATCCGACAAGGGGATCACAGCCTGCGCAGCCTTTTCCCCGAGGTTAAATATGCCCAGGGCATGACTTCCGTCGCTGAGTTCCTTTTCCCAGACCTGGAGGTGATCCTTTTCGTATATTTTATCTGCACCCCTTCCCAGTGCGTCCTGGTCCACAGCCAGCACTTCGTCATTGGTCAGCAGATTGAGGGTAAAATCATCCAGCTGGCTCATATCGCATCCGATCAGCAAGGGGGATGCCAGTAATGCCCATAGGCTGATATGGGTATACTGTTCATCGGGGGTCAGCCTGGTATTATGCAGGGAAGGGCCCCAGCCTACCTTGCCCACCACCAGCATATCCGGATCATTGAAATGACCAGGTCCCGCATAGGGGGAAGCCGTATTTTGGGTGAAGCCTATGCCCGAGAGGCTGCCCCAGGAGTCATTAATGTCCCCGGTAGTACGCCAGGAATTGCCTCCTGCCTCAGCGCCCCATTTCCACACCTCCCCCATCCCGTACTGGCAGAAACTGAATAATATATCCCGGCCTGCTTTGGCCAGTCCCGCCCCCATTACCAGGTATGGTTTTTTATATTCCTCCAGGGAGGGCTGTGCTGGAGCCACATTTCCGTAGGAACACCAGTCGTATTTGAGATAATCGAAGCCCCAGGCCCCATAGGTCTTTGCATCCTGTTCCTCGTGCTGGTAGCTGCCGGCAAATCCGCCACAGGTTTGGGGGCCCGGAGAGGAGTATATCCCTACTTTTAGTCCCAGGCTATGTACATAATCGGTGAGTCCTTTCATATCGGGAAATTTACTGTTGGGCAGCATTTCCCCGTTGCTGTTCCGTTTGTCTTCCCATCCATCGTCTATGTTGATATAGGCCCAGCCGTGATCAGCCAGCTTTTCATGCATGACCCGGGCAGAGGCTTTCACCTTTTCATCGTTTACCGTCAGTCCCCAGCAGTTCCAGCTGTTCCAGCCCAGGGCCGGTGTCAGGCCAATCTGGTCGCCGCAAAGAATGCGGAAGCTCCTGGAAGCGGAAGCCAGGCTGTTTTTCACGACCAACTTCACGGTGTATTGCCCTTTTTCGGAAAGGCTCCCGGTAATGATCCCGGTTTGCTTATCCAGTACCAGTCCAGCTGGCAATCCGGCTGCCTCATAGATCAGCGGCTTTTTCCCGGTAGCGGGAATGCGAAACAGAAAGGGGGATCCGGGCCTGACACCGTAGACCGCCGGTCCGTTGATCCTGGGGGTTTCGGGCGTAGGGGGTGTTAACAGGTAGGGAATCCCCTCTGTCGCGGACACGATCTTTTTGCTCCTGTCCTCCTCAAAACGGTAGGTCACCAGGTAGGATTTGGTTTGGGGCAGGCTGGCTTTATAGGTGTATTCAAAGGGCCGGTCACGGGCAAAATCAACCCCTATGGTCTGTTTGAAAATGGTGGAATCATTGGCCGGATCAGAGATTAGGATCTGTAGTTTGCCGTTGAAATCATATTTATCGCTGGAAGAGCGGATGGTAATCTTTTTGGAAATCTTTCCTTTTGCGGGGAACTGGAAATTATGGTCATTGGCATTGATCTCCACATAATCAGTCACGTCCATCATGGAAATGCCGTATTTGCCGGTAAACATGCCCCCGTCTCCACCACTGTCATATACCCTTACAGCGATAACATTTTCTTTGTCCCAGAATATCCGGGAGTCAGCGATGGGCAGCTGGTAGGACCGCTGCAGACTGTAGTTTCCCTGCCTGATGTCGGAGCCCTGACCGGCGTTTCGACCAATCAGTGAACCGTTCAGATACACTTCATCACCGTCGTCAATCTCACCAAGGTCAATATGAATCTTTTCCTTCAGGAAGGCTTTTGCCTTGATCGAGGAGGGTATTACCACCCGGAGGCGGTACCAGGCATAGCCATTGTAACCGGTGTGTCCCTGTAATTCCCAGGGCTTTCCCACTTCGATGGGCTCCCAGTCGGAGTCATTCAGGTTGGGGGAAGCCCATTGCATCTGATCCCCGGTTTTGAATTTCCATCCCTTTGTGATGTTGATATCCTGGGAACGGGCCGTCATAACAATGGCAACTAACAGCAGAACAGTAAGACTTTTCATATTTTAGAATTGAGGAGTAGCAAGATACTAAACTGTGCCTGAATTATTTGCATTACGGCTGCTGGCCACATCCGGTCCTGCTTTCCACTCGCAGGCCTCCGGGTGAGCGGTATGCGCTAAAATAGAGGCCCAAAAAGTATTTAATTGGCAGTACTTATTAAAAAAAAGCCTACTGTTCTAAATGAAACCAGTCCTTGATCAATAATACCAGATAGGTCTTTGCATTTAAAAATTTTCTACTTTTATAACCAAATAATAGGCCCAGCGAATTTCAAAGAGAATCCCGGTTGTTATTTGAAAAAAATTGCGGCATGCCATTTTAGCTCAGTTGGCCAGAGCAGCTGATTCGTAATCAGCAGGTCGTGGGTTCGAATCCCATAGATGGCTCTATTTAGAGTACAAACTGCTTCGAGTTTGGGTTTTAAAGAAGTAGTTAAGTCCTTTTTATACTTTTTTTTAAAAGGCTATCCGGCTCTCAAAATTTGAACCAGTGCTGATTTTTGTTACCACTTTCAAATCAAAACTGATATTGACCTCCCCCAAAAAAATAGAATTTTCTAATTTTACACTGTCTGCACTTTAGGGGTACTTACACCTTACGTTTACTTTTAGTATTAATCTGTTCAGATAGTTGCACAGTCCCACTTTGTTATTGGCAATTTTTGACCCGGTTATGTGCAAAAATGAATGGCGCCATTGGCCGAGAAAGAATAAACGCCTCCAGTTTTACCTATTTTTTATTTCCTGCAGTCAATGACAGATCCGCCTCTGCAGTATATTGCGATTTCGCTATCACTTTTACATCCACATAACTATGAATGTTACCCAAGGCATCCTTATATTGTTCAGCCGGCGTTGCTTTTCCATTGACCATAATCTGCCGGACATTTCCCTGAAAAGCCGCCCTCCAGGTAAATTCTTTTTGTGATTTATTGGCAAAGCTGGTTTTGCGGGATGATTCATGCCTCACTGAGATTAATCCGCTGAAAACAGGAATATTTTCAATGGTTATCCATTTCGTAACCGGTATCAACCTGGCGCATGTGGTAATCCTGTTTTCGGATGCTGAAGGTTCTACTCCCATCATACCGCGAACAATCCCTTCGATCGCCCCACTAGCGGCCTCAGGATACATTCTGCGCTTATCATAATAGATCTTCTTAAGGAAGTCATAAGCAAACTGATTGTATCCGTATCGATAAAAAAGCATGGGCAGGTAAGAAAGGACTTCCACCTGGGAGTTCTTTAGCTCAAGCATTGATTTTTCTATCAGATCCGGATCGGAGATTACCTGGTACCAAAGCAAAAATTCGCTATTACTGGTGCCGCCGGGATAGAACTTACCGTCTGTTTTCTTGTAAAACCCGAAATAGGTGTTTTTTTCTTTGTTAAACCATAGCGAATCGATCAGTTGCCGGTATTTGTTGGCCTTGTCTTCATAAGGACTGCTTATTCCTGCACGGCCGGTCTCTTTAAGAATCTTTGCATAGGTCCGGAATCCGTTATAGATCATTCCGATAAGATCGCCACCAACTGAAATATCATCCTGCTGCTCATCATACGAAGGTATACCCCGGGCATACCGATATTTAATGGTCGTGGGCTTAAGGTTCATAAAGGCCGGCCGATCCATGATCCGTTCCGGCTGCAATTGCCATCGCTCAACGAATTGATTAAGAGTTAGCCTGAAAAACCGATCAAACACAGAATCGGTCAGGTAGGTCCTGTCGCCCGTCCATTGGTAAAGTTTGTAACACGCATCAATAATATCGAAATTAGCATTCAGGTTATACCAGAAATCACAATCCGATTTATAATCGACGGGTGCAGGCTTGTTGTATCGGTTAATTTCCCAGTAAGAACAATAATCTTTCGCTTCCGATATATTTTCAACAAATTTTCTGAAAATATTCAAATTTTGCTTCCCCTGCCAAAGTATTTCAGTACCAATACACTGATGGCTTACATCCCGGATACAAAAAGCTTCCCGCCCAGGTAACGCAGCCTCATACCAGGGACCGACCGGGTCATCGTTCTTACCAACATAACCGGAGGATGTGCTCCTGGCCCAGTTGAATATCGAAACAAGTAGCGTATCCGGCGAAACAATACGAATAGTGCTGTCATTTGCAACAAGCAAATCATCTGACGACCTAATTCGACAGGAACTGCACATAAAGAATGTCAGCGCCAGAAAAAATATTGCAGAAATATGGAGGTACTTATAATAAGTCATCTTTTTTAATGTTTTACTAAATATAATTGAAGGTATGTATCTTTAAATAAAACTGTAAGTTCTACCCGGCTTTCAAAAAAAACGACAGATTTGGACAGATTGAATATTGTGCGAACAAATAGTCCGATATTCATCCCAATTTGGAACAGTTTCAACATACACCATTTGACTGGCTGCCCTATGAACAAAGAATTATGGCCCTTCCTGTTGGTTTTTATCCTGTTAACAGGCTGCAATAAAACCACTACCTCAAGCCCTATCCCGCCTCCACCCGTGGTGATTCAGCCGGCATTGGCCTGGACTGAATATGATGCTGCCTACACGTCTAATAGCGGAACTTTCTATTATTATTCCTACCATGTAAAAGATACGCTCTATTATTCAGAAGGAAAGAACTACCGGTGGAGCACCCTTATTTACAATGCATCGGATACATTCTTTCGTGCGCATGGTCAGTTGGATTCATTAACCGGCCAAAACAAAGGTTGTGTGGCGCTGATTTCGAACATGGATCCCTCTCAGCAGGGTCTGTATAATTACTACATTGGCAGCTATTATAAATTTTCACTCTTCAATGACACTGCAGTTGGCAATGTCCAATTTATGGTTCCTACTGACGGATTTCCATCAGTGGACAGCATCCCGGTCGGTGTAGCTTTCCTGAATTTCACTGGTGGGCTTAATTCATTTTATACTGGCATGGCAATATCGGAAACAAAAATTACACCGGACATGGATTTTGTCCGGCTTGGCGACAGCACCTCCTATGCCAATAACCTGATTCCGGCCAAGGGCAGTATTGACAGCGTGGAGGTTCATTTGTTGATAAGACGGTTTTCCGATAACGGGATCCATCCAAATTTAAAGATAACACGTACCATGGACGGTCATTTCATACTTAAATTTTACTACCATGACGGATCTTTTTTGAATATCATCAATGGAGAATTCAAAAATCTCTTTTTCCAAAAATCATCCATGTAGCCTGATTGTCCCCCCCGGCGATATCAAAGTGGTTGGTTAAATACAGAAAATCCGGCAATTTCCCACTGCGCAGGCCCACCAGGAGCTATGGACTGAAACTGCGGTCCCACTGCCAGGATGGTATGGTGCGTATTAATCCCTAAGCCAGTGATCTGTTGAATTCCTCTTTCTCAAGGATGCTTGGGATATCTAATTGACCAGGAAATTGTCTCAATTCCCTCCAACCAGCATGGGTTCTTTTTTTCACCGCTTATTTGAATTTTAGCGGGGCGTATAAAATTTCTTGTTCACTGCTGGAGGGAGGTAATTGTTCTATCGTGCTCCATTTTTTTATTGGTCACGCCCTGCTGAACTTTTGGGCACGGCACAACGCTGCCATTACCCCCCCCCTTTGCGTACCAGCGTATAATCCATTGGAGGAGACATTCTTTTGGGGCAGCAGGCCGTATTGGATATGTTCATGAAAAATGATTCCAAGCCAGGAGCGGGATCAAAAAAAACTGACCCGTAAAACCAGGAACAGGTCAATTGCCCTACATTCGGTAAATAAACCAGGTTACATGAAATCATATCTATTGCATATTTGGATCATATTGATTTTCCTGACGTTTTATACTTCGCTCAGGGGCCAGCAACCCAAAACAGGTCCGGTCCGAGTAGTGGTTGCCGGAACCTCGCACGGACATTCCGGCTGGATATTAAGCAAAGCCATACGGCCCGAAATGGAAATTGTTGGCATTTATGAACCCGATAAGCAACTCGCGGCGAAAAATGCCGCTAAATACCAACTCCCCGCCTCCCTTTTTTATACGGACCTGGTTAAAGCCTTAGAGGCTACAAAACCCGAAGCTGTTTTGGCCTTTGGTTCTATTAAGGAACACCTGGAGGTAGTGCAGGCTGCTGCGCCCAGGGGGATTCACATTATGGTAGAAAAGCCCCTGGGCGCAAACCTGGAGGATGCCTTATTGATGCAGACCCTGGCGGCTAAATACCATGTTTTGCTGCTGACCAATTTTGAAACGTCCTGGTACCCGTCCACCTACGAGACCTTTCATTTAATCAGGGATAGCAACTACGTTGGTCAAATCCGAAAAGTTGTTTTCCATCACGGTCATCAGGGGCCCAGGGAAATCGGAGTCCCGGATGAATTTTTTAACTGGCTGACAGATCCGGTAAAAAACGGCGGTGGGGCCCTGGTGGATTTTGGCTGCTATGGAGCCAATTTGATTACTTATTTGATGAAAGGGCAGATGCCCCTTTCCGTTACCGCTGTTACCAATCAATTCAAACCGAAGATATATCCGCTGGTGGAGGATGACGCCACCATCATTTTAAACTATCTGGGCACCCAGGCCATCTTAGAGGCCTCCTGGAACTGGACCTTTAGCAGAAAAGACATGGAGGTCTATGGAGACAGTGCTTATATTATTGCTGTAAATGCCAACAAAATGAGGCTGAGAAACAAAGAGTCGCAGCCTGAGTACGAAAAAATGGTGACCGCCCGGGAAGTACATGTTTATACAGACCCCTTCTCCTATTTTCACGCCGTTTTAAGAGGCAAGGAAAAATTGGAACCCTTTGGCTTGTACACCATTGAAAACAATATTATAGTGAATAAAATACTGGAAGCGGCTAAAATTTCAGCCAGAACAGGTAAGACCGTTGTAATTCAGTAATCAGGTTGCCCCCTCTCCCTGTTTTGCCGACTTTGGGAGGCATTGCATAA
>CAIVKC010000059.1 GCA_903906365.1 uncultured Bacteroidota bacterium | reverse complement strand
TGGCCGTAAACTCAATGGGTATGGCCCAGGCCCGGCAGGCCCCGTTCAAAGTCTTTTTGGTAGGAGACGCAGGAGAAGTCTCCGATAACCGGGCAAATATGGGCAGTCTGCAGCGGGAGCTCAGCCTCAGCCCCAACAGCGTGGTCCTTTTCCTGGGGGACAACTCCTATAAAAACGCACTCGGAGGACTCCTCCCCTATGGATACAGGGGATTCGACAGCGGCAGTCTTACCCAGAGTAATATCCTTTCCCAGCTCAACACCCTGGCCGGCTACCGGGGGTCTGCCTATTTTATCCCCGGCAACCATGACTGGTGGAATCTCGAAAGCTACCAGGAGGGTAAATCCAAGCTAAAAATGGAACAGCATTTCATCGAGGAAAACCTCAAAGCCAACAAGACCCTGGCCAACCCCTCCAATACCTTTCAGCCCAGGGACGGATCTGCGGGGCCTGACTATGTGGTCCTTAACCACGATAAACTGCGCATCATTTTTATTGATACCTACCGGCTCATCATGGGAGACTTTACCCGGGATCCCGCCGATTTCCCGCAAAGGGAAGCCAGATTCTATGAAAGCCTCGATCAGCAGATCGGGGAAGGCTACCGACTCCACCAGCAGGTCATCGTAGCGGGCCATCACCCCGTGTACAACAAGGGGCTGGACAGCGCTTCTTTCCGTTCGCCCTATTTATTCAGCCGTATCAAGGCCTCCAGCATCAATTTCCCGTCCTATAAAAAAATGGCCCTTCACCTGCGAAACATATTTCACAAATATCCCGGCCTCTATTATGTTTGCGGCCATGTGCACGGCCTTCAGTATAACTATTCCTCAGACAGCATACATTATATCATCAGCGGGGCCGGGAGCAAAACCCTGACCGTGACGCCCAGCGAGATGGCCAGGCGCAGGATGGATCCCCAATACGACTACGCCCAATGGAACAGCCGGGGCTTTTTCGAAGTGGATTTTATACCCGGGGCGAAGGAAAGGATATTTCTCTATTTTGAAGAAGGTAAAAAAAAGATCGAGCTCGCGCAGCAACGCTAAATGGAAGGGAGCCGCGAATTTGCGGAATCATGGGCTAATCATTACTTTTAACACCCGTAGAAATAATGAGTAACCAATTATTGCATGACCAAGCTGCCATCCCTTTGTAGGGGCGTCCTCCCCCATTTATTGCTCTTTTGCTCCCTGACGGTTTACGCCCAGGTGAATGTGGTAACCCAGCATTACGACCAGGGCAGAACGGGCTGGTATAACCGGGAAAACCAACTTACAAAAAGCAATATCGGCCTGGGTTCCTTCGGCAGGATATTTTCCCGCCCGGTGGATGACCAACTCTACGCGCAGCCATTGATCGTCCAGGGAGTTGATCTGGGCATTTCCGGCAAGAAAAATATTGTTTACCTGGCCACGGTAAATAACTCCGTATATGCCTATGATGCCGATTCCCCAAAGGTGGCTCTTCCCTACTGGCAGGTAAACCTCACCCCGCCCGGACAAAGGCCGGTCACCCAGCAGGACCTGACGGGTGCGTGCCCGGGTAATTTCCAAAGCAATATCGGTATTGTCGGCACCCCTGTCATAGACACCCTGTCGGGAACCCTCCTGCTGGTTGCCCGAAGCATACAGCCGGCCACCACCGTTTTCAGTGAATATTTACACGCCCTGGACATCCATACCGGTAAGGAGCGTCCGGGGAGTCCGGTCCTGGTGCAGGCCTCTGTCAGTGGAAGCGGGGATGGAAACCTGAACGGCCTGGTCTCGCTGGATCCCCAAAAAAACAACCAGCGTACCGGCCTGCTGCTCTTAAATGGCACCGTATACCTCGGATTCTCCTCACACTGTGACTGGGGGCCCTACCACGGCTGGGTGCTCGGATATGATGCCAGGACCCTCAGGCAGCAATTTGTTTACAATGACACACCCGACGGTTATAATGGTGGCATCTGGATGAGCGGAACGGGCATAGCAGCCGACAGTGCGGGAAATATATACTTTTCAACAGGCAATGGTTCGGTGGGTGTGGGCAGTGACCCCGCTAATCCCAGAAACCGCTCCGAGTCGCTGCTGCGACTGAACCCGGCTGACAGCCTGCAGCCGGTAAAGGATTTTTTTACACCCAATAATTTCCCGGACCTGGAGGCATCTGACCTGGATCTGGGCACAAGCGGCGTGATGATACTGCCCGGCTCCGCGCGCGCCCTGACCGCCTGCAAGGATGGCAATATATACCTGGTGGATCAAAACAACCTGGGGGGCTATCACAGCGGCGGCAACCAGAACCTGCAGGCCATCAACCTGGGCGTCAATGCCAATATGCATGCCCAGTTTACCTACTACGGAGGTACCGGCCACCAATATGCCTTTTTCTGGCCCGAAAATACGGCGCTCAAAGCCATTCCCTTTGATCGTTCCACCGGTTTGTTTGACCCCCAGCACATCATCACCAGCGGGGTGCAGGGCCCCGTGGGCCAGACAGGTTCCATGATGTCCGTATCCTCTTTGGGGAACCTGGATTCCACAGCCATTCTATGGGCCAGCCATCCTGTCAACTGCGACGGGGAAAACAATAACTGCCCGGGCATCCTCCGGGCCTTTGATGCTACGGATGTAACCCGGGAATTGTGGAATTCCTCCACCCTGTCAACGGACAACCCCGGGAATTTCGCCAAATTCAGCAGCCCGGTGATAGCCAACGGCAAAGTATACCTGGGCACTTTTTCCAACCAGCTGGTAGTGTACGGCCTGATTCACTCGGTGCCTGATACCTGCCATGCCGTCAATGTCGCTTTGGGCAGACCGGCCTACGCTTCTTCGGTCTTAAATAACCTGCATCCGCCTTCCGGTGCCTTTGATGGCCTTGTCAGCACGGGCTGGTTGAGCGCCCCGGCTGATCCCCAATATATCTATGCAGACCTGGGAAGCCGCTATGACCTCTGCGGAGTACACCTGCTCTGGGACAGTGCCTATGCAAAGGACTTCCTGATCCAGGTGGCAGACGACACCCTCTCCTGGGTCACACTGGCCCATATAACTGGCAATACCTCCATGAGCAACCAGATTCCCCTGCAGGGAACAGGTCGTTACGTAAGGATGGTTGGTGAACAGCGGGCTGCCAGCGCCGGATATGCCCTGTTGGAGATGGAAGTGTATGGTAGCCTGAGCTCCCGGCAATGTCCCGCACCCTCCGGTCTTGCAGCAAAAAACATCTACGAAAATGAGGCTACCCTGCAATGGGATGCTGCCGGTGCTGACAGTTTCCTGGTGCGCTATAAGACAGCCAGTGATACCGGCTGGCAGACCAGGGGCTGCCTTGGTAAGCAGCTCACCCTTACCGGATTGATCTGCGGGACGGATTATTACTATAGCGTTCAGGCCGTCTGCGCAGATGGTTCTGTTAGCCTGGCTACTGCCAGCGCTGCCTTTTCCACCCTCTCCTGCAACAGCCACTGCGGCCTGCTGCCCTCCGGCTGGTCCTCCCAGGACATCGGGCAGACGGCCCTGGAGGGCGCGGCCTGCTACGACGGAGGGGTCTATTCCCTGCGTGCCTCAGGCAGTGATATCTGGGACCTGGCAGACCAGTTCCATTTTGCCTATGCCGCCCTCCAGGGTGACGGCTATCTGCTCATGGAGGTCAGGGCGCTGGATGGGGCCAATCCTTGGAATAAATTCGGCCTCATGTTCAGGGAAAGCCTGGACCCGGCCTCGCGCCATGCCATGATCGCCCTTACCAGCGGCAATGGCGCCGCTTTCCAATACAGGCAGTCCACAGGCGGCATCAGCTATAACTCCAATCAGACAGGTCTGGCAGCGCCCTATTGGCTGAAATTGGTGAAAAACGGCACCCTTTACAGTGGATTCGCAGGGCAGGATACCCTGCACTGGACGCCGATCGGCAACCCAACGGATCTTGGCTTCGGTGCATCATCACCGGTATATGCCGGTCTGGCGCTCAGCAGCCATGACAATACGCAGATTTCGGTCGGTCAGGCCGGGAACTTCCGCAGTCTAGGATTTACGGATTTTGAGCTGCTGCACTTCAGCGGTGAGCTCATGGGCCCCCAGCTGGTTAAGCTTAGCTGGACTACCAGCAGGGAGCAGAATACAGCCTATTTCATTGTTGAAAAAAGCCCGGACGACCTGGTGTTCTCCCCCATGGACACGGTTGCGGCCTCGGGAAACGGCCGCTATATGGTAAATTACGCGGCCTATGACAGCAACCCCTCCGTTCCGGTCAGCTATTACCGGTTACGTATGGTAGATATATTGGGGAACTATACCTATTCACCCCTGGTCGTCGTCCATAATACGGACTCCAAGGCCCCCCTGTTGTTTCCCAATCCGGCCTCGGCTGTCGTGCATGTCCTGCAGGGGGCCGATCCGGTGGAAACTATTCAGATCTATGACCTGACGGGAAGGAGGTTGCAGGTTATTCAAAATACGGGCGGACTGCAGGAATTAACCCTCCCGCTGAACAATCTGCCCAGGGCGGTTTATGTAGTGGAAATCAGAACCTCCGGCGGCCTGTTCCGCAAAAAACTGGTGAAGCGCTAAAGACCTGTAATCCGGCTTTCCTTTAGAATCCCTTTTTACATTGGTGGATTTCGGGAAACTTGCAGGGGTTGTAATACTACCGGCCACCCGGGATGGGGATAACCACCGATGGCTCCCTGCAGGCCGGCAGCTCAGCTGCAATCACTACCCCGTCGGGGTAGCTGCCATCCTCCTCAAAAATAAGCAGCTTGTTTAAACCCCGCTTCATCCAGCAGGGCGGGATATAGAGGCCGTCTACCGGAATCTTTTCAGGGTACCTTCCCAGGTTATGTCCGTTCACCCATACCGATCCATGCCCCAAACTCCGGGTGCGGACCCGGTATACCATGCCCCCACCGGGGGACCCCGGCACGGAAAATTCAGCCCGGTAATAACAGGGTCCTGCGTAGTCACCTTCCGGGCGGCCCGGCTTCCAGACAGGGGTGCCCCCGCCACCCCGCATATGCCAGGGACCCATGGGCACCGAAGCCAGGAGGGCATGGGCCTTCACAGGCTGGTCGATCCCGCCTTCATTGGAATGATTTTCCACAAATACGCTGATGTGAAGGGGCATTTTCAGGGTATCAGCCCGGTCAATGGTCACGCTAAAGGGGCTGTTCCATCCCTGGTGCCGGCCCCTGTAAACCCCGTTGACAAATACGGTGGCATCCTCGTCCACGCTTTTGAAGTCGAGCCTTACCTGACGGGTCCCGGGGGGCAGTTCCCTCAGCAGGGTCCGGAACCAGCCAAAGCCTTCCTGGAGGTTAAAAGCATCTTTTCCAATACGGTAGGGTATCCAGCCAGCCAGGCTGTCGGGGGGCGGCCCCTGTTGCAGGGAGGCCGCGGAGGCTGCTCTCAGGAAACGCCAGTCATTGAGGGTGGTCATGGTATGCCCTCCCTTTACCAGCCGGACTTCCCCCGATAGACCTTTGGCATCCGCATCCCGGATCAGTCCGGTAAATCCGGCCAGTTTATCCCGTCCGTCATGGGCCGTGAAAATGGCGAGTGTATGGTCGCCGGCGCTCAGCTCCACCAGGTATTCGGTGTCTTTAAACGCCCCGCGGAGAAGTAGCCTTCCATCCACAAAACAGTAAGCCCTGTCCCCTCCCTGCAGCTGGAGCCCGTAGATTCCCGGCGTATCAATTCTTATGCGGGTCCTGTACCAGGCCGCTGCGGTAAGGTCCCCGTCAGCGCCCATTTGCAGGGGATTTGTGCTGGCTTTCCAATGGCGGTCGTCATAGCCGGGGGCGGCTTCCGAGCAGGCCGTGCTGTATTGCCAATGGGTACAATCCAACAGGGTATCGGCCCGGGGGCCTACCCTGGACCGGGGTTTCCAGGTCTGCCAGCCTGATTGGTTAAATACCAGGCAGGCGGCCGTATCGGGCTGGCCCCAGGGATGCTCTGTGATCAGGTATTGGTTGCGGCCCATTCCCCGGAAGCCTTCGGCATAAGCAGGGCCAAATACGATATTTTTCTGATGGCCCCTGTCCACAAACCAGGTTCGGTCTGCCATCTGTTCATTGACTGCCAGTATGCGCATGGTATGTCCATGGACACGGAAGGCATATTCCTGGGGATGATCATCAGCGCTGAAGGAAAACAACAGCCTGAGGCCCCCTTTTTCCCTGACAAATGCTCCCCGCCCTTTAAGCAGGGTTACTTTTCCCCTGGTGGAAAAAAACAGGCCGGCTGGGCTGTGCGCCGCCCCGTAGGTGACCAGGCTGGTTTGCCCGCTACCCCTGACCATACCCAGTATTTTTGATAATCCCCACGCTAAGGTCAGGTCTTCTCTGATGGGATAGCCGTGCAGCAGCGGTAAGACGGATTGGGGGGGCAGAGCCAGCTGACCGCTTTGGGGAAAAAGCCGGCCCTCTCCCAGGTCAAGCCGGGTGTAAACCACCGAAGGGGAGCTGTTATCCGCAAAAACGATATCTCCTTTGGGGCTTTGTCTGGCATATATATGAACAGCCGTATCCGCTATCAGTGTTTTGTACCGTTCGGAGGCATCGGTGCTGTTTTCCAGGATAGGGGCAAAGGCCCTTGCAAACCAGGCCGCGCGCCTGATGGAAAAATACAGGGGTCGCAGGTCTCCTCCCTGCCCGACAGCCGCACCGTAGTCATAGGAAGCGGCGTCCTCGTCGTTGTTGGTATACCCAAAATTACTGCCCCCGTAGGCCATGTAATAATTATAGCCGTTTCCCCCCTTCTCCAGTATCTTCCAGGTCCTGTGCTCATATTCCAGGGCGTCCTGGAGGGTGGAACCATAGCCAGAAAACCATACAGCCCAGAACTCCGAGGAAAACCAGGGGTTGGGCCGCAGCGGGTCGTCACAAGTACCATTGGCGGCGGGGTCTGAACCATGATGCAGTCCGCTGAAAAACCAGGGCACTTCCAAACCCAGGGACAGGGCCTTGTTTTTCAGAAAACCGAAATAGCCATTGGGTATGACCGTACCCCAGCCCGCCGTATGTTCGTTCTCCAGCTGGACCATGATAACCGGTCCGCCATGATTTATCTGGTTGCGGAAAATGATGGGCAGTATCTTATCAAAAAAGCGGCCTACGTATTTTTCAAAAACCGGGTTATGCACCCTGACCTGAAGGCCTGGTTTGAACTTCAGCCACAGCGGGTAACCGCCGTTATCCCATTCGGCACAATAATAAGGACCCACGCGGGCAATGACGTACAGACCCGTTTGCTGGGCCAGCTTCAGGAAAGCTTCCAGGTCATGGTCCCCGCTGAAATCAAAACGGCCTTCCCGGGGTTCATGAAAATTCCAGAAAGTATATATCTCCACACAATTAAAACCGGCCTGCCTTAGCCGGGTCAGCCGGTCTTTCCAGAGTTCACGGGGGACCCTGGCATACTCGATGCCCGCCGAAACCAGGAAGGTCCGTTTGCCATGAATGATAAAGCCCCTGCTGTCAAAATCAATATAGGGCCTTGCAGAGGCCGCCGGGCGAAACATATGGTCATTGGAGCTGTCCTGGGCAATGGCCCCCGGGGCCAGATGGCAACCCATGGCGATCAGAAGGACTTTTAGCCAAACCCCCTTGCGGTTACCGGCTTGGTGACTGAATCTGTGGGGCATATTTTTTATAGAGTTGATCTACTATTTCAAAGAGGTTTCCGTCTGGTTCGCTGGGGTAGGTTTCGCGGCTGTTTACCCAGCGCCATTCCCAGGCCTTGATCGCGTTGTCAAAGTCCGTGGTTTCCATCCTGGATCCGGAGATCATCTTGGCGCGCAGGTATACAAAGTACTGCTGCCACCTGGGTTTGTAAAATCCGCTGATCAGCCCTGCCCACTGGCGGTTGGCATATTCATGGAGTTCGCTGTCCTTATTACCCCAGAGGGTAATCAGGTCGCGGGCATTGAATTCGTAGAGGTCCTTTTCGATGGGTTCCAACCCGCAGGAGCGGGCATCAGCGATCCATCTGCCCAGCAGAAAATCCCTGCGGGTTGCCAGCAGCCTGTCCATATCATCCATAAGGCCTATGAAACGGGCCGTATAGTCATCAAAGGCGGCCGTGTCGTGCTGCAGATAGGCCAGCACCCATTGCTGCTGCAGGGGTGTGGCGTAATTGGCCAGCACCTGCCGGGTGATATCCGTCAGGTCATAGCGGAACCCGTCACTTTCCTTTAGTTGGGGAACGGCCTTTACAAAAAGGGTCCAGGCACCCAGCAGGTCGGAGGGGCGGTAGTCGAGTTTGGTGCGCACCCGGTCGCCCCATACCTGGGTAGTGGGCCTGGATACGATGATCGATTCAGGGCCCCCCTCCCCCAGTCCGCCCTGATACACGGTGAAAGCCAGGATACGCCAGGCTGTATCCATGCCGGGGTTTTCCATCCCATAACGCTGCCAGGCATAGCGGTGCAGCCATTCCGCAAGCGCAATAGGCTGGTCGTTCCAGATATTTTCGGTCATGAGCTGGTAGAGGGCAGGATTGTTTTCGATGCCTTCCGGAGTCAGGCCGATGCCAGCCATTTTGCCCGAGGCACTGTCATGCAGGGCTGCTGCCGGGTCGGCGGCGGCCTGGTCCATCCTTCCCCACAGGCTGACATTACCGCCAAAATTATGCAGCATGCACCATATCCATGGTTTGCCGTAATAGGCCTGCGTGGTTTTCCAAAGGGGATGGCTTTCCGAATACAGATCCAGGATGATCATGTGGTCATCGGGCACTGCATGGAGAAGCGCCCTGATCTGGGCGGGCTGCCAGAAATCCGACTGGTAATGGAACATCCAACCCTGCATCACCCAGATGGCTTTGGGATCGGCGGATGCCATGGACTCAAATACCTTCCTGCTTACGTCATGGAGATATGTCGTGTCGTTGGTAGGTGGCAGGTTTTCATTGAAGGTATCGGCAGAATAAAGGTGATCGCTGCCATATTCCCTGGTCTGGGCCTGCAGGAACTCCCTGCCCAGGATGACAAACATCGGATCGGAAGGATCCAGTATGTATACATCGTCAAAGCCGGCCCCCCAGTTTACTTTTTTTACCCTGGCATTGGGGAATTTTTCCCGGAACGAAGCCGGCACATGCCCGGTAAATGCGGGCAGGACCGGCGTCATGCCCATGGCTCTTTCAGCAGCCAGTATCTGCAATTGGAGCGCTTTGTGCGAGTCGATCCAGTGCTGCGGCAGCGGGCCGCCCCAGCCATCGAGATTACCCATCCAGAACCAGGAAAAATAAGCCGGGCCGCAAAAGAACCTGCCGAGGTCCTTTTCGTCAAAGCCCTTGTCCCGGTATATCTTCTGCCAGATGGCCTCTTCGCCCGTTACTGCCAGGGGCATATTAATACCCTGAAGCGCCATCCAGTCAATTTCCTTTTGCCAGCGATCCCAGTTCCACCATGACATGGTATAATTAAAAGTGCAATAATTCAGGTAATAACGGTATTGGTAGGGTGTTTCCTTTCGGATCTTTCCGGTAATGACGGGAAGGGCCCCGGGCAGTTGCAAATGGATCCCGTTGGAGGTGATCTGGCAATGGCAGTAGCGGGTGAGGTAGTAATTCAGGGCAGAGGCGACGCTCAGGCCATTGGAGCCTTTCAGCAGGATTTTTCCATGGCTGCTCTCCAGTTCAAAGACATCCTTTCCACGAACAGGCCCAATATAGGCTATTTGGAAATCCCCGGCCCTGTCCTGCACAATCCTGCGGATAAAGGCCCCCACCGCTTCCCGATTCATCTGGGCCTGAAGGCCATTGGACAAGGCCAGTAATAGAAGCATCCCGAAGGATCTGGCTATATTCATATCGGTTGTATTTAAAAAAGAGACCTGTAAAACAGGAGTGCTTTACAGGTCTTCTCTTATTACCTTAACATATTTTACAAACAATTTTTCAGGCCCTAATAATTCGGGTTTTGTTTGATCACCCCCTTACTCTCATCAATGATTTCCTGGGGAATGGGCATGTAATAATCTTTGGGTCTGGTGAAGGTTCTTGCCGGAATGACCACCGCGCCGTTATAAGGGGCCAGGGTGGAGGCTGCCTTGGGCTTGCTGACAATGGTATCCAGGTTGACCAGTTTATCCTTGTCCCAGCGAAGCAGATCCTGCCACCTTACATTTTCACCGGCCAGTTCCACCCGGCGCTCATGAATGAGCTGGGGCATGGCTGCGCCGGAGACCGGAAGCAGACCTGCCCGCAGGCGGACCGCATTGATTTCAACATCCCCGCTGCCGGGTCCGTTCTGGCGAATCTTGGCTTCTGCCACCATCAGGTAAACATCAGATGAGCGCAGCAGGGGTTGCTTGAGGTCAAAATCAAGTCCGCCGTCGCCATTTGGCATAAAGGCCGTGTATTTGCGGATATAATACCCCGTAGTGGTCATGGAAGGCAGCAGGCGCCCTGTATTCTGTCCAACCTTACCGGTAAAATCCTGGTAGGCGTCCGATGTGCCAATGGTCACCATATTGGTATTATTGGGGATGGAATCTCCCACAGAAATAAGGGTAGCGCGTTTGCGGATGGAATCTCCCGGCTCAAATTCATCGGCAAAATTCTGGGTGGGGTGATGGAAACCCCATCCCTGCCATGGCCTGGGAGAAAAATAAATACTGATGGAAGAAGCAGGCACATTGGCTATTTCCTGGTTCTTGTTCCACACGGCAAAGAGTATTTCTGAATTGCTTTCCTGTTTGCCGACGGTGAAATTATCGGTGTAGTTGGGAGCCAGCGCATAATTGGGATCATTGATCACATTGCTGCCATATTGTATGGCCTTGGCAAAATTGTCCTCAAACATATAGAGTTTGCAGAGCATGCCCCAGGCAGCGCCTTTGCTTACCCTGCCCCTGTCGGCATCCCCATAGGTCTCGGGCAGCAGGTCTGCCGCCTTCAGCAGGTCGGATTCCACCAGGCCCCTGACGGAATCAACCGAGGATTTGGGGATATTGTAATTTCCGGTGAGCACATTGCTTTCCTGGATCAGGGGCACTTCACCGTAAATCTGGCTGAGAATGAAATAGGCATGCGCCCTGAGAAAGTAGGCCTCACCCAGGGACCGCTTGCGTATGGCATCATCCATTATGGGTACTTTGGGAATATAAATGATGGCATTATTGGCCCTTGCAATCTGCTCATAGGCAAACGGCCAGGTAAAATAAATGCACTGCAGGGTGGCATCCGCATTGAATCTTTCAATGGCCTTGAAATCAGGATGGTCACCGTCTACGCAAATATCATCGGACTGGTCATCATAAATATAGAGATCATGGCCAACCCAGTCTTCCGTAAAGAGGATACTGTAAATGCCATTGATGCCGGCCAGTACATCATTTTGGTTTCGCCAATAGTTGGCAGTCGTATATTGGCCCGTAGGTGTCTGGTCGAGTGGCTTTTTGATGCACCCCGCAATCACCAGTGCGATCACCACACTTAGAAGGAAAAAGATTATATATTTTCTGTTTTTCATGTAATTCATGTTTTCAGATTAAAAATTAACTGTTGCACCGATGGTAAAATTCCTTGCCTGGGGGTATTGGGCCACATCAACGCCGCGTTGCAGGTTCCCGTTAGTATACCCGAGTTCCGGGGTGTAACCAGTGTATTTTGTAAGAGTGAACAGATTGTATGAACTAACATAGATCCTGATATCAGGCAGCTGATAATCACTGATATGCACTTTGGACACCGTATAACCCAGGGCAATGCTCTTCAGGGAAAGATAGGATCCGTTCTGCACCCATTTGTCTGAAGACCGGTAGTTGTTGTTCAGGTTGGTCACCGACAGACGGGGCACATTGTTGGAAGTTCCCTGTCCGTGCCATCTTCCGTTTTGTTCGGCGTACCAGTTAAAGACCTGGGAGGCGTCGAGTCCGGAAAGTCGGTCAGCATTGTAAAGCTGGAATCCGGCGGCGCCCGCAAAGTTGAAACTAAAATCGAATTTCATGAAGGACACCGAACCGTGGAAACCATACACGAATTTTGGATTGGGGTCACCCAGACGGGTACGGTCGTTATCGTCGATAACGCCATCTTTTTTACCGTTGGGCCCGGTCAGGTCCACAAATTTGACATCCCCTGGTTTGATATTGGCCTTATTGGGATCGCTGGCAATATTGGGGTCGTTGTCAATTTCACTTTGGGACTGATAAAGGCCGGCTGTTTTGAAACCGTAAAAAGAAGCGATGGGCTGGCCTTCATAGGTCCTGGAAATATCCGTATTCTCCCTGCCGTAGGGTGTGGAAGCCAGGTAGGTCTTGGTCCCGTACAAACGGGTGATCTTGTTGTGGAGGAACGAACCGTTGACGCCAAAGGAATAAGCCAGCTTTCCGACGGTATTCTGGTAATTCAATTCTATTTCCAATCCATGGTTGTTCAGGGTCCCGATGTTCTGGTCAGGCAGTGTGACATTGCCCGGGTCATCGGGCAGGTTGTTCTGCGCGCCAAAGGTTTCCACCAGCTGGAAAGGAATCAGCATATCGGATGTATTCTTATTGAAATAGGTAAATACGGCTGTCAGGTGATTGGACAGGGTGGACAATTCGGCGCTGACATTGGTCATCACGGCCCTTTCCCAGGTAATGTTGGGGTTAGCCAGGCTGGTGATGTAAGAACCATTCTGGTTAACGGTGCCCGTTCCCAGGTTATAGGAATAGCCGCCGCCGCCATAGGAGATGATACTCAGGTACTGGAAATCGCCCACATTCTGGTTACCCAGCTGTCCCCATCCCCCTGTGATTTTCAGGGAGTTGATGGCTTTCAGGTCCTTGGGGAAAAAGGATTCATCGGAGACCCTCCATCCGGCAGAAAAGGCCGGAAAATAACCCCAACGCTTACCGCGCTCAAATTTGCTGGATCCGTCCGCACGCATGGTGGCGGTCAGCAGGTATTTTCCCTGATAGGCATAGTTGGCGCGGATAAAAGAAGACTGCAGGCCGGCTGAAGGGGAGTTTTGTCCGTAGTTACCCACCGAAGAGGAGTTGCCCAGGTTGAGTACCCGCTGGTCATAACTGGTATCCGGAAATCCGGACCTGGAAGCCCCGAAATAATTGCCGTTAAATGTCTGGGCTGAATATCCGGCCGTCAGGTTCAGGGAATGCACCCCTCCGAATACTTTATTATAGGTCAGGTAATATTCCTCCAAAAATGACTTGGACCGGGAAAAGCTCTGGGACAGGCTGGAGATAGAGGGTCCGCGGGTCTGGTTGGGCGTCGCGTTATTAAAGGAAAAACCTTCACTGGTGGTCTGGTCAAATCCATAGTTGGCCCTCAGTTTCAAACCCTTGATGATCTCCAGTTCTGCAAATCCGTTGGCCAGGATCCTGTCCAGCCTGGTATGGCCGGTCTGTTCGTGGGCGGTGGCAATGGGATTGTTGATGTCCCCCAGCTGGTTATCCGCCTGGGAGGTGCCCCAGCTTCCGTCGGGATTGATGACCGGTATTGCAGGATTGAAGCGGATGGCGCTCCAGACCAGTCCGGTTTGGGTGGATTTGGTGTCCGGTGCGCTCCCGTTTGTGTTGGAGTACACGACATTTTCACCCAGCCGCAGCCGGCTGCCTATCTTATGTTCGGAATTGATGCGGAAATTATATCGCTTGAAAAAGGAATTGACGATCATTCCCTGTTCATTGTAGAAGTTCCCGGAAAATGAATAGGTGGAATTGGCATTGCCACCCCGCACGGCTACATCCGCATTATTGACCTTGCCTGTCCCCAGCAGCGCACGCTGCCAGTCGGTGCGTTGTGTCGCATAATTGGGGTCGTTCCATAAATTGGGTACAGGCAACCCGTCATTGGTATAAGCCTCTTTTTTGAGGGTGACCAGGTCCGGGGCAGTGAGCATATTGATGTATTTGACCGCCGTGTTGGAGCCTGTATACAGGTTCAGCGAAGTCTTCATCTGTTCACCGAAATTGCCTTTTTTGGTGGTGATCAGTACCACCCCGTTGGCCGCACGGGAACCATAAATGGCCGAAGAGGAGGCGTCTTTGAGTATTTCCACCGAAGCGATGTCATTGGGGTTGACGTCATTGAGCCCGCCTGCGGGAACACCGTCGATGACGATGAGGGGATCAGAATTATTGATGGTGCCCGTACCCCTGATTCGGATGGCCGGCACACTTCCGGGTGAACCGTCATCACGGATGATGTCCACACCGGTGGCCCTACCCTGCAATGCATCGGCTGCATTACTGACGGGGAGGTTCTTGAAATCATCTCCCTTTACCGTGGAGATGCTTCCAGTCACATCGCGTTTCTTTTGGGTACCATAACCCACTACCACCACATCGGCCAGTCCGGTTGCATTGAGCTGCAAACGTATGCTGACCGTTTTCTGTCCACCCAGGGCAACCTCCTGTTCCTTGTATCCCACATAACTCACCACCAGGGAGCCTGAGGTGGAGGCCCGCAGGGTGAAATCACCGTTATCATTGGTGATTACCGTCTTTTTGGAGCCTTTCAGCCGGACGGTCACCCCGCGCAGGGGTTTACCGGCCTCATCCAGTATCTTACCTTTTATATCCGTATCGGAAGTGTCTGCCATCAGGGCGACCCCCTCCTCGGTGCCGGCCGGGGAAATAATTACCATCAGCTGGCTGTTGATGGTGTAGCTGAACTTTTTGCCCAGTACCGTGTTGAGTATCGAGGCCAGGGGGGCATCCGTTACCTCCAGGTCCACCTTACCGAGCTCGCTGAGGTAGCCGTTGTTATAGAAGAACCTGTATTGGCTCTCCTTCTGGATAGCCGCAAAGATTTTGGAAACTTCCACCTGCTTAAAGTGCAGGCTGAATTTTTCCTGCGAATAACCACGCGCAGCGACTTGAAGGCTAGTAATCAGAATTAAGACAAAACTCACTTTCATAAGCAGGAGAAATTTGAGTGCAGGCAATAATGCCCTCGAGGCATTAGCCTTGTTAGATTTCTTCATATTTTTGTTTTGGTTATTAAAAAATGGGAACAGCCCGGTCTGAAGGCCTGTTCCTGATCATCCGTCAAAAAGGGAAGAGTTCCACCTCTTCTCTTTTTTTGTTATAAGCTCATGAATCTGAATAAATTGGTTTTGGCATTGGCAAAAGTTTTGGTTTTGGTTATAATGTACAATCGGTCCGGGTTAAGCTAATAAAGGTATACCTGGTTGTCTCCTTCCAACCGGTAGTCAAACCGGGTCGTCATCTTCAATATCCTGAGTACCTGCCGGATGTTTTCCTTTTCAAAGACACCACTGATCCTTTCCTGCTTCAAACGGCTGTTTTCAAAATATACATGTATGTTGTATTTGCGCTCCAGCAGCCTGGCTACGGATTCAAAATCCTCATTACTGAGTACCAGCTTGTTTTCCAGCCAGGCGGTCTCCGTAAAGCTATTGGTAGTGGTGGCAGGAAGCACCTGCACCTGGTATTTGAGTTCGTTGATGGCAGCCGGATTATAATGCCTGGATGATTCCTGTTTCGGCGGATTGATAACGGTCAGTTTTTCATGCGGGGACAGGGTGATTTTTTTATCCGGGTCATCGTTGATCATGACCTGTACCTTGCCGCTGATCAGGGTGGTTTCGATGTCTGCATCCTCCTTATAGGCCTTCACATTGAACCTTGTACCCAGGACCCGGACGGTGAGCTTACCGGCATGAACCAAAAAAGGGACACTTGCATTATGGGTTACCTCAAAGAAGGCCTCCCCTTCCAGGGATACCTCCCGGCGAAGGGGGGAAAAATGCCCGGGATAGACCAGCCTGCTTCCGGCATTGAGCCAGACCCTGCTGCCATCGGGCAGCACCAGCTGGGATGTCTTTCCATAATGGACTTCTGCCACCTTATTTTCCGGATTGGGTATGGAGCGGGTATAGGTGGACCTGAAATACAGCGCCCCCCCGACCAATAAGGCGATCAATATGGCCGCTGAGGCCCAGCGGGCCGGAACGCCAAAAAATCCCCGGACCACCCTGGCGGGCGGATGGAGTGATACGGGCTGCTCCTGGCCGGAGGCCAGGTTCAGTTTGCCGGAGAGATGCTGCCAGCCATGATCTACCAGTTCTTCCCGCGGAATATTGCGCTCAAAATGGTCGCGGCTGCCTTTGAGGGAGTGCAGGACCTCGGCAAAAAAGCCGTATTCAGGGAATTGGGTCAGCAATAATTCCAGTTCCCTCAGCTCTTCCTGCGAAGCGCTGCGGCCGGCCTTTTTGGCCATGAGCTCCAAAATCCTGGAATGATCCATCATGAACCCTGTATTGGTTTGTGATAACAGGACACCCGGTCTGGCAGATTTTCTTAAAATGAAGTAAAATATTTTAATATATTTTTCGGGACGGTTACCTGAGCCGGAAGCGGTATTCCTTCAGGGAGGGACGGAGGCTCTGTTCGAGTTTCTGCAAGGCAATGGTCAGCTGGGTCTTGACCGTTTTGTAGGATATTTCCAGGATTTCCGCCACTTCGCTGCTGGACAGCCCGTCTTCTTTGACCAGCTTGAAGATCAGCTTGCAGCGGGGTGGAAGCTGGTTGATGGACTGCTCAATGATTTTTTTGAGCTCCTCGGTGATGAGCACCTGCTCGGGATCGGGACTGAGGTAAAAATGATCCGAGGCGATCCGCTCCAGGTCGATGTTTTTCCTGGAATTGTTTTTCCTTATGTAGTTGGCGGCGGTATTTTTTACAGAAACATACAAATAGACATTGATGTTTCGGATATCACTGATTCTTGCGCGCTGGTTCCAAAGACTGAGGAATACGTCATTGACAATTTCTTCGGCCAGTTCCTTGTTCTGAATGAAGGCAAAGGCAAACTGGAAGAGCTTGAACACGTTCTCCTTATAAAACTCGCGGAAAGCGGTTTCATCCTGTTCAAATTGTATGCGATGAAGCAAAAGTTGCATGGCTCTATCAGATATTTTTATTGTGGCCCCAATGCCGTCTCCAAATAACGCATCATTGCTGCCTGACCCGGGATGGAAGGTCCCGGGTGCCTTTTCCATTGAGCTAATGTAAACCCTTATTTTGAAGCATTCAAAGTTTTTAATATTTGAACAGCCCCGTTGTTTTTGGCAGCTGCCAGGTACCATTGCCCCGGTTTCCCGGTTTTAACAGGAATCAGGTTTCGTACATCCCCCGGGATCATCAACCCGCTTTCCCGGTAAGGCAGGGGACGGAAACCGCCCCGGCCGTCGCCCAGTAGTACCATACCGATGGAGGCATCCAGGGGACCCTGCTGGACCCGGAAGGGGAAATAATTACCGGCGAGCACGATGTCTTTTTTGCCATCCCCGTCCACATCCATGGAAACCAAACCGCTGGCCGCGGATATCTGTGCATAGGCCGGCAGGGAGTCGATACGGAACTTCCTGTTTCCCAGGTTATGCAAGAACACGGACTGCGTCATTTTGATGGAAACAGTTCCGGCTTTTTGGAGCTCATCGGCAGCAAACATATCGGAAAGCCGGGCATCGGCGTAATCGGCGTAGCGCCCGAATTTTTTTTGCAGGGAAGGAATCTGGTCAAATATTTCATCCCGGGTGAAATAGGGATAACTGATGCCCTGATTATAATAGCACAGGATGGGGTCGAGCGTTCCATCCCGGTTGAAATCGGCATAGGTAATGGTCAGGGGCTCTGCCGCCGTTGCCCTGAACTGGGTGTTTTGGCCCAGGTTGCCGATGACCAGATCCGTATTGCCATCCTGGTCAAAGTCGTCGGCCAGTATCCTGCACCACCAGCCCTGGGTATCGGAGAGTCCATAGGCCCGGGTCTGGTCGGAGAGTATACCCCGGTGGTTTTCAAAGATGCAAACGGGCATGAACCGGCCTACCACGACCAGGTCCTTCCATCCGTCTTTGTTGATATCTATCCACAGCGCATCGGTGACCATACCCGGATGGGACAGCAGGGAATCGGTCTGGGAAAGGTCCTTTTCAAAACGGATCCGGCCGGGGCGGCTTTTATTTTTAAGTATAAAACTCTGCGGGGACTGGGGAAAAAGTCCGGGCATGGCGTAGCCGCCCACAAACAGGTCAGCCAGGCCATCCTGGTCGATATCGGCTGCCCGCACACAGGAACCGCTGACCGTTTCGGGAGGCAGTGCGTCGCTGAGTGCCGTGAAATGACCGTGGCCGTCGTTTTCAAACATCCGGTCCTGGTAATGGGGACTTCCCAGGGGGAAGTCTGCCCCACCGCTGACCAGGTACAGATCCAGGTCCCCGTCGCCATCAGCATCAAAAAAAAGGGCATCTGAGTTGGTTAATTCCGTATCAGTGTTCCAGGGCTGGCTACCGGCTGCCTGGAAGGTGCCCCCGGGCGTTTGCAGGTATAGGACGCTTTGACCGCCCGAAGAGGATCCGATGAATATATCTTCCAGGCCGTCCCCGTTTACATCCCCCTTCGCCAGGCAGGGGCCTGTCTTGGAGAGCTGGTAGGGAAGCAGCGGGGATACCTTAAAGTCCACAAAGGAGGAGGGCTTGTGCTCATAATGAATGCCGGACTCCCGGGTGACATCCTCAAAGAGCCTGCGGGGAGCCGGCGGCTGGCCTCCGGGAGCAGGAGGGGTGGCCTTGTTCTCGCTGATGTCCAGGGTGGTGTCAGCTGCAATATGCTGCAGCCTGGACTCCCTGCCGCCCGGCCAGACCACCCTGATTTCGGTAATGAGGCTGTCTGTACCCAGTCCGATATGCATGACAGGGTCCACCGAGGACTGAAAGCCCCGGGAGGTATATTCCTCCTGCATCTGGCTGCCGTGTTCGGTCCGGGTATAAACGGTGGCCCCGATGCCAAAGCGGTTCAGCCCCTGGCCGTGCAGGCGTATCCTGACATAATGGTTCTGCTTGTTTTCGAAAGCGTGGTTTTGGTAGATGACGGCCTGGTCATTGAGGTTGTTGACGATCAGGTCCAGGCTTCCGTCATTGTTAAGATCGGCATAAGCCGCGCCGTTATGGATGGACGCATTGGTCAGTCCCCACTGGGCGCTCATATTGGTAAAGCCCAGCTGGTGGTTGTTGCGAAACAGGTAATTATTCATCCTGGTGGAAGGCATCTGCTGCACCAGCTGCCACATTTCCTTTTTATCCCCGTTTTTTTCCTTGTATTCGGAGGAATACCCCGAAGTGTATTTTACGAAATCAAGATTGGTCATGTCCCGGAGGATCCCGTTGGAAATAAAGAGATCCTTCCATCCATCGTTGTCATAATCCGCAAACAGGGGAGCCCAGCTCCAGTCCGTGGAAGATACGCCCGCAAACTGGCCTATTTCGCTGAAAACGGGCATCCCGGTGCTGTCATTGCCGTTGTTGAGCTGCAGGGTATTTCTCATTTGCTGGCGATGGAAGCCGTGCTCCAGCCTGGTGGTGTATTTATCGTAGGCATCAGCGCCACGCAGCAGTTTCTGCCGGTGGTTGTTTTCAGGCAGCATGTCCAGTACCATGATATCGGGGAGCCCGTCGTTGTTGTAATCAGCAATGTCGGATCCCATAGCGAATTCGGAAATATGTCCGGCTGCCTTATCGAGGACCTCCCGGAAACTGCCGTCGTGGTTGTTGAGGTAGAGGAAGTCACGCTCATCATAATCATTGGTAACATAAATGTCCGGCCACCCGTCCTGGTTGACATCGCTGATGGAAGCACTGAGTCCGAAGTTAAGGCCACTGCCGTTGATGTGCGCCTGTTCACTGATATCGGTAAAATGCCCGTTGTCATTACGGTAGAGCCTGTTTCCAAAGCGGGGATCCCTTTTGGCCCTGAGTTTATCTGTATTGTAGAAGGGATTGTAGAACATGTCGGCGTGATTGACCATGAACATGTCCAGATCCCCGTCGTTATCCATGTCAAAAAAGGCCACCGTGGTCGTGTAGGTGCCGGGGGCATCCAGCCCGTAGGCCCGGGCTGATTCGGTGAAAGAGGGGATGCCGTCCCTGGATCCGTTGTTGATGTATAGTTCATTGGACCGGGCAGAATCAGTCCCCGGTCCTGAATAGCACAGGTAAATGTCCAGGAGCCCGTCCCCGTTGACGTCGGCCATGACCACCCCCGTCTTCCAGCTGGAGCGGCCCTGGAGACCGGCTTTTTCGGTGATATCCTCAAACTGAAAATTTCCCCGGTTCAGGTAGAGTTTGTTGGGGACCATGTTTCCGGTAAAGAGAATATCGGGAAGCCCGTCATTGTTAATGTCCCCTACAGCCACCCCTCCCCCGTTATAGAGATACTCATAGGTGAGTATATTATAATCCACATTTTCCCGGATATCGTTTCTAAAATCGATATGGGTTTGGGAAGCAGGCAATGCTGTAAAAAGGGTCTTGTCGGCATGGGTGCAGGAAATAACCAACCAACCCAGCCATATGACAAAAATCCCCTTGGGAAATGATTTCATACCAATAAATTATCTGCAGTTGGTCCCCCGCAGATGCCATTTAATGCCGGGCCTACCGGTTTGCTGATTCCTGCTCAGAAACGAAGGGTAGCCGGTAAATACTTGCTGACCAGGTTCTCATAATAAGGCCTGAGTTCATCCCAATTGGGCGGAACGGGGCTCTTGGAATACAGGTCATAGGGGTTGAAGAGATTGACCCACTTGAACATCTCGTGATCGTGTTCATCCATGAGATGCGCATAGGCGTTTTCCCGATGCTGGGGGTAAAAAGAGTGATATCGCAACATATACAGGCCGGATTCAGGTAAAAAATCCTTGGCCAGGTGATAGATGTATTCATCATGTCCCCAGGACATATGTACATTCCTCAGGCCGCAGTTCGGGGTATATACGCCGTATTTGGTATTGTATCTCGGGTCGGAATAATCCGGGTTTTCCCGGAAGAATTCAGAAAAGACAATCTTATCGGAAAAAGCACATCCCACCGGATAGGTATCCCCTACCACCGCCCACTGCGGTTCGCCAAACAGGCAGAGAACCTTGCCCATATCATGAAGCAGCCCGGTCAGGACCATCCAGTCCGGGTGGCCGTCTTTTCTGATGGCCTCCGAGGTTTGCAGGAGGTGCTGAAACTGATCCAGGTCCGTATCGGGATCGGAATCGTCCACCAGCTGGTTGAGGAAGGTGAACGCCTCCCAGATGGGCATTTCCTTTTTGTTGAACTGCAGAAACTCCTTTTCCTTTTGCAAAACAAAATCGTAAGACTGGTGGGTATGGTTAAGCCGGTAGAACTCCTTGACGGTATCCCGCTGGGTATGTTCAT
Organism: uncultured Bacteroidota bacterium; assembly: GCA_903906365.1. GTDB lineage: Bacteria > Bacteroidota > Bacteroidia > Chitinophagales > Chitinophagaceae > Puia. The sequence continues at coordinate 48,370 of CAIVKC010000059.1, read as the reverse complement.
AATCCCTGAAAGCTTCCGTACTTTTGTCCTTGGCGATAGAACCGGGTTCCGGATAACGGATCAGAAGGTCCTCTTCCCATTCATCCAGCCGCTCTAAAGGGTTTTGTTCAGATAGGGCTGTTTTTAGGGGCTGCTGCATATTGTAAGAAATTTGGTTTTTGGAAATAGTTCCTGCTACTAAATTGTAATTTTTACCAGATATAATATAATAACACAGATATTTTATTTACGAAACCGTTTGCGTAATTGAGCACAATCAAGGATATTTTCAGCCTTTAGTTTAAAAAGCCTCCGGCTCCGATGAATCATGTGACCATAAAAACACTCGCCAAGCAGCTAAAACTCTCCCCCGGCACCATTTCAAAAGCCCTGAGAGACAGCCATGAAATCAGTGCGGCCACCAAAAAAAGGGTACTCGACCTGGTCCATAAACTGAATTATGTCCCCAATCCCTATGCCAGCAGCCTGCGTAAACGCAAAAGCAAGACCATTGCGGTAGTCCTTCCGGAAGTGGCAGACAGCTTTTTTTCCCTGGCCATCAACGGAATCGAATCGGTCGCCCAGGAAAAGGGCTATCATGTCCTGATCTATCTGACCCATGAAAAATTCACCAAGGAGCAGGCCATACTGGAGGATTTCAACAGCGGGCGTGTGGACGGTATCCTGCTTTCCATTTCAAGGGAAACCACCAATAGCCGGCATATACAGCAGCTCCAGTCCACCGGGGTGCCGGTGGTCTTGTTTGACCGTGTAGCCGAGGATGTCGTTTCAGGTAAAGTGACCACCGACGACTTTGACAGTGGCTATAAAGCAACCAGGCACCTGCTGGAAAACGGCTGCCGCCATATCGTATTCCTGTCCATTTCCAACAGCCTGGCCATCTCCAACAAACGCATGCAGGGTTATAAAAAAGCGCTTTCTGAATATCCCAACCAGACCAGTTCCGTAATGCTCTGTTCGGACAATGCCGCCGGAGATGTGAAGGCCCTCAAAAAACTGATGGGTAAAAAAAAGCGTCCCGACGGGATCGTGGTTTCCGTGGAAAAACTGGCCATCACCGCCTATCATGCCTGTCAGGAACTGGGACTGAATATACCCGGGGATGTAAAGGTGATTGCCTTTTCCAACCTGGCCACCGCATTCCTGCTCAACCCTTCGCTGACTACTGTCACCCAGCCCGCTTTTGAGATGGGTAAAAGGGCTGCCTCCCTGCTGTTCAGGACCCTGGAAAAAAAGGGGGACGCCTCCTTAAGGGAAACCATCATCCTGCCCTCCACGCTCACCATCCGGCAGTCAACCTCGGGGGCCTGACCCTCCCGGTGCGCGGAGCCTGCAGATTCACAGCCGCCCGGCACCTTCGGCCATACTGCGGCCGATGCCCAGTTCCAGTCCGCGCAGCTCAGCCAGCCCGCGGAGCCTGCCGATCGCTGAATACCCGGGGTTTGTTTTTTTGCCCAAATCGTCGAGCATCTGGTGGCCATGGTCGGGCCGCATGGGCAGGCTGATTTGGCGGGCCTGCATGATGGCAATGATTTCCCGCATGACGGCAAACATATCTACATCCCCTTCCAGGTGGTTATCCTCGTAAAAATCACCCGCTTCATTTCTGCGGGTGGAGCGCAGGTGTAAAAAATGAATGTGATTCCCGAAGCTCCTGATCATGGCTGGCAGGTCATTATCTGGGCGGACCCCGTAGGATCCCGTGCAAAAACAGAGGCCATTGCTCTGCGAAGGGACCGCCTCCAGGAGATGGCCGATATCGTCTGCGTTTTTAACCACGCGGGGAAGCCCCAGGATGCCATAGGGGGGATCATCCGGGTGGATGGCCATCCGAACGCCACAGTCCTCAGCGACAGGAACCACCTGACGCAGAAAATGGATCAGGTTCATACGCAGTCTCTGCTCATCGATTCCCCGGTAGGCTTCCAGTGCCTGGCGGAAATTGTCCAGGGTAAAGGATTCCTCTGAGCCCGGCAACCCGGCAATGATATTTCGTTGCAGCGTCTGTTTTTCCTGCTCCCCCATCCCCTGCAGCCTGAGGCCTGCGGCAGTCAGTTCTTCCCGGGTATAGGAGGCAGCAGCCGATTCCCGCTGTAAAATGAAAACGTCAAATGCCACCAGGGCTGCCTTTTCAAAGCGAAGGGCCCTGGACCCGTCAGGCATCGGGAAGGACAGGTCGGTCCTGGTCCAGTCAAGTACCGGCATGAAATTATAGGTGATCACTTCTATGCCGCAGCCGGCCGCATGGCGGATGCTTTGCTGGTAGTTATGGATCAACCGCTCAAAACCGGGTTGCTGGGTCTTGATGTGCTCATGCACCGGAATGCTTTCCACGACCTTCCATTGCAGACCGGCCGCCTCCACCTGGCTGCGTCTTTTTTCTATTTCTTCCCTGGTCCATATCTCCCCGTTGGCAATATGGTGGAGGGCGGTTACTACACCGGTGCATCCCGCCTGCCGGATATCGGCCAGGGTGACCGGATCATCGGGGCCATACCAACGCATGGTTTGAGTCAGCTGTATCATAATATAGAAAGCGTTTTAGTCAATTTTCAGGTTATAAAGCCACCCGTTTCATCTCGGGAGCCAGTTTATGCATGAGGATCCAGGCCAGCAGGTAGGCGCTTCCGCAAATAACAAAAATGATATTGTATCCCGTGCTTAATATGCCCAGCAATTTAAAATGATCCAGCAATATGCCGATCAGCAGGGGAAATAGGATTCCCCCGACCGAACCGGCCATCCCCCCGATGCCAACCACCGTGCTCAGCGCCCGGTTCGGAAACATATCGGAGGCGGTGGTAAATATATTGGCGCTCCAGGCCTGGTGAGCCGCCGCAGCCAGGCTGATCAGTGCAACCGCCACCCAAATATGACTGGTAAACCGGACCAGTATGATGGGTACCACGCAGCAGGCAAAGATCAGCATGGCCGATTTTCTGGCACGGGCCACCGGCATGCCTTTTTTGATAAACAAACCCGAAAGCGCCCCGCCGGCCACACTGCCAAAACTGGCAATCACATAGACGGTGGAGACATACACGGCGGACTTGCTCAGGTCCAGGGAATAGGTTGTATTGAAATAGGATGGGATCCAAAAAAGATAAAACCACCAGATGGGATCGGTCAGGAACTTTCCCATGACAAAGGCCCAGGTCTGCCTGAACCCAAGGAGCTGCTTCCATCCTACCGGACGGGGGGAAGCGGGGGAAGGGGGCGGTGGATCGCTGTGTATATAGTCAAATTCAGCCCGGCCCAGTCTTTTTTGCCGGGTGGGAATATCATACCATAGCAGCCAGCACAATAACCAGATAAATCCGAGGGAACCCGTCCATATAAAAGTCTGCTGCCATCCAAAGGAGGTATATATCCAGGCGATGACCGGGGGTCCGGCAATGGCCGCGATATTGGTGCCGCTGTTGAAAATTCCGGTAGCCAGGGCACGGTCCTTTTGGGGAAACCATTCGGCCACGGTCTTGATGGCAGCCGGGAAATTGCCGGCCTCCCCCAATCCCAGCCCGGTGCGGGCTGCCCCGAATCCCAGGGTGGACCGGGCCATGGCGTGTGCCATGGCAGCCAGGCTCCAGGCAAGAATGGAAATGGAATAGCCCAGTTTGGTGCCGATGCGGTCGATTACCTTTCCAAAACCCAGCAGTCCGAGGGCATAGGCCGTGGCAAAGGCCATCACGATATTGCTGTAATCCTTCTCAGACCAGTGGAAGTCCCGGGCGAGGTTGTCCTTTAACAGCCCGATGACCTGCCTGTCCAGGTAGTTGATGGTCGTGGCAAAAAAAAGCAGGGTAACAACCACCCACCGGTAATTTCCTTTGGCCTGCATAAGGGTTCATTTAGTGTGACGAAATTTTCCGGCGCTGATACAAGATCATGCCGGCACCTCGCTGGGGTCAGGAGCTTAGGGGGTCCTGATTGCCCGGATGATGTCCAAAGCCTCGCTGGTGAGGGCGCTGATGCTGCGGTAATCCCCTGATTCCAGGACCGATTTGGAAATCAGTTTGCTTCCCATCCCCACGGCACATACGCCTGCGTCGAACCATGATTTCAGGTTGGCCTGCTGGATCTCCACACCGCCGGTTGGCATGAACAGCAGCCCGGGGAATATTTCACGGATGGCCTGCACATAGGAAGGCCCAAGCAGGTTACCGGGAAAAAGCTTGATCAGCTGCAACCCGAACTGTTCGGCTTTGATGATTTCGGTAGCGGTCATGCAGCCAGGCACCCACAGTACTTTTTCGGAATAAGCCACGTCAAATACGTCCTCTGCCAGTCCGGGGCTGACCAGAAAATCCGCCCCGGCGCCGATAAAACGGCCGGCCATGGCAGCATCCTTGATCGTTCCTGCCCCCAGGACCATTCCGGGCAGTTCCTGTTCGCTGACTTCTTTGAGCTTTTCAAAATTCTTCAGGGCTTCACTGCCCCGGTTGGTATATTCCACGACCCGAATGCCGGAAGCATACAGTGCCCTGAGTACCTCCATACTGACCTGCCAGGAGGGATGAAAAAAAAGGGGCAGCAGCCCTTTTTGCTGCACCATTTCGGTTATTTCGGTTCTTTTATCCATGTTGAATGCTTTGTTGAATGCTGATGACGTCCTGTCTGGTGGCGTCCCCGGTTTCGGAAAATTTACCGACAGCGGCCGCTGTGGCAAAATCCAGTATCTGCTGGGGAGGATGGGCCTGGGAAAATCCGTAAATGAGGCCGGCCATAAAACAATCCCCGGTTCCCACCCTATCGGTTATTTTCTCCACTATATACTCAGGCGAGTGATAATCGGTCCCGCTTAGGTGGAGGGCTGTATAATACAACACGCCATTTCTGGGGTGATCAAATCGAAAGGTATTGGCCACAGCGCGGCAACGGGGGAAGGATTCCCGCAGGGAAAGGGAGGTCAGCCGGGCATGCTCCAGAAAATCATTCCGGTTGCCACGCTCATGGATATGCGGATCCACCTCCATACCCAGCAGGCTGGCTGCCGACCATATATTGCCCATGATCACATCGCAGTAACCGGCCAGCTTGCGCATGACGGCAGGCGGTTGGATGCCATAGTTCCAGAGTTTGGCCCGGTAATTCAGGTCCAGGGATATTTTGATGTTTAACCGTGAGGCAGCTTCCACTGCTTCCAGGCATACGGCCGCCGCCCGTGATCCAAGGGCGGGACTGATGGCACTGAAATGAAACCAGGAAATATCCTTTAACACCTTCTCCCAGTCGATTTCCCCGGGACCCAGTTCCGAAAAGGAGGAATGCGACCGGTCGTATATGACACCGGCATGCTTGAGATCGGCACCCTGTGGCAGGAAATAAATACCAATCCGGTCCCCGCAAAAATGGATCGGACCGGTATCTATGTTTTTTCCCTGCAGCTCCAGGCAGATTTCCCGGGATAAATAATTTTCAGGCAGGCAGGTAAAATAGGACACAGGCAGTCCCCACCTGGCCAGGGCGGAAGCCACGTTGAGCTCTGCCCCGCCTATATAAACAGCCATGCTCTCCCGTGCAATCCACTTTCCCTGTAATGCAGGTGACATCCGCATCAGCAGTTCCCCATAACAAAGAATTTTATTCATCTCCTTACCTGTTTATCCATTAAGATTCACTCAATTGATTCCATCCGAAATATTCCCGCGCATTGCGGAAACATATATCCTGTATGATTCCCCCCATCCAGTCCAGGTCCATGGGCAGCTCCCCATTTTCCATCTCCTGGCCGAATAAATTACAGAGCACCCGGCGAAAATATTCATGCCTCGGAAAGGACAGGAAGCTCCTGGAATCGGTCAGCATTCCCACAAACCGGCTCAACAGTCCCATATTGGAAAGGGCGTTGAGCTGTTTGATCATGCCGTCCTTCTGGTCCAGGAACCACCAGGCAGATCCCCACTGGATTTTTCCGGGTACCGATCCGTCATTAAAATTACCGGTCATGGTGGCCATCAGTGCATTGTCTGCCGGGTTCAGGTTGTACAGGATGGTCCGGGCCAGCTGGTTGTTTTTGTCCAGGCGGTTGAGGAAACGGGACAGGGACCTGCCCTGCGCAAAATCACCGATGGAATCCCATCCCGTATCCGGGCCAAGTGTAGCCAGCATGCGGCTGTTGTTATTACGAAGGGCCCCGAGATGAAACTGCTGCACCCATCCTTTCTCCCAGTCCCAGCCGGCGAATTCCACCAGCAGGGCCGATTTGAACTGTCTTTGCTGGGATTCATCCAGGGGAATTCCCTGCCTGAGCCTGTCAAAAAAAAGCTTTATTTCAGCGGCGCTGTATTCTTCGGCATAGATCTGTTCCAGCCCGTGGTCTGATACGGTGCAACCGTTCTGGTGAAAATAATCATGGCGTTGTTTAAGGGCTGTCAGGAAATCCTGGTAGCTGCTCACCGAACAGCCGGAGGCGGCCTCCAGCTGGGAAAGATACCCGTTGAATACAAGCGGGTCTTCTACCTGCATGGCCCTGTCGGGCCGAAAAGCAGGCAGCACGGGTATTTCAAATCCATCTTCGCGTAGCCTGCGGTGATGCTCCAGGGAATCTACCGGATCATCGGTGGTGCATACCAGCTTCACTTTCACCGACCGAAGGAGGTTACGTACCGAAAAGGCAGGCGTGCTGAGTTGCTCATTGCAGGCGGCATAGATTTCGCGGGCCGATTGAGGGTTAAGCAGCCTGTCGATACCAAAATAACGCTGCAGTTCCAGGTGTGTCCAGTGAAACAGCGGATTGCGCACGGTATAGGGTACAGTAGCGGCCCAATGGAAAAATTTCTCCTCATCACTTCCCTGGCCGGTGATAAAACGCTCCGGTACCCCTTGGGCACGCATGGCGCGCCACTTATAATGATCTCCCTGTAACCAGGCCTGCGTCAGGTTTTCGAACCGGACATCTTCGCTGATCAGCTGGGGAGAGAGGTGACAGTGGTAATCAATAATGGGCATGGACGCCGCATAATCGTGATATAGCCTGCTGGCAGTGGGACCCTGCAGTAAAAAATGCTCGTTTAAAAAAGCCTTCATGGGAAACTAATTTCAAGCCATTAATTTAATATATGGAGTATGGCGGCATAGGCGCCCTGTTCCAGGATGATTTGCAGGTAACGGGTAACCTCCTCGGCAAATTCCGGCAGGCTGGCCAGATTGGTCTTCCAGAGCGCCTCATTGCCACAGATTTCCCGGACCATTCCCGGGAGATCTTTGTTTTGCCAGCAATCGCTGTAATAAGCGGCGTTATCATCGTTAATCAGGTATTTTTTCCCGGCAATTACCCCATGGTAGGAGTTGTCGGGGGCCTTTTCACCCCGCATAAAAAGCAGGTGGGCCGCAAAACCCATTGTCATAAAGGCGGGCGTCCTTCCATACCGTTCCATATGGGCTAATAACACGGGCACATTGCGGGTAGCCATCTTGGATGAATACTGCATGGTGATGCTCAGCCACTGATGTTCTATGAAAGGATTGGAAAAACGGTCTATGACCTGCAGGGCAAATGCCTCCGCTTCCTGGCTGCTCACCATGTCTCCTGTGATGGAAGGCACAATTTCCTGCAGCAGCAGGGCGCTGATATAGCCCCGGAACCTGGGATCCTCCATGGCCTGTTTTACGGTGGAAAATCCGCAGAGTACAGCCAGTCCGCAGCTGAAGGTATGCGACCCGTTGAGAAGCCTCAGCTTAAGCTGCCTGTAGCGGTAAATATCCGGGGCAATGATGACACCGGGATCTGCCTGCCAAAAACAGAGAACCTCCTTTACCTGTTGCTGGCCGGATTCAATGGCCCACAGGGCATAGGGCTCTGACATGATCATCAGTTCGTCGCTGTAGTCATATTTTATTTCCATGTCCTGCTGGTCTTTGGCCGGCAGCTTGCCTGGAACGATACGGTCCACCAGGGAATTGCAAAAATAATTTTCCCGCTCCAGCCAGTCCATGAAACCATCGGCGAGTCCATGAAGGCGGCAAAGTTCCAGCAGGATGCTTTTAAGCCTGTCGGCATTGTCGGGAATCAATTCTGTAGGCACAATCACCAGCCCTTTACCGGGAACCTGGCCAAATATCCGGTAGCGCTCCACCAGGAAGGCGAGCAGCTTCCCGGGAAAACTGACCGGCGGGTCGGCCTGCAGGTCATCTGGTGTGAGTGTAATGCCCACTTCGGTGGTATTGGAAATGATCACTTGTATGGATGGACTGGCTGCACAGTTCAGGATTTCCCTCCATTGGGTCCTGGCAGATAACACCCGGCTGATGGAGGCATTGATGAGATCTTCTTCCACTTTCAGGCCGCCCTGGATACCCCTGATACAATGGGTAAAAAGCCCCTGCTGCTCATCAAAGGCGCTGGCTGTGTTATGCCCGGTGGACTTTACAACCACAATCCTTCCATTGAAAATCCCCCTCTTATTTGCTTTGTCAATAAAATAATCGGGCAGTCCCCTGAGAAGGACGCCCGTGCCAAACTGAATTACTTTTTCCGGAAGATCAAAATATGCTTTTTCCGGCAGGTCCATGCCTTTGATGCCGGTTAATGACGCTATTGACAGGTTCATATATTTCCAATTTTAGCAGGCCCGCCCTGTTTGCAGGAGATAAAGACAGATACCCGGATGATTGCAGCATGCTTTCAACAGGTTAACTAACCCGGGCTGAATGGTGCGTAAGTTATTAAAAAGATTTATTTACCCGGCTATTATCAGCGGGATTCGTTAAAATGTTTGGCTGACATATATTATTGCCTCTGTCCAAATTAGTGAGATCTTCGGTCAGTCTGTATTGTGTGGGTTGTTCCCTCAGGTGCAGATAGAGTATTATATACACATTGCATGGTTACCCCATGCCGGCGCCTTCAGGACTGATCCAGTTTTTTTACCATGGTCAGGATGGTGGCAATGGCCACTGTTTCTCCGGTCTGGTCATAAACATCCACCAGCCATTTTACAATCCCCTTGGCCACCTCACCCGGTTCCCTTTTTTCCTGGTTGGTCTTTTCTTTGACCGTCAGTCTGACACCGATGGTGGTTCCCGGATAAACCGGTTTGGTAAACCGGGCTTCGTCAATTCCGTAATTAAGCAACACGGGGCCCTTCTTCGCATCAACAAACAGGCCGGCTGCTTTGGAAAGAATATAGTACCCATGGGCAACCCGGCCTTCAAAAATGGTACCTTCCAGGGAAGTGGCATCCATATGCGCGTAGAAATGGTCGCCGCTTACGTTGGCAAAATTCGTAATATCGGCCTCCGTAACGGTATGCCTGGCCGTTAGGAGGGTCTCCCCTATTTCCAGTTCCTCAAAATGCCTGCGGAAGGGATGGGTTTCCTTTTCCTGTTGCTGCCCTCCTGGCTGGTAGACCCTGGTAAGGGCTGTAAGCATGGTCGCCGATCCCTGAACGGCCGTACGCTGCAGGTAATGAAGCACCCCTCGTTTACCTCCCATCTCCTCTCCCCCGCCGGCATGCCCGGGTCCGCCATGAATAAGCATGGGCAGCGGGGAACCATGCCCCGTGCTCTCCTGGGCACATGCATGGTTTAACAGGAGGATCCTTCCATGGAAACTCGAAGTACCCATGACATAGTCGATGGCGGTCTGTTTGTCCGAAGTGACAATGGTGGAGACCAGCGATCCCCGCCCCATATTGGCGATGACAATGGCCTCTTCCGGGGAACGGTAGGGCATCAGGGTGGCCACCGGGCCAAATGCCTCCAGTTCATGGGTCAGCCTCTGGTGCAGGGGATCCTCATTGACCAGCAGGACAGGAGCAATGAATGCCCCTTTGAGCGGATCGGCCCCGCGGACCTCTGGGGTATCGGCAGAACCGTAAACAATGGCTGACTGGGCAGCCAATAACATGATGCGCTCCTGGAGCTGCTGCAACTGCGCCCTTCCCACCAGGGCGCCCATGCGGACCTCTTCCAGGCGCGGATCGCCGATCACGGTCTTTGACAGCCGCTTACCCAGGGCGATTTGTACGTCTTCCAGGTATTTTTCCGGAACGAGGATCCGCCGGATGGCTGTACATTTCTGACCGCATTTCACCGTCATTTCCCGGTGAACTTCCCTGATGAAAACATCGAAGTCTGCGCTGCCGGGGGCGGCGTCCAGGGCCAGGATGCAGCAATTCAGGGAATCGGCTTCCATGGTAAAAGGAACGGTTTCACGGATAATGCTGGGATGAACTTTAAGCAGGTGCCCGGTTTTTGCGGAGCCGGTAAAGGTTACCAGGTCCTGAGACTGGACAAAATCCAGCAAGTTGCCGGGCTGGCCGCAGACCAGCTGAAGGGACCCTGGCGGGAAAATCCCCGATTCTATAATATCCCTGAAAACAGCTTCCGTGAGAAAAGAGCCCGGCGAAGCCGGTTTAACAACGGCAGGTACCCCGGCCAATAAATTAACGGCAATTTTTTCCAGCATGCCCCATACCGGAAAATTATAGGCATTGATGTGAATGGCCACCCCCTGCCTGGGTACCATGATATGCTGCCCGATAAAACTACCGGTTCTCGACAGCTTCGCGGCCTGCCCATCCACATAAAACGGCTCATCAGGGAATTGACGACGGAGGCTCGCATAGGAAAACAGGTTACCGATCCCCCCTTCGATATCGATCCACGAGTCCGCCCTGGTGGCCCCGGTGCGGTAGCTGAGATTATAATACGACTGCTTTCTTTCACCCAGGTATAAGGCAAGTGCTTTGAGCATGCGGCCGCGCTCATGGAAGGTCAGTTTGCGCAAGGCAGGGCCACCCACCGAGCGTCCATAGCGGAGCATGTGCTCAAAATCAAGTCCTTTGGTGGAGGCAACGGCGACCAGATCCCCGGTAACCGAGTCGAAGAGCAGTTCCTGTTCACCCTCTCCTTCCACCCATTGTCCCGAGAGAAAACTTTTCAGTTTCATAACCGTTTTTTTCTAATGGCATTTGAAATAATCAAAGGGCTCCAAACACTGGCTGCACTGGTAAAGCGCCTTGCAGGCGGTCGACCCGAACTGGCTGACCAGTCTGGTCTGAAAGGAACCGCAGCGCGGGCACTGTACAGCCTGTTCGGCCGCAAACAGTTCCATATGGCATACACTGTGACCGGGATTGGGCGGGGCAATGCCATAGTCCTTTAATTTCTGCCTGCCCTCCTGGCTCATCCATTCGGTTGTCCAGGCGGGACTCAATACCGTGTTTATCCGCACAGAACCATATCCCTTTTGTAGGAGTATTTCCCGTATGTCCCATTCAATCCGGTTCATGGCAGGGCAACCCGAATAGGTAGGGGTAATGGTAATTTGTACCGCTTCCCCAATCATTTGGATATCCCTGATGATGCCCAGGTCTATGACCGAGAGCACTGGAATTTCCGGGTCATGGACCATTTGCAATACCTCCCATATGTCCCTGGCTGATGTATCCAATGATCAGGATTTAAATAGTTGAAAAATGCCGGATCGCCTCAGGCCTTCCGGGGGTCCTGTTCAAATTTACCAATTACTTCCCGGATAGGTCCGCTGCATATATTGCATCTCGGCCAGTATAAAGCCAAGATGCTCGGTATGGGTTCCCAGCTTTCCCCCCTGCTGCATCCAGGTATTTCCCAAAAGAGCTTCCAGGCTTAACCTGAGATCCGCTTCACGGAGCACTTCGGTCACCTTTTGGGTCCAGGGTACTTGCAGGGATGGCACCGCTACGGCAACCCCGGACCGGGACAGCCTGGACTCATAGGGCGCATCCGTGGTCAGCTCACCGGTGTAGGCCCATAGTTCCAGCAGGGCTGCTTCCATGCGGCGGTGGCTTTCCTGCGTTCCATCACCCAGACGGACCACCCATTCCCCGCTCCAGCGGAGATGATAGCTGACTTCCTTCACCGCCTTTTCGGCAATGGCGGCCAGGGTCGCATCCCGGCTGCCTGTCAGCTTCTGGTAGAGCAAATACTGGTAGGTGCTGAAAAAAAACTGCCTAAGCACCGTAAAAGCCCAGTCCCCGCGGCCCAGTTCGACCAGCAGGCAGTTCTTGAAATCCCAGGCATCCCGCAGGTAAGCCAGGCTGTCTTCGGTCTGCGTGCCTCCGCACAGCCGGGCTGCGTACTGGTAAAGCATTCTTGCCTGACCAATCAGGTCCAGGGCTATATTGCTGATGGCAATGTCCTGCTCCAGCACCGGCCCATGGCCGGTCCACTCACTGTTACGATGCCCAAGAATCAGTGCGTTGTCCGCCAGGTGCAGGACATAGTCCGTTAAATCGGTCATTTCCCGGCCGGGGGTTTGAAGAGTTTCCATGAATGTCAAATCATATTGAAAGGCAGATACTGAAATATCGCCGCTGTTGCTATAACCCGGATTTTACATATTTTTCAGGGAATCCGGTAAATTATAAAAAGTGGGATGCCGGTACACTTTGTCATTGGCCGGGTCAAAAAAACTCTCTGCCTCCTCCGGATTAGAAGCGTGGATATGGGCTGATTCCACCACCCAAATACTCACCCCTTCCTGTCGGCGGGTATATACATCCCGGGCATTTTCCATGGCCATCCCGGCATCGGCAGCATGGAGACTTCCCACATGTTTATGGTCAAGCCCCTGTTTGCTTCGTATGAAGACCTCCCAGAGAGGCCAGTTTTGTTGGTTCGTCATTTTAAAATGATTTTAGGCGACTTGTTTTTCCAATTTCGCTGCCTGCTTGGCAGCATGGGCTGTAGCCGCCTCTCTTACCCACTGCCCCTCCTGGTGGGCCCTGATTCTGGCAGACAGGCGTTCCCTGTTACAGGGACCGTTGCCATTTATGACCTGGTGGAATTCCTGCCAGTCTATGGGCCCAAAATCGTAGTGCCCCCTGGATGGATTGTACCTGAGTTCAGGGTCCGGCAGTTCCATGCACAGTACCTTAACCTGCTGGGCACACATATCCACAAAACGCTGACGGAGCTCATCATTGGAAAAGCGCTTGATTTTCCATTTCATGCTCTGCGCGGTGTGGGGAGAAGCCTCGTCATGGGGGCCGAACATCATGACCGAAGGCCACCACCATCGGTTAATGGCGTCCTGACACATCCTTTTCTGGGCCTCGGTCCCTTTACTGAGTGTAAGCAGTATTTCAAAGCCCTGCCGCTGGTGAAAACTCTCCTCCTTGCATATCCTCACCATCGCCCTGGCATAAGGTCCGTAGGAGCACCGGCAGATGGGGACCTGGTTCATGATGGCAGCCCCATCCACCAGCCAGCCGATGGCACCGATATCGGCCCAGGTAAGTGTGGGATAATTGAAAATGGAAGAATATTTTGCCCGACCGCTGTGGAGCTGGTCGATCATTTCATCCCGGCTGATCCCCAGTGTTTCGGCTGCGCTGTACAGGTAAAGACCGTGGCCGGCCTCGTCCTGCACTTTGGCGATGAGGGTAGCCTTGCGACGCAGGGAAGGGGCCCGGGTGATCCAGTTCCCTTCCGGGAGCATGCCAACAATTTCGCTGTGGGCATGCTGGCTGATCTGACGGATCAGGGTTTGCCTGTACTTTTCCGGCATCCAGTCCCTGGGTTCTATTTTAAGGTCATTATCCACCTTTTGCTGAAAGCGGAGTTCTGCATCCGATCCAGCCTGGCAGGCAGGATCCTGGATTACAGGCTGCTTATTGGGGTTTGTGGCTGTTGGCATAAGCTTTTCTTTTTATCAGAACGGGGTGATGACATTTCATTATTTGACATCAAAATTTACGGCAATTTCCTTACTGCGCGGATGAGCCTGACAGGTAAGAATGAAACCGGCCTTTATCTCATCTGGCTCCAGACCATAATTTACATCCATAACGGCCTCCCCTTTTTCCAGTAGCGCGCGACAGGTGGTGCAAACACCCCCCTTGCAGGCATATGGCACATCCGCCCCGCTGCGCAAAGCCGCTTCCAGGATCGATTCCCCGTGGTAAAGCATGTCCACTTCCAGCTGTTTGCCATCAATTTGGATTTTTACCCTGCTTTCGGAATCCGTTTCGCCGGGAACCTCCGGTTGAACCAACCGGGTACCGGGCCCTGCTGTGGAAAACAATTCAAAATGGATATGGTTGCCTTCCACTCCCGCGAGTGTTAATTCGGATGCAGCTTCCTTCATCATGGCCTCCGGTCCGCAGATAAATACTTCATCGATACCGGAAGGGCTCAGGAAATGATCCAGAAAAAAACGCAGGCGGGGCCTGTCAACCCTGCCATGGAGAAAATCTACTTCGGAGTGCTCACGGCTCAGAATATGATAGAGGCTGAACCGTTTCATGTACCTGTTTTTCAAATCCTCCAGTGAAGACCTGAAGATGATGGAAGATCTGGTCTTGTTTCCATACAGAAGACAGACACGGCTCATGGGTTCGGTTGCCAGAATGGTCTTGACCAGTGATATCACGGGGGTTATACCGCTGCCAGCCGCAATGGCCAGGTACATTTTTTGGTTTTTGGAATCCAGGGGGGTATGGAAGCGTCCGGCCGGGGCCATTGCACCAATTGATTCGCCCACCTGAAGTCGGCTGGCCGCATACGTGGAAAATTTTCCCCCCGGAATGATTTTAATGGCAATTCGGATACCGGCTTCCAGCGGGCTGGAGCAAATGGAATAAGACCTTCGGACTTCCTCTCCATCGATCTCCTTGCTGAAGGTCAGGAACTGACCCTGGGTATATTGAAAGTGCGCCGACTGATCTTGGGGAATATCAAAACCCACCGATATACAATCCGCTGTTTCCTGAATGATATTTTTGACTATAAGAGGCTGAAACCGGGCCATGCCTTTGGAGCTTTTTCTGGGTAACTTGGTGTTATTGCAGGGGTAAAGTTAGGAAATTCTTCTAACGAATACTAACAACTGTTAGTATTTTGAAGGGGGCAACCATATGCCAGTTGGGACAAGGGGTTACACTGCTTAGGATTAAAGAAGTGCCCGGTCTTTCTTAATGCTTGTATACCGATGTGAAAACAACCTAAAAATGGCTGTAAAAATCAAATACGCTACCCTAAAAACTACGACCAAAAAACCTACGGCACTTAATAATAATATAATTACAGTAACTAACAAATTAAATGGAGGCGCATTACTGATGCCTAGTAATATCATAGCGTTATTTCCTTTTTAGACGTTCTTGCCCGGGATTTCTTTACTGTTGTCCTCATTCCAATAATTGGGACCTGCATGCGTGGATATCGTTACGCTCACCCTTTTTTTAGTTAAAAAAGAACTTATACAGTATAAAGAGGTAACAGATTATCACGGCCACAGGCAGACTGGCTGAAACGAATTTATTGAATGTAAATATTTTAAAGCTTACGAATGTTATTAATATCAATCCTATTGGATAAGAAATGATGAACAAGTAGTTCAGGCCTGTAAAATGGCTGGCTGGACTATCGGATAAAAATATGGCCAAAAAGGCAATTAAAGGCCAGCCAATAATCCCAATCAGACTGCCATAATTAAGATAGACTATCCAAACCGGCAGGTTATGTTGCTGAAAAATGTAATAATAGAATGACTTTATTTTTGAAATCATTTTTGCTTTTCTACTGACTGTAATGTCAACCAGGCTGCAATGGAAAAGTATCTTTTATTCCTCACCCTGCGCTTCCTTTTTTTTAGAGGCCCTGTAAATGTTATCCAGTAATTGCCTGCTTCTATCCTGCCTGTCTTCCCGTCGCTGTCGGTGTTTTGCCTGCTGAACCCGGTTATATTCATAGAATATATAAAAGCTGGTAAACAGGGTAATGATGCCCCAGGGGGCCACTAGGCTGCCACCACCGGTACGGGGAATTCCTGCCGCATTTTGTCTGTAAAATACGGCCAGCAAAATGATGTATATAAAAATAAGCACGATCATAGCGGCCCTTACATATAACCAGAAGCTGCTGCCGACCCGGCCTTTTTCTTTTGACATATCAAATTATTAACCCAATATGACCCATGTTGTCTTTAGCCCTTTTTCCCCTTCATGCATTTGGTATCAAACAATCTGGGATCATTGGCATCAGATGCAATTGTATTAAACCATTTACCAATGCCAAGATAGGACTTTATCTTTTTTCCAGCAGCCGAAAATCCGGTCTTCCCCTGGAACTATTTACGGTCTGAGGTAAGCCGATTATTGATTAATTTTAATGCAGCCTTCATGAAATGAGGGGCGGGTAAAGGAAATTCACCGAAACCTAAAACAAAAAGTATGGCCATGAAATACCGCCCCCTGGGCAAATCCTCCCTGATGGTCAGTGAAATAGGCTTTGGATGCATGTCGCTGGGCGGTGACGGAGCCGCCAATGAAAAACTGGTTCAAAGAGCCCTGGAACTGGGAATCAACTATTTTGATACCGCTGATATCTACGATAACGGGATGAATGAAGCCCGGCTGGGCACCATCCTGAAATCCAAACGCAGCCAGGTCATTTTGGCCACCAAGGTGGGCAACCAGCTTGTCCCGGGTGAAAAAGGGCTGCGCTGGAATCCGGGCAGGGAATATATATTGAAGTCTGCAGAGGAAAGCCTGAAGCGGCTGCAGACGGACTATATCGATTTGTACCAGCTCCACGGGGGGACCATGGAGGACCCCATGACGGAGACCATCGGGGCCTTTGAAAAGCTTAAGGAGCAGGGCAAAATTCGGTTTTATGGGATTTCTTCGATTCGTCCGGAGGTCATCAGGGCTTACGTAAGGTTATCGGGCATCGTGAGTGTGATGATGCAGTACAGCCTGCTGGACCGCAGGCCCGAAGAGAGCTGCCTTGACCTGCTAAAGGAAAACCAGGTTGGTGTGCTCGCCAGGGGATCCATTGCCCAGGGACTGCTGGTGAACAAGCCTGCCAGACCCTACCTGAATTATGCTGAGGCCGAAGTCAGGAAGATGGCGGAGGCCGTATCCAAGCTGTCGGGTCCTGACAGGAGTCCGGCCCAAACTGCCCTGCGCTATGTCCTTTCCCATGATGCCATATCCAGTGCCGTAGCCGGAATCCGGCATCCTGCACAACTGGAAGACCTGGCTGCCATGCAGGCCAGTCCCCCGCTCTCAGAGGAGGAAATGCAGACACTGCGCCAGGTACTGGTAGCCAACAGGTATGAACAATACCGTTAATAGTCTACTCCCATTCCCTTTTTATAAAAATCATATGGATCCAATGCAACCCAATTCCGAAGCCTGGCTGAGGGGGCCAATCCCCGGCATTACAACGGTACTGCAGCCTGCAGCACATGCCCTGATTCAGGTCAGGGAGGAAGCCGAAAGCCTGATGCGGGACTTTCCGGAAGCCAGGCTCTGGGAGCAGCCGGCTCAACTGGCCTCGGTGGGATTTCACCTCCAGCATATGTCAGGGGTAATCGATCGCATGCTGACCTATGCGGCCGCTCAGCCCCTCTCCCCGGCGCAGTTTCATTTCCTCTCCCAGGAAGGCCGCCAGCAGGAAGGTATCCTGCTTTCCGATCTGCTGGGGGATTTGAGCAGGCAGGTGGATATTTTCCTGGAGCAACTATCCATAACCCCGGAAGACATCCTGACCCAAACAAGACCGGTGGGCCGCAGGCGGCTTCCCTCCACCGTGATCGGACTGCTCTTTCATGCCGCAGAGCACTGTCAGCGGCACCTTGGCCAGTTACTGGTAACCAGCCGTCTGCTGAAGCAACTACCTGCAGCAGGGGCGGAAAAAGCAGCATATCCCCCATCCGACAGAATTTAATTCTCAATCCTATAATTATTTCGAATTTTATTCTGTTTTGGATAATTTTACCAAAATAAATTAATGGAATTCTCCCTGGATAAAACCGACCTGCTCATCCTGGAACATATGCAGGAGAATGCACGCATCTCCAACGTGGAGCTGGCCCGCTCCCTGGAAATGGCCCCTTCGGCTGTCCTGGAAAGAGTCCGGAAACTTGAACAGAAAAAAGTCATTACGGGCTATACCACGGGCATCCTTCCGGCGGCCGTTGATCAGAAATTACTGGCCTTCATATTCATCAGGGCGGCCGATGGTCTGGGCTCCAGCCAGACCGGACGGCAGCTGGCAGAGATACCGGAGGTACAGGAGGTGCACCATGTGGCGGGTGAGGACTGTTACCTGGTGAAAGTACGCACCACGGACGCTGCCTCCCTGATGGCCCTGATGAGAAACCAGTTAAGCCGCATCCCCCATATCCTTTCCACCCGAACCACCATTGTACTGGAGACGGTGAAGGAGGAACAAAAATTAGTCATCCCCCAAAAATAACACATGGCGCTACCGGCAAACAAACCCGCTTCTTCCCTGATGGTGGTGATCGCTTTTGGCATCGTTTACCTGGTTTGGGGCTCCACCTATTATTTTATCATGCTCGCCATAGCCCATATACCGGCCCTGCTGATGGCTTTTATGCGCTTTTTCACCGCAGGCTGCCTGCTGATGGGGTACTGTGCCCTAAAGGGGGAACGAATCTTTGTCTGGAAGGACATGAAACCGGCCATAGTCACCGGCCTGCTGTTGCTGTTGGTCGGAAACGGGGCCGTGGTCTGGGTGGAACAGTATCTACCGAGCTCCTTTGTGGCAGTGTTGTCAGCTGCCTCCCCCATCTGGTTTGTGGTGCTGGACAAAAGAAACTGGCGGATCAATTTCAGAAGCAGGGAAACGGTCATTGGCCTGGTGATCGGTTTTATCGGCGTCATCATGCTGTTCCGGCAGCGGGCGGCCGAGGCACTGGGGACCGTCGGGGGAGACATCCATATGGTGGCCCTGGGGGTGCTGGTAGTTGGATCCATCTGCTGGGCAGGCGGATCCCTGTATAGTAAATACCACAGCTCCGGTCCCTCCCATTCGGTCAACACCTCCTGGCAAATGGTTGCCGCCGGAATCTCCTTTCTGCCTTTGAGCTGGATGAGCGGCGAGTGGAAGGGATTTCATATGGCCCAGGTTACGACAGGCTCCTGGCTGGCACTCACCTATCTTATTTTCCTGGGCTCCCTGGCTGGATACAGCGCGTATGTATGGTTGTTACAGGTCCGTCCGGCCACGCAGGTCAGCACACATTCCTATGTCAATCCGGTAGTGGCGGTACTGCTGGGCGTTGCGCTCGCCCATGAAAAAATGACCCTGCTCCAGGTGGGGGGACTGGGCGTTATATTGACCAGCGTGCTTTTGGTCAACCTGTCCAGGTACCGCAGGGAGCGGCAGCGGCTTTCCGAACAGTCCTTGATGGCTGCCCAATCGCTGAGCTCCCCCGCAGACTAAATGCGGAGCCTGATCCTTTTTCTTTCCATCAGGCCCGTAATGAATATGATAAGCATGGCGTAGATCAGGGATTTGGCAATTCCCGTCATCCCATTTCTGAGGGCCGGGGGAAGCAGGACAGCTTTTCCCAGCAGATTGAGCAGTGCATAATGTATATAGGGAAGCAGGTAGGCCGTCAGCGTACTGGTCCCACCGGGCGCAATCCAGGAGAACCAGTTTTTTTTACCCTTCAGGTCCACCAGCCAGGTCAGTCCCATAAAACAGGCGATGCTGATGGCCGTGCAGATCATGACCCAGGACGGGGTAGCCCGTATCTTGTTGATTCCCCAGCAGGGCCTCAGTATAAATCCGGTGCAGAGCATGGCCAGGGCCAGCCCGGTTAACAGCAGCCAGTAAAGGCCCGTCTTTCCCTGCGCCAACAGGCGTCTGTACAGGACCGTTACCAGCACCCCGCAGATGGTCAGGGCAGGCATGGAGCCATCCCCCACCACCCATATGTATTTTTTTACCACCAGGATATCATCGAGCCAGCCCATATCAACCCCGATGTTGAACATCAGGAAAAACCCCAGGGCAGCCAACAGCACCCATACCCGCTCCCTGGAAAATAGACAGATGACCGACCCCCACAAATAGGACCAGCCGATCAAACCCAGAATACCCCACCAGGAGGGTCTCATCCAGGAGGCATGCCCCGGGTCACCGCCCTTAAAAAGTGCCGCCATAACTACCAGCATCAGGACTCCCGCCCCCTGAAAGATCCGCTTTTTCCCTTTGGCCATGGACGGGGAATAATCCAGCCAGATCAAAAAGAAACCAACGGTAATGGCTATCTGCCAGATGGGTTTGGGCAGCAGGGCCTCTGAGCGGTTATAATTCTCCAGATTCACATGAAAAAAACCCATGACCAGCAGGGCCAGCGTTCGAGTACCGATGTATATAAGCAGGTCCCGGTCCGTCCCCCCCCTTTGCTGGCGGTTCGAGATGGCCAGGGGAATGGAAAGTCCCACGATGAATAAAAAAGCCGGAAACACCGTATCGGCCAGCCCCATACCATCCGCCTCTTTGGACACATGTTCCAGCCAGCCCGGTATATTTTTGAGCGACCATAGGTCATTGACAAAAATCATCAGCAGCATGGTGAGGGCCCGGAATACATCGATGGAGGCAAGGCGTTTTGGCAGAGTCAGGTTCATATAGAGTGGTTAGGTCAAGGTTCAACGTGATACCCCTGTCCGCCAGCCAATGCCGGCCACAGGGGTCTGTGTTCATTTTACCCGCACATAGGCCAGGGTGGCATTATTCCTGCCCGTATTTCTTTCGTCGATTTCAAACAGGTGGATACTCTTAATGAGGGGTACGAGCTTTTTAAATCCGTAATTCCTGGGGTCAAAATCGGGCTTTTTTTTCAGCAGCAGGTTGCCCAGTTCGCCCAGAAAGGTCCATCCATCTTCATCGGCCAGGTCATTGATGCTGTCTGTAAGGAGTTCGACCAGTTCCTTGTCGGCCTTGCGTATGGCCTCCGGTTTGGCAGCCTCCTTGCGGGGGCCGGGAGACCGGGGTTTGACCGGGGAAACGGAGGCCGGCTTGGCAGCAGGCTTTTCTTCCTTTAGAATTTCTATATAGATGAATTTGTCGCAGGCGGAAATAAAAGCGGTGGGGGTCTTTCTTTCCCCCAGCCCAAAGACTTTCATGCCGGCCTCCCGCAAGCGGGTGGCCAGCCTGGTAAAATCACTGTCGGAGGAAACAATGCAAAAGCCATCCACCCTTCCGGTATAGAGGATATCCATGGCATCAATGATCATGGAGGAATCGGTCGCATTTTTTCCGCTGGTATAACTGTACTGGTGTACGGGGGTGATGGCATTTTCCAGCAGGACAGCCTTCCACCCGGAAACAGTAGGTTTGGTCCAGTCCGCATAGATTCGCTTGAAGGTGGGCGTCCCGTATTTGGCGATTTCCTCCAGCATGCCTTTTATGTTATGGTAGGGCACATTGTCGGCATCGATGAGTACGGCCAGCCTCAGGTCTTTGATGATATCCATGGTTTTTCTGATTGTTACTAATGTAGGCAGTTTCCCGTTTACATGCTATTTTATTTTTTCTATGGGGGGAGACCCTATATCCGTTCATCCAATTCCTGGCCGGCAGGAAAGCATCGTATGGTAATATTGTGGAAATTTGGCTTTTACAAACCTCATTCGTATTAAAATTATGTATCTATGAAACGTCTTGCCTTTGTTGTTTGCATGCTCCCCTGCCTGATCTGCCAGGTAGATGCTCAAAACCTGTACCTGCCCAGAAATATAGGGCAGGCCTACCTGAAAGCAACCCGTTCCCCCGACGGCAGACCTGGCAAAAATTACTGGCAAAATACCGGTCGTTATGATATCACGGTCACCGTCATGCCCCCCAACCGGAATATCACGGGAACCGAACGGATTACCTATTTTAACAACAGCCCCGATACCATCACAGCCCCCGTGATCCGGCTGACCCTCAATATTCACCGGCCTGGTGCCACCCGGCTGGGGGATGCGGATCCCGACTACCTGACTTCCGGAATCCATATTGACAGGGTGGTGGCCAATGGACAAAAGATAGCCTGGACAGAGCCTTCCTACCACCTCAGCTGGCAGCGTTTCCAACTGCCCACCCCCCTGCTTCCCCATGACTCCTTACAACTGACTTTTGACTGGCATTACCAGATTTCACTGAAAAGCGGCAGGGAGGGCATGATCGACTCCACCACCTTTTTCCTGGCCTATTTCTATCCGCGGGTGGCCGTGATGGATGACCTGGACGGATGGGACCGGATGGATTTTACCGACCTGCAGGAATTCTACAACGATTTCAACGATTACACCCTTCAGGTGCGCGTGCCCAGGAACTTTGTGGTATGGTCCACCGGTACGCTCGCCAATGCGGATGCCGTCCTGCAGGCCCCTTATGCGGCCCAGCTGAAGGAGTCCTTTACCAGCGATTCGGTCCTTCCTATTGCCCGCAGCGGGGATATGCGCGCGGGGCGGGTAACCGCCCAGCGGGACACCAATACCTGGCGCTGGACGGCCGGGGATATCACCGATATGGCCTGCGCCATCAGCGACCATTATGAATGGGACGCCTCCAGCGTGGTGGTCGATGAAAGCTCCGGGCGGCGGGCCTCGGTACAGGCGGCTTTCCTGGACCAGGCGCAGGACTTCCACCATATGGTGGAATATGGACGCAGAGCCCTACAATGGTTTTCAGGCAACTGGCCCGGCGTCCCCTATCCCTTTCCCAAGACCACCCTGGTGCAGGGCTTCGCAGATATGGAATACCCGATGATGGTGAACGACGGCTCCAATGCCAACCTGGATTTTTCCCGCTTTGTGGCAGAACATGAACTGGCCCACAGCTGGTTCCCCTTTTACATGGGCATCAACGAGACCCGTTATGGATTTATGGATGAGGGATGGGCCACTACTTTTGAACTGCTCATCAGCCGCAGCAACCTGGGCAGGCAACGGGCCGATGATTTCTACCGAAGGTTTCGGGTGGAAGACTGGATAAGTGACCCCTCCGCCGAGCAGGACCTGCCCATCATTACCCCGGGAAATATCCTGTCCGGAGCAGGCCTGGGCAACAATGAATACGGTAAAGCCTCCCTGGGCTACCTGGCAGTCAAGGACCTGCTGGGGGATCAGCTGTTCAAAAAATGTCTCCATGCCTTTATGGAACGCTGGCATGGCAAACACCCCATCCCCTGGGATTTCTTCAACACCTTTAATGAGGTAAGCGGCGCCAACCTGAACTGGTTCTGGAACAACTGGTACTTCTCCAACCATTATATTGACCTGGCCCTCAGCCATTTGGAAAAGACCCCTACAGGCTGCCGGATAACCATCCAAAACAAAGGCGGTATGGCAGCCCCGGTGGATATTGTGCTTACCTTCCTAGACGGCAGCAGCCAGACTTTTCACCAAACCCCTGCCATCTGGGCCAAAAACCAGCAGCAGGCCGTGATCACCCTGCCGCTGACAAAAAAAATAAAGGAAGCCAGGCTCTCCGGGGGCATTTTCATGGATGCTGACCCGGGCAATGACAAATGGGTATCCCCCTCTCCGGTGCAGTGAGTTTGGCCCAATCCCAAAAAAAGGAGCCCGGCTAATGGCCGGGCTCCCTGTTGATCTGGTGTATAGTTGGCTTTTCTTTCAGGCTGGCATTTATTTGGAAACGACCAGGATCTGGAAGGTTCCTGCAATTACTTTGGGCCGCTCACCCTTGGGCGTATCTTTTTCAAAATCGGCTGCAGGCAGGAACACTTCATGGGTGTTTTCATCCACCGCAATGGTTCTTGCACTTCTTTTGGTGGGCACGTTATCAATGACTTTGAACTGGCTGGCACTCTTTTCCTGGATTATGGTCAACAAGCCTTCCCCGCAGGAGGCAAATACATAGCCCAGCTTGGCATCAAAACCTACCCCGTCGCAGCCATCCCCGATGGCCAGTTTGTCCACCAGGTTGCCGTTGGTGGCATCCATGACCACCAGTAATTTATCGCATCCCGCAAACAGCCTCTTGGTTTTCAGGTCGATGGCCAGGCCGGTGGGGCCTTCTGCCGGGGCAAGGGACCAATGATTTTCGATGGTGTTGGTTTTGATATTGACGGCGATGATTTCATTTTTATCCTCTATGTTGACAAAAATCCTGCCGGCCTCATCAGAAACGGCTGTTTCGGGCTTTCCGCCCACAGGGATGGTGGCCACTACCTTATTGGTCGAAGGATCAATCACCGAGAGGTCTTTGCTGCGCCCGTTGCAGGTAATGACCATTTTTGAAAACGGGTCATACATGATGGCATCCGGATTCTGGCCTGTTTCAATCTGGGCCAGCACATTATTGGTCTTTACGTCAAAGACGGTCACCGAATTGAGCCGGCCGTTGCTGGTGTATCCCCTGGAGTTGGAGGGGTCAAAGGCAATGCCGTGGACTCCGGTGGTATTGGGAATTACCCCCACCGAATCCCCTGTTTTCTGGTCCAGGATATTGACCTGCCCTCCATGAGAAACGTAGATCCTTGAGTTGGAAGGCCCGACGGAGATATAATCCCAGCCGCCGGGGCTGGCAATATGAAAGGTCTTTTTTACATGGAAGCCGCTGGCGGACTGGGCGGTGGCCGTACCGGCGAGGCAGAGGCAGGCAAGCAGGAAGCTGAAAATATTTGAATATTTTTTCATGTTGTGCTTTTTGGTATTTATTAAAGATGGATAAAATGTAGCGTAAACTTAGCGGGGTATTCTGTGGAAATCCTGTAGTTCAGCGGGCAAAACTGGAAGCGGGCGGCTGCCTACTGGACGGGCTGCTGCATTTCCACCCCGTATTTTTTTGAAATGCCATCCAGTATCCTGAATAATTTGGATTTCTCCTCCTCACTGATCTTGAGCAGGGAAAACCGGAAACGGGTGCCTCCCTTGGTAATCAGCCTGACATTGGAATATCCATATTGGAATTGTTTAAAGCGCTTCCAGCTGACAAAGGAGTCCCAGGGAAAATGCTTGGCATATTTGAGGCCTTTGTCGGTAATGATGATGTAGCGGATTTTGTTCAATCTGAAGAGCTGCCTGGTCAATACAATTACCAGCCCCAGGTTCAGGATCACGGCCGGCCATTCATACCAGGCCACCACCCCACCGAAGGTCATCAGGTGGAAGAGTTTATAGGTCAGGTACATCATGGCCGGCACCACGTAAAATATGATGATCCATTTAAGCAGGGTATTGGCAAAAGGTACTTTGGAATTATCTACCTTAAAATCTATTCGGAAATAGGGCATAGCTTCTAAATATCGCTGAAACTACAAAAAAGTTACATTCCCTGATGAGCCTTCTATTGCACTTATTCCAAAATAAGTGCAAACACTTACAACCTAAATTTTATCCTTTCCCTGTATTTCCTGCAATATTTCCAAATGAATGCCGTTTGATTATGTAGATAAAGGGTATAGGCATCAAAACCCCATTTTTAAAATCCAATATTCAATACCATGGTGACCGAATCTATCAATGAAACCCAACATGCCTGTGCATGGATCCTAAAATCCCTCTACACCAACAAGCAATGGTTTGACGAAATCCGGCACGCCGATTATGATAGTTTTGAAAGAAAATATCATTATATCCCACTATACGACCTGGCTCAAATTTCCACCAAGCATGACATTAAAACCCTGATGGAAGCCTGCTACCAGCTCAAAGAATACAGCCATATCGATATCTGGGGGGATGATTTTGAACCCTATGGTATGCTGGTTCAGATATCTTCCGAAGGGGTAACTGCCCTGAAGGATAACTTCTATGAGTCTGATGATAAAAGTCAGGTATCCCGCCGGGCCATCGGCGTATTTGCCACACTGACCGTAATCGCTGCCCTGGTGATCGGTATCAATAAGTCGTTTGTCCGCAAACAGGACAAAGCCGCACCTTCGGAATACAACAAGGTAAAATCCGCTGAAATCCCAGCCAAATCTACCGCCTTCGTGCGTGCGGGCGAATAGCAGCCGGCTTTTATTTCCAGATTATACTAACCCACTTTATATACCAAAGTCCCGGGAGCTGACAACAGGCCCCGGGACTTTGTCATGTTGCCCGCAATGGGTTTCCCCACTTATGGGCGGGAAGAATCCCTTCCATAGCGCATCATCTTTCCAAAATCCATCCCCCTGGCCAGGGCATTGACGGCTTTGGCAATCCGGGTGGCCCGGGTAGACTCCGTTTTGGCGCTCATGATCCAGCTGCCGAAATAATTCCGGTGTGATTGGCTGAGGCTGTTGAAATAGGCGAGTGCGGCCGGTTCATCGGCCAGGCATTCAAGCAGGGCGGCCGGCGGCTCCTTTTTCCTTTCATCGGCCTCTATTTCCACCACCAACCCGGCGCCATGGCTTTTACCGATGCCTTTGCGCAAAGCGGCGTTGAGCGCCATGATGAAATCCCCCTCCCCCATGGGAAGCAGGGCAATACCCTGGATGGGAAACTGGTCGAGCCGGCCCTTCACCCGGAACGACTTTTTCTGGGCTCCCTGGATACGCGAGGCGATCCGGGCCGGAATCAATATATAGGTCCAGCCTGTTTTCTCGCCCTGGCGGTCAAACTTTAATATCGTGGTTGTGAATCTTACCAAATCAGCCGGCCTTTGGGAAGCCTCCCAAATGTATTGATAAATTCTGCAAAAAATGCGCCGGGCGGTAATGGCAGGCCCCCCATAGAAAACCCGGCCAGCGGCCGGGTTTCTCCCATAAATCGGGGGTAATAATATGAATAATATGCACTCCAGGGGGAGGTGATTTGCCCTGCCCTTGGTTGCATCAGGCGCGCTGCTTGGCGGTGGGAGCCTTCTTTTTGGTCTTTTTGATCGCCAGGTCAATCACCTTGCTCAGGCCTTCAAAAGTGGGCTTTCCGGTATACAATTCCCCGTTGATGAAAAAAGCCGGGACGTCCTTGACGCCCTTATCGATGCCTTCACGCAGGTCGCCCTGAACCTGCCAGCCATAAGTGGCATTGACCAGGTCATCCAAAAAGCGCTTGTTGTTGACACCGGCCTCCAGGGAATGCAGTTTCAAACTGGTGGTTCCCAGGCTGCGCCTGTTGGCAAACAAAATATTATGCATCTCCCAGAATTTCCCTTCCTGCGCCGCTGCCACGGAGGCTTCAGCGGCCTTCAGGCTGCGCTGATGTATCCTGGTCAGGGGAAAATGCCGGTAATTGAAACGGATCTTTCCGTCGTATTCGTTGAGGAGCTGTTTGACGATTTCATTGGCCTTGGCACATGCCTCACTCTCATAATCACCAAATTCTGTCAGTGTGACCGGGGCCTTGGTATCACCCACAAAAATATCTTTTGTCGGTATGATCTCAACTACTTCCTTTGCTTTCATTGCCATATATCCTGTTTAAACATTTATTTAATCACTTTTGTTCAATGCATCCCCGGCCGCCTCATGCCTCCCCGCCATCTGCCGGCAATCAGGAGGAAGCCTTCTGTTCCCTGCCCCGGGCAGCCGCCGGCGGAGTCTCCGGGGTCAATTCATTGCGGAAAACCACCGTCCCGTCAAATACATCCACCAGCACCGGATGGTTCTTATCGATGCTGCCTGCCAGAATCTTCTTACTTAGCTGATTTACAATCTGTTTTTGTATCAGTCTTTTCAGCGGACGGGCTCCGTACTGGGGGTCAAACCCGTTTTCTGCGAGGTAATCCACCGCATAGTCACTAAACGCTAAAGTAATACCATTTTTGGCAACCAGCGAAGATAATTCAGCCAATTGTATCTTAATAATACCCTTAATCTCGCTTTTGAGCAGCGGCTGGAACATGATGACCTCGTCGATCCGGTTGAAAAATTCGGGCCGGATGGTCTGTTTGAGCAGGTTGATGACCTCTAACTTGGTCATTTCCACCACTTCATCACGGTTCTTCTCCGTTACATTCTCAAAATTGTCCTGAATGATCTGGCTTCCCATATTGCTGGTCATAATAATGATGGTGTTCTTGAAGTTCACCACCCGGCCCTTGTTATCAGTCAGCCGGCCATCATCCAATACCTGCAATAATACATTAAAAACGTCAGGATGCGCCTTTTCAATTTCATCGAGCAATATCACGCTGTAGGGCTTGCGCCGGACGGCCTCGGTCAGCTGTCCGCCCTCATCATAGCCAACATAGCCCGGAGGGGCGCCGATGAGCCGGCTCACCGCATGCTTTTCCTGGTATTCGCTCATATCAATCCGGGTCATCATGCCTTCATCGTCAAACAGATAGGCGGCCAGCGCTTTGGCCAGTTCGGTCTTACCCACCCCGGTGGTACCCAGGAATATAAAGGATCCGATGGGTTTTCGGGGATCCTGCAGTCCCGCCCGGCTCCGGCGGATGGCATCGGCCACCGAAGCAATGGCTTCATCCTGTCCCACCACCCTTTTGTGGAGTTCCTCTTCCAGATTGAGTAATTTCTCCTTTTCGCTCTGCAGCATCTTGGCCACCGGTATTCCCGTGGCTTTGGCCACGGCTTCGGCGATATCCTCGGCGTCGACTTCCTCTTTCATGAGCCGCGAGTTTTCACTGATGGCGGCCAGCCTCTGGGAGTAATCGGCAATGATCCTTTCCTGCTCTTTGATCTTTCCGTAACGTATTTCGGCCACTTTACCGTAGTCCCCTTCCCTTTCGGCCTTTTCGGCCTGCAACTTATACTGTTCGATTTCTGTTTTGGCATTCTGCACCTTTTCCACAAGCTCCTTTTCCTGTTTCCATTTCGCTTTCAGGGTATCCCTTTCCACGCTCAGGTTGCTTATCTCAATACTGAGTTCACGCATTTTGGCTTCGTCATTTTCCCGCTTGATGGCCTCCCGTTCGATTTCCAGCTGCCGGATACTTCTTTCCAGTTTGTCCAGGGCTTCGGGCATGGAGTTCATCTCCAGCCGGAGCTTGGCGGCACTCTCGTCGATGAGATCGATGGCCTTGTCGGGCAAAAACCGGTCGGTGACATAGCGGCTGGATAATTCCACAGCGGCTATGATGGCCTCATCTTTAATCCTGACATGGTGGTGGGCCTCATAGCGGTCCTTAAGCCCGCGCAGGATGGAAATGGCATCCTCCTCGCCGGGTTCATCGATCATGACTTTCTGGAAACGGCGTTCCAGGGCTTTATCCTTTTCAAAGAATTTCTGGTATTCGCTCAAGGTGGTGGCACCAATGGCCCGCAGCTCACCCCTTGCCAGGGCTGGTTTGAGGATATTGGCTGCATCCATGGCCCCTTCCCCGCCGCCGGCACCCACCAGGGTGTGGATCTCATCGATGAACAAAATGATCTCCCCTTCGCTGTCCGCCACTTCCTTGACCACGGCCTTGAGGCGCTCTTCAAATTCCCCTTTGTATTTGGCGCCGGCAATGAGCTGGCCCATGTCCAGGGCATAAATCACTTTTGATTTCAGGTTCTCGGGCACGTCGCCGTTGACTATCCGGTGGGCCAGCCCTTCTGCGATGGCGGTCTTACCGACCCCGGGCTCCCCCACCAGGATGGGGTTGTTTTTGCTTCGCCGGGAGAGGATGTGCAGGGTGCGGCGGATTTCCTCATCGCGGCCGATGACTGGGTCCAGTTTCCCGGCCCGGGCCATCTCATTGAGGTTCTTGGCATACTTGTTTAAGGAATGGAGCTGTGTCTCGGAAGTCTGGGAGGACACCGTGGAACCCTTGCGCAGTTCCCTGATGGCTGCTGCCAGGCCCTTTTCTGTGAGTCCCCCGTCTTTGAGGAGCTTACCGGTATTGTCATTGCCATGCACCAAGGACAGCAGCAGGTGCTCCACGCTCACGAACTCATCCCCGAAAGCTTTTAACTGGGTACCCGCCCGCAGGATCGCATTGTTGGCATCGCGGCCCAGTGCCTGGGCAGGCTCGCCGCCGCTGACTTTGGGAAGTTTGTTAATACTCTCGTCGAGTTTGGTTTCAACAAAATTTACATTTACATTGTTCTTCTTCAACAGGAAATCGATGGAGGAATCCTTGTCCTGAAGCAATGCTTTTAGTATGTGTTCCGTTTCAATATTGGGATTTGAATGATTAAAGGCAATCTGCTGGGCCAATGAGATGGCTTCCTGGGCCTTAATCGTAAAATTATTGAGATTCATAATCCTTGGTTTTTTTTAAAATATATAAACCTGACCTGCAAATGCCAATCCAAAGCAAAATGCCAGTAATTATGTCATTAAAAATCAAGGGCGTCTGCCTCAACAACATAATGCCAGTGATTCTCCTGCTATTCTGGCTGCCCGTAAGCGGCCAGGGGGTCTTTCAGGACCTGGACAAATTCCTGGAAGATAATAAGAAAGCCATGGGCAATAATTATACGGCCCTGGTATGGAAGGATGGAAAGGTCCTCTACCAGAAGCAGGGGACCGATTTCACCCTGAAAACCCAGGCCCCCATCCTCCATGCCGGCAACTGGCTGACGGCAGCCCTGGTGATGAGCTTTGTGGACGAGGGTAAGATTTCCCTGGACGACAAGGTGAGTAAATACATTCCCGTTTTTGCCACCTATATGAAAGGTTACATCACCATCCGCAACTGCCTGACCAATACAACGGGCATCCACACCGAAGGCGGGGTTCTGAAAGTCTTCCAGAAAAGCAGGTTTGAAAGCCTGGAGGCCGAAGTCAATCAGTTTGCCACCAAAAGAGAAATCGAGGCCAACCCGGGAACCGAGTTCTATTACAGTAATATAGGACCCTCCATTGCTGGCAGGGTCCTGGAGATCATATCCAAAAAAAGTTTTGACCGCCTCATTCAGGAAAAATTACTGCGTCCCCTTAAAATGCGGGGCACCAATTTCAACAATGATCAGGGCGGCGCCGTAGACCCCTCCGGCGGGGCGCGTTCTACCGCCAACGACTACATGAATTTCCTGATCATGATGCTCCAAAAAGGCGTCTTCGAAGGAAAAAGGATATTATCGGAGGAGTCGGTGGCCGAAATGGAAAAGACCCAGTTCCCCTCCTTGCCTGCCAAATACGTCCCCAAAGGGGCAGAAGGATTTCACTATGGCCTGGGATGCTGGATCATGGGTATCAACCCCTCCGGCATGCCCGCCGCCGTGGGATGTCCCAACCTGGTGGGGACTTTTCCCTATATCGACCGGTGCCGCAACTATGCGGCCATCCTGTTGGTGAAGGCCCCCCAGGATGAACTCAACAAAGAATTCTTCAGCCATTTCAGGGAACTCATCGATTTGCAGGTTCCCGGCGGCTGCCAATAAGCTTCCATGCAAACCCCCAGACGATACCCGGTCCCCATGACCCCCTTCAGGCAGCTGACCCTGCTGGCAGCCTTCCTGCTGCTGGCATCGGCGGCCCGGAGCCAGTATGATTTTTCCGAGACAGCCGCCCTGATCAGCCGCCACCAGCGTGACCTCGGCGGCCGGGTGGCCGCCATGATCAGCCGGGGTGGCCGGATCATCTATCAGGGTAGCTGGGGAAATATGGACACAGCCAGGGTCATTCCCATCGCCTCCTGCAGCAAATGGCTCAGTGCCGCCCTGGTGATGACCTTTGTAGATGAGGGCAGGCTTTCGCTGGAGGACAGCATCGGACGCTACCTGCCGGAGTTCACCCGCTACGGAAAAGGAGGCATCCTGATTAAACACTGCCTGTCCCATACCACCGGCCTGGAATCAGAGCCGCTGACCCTGCTGGGGATATGGAAAGAAAGCCGGTATCCCTCCCTGGAGGCCCAGGTAAATGAGGCAGCCGTCCATAAAAAGCTCCTGGCCCTTCCGGGCACGGAATTCAGGTACTCCTCCATCGGACTCAATATCGCAGGCAGGATACTGGAAGTGATCAGCCACCAGGGTTTTGAAGAAATTTTCCAGCAGCGCATCGCCCGGCCGCTGGGTATGGAACACACGGGTTTTACCCGGGGTGGAAAAGCGGTCAACCCCTCCGGGGGAGCCCATTCCACCCCGGCCGATTACATGCGGTTTTTGGAAATGATCCTGGGCCAGGGCAGCTACCATGGCAGGCGCATCCTCAGTCCGGGGGCCGTTTCCCGTATGCAGGCGCCCAGTACCACCCTGCCCATGATCCGCTACGCCCCCCAGGGTGCCCAGGGCTTCAACTACGCCTTTGGGGAATGGATCCAGGAAACGGGCGCGGACGGATCGGTCCGGGTGGTGACCAGCCCCGGCGCCTTCGGCTCCTGGCCCTATGTCGACAACTGCCGGGGATATTGCTGCCTGTTTTTTGTGCAAAAATTCCTGATCGACGAAAAGACGAAGGATATCTACCTGGCCTTGAAAAAAACCATCGACCGGCAGTTTCCGCCTGGTTGTTCCCCCCATTAAACAGGCTGCTTTCTATCCGGGTTTCCCTTCCAGGATATCAGGTCTTTTTGGCTTAGCCGCCAAAAGTTAAATGAACATTATTATTGCCCCTTAAAAAAATGGGATACTTCAAAATGTGGTACCTTTCTATAGGAAACCTTATTTATCATTTTTAAAACGCGTTATTTTATGTCAGACATCAATCAGTCTATATCAGACAAAGCCAATGAGCTGAAGGAAAAAGCCGCCGAAAAACTGGGAGAACTCAAGGACCAGACCGGTAAGATCACCTCGGATCTGCAGCAGAAGGCGGGCGAAGTATGGGAGGATGTAAAATCCGGCAAATTACAGGGAGAGGCCGCCGAAAAAATATCAGGGCTAAAGGAACAGGCAGGACATATTTCCGATGACCTGCAGCAGAAGGCAGGCGAAGTGTGGCAGGACGCGAAGTCCGGAAAATTAAAGGAGGAAGCCGCTGAAAAAATCAGCGAGCTTAAAGAAAAAGCGCATGGCCTATGGGACAAAATCACCGGGCATACCGACAATAAATAAGGAATGCGGTTTGTTCATAAAAGGCGGGTACCCTGCGGGGTGCCTGCCTTTTATCGTTTCGGGATGGTTCATATTTAAAAAAAATGCTAGGCTCAGCCCTGCCTCACTGCCTTGGGAGCGTCTTTTTTAAGACACGAATAATACAAGAACCCTATATTTGCACACTGAATTTCTGATTGCGCTGCCATTCAAAAAGCCGTTTATTTTTACCGTACATATAAAAATGCCCTTGGTTTAAACCGGGTTCACCGAATTCCCTAAAGCACCTTTTTTCCTGCCGGTTAGTTTTGCGTTTTTTATGGCGCAAGGTCCGGCACCTTGAAATTATTTTAGTCTCATTATTATGAACAGATTCTTGTATACCATCGTTGCCAGTCTGCTGCTGCAAGGCCTTTGCGGGAATTCATCAGCCCAGGCCCAGACCCAGACCGACAGCCTGCTGGGGGAGCCCACCCTGGCCCATTGCGTAGCCTATGCCCTCAAGCATTTTCCCCTGGTCCAGCAGGCCTATCTGGATGAAGCCATCACCGAGCACCAGATCAAAAGCAAACTGGCAGACTGGTATCCGCAGATCAGCCTGGGCGCCAATTACCAGAATAACTTTCAGTTGCCCTCGGCCTCCTTCAACGGCAACGTGGTAAAGACGGGTACCTATAATTCCTCTTCGGCGGGTCTGGCCGGCAGCCAGAATATTTTCAACCGGGATGTACTGCTTGCCATGCGCTCGGCCGGGGATGTGCGCAAACAAATCAAACAGGTCACCCTCTCCGACAAAATAGAAGTGGTCGTGGCTGTCAGCAAGGCCTTCTACGATGTGCTGCTTACCCGAAAACAAATTGATCTGCTCGATGAAGATATCACCAGGCTCTCCCGCAGCCTGAAGGATGCCTATAACCAGTACCAGGGAGGCATCGTAGATAAGATAGACTACAAACAGGCCACCATTTCCCTCAACAATGCCC
Organism: uncultured Bacteroidota bacterium; assembly: GCA_903906365.1. Classification (GTDB taxonomy): domain Bacteria; phylum Bacteroidota; class Bacteroidia; order Chitinophagales; family Chitinophagaceae; genus Puia. Next base: position 14,830 of record CAIVKC010000059.1, on the reverse strand, counting down.
GGGCCGAAAAAAAGTCCTATGAGGAACTGCTCAAGAGCAAACTGGTTTTCCTTAAGCAGCAGATGGGATATAGCAGTCCGGGGAACCTCGATCTGGTCTATGACAGTACCTCCATGGAAAAGGAAGCCATCGCAGATACCTCCCAGGAAGTGCGCTATGAAAACCGGATTGAGTACCAGCTCCTGGTCACCGAAAAAAAGCTGCAGCAGTATAACCTGCTGTACAACCGGTGGAGTTTCTATCCGAGCGTTTCGGCCTTTGCCGGTTACAACTTTAATTTTATCAACGACCGGTTTTCTAGGCTCTACAATCAGAACTTCCCCAATTCCTTTGGCGGCCTGCAGCTTTCCTTTCCCATTTTCCAGGGAAATAAACGGGTGCAGAATATCCGGGTGGCCGAACTCCAGGTAAAAAGACTGGACTGGGATATGGAATCGCTTAAAAATATCATCAGCAGCCAGTATGCCCAGGCCCTTGCTTCCTATAAGAGTTATCTCTATGATTACTACACCCTCCGGGAGAACCTGGCACTGGCCACTGAGGTGTACAATACCATTCAATTGCAATACCGCTCCGGCATAAAGGCCTACCTGGATGTCATCACCGCCGAGACCAGCCTGCGCAGCGCACAGTCCAATTATGCCAACGCACTCTACCAGGTATTAAGCAGTAAACTGGATCTGCAAAAAGCCTTAGGAACCATTCAATACTAAACCAACATGGAAAAAACAGCAAATCATATGAATCGTATTATTGCCCAGACCGGTGTCCTATTTGCGCTGCTCATGGCCAGTTCCTGCGGGGACAAACCGCCCGCCATGCCGGCCGCACCGCCGCCCGTACCCGTTTCCCTTTATACTGCGGCAACCGGCAATGCTACTTATTTTGACAGCTATCCTGCTACGGTAACCCCCTTAAACCAGGTGGATATCAGGCCGCAGGTATCAGGCAATATCATTGGCATTTTCTTTGCCGACGGCCAGCATGTCAGCCGGGGCCAGAAGCTTTACCAGATAGACCAGCAGCAGTACCGGGGCGCCTATGAGCAGGCCGAGGCCAATTTAAACGTAGCCAAAGCCAACCTGGCCAAGGCACAGCAGGATGCGGACCGTTATCAGGAGCTGGCCAAGCAGGACGCCATTGCCCGCCAGACCCTGGAGCACCAGCTGGCCGACCTGGAGAGTGCCAGGCGTCAGGTGGAAGCAGCCGCGGCCAATGTATCCAGTGTGCAGACCAACCTGAAATATTCAGTCATCACCGCCCCCTTTGAGGGTACCATCGGCATCTCCCAGGTCAAAATCGGGACCGCCGTATACCCCCAAACCCTGCTCAATACCATTTCTTCGGACGACCCCATGGCTGTGGACATTTCCATCGATCAGGCTGATATCCCCCTGTTTACGGCCTATTTGCAGCCAAAACCGGCGCTGAAGGATTCCACCTTCAGCCTGGTGATGACCGACGGTTCCATCTACCCCTATCCCGGCCACCTGTCTCTGCTGGACCGCGCCGCCGATCCGCAGACCGGTACCATCAAAGCGCGACTGGTATTTCCCAATCCAAAGAAACTATTGCGACCGGGGGTTACCACCAATATCCGCATGCGGCATAATTCCGGCGAGGCCAGTCTGCTGATCCCCTATAAGGCGGTGGTTGAGCAGCTGGGCGAATATTACGTATACGTAGTGGGTGAAAACAAGCGGGCCACCCAGCATAAGATCAGCCTGGGTACCAAAATAAATGACCGCATAGTGGTTAAAACGGGCCTTAAGCCCGGTGAACAGATCGTGGTGGAAGGAGTTCAAAAACTCAGGGACAGTGCACTGGTGCAGGTAGGTCCGCCCAAGCCACCGGCCAAATAGAGTGGTCACGGTTTGAAACTAGGAAGGGTCCGCCTGAACAAGCGGCTGCATGGAAATCATCAAATCAACCTGATAACATTATGGAGTCGACAAATATATTTTTAAGAAGGCCGGTAACTGCCATTGTAATTTCCCTGGTCATCGTCATGGTGGGAACACTGGCCATACTGAATATGCCGGTCAGCCAGTACCCCAACATTACCCCGCCCACCGTGCAGATCACCAGTAATTTTACCGGTGCCGATGCCCAGACGGTGGAACAGACCACCACCACCGCCATTGAAACCCAGGTCAACGGTGTACCCGGCATGACCTACATGCAAAGCAACAGCGCCAACAACGGCCAGTCCACCATCACGGCCACCCTGGATATCGGGGCGGATCCCAATGTGGTTGCCCTGGACATCCAAAACAGGGTCGGCATTGCTACCCCTGCCCTGCCCAGCCAGGTGCAGCGCCTGGGGATCACCACCCTCAAGCGTAACCCCAGTATCCTCATGCTGGTAGCCATTTATTCACCCAAAGGCTCCCATTCCATCCCTTTTATTGATAACTACGCCAATATATATGTCAGGGACCAGTTGCTCCGGGTGCCCGGCGTAGGGGATGTATTCAGCCGCGCAGACAATTTCAGTATGCGTGTCTGGCTGCAGACCGACAAACTGGCCCAGCTCGGGCTGACTGCCAATGATGTGCAAAATGCCATCAACGAACAGAATCTTCAGGTGGCTGCCGGTTCGGTGGCCTCCCCGCCGCAGAGTTCCTCCTCGGCCTTTGAATTTACCGTTTTTACCAACAGCCGCCTTACCAGTGAAAAGGATTTCGGCAATATCGTGATCCGTTCCAACCCCCAGCAGAATTCCATCGTTTACCTCAAGGATGTGGCCAGGATCCAGCTGGGAAAAGTAAGTTATACGGCCAATTCCTTTGTCGACGGCAAAAGGTCGGCCTACCTGCTGGTTTACCAGGCGCCGGGCAGCAATGCCATCACCACCGCCGATGGGGTCTACAAGGCCATGGCCAACATGAAAAAATATTTTCCGGCCGATATTGATTACGTGGTGCCTTTCGAGTCGGTGACGGTGGTAAAGGTCTCCATTGCCGATGTGGTCAACACCCTGCTCATTGCCCTGCTGCTGGTGACCCTGGTGGTCTTCCTGTTTTTGCAGAACTGGCGCTCAACCCTAATCCCCGTGCTGGCCATTCCGGTTGCCATCGTCGGCACTTTTATCTTTTTCATTCCCCTGGGATTCACCATCAATACCCTGACCATGTTTGGTTTTGTACTGGCCATTGGCATCGTCGTGGATGATGCCATCGTCGTGGTGGAGGCCGTGCAGCATTATATTGATGAAGAAGGGCTCCCGGCCAGGGAAGCCACTGCCAGGGCCTTGAAAGATATCACCGGGCCGGTTATTGCCATAGCCCTGATCCTGGCCGCCGTATTCGTGCCGGTTGGCTTTATCCCGGGTATCGTAGGCCGGCTTTACCAGCAGTTTGCGATCACCATTGCCATTTCGGTGCTGATATCAGCCTTTGTGGCCCTGTCGCTGACGCCTGCCCTCTGTACGCTGCTGCTCAGGCCGCAGCACCTGGATAAGAACTCCCGCGGGCTCAACTGGTTTTTTTACCGCTTCAATGAAGGATTCAGGCGCTTCAGCCTCAGCTATACCCTGGGGGTCAAAGGATGGATCAAAAAAACCCCGCTCGTTCTGGTACTGCTGGCCTGTATCATCGCAGGGGATGTGCTGCTGTTCAAGAGCAAACCCACCGGTTTCATTCCCACCGAAGATGAAGGCCGCCTCTATATCACCTTTGAACTGCCGGAAGCCGCCTCCACCAACCGGGCGCTGACCGTACTGGACACCATGATGAAAATTACCCAGAGTGTGCCGGGTGTATACCATGTGGCAGCCCTGGGCGGCCTGAATTTTATTTCCGGGGGTTCCAAGTCAAACAGCGGTACCATATTCACCCAGTTGAAGCCATGGGATGACCGCAAAGAAAAGAGTGAACAGCTCATGGGGGTGGTGGCAGAACTCAACAAGCGGTTCTCTGCCATCAGGGAAGCCAAAATCGTGGTCATACCGCCGCCTGCCATCCCAGGATTAGGCAATGCCGGCGGATTCAGCATACAGATCGAACAGCGGCAAACCAACGATGATCCGAAGACCTTTGAAAGAGTGGTAAATAATTTTGTGGCTGCCTGTAACCGGCAAAAGGAGATCGCCGGCGCCTTCACCTTCTTTTCTGCCCACACGCCCGGCTACCAGGTGGATGTGGACCGCGACAAATGCAAGAAACTGGGAATAAACCTCTCGGACGTATACAACAGCATGCAGATGTACATGGGCAGCACCTATATCAACCAGCTGACCATTTATGGCAGGAATTTCTACGTCGTGGCCCAGGCAGATTCGGCTTTCCGCAGTGATATTAAAAGTATCGGTCAATATTATGTAAAGAATATGGCCGGACAGATGATACCCCTCTCCACCGTGGTAAGCTACAAGACCACAGAAAGCGCTCCCCTGATCCCCCATTTCAATATCTACCGTTCGGCCGAAGTAGACGGAAGTGCCCGACAGGGATACAGCAGCGGCCAGGCCATCGAAGCCCTGCAACGGGTGGCGGCTGAAGTCCTGCCGGAGGGCTATGGGTATGAATTCTCCGGCCTGAGCCTGCAGGAAATCAAATCAGGCTCCAGCGCCGTTTACATATTTGCCTTGTCCATCGTATTTGTATTCTTATTCCTGGCGGCCCTCTATGAGAGCTGGTCGGTGCCCTTTTCGGTACTGCTGGCAGTCCCCATCGGGGTGCTGGGGGCCATTGTGGCCCTGACCATTCTTCCGCGTCTTACCAATAACGTATATGCGCAGATCGGGCTGATTACCCTTATAGGACTCTCAGCCAAGAATGCCATCCTGATTGTTGAATTTGCCAAGGAAAGAGTCGACCGTGGCATCGGGGTGATCCCCGCCACGCTGGAGGCCGTCAAGCTGCGTCTGCGCCCGATACTGATGACATCCATTGCCTTCATACTCGGTGTACTGCCGCTGGTGCTGGCAACGGGCGCCTCTTCGGTGGCACGCAACACGATCGGAACCACCGTGCTGGGTGGTATGCTGGCAGCGACCGGCCTGGCCATTTTCATCGTACCGGTGCTGTTCGTGGTGATCACCAACCTGGCATACGGTAAAAAGCAACTGGCCGCCCTGAAGTCTAAGGAGCCCTATGGGGAAGGGGCCGAATGATATTTGGAATACCATGTTCTGATGACAAAGGGGCCTTCGGGCTCCTTTGTCATTTCTTGATGAACTGGCGGGCATACTGGTCTCCCGAGCTGCTGACCAGCCGGATGACATAGGTCCCCCTGGACAGCATGCTGATATCGATGGTCTGGCTTTGATCCGCAATGCTGCGCTGCATCACCATCCTGCCGGACATATCCAGGATCTGCGCCTGTATATAATCCCCCGGGGTCTCCCGGTTTAGTCTAATAAACAGGTTGTTTCCGCTGACCCAGACATACTCTGCCATGGCGGTGGATATGCTTCGTTTCAGTGCCAGCATAGCCGAGTAACGGGCATTTCCGTCCAGGTCCACCTGTTTTAACCGGTATACTGCAGTGGGCCTGCCCAGGTCCACCAGCTGATCCTCAAAAGAATAGGTATGTGCCGGTCCTTCCGCGGACAGGGAAGGGACAAACCCAATGGGGCGGAAGTCGTCTGTTCCGCTATAGGATCGCTCTATTTCAAATCCCCTGCTATATACTTCATTCTGGACCTCCCAGTCTAGATGGTTCCTGGTTTGCTGGGCCTTCCCGGTGAAGGCCACGAAACTTACTGCCAGCGGGGAGCTCAGCAGCGTAGTGGTGAATAACCCGCGCCCGTGGGTAGCTGCCGCCACCAGGTGGTCCGCGCTGCGCAGACCCAGCATATAGGTGCTCACATTGCCCATGCCCGAGGCGTTTTGTGTCCACAGGGTGGCGGTGCCCGCTGAAGAGGTAGCAGACCAGACGCCCAGATCGGTGGCAAGCATAATGCCCCCGTTGGGGCCCGTCCCCACATTGGCGTTGGCGGGAATGATCAGCCCCCAGCGTACGGGTACATCGGGCAGGTTGACGCCGTTATTGTCCAGGGAAGTCCAGGTCGTACCCTTGTCGCGGGATTCCCACACGCTGGCAACCCCGTAATTGGAAACAGTCACCAGCAGGTGGCTGGAATTGCCCCTTTCCACATCGATGCTGGAGATATAAGCACCCGCCGACAGTCCGAGGCTGCTGATCTGGGTGAGGGTACGGCTGCCGGTGGAGGCCGCGCCGATTACATAGAGCTGAGGTACCTGGCTGGAGGAGGCATTGTCAGCCGTGGACAGGGCCACCCAGACGCTGTCGGTGGTATTGGGATCGACCCTGACGGCCGAAACCTGGAGGTTGGCATTGGCCGTCACTGTAATAGAGGTGCGGGAAGGAGCGCCCGAAACAATGGTTCCTATTCTTCGCAGGACCCCATTGGTATAACCGCAGTAAAGATATTGGGTGGTATTGTCGTAATCAGCCGGGTTAATGAATCGTCCGTTGGTTGAACTGTACCAGTTGCTGAAACTGGCCCCGCCGTCAGTGGACCGGTAATACTGGGCATTGGTAGTACTGGTCAGCTGGTAGGAGGCATTGTTCTGGTCTATGAAACAAAAAGCGCCGTCGCCTCCGGTGGCGTAATTGACCTGGTTGATCCCGGCCGTGCTGAAGATATGCGTGCCGTTGTCCTGGGCTCCGGCCAGCATATAATCCGACCCTGATCCAGGATGGATGGCAGTGGCATAATATTGGGTCACGTTGAGCCCGTTGTCTTTGGTGGCAAAGGAGCTTCCCTGGTCGGTGGTATAGAATACACCGCCATCGCAGCCTACAATAAAGTTGGTCGAAGAACCCGGCAGGAAAGTTATATTATGTATATCCGCATGCACATAGGACTGGCTGCCACAGGCAGGGGCGGCCCACTGGGTGAGTTGGGTCCAGGTCTTCCCGCTGTCCGCGCTGGTCATGATATCGACGCCACCCGCATACAGGGTCGCATCATTGGCGGGGTTGACAGCCAGGGTCAGGTCATACCAGGCCTGTCCCCGCGAAAAATCAGTGCCTTTGGGAAGGCCCCCGTCACACCAGCTGCCCGAATAGCTGATATTGGTCCAGGTGCTGCCCCCGTCAGAGGAACGCTCCATAGCGCCGATGGCGTTTCCTGTACCCTGAAAGATCGCGTAGAGCAGGTTGTTGTTGGTGGCAGAAAGCGCCAGTTCAATGCGCTGCCAGTATTTACCCGTTCCCGCAGCGGGGGTCACATTGGTCCAGGTACCCGCGTTGCCGGCAAGGGCGCCCGCCGGGGATTTATAGATTTTACCCGCCGGTGTGCCGGTGGAGTAATCGATGACAGAAGCATACATATCCCCGTTGAGGGAAAATTCAATATCATACCCATAGAAATCCACGGCATTGGAGCAACTGCCCCCGCCGGAATACAGGCCAATCACCCGGGACCAGGTGGCACCGCCGTCGGTGGAGCGGAGAATACCCCCCGCATTACAATAGAAGGCACTGATTCCCGAAGCATATACATCGCCGTTGGAGTACACGGTCACTTTTTGGACATAGTTGAAATCATACTGGTTGGCCCCGCCCGTGGTCGTTGCGCTAAGCAGGCTCCAGGTGGCGCCGCCATCGGCGCTCTTATAGATACCCAGTCCCCGCAGGGCATCGATGTTGAAATAGCCTTCCCCGGTGCCTGCATACAGGATGGCAGGGTTGGTGGGATCCTGCGCCAGGGTCGTGATGGCCAGGTTTGGTGAGATGCTGCTGATCTGGGTCCATCCGGGAGAGGGCGAGGAGAACGAAGTGGTTTTCCAGAGTCCGCCGCTGACTGATCCCACAAAAACCGTATTGCCGGTTGCGTCATTTTTATCAACCAGTACGGCCCTGCACCTGCCGCCAATATTGGAAGGCCCCCGTTCGGCCCAGCTCAGGCCGGAACCGCCCAGGTTGGTGAACCCAGGGTTACCCGGAGCCGGGCTGCCCAGGGAGGTGGTACCCTGGCTTTTTCGGCTGCCAAAACGGATGAGCTGCTGGCGGGCAAATTCCAGCCTTTCCACCGGCACATACCCCAGCCGGGGATCCTTGGTCATCAGGATCTCCTGCTGGATCCTGTCGCGGACCTCCGCCTCGGGGCTGGGTTCCTGGTCGGACTGATCCCGGCCGGGGCCGGGAAAAGAAATGCGTCCGCCTTTGGGCAGGGCTACCAGGAAAAGTAAAAAAATAAAAAGTCCCCAGAAGATGTAATCGGCCTTTTTCATACAGGTGGTTTTCAGATTAGCAAGCTGTCAGTGGTCTTATAAGTTAGCCTGGCTGACTGGGAAAGCCGGTGAATGCTTCATAAATATAAAAAAAAATCCCTGCGTTTTCGCAGGGATTGCTATATAAAATAGGATTTTACTACCATTTGTCAACTTCCTCTCCTGCCAGGTTGGAGGCAGGGGGGATTTCAATGACAGGGGCCGGTTCGGAAACCGCTTTTACCTCTGCCACGGGCGTTTCGGGTATTTCTTCTGCATCGGAACCCGCCGCTGCGCTGTGGCTATGCTCAGCGGGTGCGTACCCTTCTCCATCGGGATTGTCGTGGTTGAATGCATCAAAATCAAAATCAGGCATCAGGTCCGTCTTAACATAATCCACCGCTTCGGTGAGGGCCTTGAGGAATTTATTGAAATCTTCCTTGTACAGGAAAATCTTATGCCTGTCGTAACCGTCTTCATTGAATTTTTTCCGGCTTTCGGTGATGGTGAGATAATAATCATTGCTGCGTGTCGCTCTCACATCAAAAAAATAAGTTCTCCGTTTCCCTGCTCTGATGCGTTTGCTGTAAACGCTTTCCATCCTTTTGTCATTATTTTCGTACGCCACAATAATTAATATTTATACAGTGAATCAAATACCATTTTAACTAACACAAATATAGGATTGTTTTTGAACTGACAAAATTTGCCGGGATATTTATCCCGCCCAAAGCAACGCCAAAAACACGCGCCCTCCTTGATTATATGCCGGAGTCTTCCTTTTCCTGCTGCTGCTGCTGGAACAGGTAGGTATAGTAGCCGTTGAGGGCCAGGAGTTCTGCGTGGGTTCCGGTTTCCACGATCCTGCCTTCCTCCAGTACAACGATATTGTCAAAATCAAAAAGCGAAAAGATGCGATGGGTAATGATAATGGCCGTCTTGTTTTGCAGATACTCCTGGAGGTTGGAAAGGATCTCCTTTTCCGTTTTGGTATCCACTGCGCTCAGGCAGTCATCAAATACCACGATTTCGGGGTCCTTCACCAGGGCCCGGGCAATGGAAATCCGCTGCTTCTGTCCGCCGCTCAGGGTCACACCGCGCTCCCCGATCATGGTGTCATATTTTTGTTCAAACTGCTCAATTTCCCTGTCCACGGCCGCGTACCGGGCTGCCCGGTAGACCATTTCCTGCTCACCGCCCGAGAGGCCAAAGAGGATATTGTGGGCTACCGTATCGCTGAATAGGAAAACATCCTGGGGAACATAGCTCACCTGGCTGCGCAGATCCTGCAGGTCCATTTCGCGAATATCGGTGCCCCCCATCGAAATTTTCCCGGAGCCGGGATCGTACATACGCAGCAGCAGCTGGGCCACCGTAGACTTTCCCGATCCCGTCCGGCCTATGATGACCACTTTCTGCCCTTTTTTGATCAACAAATTGAAGTCCTTTAAGGCATGGATGCCGGTATTGGGGTAGTGGAAATCCACATGGTCAAAGTGGATATCTCCCCGTACCCTTCCTCTCAGGGGGGTGGCGGGATTCAGTATCTCTGGCCGGGTTTCCAGGAATTCATTGAGTCTTTTCTGGGATGCCGCGGCGCGCTGAATCATGGAAGCCACCCAGCCGATCGCACTAACCGGGAAAGTCAGCATGGTAATATAAATCACAAATTCGGTGATGGTGCCGACATCCGTATTATGAGTGCCATGAATCACATAGAGCCCTCCGATCATGATGGTAAGCAGGGTGCTCAGGCCAATCATCAACCCCATGGAGGGGAAATATATCGACTCCACTTTGGCCAGGTTGACCGCATTTTTCCGGTAAGCCTCACTGTTATCATTGAAAAAACGGAACATGGCCTTTTCCTGGACAAAAGACTTGATGACCCTGATTCCACTGTAGGATTCCTGGGCATTGGTGGTCAGGCTGCTGAGCAGTGCCTGGATGCGCTCGCTTTTTTTATGGATGATGGTATTGACATAATAAATGGTCATCGCCAGGATGGGCAGCGGAGTCAGCACATACAGGGTCAGCAGGGGGTCCTTGCGGATCATGAAAAAAAGGCTGAACCCGATGGTCGCCAGCAAATTGGTCAGGTACATCATGGCCGGGCCCGTGAACATCCTGACGCGGCTTACGTCTTCTGCCATCCGGTTCATCAGGTCTCCGGTGCTGTGGGTTTTGAAAAAATTGGTGTCGAGTTGCTGGTAATGGAGATATACCTCATTTTTTTGGTCATATTCAATATGCCGGCTCATGACAATGATGGTCTGGCGCATCAGGAACATGAAAAATCCCCCGAGCAGGGCCAGCAGCAGCAGGGTGATACCACAAATAGCCACTTTACGGGAAAAAGTGGGCCTGGAACCGTCCACGGTTCGAATGAACTTTTTAACCAGGATATCGTAATTGGCCGTGTCTTTCACATCCTCCCGCTGCTGACGGGCGGCCACAGCCAGGTCCGGCCGTTTGTTGGCTTCCCGGTCTCTTTTGGACAGGGAATCCCTCAGTTCCCTTTCTACCGAATTGACTACGTAACCGGTCACCTGGGGAGATAAAATGCGGAAATAATTGGAAGCAATGATAAAAATGATGCCCAACAGGAGCCTCCAGCGGTATTTCCAGAAGTATTTATTGACTGCTCTTAGATGTCGCAAGAAAAAATTTTGGGCAAAGTTACCAATAGCAGGGCAATTCAACGCAGGTCCTGTTCTCCGCCTGTCCTTTTTGTCGCCTGGGATGGCAAGAAGTCCTCCGGGCGCTTTTTTTGCCATTTCCGCCCCGGCTTCCTCCCGGCTTTCCTGAATTATCTTACCTTAACCTGGATATATTGCCATCTACTTTTTCTGCCAGGTAAACATAAAGCCATGTCCAAACATAACCGGAGGTCCTTTTTTAAAACCAGCACCCTGGCCACCGGAGGCCTGATCCTGGGCCGTTCGCTCCCTGCGGGGGAAAGCCAAAGCCAATCAAAGGGTCAAAAAGACCCGGACCCGCTGCTGGAAAAGGCGGCAGCAAGGCTGGAGCAGCAATATGCTGACTATCCTAAGGACAGGCTGGATCTTTCCCCCGCCCGATGGATCTGGTTCCCATCAGAGCGCACCCTGGCAAATTCGGTACTATTTTTCAGAAAATCCATCTCCCTGCCAGCAACACCGGTATCTGTCAGGGGCTGGATCATCGGCGACAGCCGATATAAACTCTATGTAAACGGAATAAGGTTACAGTTCGGGCCTGCCCCCTGCGACCCCCGGTGGCCGGAAGCTGACCCGGTGGATCTCACCGGAGGGCTGTCGGCTGGCGAAAACGTCATCGGCGCTGAGGTGCTGTATTACGGCCTGGGAGACGGCACGTCCCCGATTGGCAAGCCGGGATTCATTTTCCTGCTGGAGATCCGCTTACCGGACGGCAGCAGCCAGCAATGCGTCTCGGATGAAAGCTGGCAGACGGCGATAGCCTCCAGTTGGAAACCGGGTGGATATAAGCGCTGGTACCTGCGCAGTTTCCAGGAAATCTTCGATGCACGAATGTATCCCACGGGATGGAATAACAAAGGATGGAAACCGCCCGCCAGGGGATGGTTGCCTGCCATGGTTTTACATGTCGCTTCCGACATGCCCTCCCTGTTCAGCGACTATCCCGATTATCTATTTGAAACCGAAGGCGGCAGCGGCGGATTCCTGCGAAAAAGAAGTATCCCCCTGCCCGATGAGCCCATCCTGCCACTTGACAATCTGGTGGAAAATCACGGGTTATACTGGCAGGTACAACCGGAGGACTATTTTGATTTTCATATCAGATCAGCCTATACAAAAACCGCTGGTGCCAAAATCAATGGGATGGCAAACGGCTGGGTATTTGAAGCTGCAGCGGGGCTGAGCCAGGTACTGACCTTTGAACTGCCTTTCCAGGCGGTGGGTTTTCCGGGATTTACAATCACCTGTTCCGAGGGAACGGTGGTTGAACTCCTGGTCCATGAATCTCATCTGGTAGGAGGCGAACCCCTGATCAATTCCCATTTCAATGCCTGGACCAGGCTAATCTGCCGGGAGGGGACAAATGAGTTTGAGACCTTCGATTATGAGTCGGTAAAATTTATACAGCTTCTTATACGCAACGCCACAGGTCAGGTCAGGATTGAAAAAGTACACCTGCGCCGGCGGATCTATCCCTGGAAAGGAAAAGCGCCGTGCCGGGTCTCCGACCCCGCCGTCCAGCGGGTGCTGGATGCAGCGGTAAATACCCTGTATAACTGCGCCCTGGAAACCTGCGTGGATGGAATGGGCCGGGAGCGCCAGCAGTACTCCGGGGATGGCTCTCACCAGTTGCACGCCATTCAACTCGCTTTTGGGGAAACCCCGCTGCACGCCCGATTCTGCAACACTTTTTCTCAGGGAATCACCCTTGACGGCTATTTTATGGATTCCTGGCCAGCCTATGACAGGATGGCCAGGCTCTTTGAAAGGCAGCTGGACATCAGCCAGTGGGGCCCCCTGCTGGATCATTCAGTGGGTTTTAATTTCGATTGCTACTATTATTATCTTTATTCCGGGGAAACGGCCTCCATCCGGGAGGTCTTTCCACGGCTGGTGCGTTTTTATAAATACCTGATTTCCCTGATTCGCGCAGACGGACTGCTTCCGGTGGAAAACATAGGGGTGCACTGGGTATGGATGGATACAGATTCCTATCCCCGACAATCCTATAAGCAATGTGCCTTTAACCTCTATGGGCTGGCCATGATGCGCCATGCATTTGCCCCCCTGGCCAGGGCATTCGGAGAGGAGCAGCTGGCTGCCCACGCCGAATCCCAGTCGGATTTATTATTGTCAAAGACCATCAGCCGCTTCTGGAACTACTCCCTGGGCACTTTTGTGGACAATCCAGGAGAACCCCTTCCCCATTACAGTGAACGGGCCCTTTCGCTGGCCCTGATCTATGATTTATTCCCTGAAAACCGCATTGAAAATACGATACAAATAATGACGGGTCTGCCCCCAGCGCTGGGGGGCTCCTACCCAGCCAATGTCGGCTGGAATTACTGGGCCTATGGCAAGATCCTGCGTCCGGATTTGATACTAGGCGATATTCGCAAAAGATGGGCCTCCATGGAATCTGTTCAGCTGAATAATACCCTGTCAGAGGCATGGGTCGTGACCAAAGACTCCTCCAGCCAGTGGTCGCATTGCGCCCTTTCACCGCTTTATTGCATGTACATGAACATCGCAGGTATCCGGCCCCTTCAACCCGGTTTCAGCCAGGTGGAAATTCAGCCCCAGCTGGGGGATCTGGAGGAATTGATGCTCGTTTGCCCCTCCGTAAAAGGGGAAATTCGTTTTCATGCAAGCGGTAAAACCGGCTACAGGACACTTTCCCTGACCCTTCCTGAAGGAGTTTCAGGGGTCCTATTGCTTGATTATCGTGAAAAAGTCAGCCTGCCACTGTTGCAGCAGACCCCCCGGTTATCGAAGTATAAAATAACCGGGGGCAAACCCATAAGTTTAACATTACAATTTTCTTAAGGCTCAAGGGACTATTCATCCATTTAAACAGAAAACCAAACAATAACCCGTCAAACTGCATGATGTCGACACGTCGGCACCCTTTGTCCATTATGTTATAAATATATTTGGTCGTTTTGCCAGAGAACCTAATTTTGCGCCCGGAGAGATGGCAGAGCGGTCTAATGCGGCGGTCTTGAAAACCGTTGAAGGTCACACTTCCGGGGGTTCGAATCCCTCTCTCTCCGCAGCCATGCCGCGATTATTTAATTGATTAACAATTAATTACAAAAATGGGGCAAGAAAGAAATGGACCTTGGGGCAAGAACTCAAGGTCTTTTTATTTACCCCTTTTAAGTCAGCATGAATAAACTTTGACACAATGCTGGTTTAATCATTTTAGTTTTTATATACTTTATTAACCTACCAATAAGAGGAATATAATTTGCCAAAGACCCACAACCCTAAAGATGGTTAGTTTTAATACATTGCCCTATTTAATACCCCAATGATGGGCAATAATCACCATCGCCATCGTATCCAACTTGCAATACCTTAATAGTTGGTTTCTCAATTCATTTTTCTGCTCCATTGATAACGAATCATCAAATCGAATTCTGTAATAAGCCCTCATGGCGGCTGTTCCCCCTTTAACTGCATCTTCTTCATCTGGCATGCTGATACCTGCCGTAAGGGTATCATAAGGGTCTCTAATGCCTCCTTCATAGCCTTTAAGGCTATACTCCTTAAAAAAAGGGATATCATGTAGGTAAGGGAAATGGTTCCATATGGCAGGAAGCACTTTTTTGATGGAGGTCCGACCCTTCATATATGGATGGAAATAATAATCCTTGGTTAGCCTGTTCATATCCACCAGCCTCCCTTCACGGCCTTTATCCTTGGTAATTCCAGTAAGCCATTTTTCCAATGTATTATTCTTATATCCAAATAAGTCCATCTGGTTCAGAATGGCTCGCAAAACGGTGTTTTCATGCGTAGTGGAGATTCCGGTGATACTGACTGTCCCGTCCTGAAATAGCTTGTCACTCAAACTATTAAAAATGCAGGAAAAGAAAAAGTATCGACCCAGCCCTTTGAGCCGGGTGCCGTATGTTAGACGGACCGAAGATGAAATGAATA
>CAIVKC010000058.1 GCA_903906365.1 uncultured Bacteroidota bacterium | reverse complement strand
TACCCTGATTCATAAACTCGCTGATTTTCAGAAAGTTATGATTTTGGCAATTTCAAATCGTCACGCACCTAAAATCGCCTGAAATACAAGCACATCAAGACTTTCAAAGAACTGCTTATTGTTTTAACGAGACACTAATGTATACTTATAATAATTCATAATGAAGAATTCTTTTGGCAAAAGGCTGGACATGCTTCAGACACAATATGAAGAACTGATTTCCCGGCCAAATAAAATGAAAGAGAACGGCAATGGTATTTATGACCGCTATCATAATCCCATACTCTCGGCAGCCCATATCCCCCCTTTCTGGAAATACGACCTGAACCGGGAAAGCAATCCATTTCTGATGGAAAGGTTTGGCATCAACGCCGTTTTTAACGCCGGGGCTATGAAATGGGAGGATAAGTATATCCTGGTGGCCAGGGTGGAAGGGAGCGACCGGAAGTCTTTTTTTGCCATCGCAGAAAGCCCCAACGGCATTGACCAGTTCCGTTTCTGGGATTATCCGATTACCATGCCCGGTACCGGCGAGCCGGAGACCAACCTCTATGACATGCGGCTGGTCCGGCATGAAGACGGTTGGATATATGGCCTTTTTTGTACGGAAAGAAAGGATCCCCAGGCCCCGCCCGGAGACCATTCTTCGGCCATCGCCCAGTGCGGAATTGCCCGTACCAGGGACCTGCGTCACTGGGAGCGCCTGCCCAACCTGAAGACCAGGTCCCCCCAGCAGCGCAACGTGGTACTGCATCCGGAATTCGTGGCAGGTAAATATGCTTTTTATACCCGACCGCAGGACAGCTTCATCGAAGCGGGCAGCGGGGGCGGGATAGGTTTTGGGCTGAGCGATACCATTACGGAGGCTGCCGTGATGGAGGAAACAGTTATAGACAGCCGGGTTTATCACACCGTGTACGAACTAAAAAACGGGCTGGGCCCGGCACCCATCAGAACCCCCAAGGGCTGGCTGCACCTGGCCCATGGCGTGCGTAATACGGCCTCAGGCCTTCGGTATGTATGTTACCTGTTTTTGACTTCCCTGGATGACCTCACGCGGGTAACGGCCAAACCGGCCGGATATTTTCTGGCGCCGGAGGCCGAAGAACTGGTAGGGGATGTGTCCAACGTGCTGTTCAGCAATGGATGGATTGCCGATGAGGACGGCACCGTTTTTATCTATTATGCGTCCTCTGATTCCCGCATGCATGTGGCCACCTCCTCCATTGACCGGCTGCTGGATTATGTGCTGCATACCCGGGAAGATGGATATACTTCGGCTGCCTCTGTGCAAAGACTCAATGAACTCATTGGACTTAACAGGTCCCTGGAACGGCAGGGCATGGATGCGCTGCGGGGAATCTAGCCGGTGGCCTGTGCTGCTGACAGAGAGGTCCTTGTCACTGGTAGGTTCTCAGGGCCGCCGAATAGCCCAGTGATTTGATGATGTATTTGAGACCATCCATATTCATACGGAGTCCAATTTCTGCATCCGGGTCCGTGTCTTCATTGATGATGCCGATGGGGCCGCTGTAGGAGCTGGATCCGATCTCACGGATCATCTCCAGTTCGGAATCACCCTTTCCCACCGGCACAATCCGGCCGGGGGTGCCTTTTTGAATTCCGCTGATATTGATGGCAATCAGGTAGGGAAGGATTTTAGGGAAAAACCGCGCAAAACGGTCCACCTGCTCTTCGGCATGGTTGAAATTGAAAACAATACCCGTATTGGCCTGTTTGATATATTCCAGGATGGCCAGTTGGTTTTCGGGCTCGCCAAACCAGCCGTTATGGCCGTAGAGGCCAACGGTGCAGCCTATCCTTTCAGCATCCATGGCCAGCTTCAGCACCATATTACCTACCAGGATGACTTTTTGCTCCTCGGTGAGGTTCTGTAGGCTTTCATCGGAGGAACCATAGGACCACCAGAGCTGGGTCCTGATATGGTGACGCCGGAGCAGGGACAGGATAGCGGGGTAATGCTGGTTTTTAACCGGATCGGGTCCGTAGGGCATCCAGAAGGCCTGCAGGGTGATATGGTGCCTGCTTAAAGCGTCCATTTCCACCTCGAAGCTGTCTACATGCTCTTCCCGCCAGTCATAGGCAAATTTGGTGATGCCCAGTCTTTGGAGCATGGCGGCGCGTTCTTCGGGCCCTCTTTTTTTGATATCAAAGGGAACGATGCACCAGGCAACGAGGTTGTTTTTGGCAAAAACGCCGCTTTCGGCGGGCCTTTTGGGGCTTCCGGCGGGCAGCATCAGCAGCAGGGCCGTGCAGAGGGTTATGAAAAAATGCATGAAGCTTTGTTTGAATTTGGCAGGTTATTACCGGGTTGTTTCCTGTAAATATAACCCAAATCAGCGGCTTGTCTGCCTAAAGAAAACCTTGTTTGGCAACCCTGTCAACCAGTCAATAAAATGGCGGGCGCCTGCGGGTGCCCCGGTATAATTTTGTACATTTAAAATCCAGAACCATTTTCCCATGAATGATGCAGCTCAAGAAATTTCCCGACCGGTCCGGCTGCTGCCGGTACAAAAAACAAGGGTTACGTTTTTGATCCTGCTGGCGGTAATAGGCTGTAACCTGTTCTTCGTGCAGGGGCCACCGGCTCCGGCGCAGCCTGCCCTTGCAGATCCCTCGCCGGCTGCTGCATGCAGGGGCTGTCATGGTGAGATCTATAACAGTTTTGTTCACACGGCCCATTACCTGGATTCCAGGCCTGCCGATACCAGCTCGGTCAGGGGGAGTTTCCAGGAGGGGCACAACAGCTTCCAGTACAATCCCTTTATGCGCGTGACCATGACCCGTGAGGGGGATCATCTGCTGCAAACCGCAACCATCAATGGGGAAGTAGTCAGGACCGCAGATTTCGACATTACCATTGGTTCGGGCCGCAAAGGACAGAGTTACCTGTACTGGCAGGACAGCAGCCTTTATCAGCTCCCTGTTTCTTATTACCGGGCTTCAGATCAATGGTGCAACAGTCCCGGATTCCCCAAGTATTTTTTCTTTGGCAGGGCCATCACGCCCAACTGCCTGGAATGCCATACTACTTTTGCCAGGGCCGGGTTGACCCCATCGGGGAAGTTCTCCTTTGACCGGGGCAGCCTGCAATACGGGATCACCTGCGAGAGGTGTCATACAGGCGGTCAGGCCCATGCTGCCTACCAGGCGGCTCATCCCCAGGAGACCACCGCCCGGTTTGTCACCAATGCAGCCAAACTCAACCGGCAACAGAGAATGGATGGCTGCGCCCTGTGTCATTCAGGATTCCGGACCGCCATTCAGCCGCCATTTTCTTTTCAGGTCGGCGATACGCTGGCCCATTTTTCACAGGGTAAGGCGATCTCCAGGCAGGCCGATACCCTGGACGTGCATGGTAACCAGTACGGCCTGCTGGCCGCCAGCAAGTGCTTCCTGGGTTCTGCGGAAATGGACTGTTCCACCTGCCACAATGTGCACCGGGATGAATTCAACCGAGCTGACCTGTTTTCTGCCAAATGCCAGTCCTGTCACAACGGGAAGGACAACCCGGTTTGCTCCCTGCCTGATAAAGAAAGGGGCTCTGTCCATTTGGGGGATAATTGCATCGATTGCCATATGCCGGTTAGGGCTTCAAAAAAAATCATGCTCAATGTCGGTTCGGGCGATAAACTCCTTCCCGATTATATCCGAACGCATTTCATTTCCATTTACCCGGAAGCCACGGCGAATTTTTTAAAACAGGGCGCTGGCAAAAGGCAGTGAACCATCTGCAAGTCCCCAACGGCTGCATTTTAAGACCGGTATTTACCGGCCTGGTTTCATTTGACTGCGTGCATTGCGTAATTTAACGAAGAATATGTCCGGTTTTACCGTGTTTTAACGGTGTGGGTTACCGTTGTTTTCCTATTGGCTGATTAAGTATATTCAATTATTTTTATATAATTAATTCCTTCCCTACCACAGCTTTCCCCCTGAAATACGCAAAGAGGCTTAAACCCATTCCTTGATATCATGTTGAACATTGCTATCATTGAAGACAATGCTGATTTTGCATTGGTCCTTAAATGTCACCTGGAATCCTTTGGCGGATTCAGGGTCTGCGGCACCTACCGGATGGCAGAAGAGGCCCTGGCAGGACTCCGGAAGCATCCCGTGGATATTGCCATACTGGATATTTCCCTTTACCGGTCCAACGGGATGGATGTCCTGCGCAAAATGAGCCCCCAGATGAGCAGCATCCAATACCTGGTACTGACCATGCATGAAGATGACGAAACCATTTTCAGTGCCCTGCGGGCCGGGGCCCATGGGTACCTGCTCAAAGATGCCCATCCGGACCTCATTGTGCAGGCGCTGCACACCCTGGCTGCAGGGGGATCTCCCATGTCCGCCTTCATATACCGCAGGCTGCTGGGCCATTTTCACCAACCCCATCCAAAGGTAACTGCCCGGGAACTGCTCAGTCTCCGGGAAAAGGAGATCATGGATCAGATATCCAGGGGACTGCTCTATAAGGAAATAGCCTCGCAGCTTGGCATCGGCCGGGAGACCGTGAAAAAGCACCTTTCTCGCATTTATGGCAAGCTCAACGTGCAAAATAAGATCGAAGCCCTCAATAAATATTTTGGGCATTAATGGGTAGCCGCCTTATTTGGGGAACCAACTAAGTCCACCATCCTACCAATTGAGGCCAAAACCTATTTTACCCGGAAAGGATTGAGACTTACCTTCCAGGTGGGTACAAGGGCAATCCCCCTCTGCCTGCAGGCCCCGATACAGCGGAGTAACCCGGCCAGCCTCCCTTAAAAGGTTTATTCAGCCGGGAATTGGGATTTTTTCAGCCAGATACCGGGGCCTTTTACCGAACCACCCGTCCAGGAATAACTTTACCCGGGCCAGCTTTTCCCGCAATGCCGTCTTCAAACCCCGGGTACCAGCCACCTCTGTGGCATTGAAGCCTATGGCAGTTATGCCCTCCCTGTCGGCAATATAGAGCGCCCTTTCATTGTGAAAGGCCTGAGAGATAACGGTCACCGAATCCTGGCCAAAGATTTCGCGGATCCGGACCATGGAATCAAAGGTCCTCAGTCCGGCATAATCCATGTATAACCTGGTGGAATCGATTCCTTCGCGTATCAGGTCGGTTCGCATCGTGCGGGGCTCATTGTAGTTTTTAACGCGGTTATCGCCGCTGATCACCAGGTATTTTATTTTTTCCGCCTTCATTAAACGGACGGCTGCTTCAATGCGGTAGCTGTAATAGGGATTCAGGCCGCCCTGGGTTAAATATTTGGAAGTGCCCAACAGAATGCCTACCCGGTTATAGGGGATGGCCTGTGGATCGTCAAAGAGTCTGCCCCGGGCATGGTTTGTAATGACCCGGTTTGCCCAAAGCACTGCGATGAACAACAACAGCAGAAGCAAACCCAGTAAACCTAATATTCTTTTTTTTAGCATATCTGTTTTTTCCTGTTTCGGCCGGGCCTTTTTGATTCACCCCTGTTTACCGTACATCTTTGGCTAATTTTATCCGGTTCATTCCCCAATGTAATAAAATAATCAGGGAGCCTGCGGGCAGGGAAGGAACTTTTGGTCGTTTTCGGGGGAATCGGAAAATTTTTATCTTCACTTCGAGTATGGAGACAGCATTACAGCAAGAAAACCGGATAATCATAAAACGGGTCAGCCAGTACGCGGAACTCGAAGGCATTCGCCATCTGCAGGAAATAAACCTTAAGCGGAACCTCCCTCCGGGGGAAGCCGAAAAGCAGGGCTTTGTGACGGCGGAATATTCCCTGGAATTCCTGGAGATCATGCACCGGGCATCCCCTTCGGTGATTGCCCTGGACGGAGATCGGGTGGTGGGCTACGCCCTGGTGGCCACCAGGGACATTAAGGACCATCATGCCATGCTCTCCAAACTGTTTGGGTTGCTGGACCAAACGCTGTACAAAGGAAGGCCATTGGAAACCCGCCCGTATGTGGTCGTTGGCCAGCTATGTGTTGCCAAAGATTACCGGGGCCGGGGTTTAACGGGCAGCCTGTATGATTTTTACCGCAAAAGCCTGCAGGACAGTTTTGACTGTTGTGTCACCGATGTGGCCAGCGACAATCCGGGATCCCTGCGCGCCCATTTAAAAACCGGATTCTGCGTAATAGACACCCTCAGCTACGACCATATCGACTGGTCCATTGTCCTTTGGGACTGGACCACCTAAAAAAAGGCATCGGGGGATAGCAAGTTCCAATAGCGACTTATTAATAGTATATTACCGCCTGCTGGGTCTGAGCAGTGCCATGTTAACGGTGCGGATATCGAGTTGCCTGCTTTTCATACATTGCAAAATCGCCAGATCCAGCGTAGGTGCATCGCTCAAGTGGCTTTTGGCAGCCAGGGCACTATCCACCGGAAACCATTGTGTCTCATGGCGGCGGTAGAGGTAAAATACCGCCTTTGCGTTGTTCTGGTAATTTATTTCCAACCGGAAAGAATCAATGCCGGGTGCGGCTGCCGGCTTCTGGAAGACCTGGGCATGGGCAGTGCCCAAACAGGCCGTAATGAACAGGATCGCGGCGCAAAGGGGTAAAATCTTTCGGAAAATCATGGTGGGAATTTTTTTTAAAGGATATGTTTCGGATATATCCCGGATAAGCCGGCAATTTAATATATTCAAAATAAATGTTTTGTTATAAATACGCAGCGGCCTCTTCAGCCAATGTCAAAGGGCAGGACATAACCCAAAAAAAGGGTCATCGGAAAAAGACCCCTGTTAACCACTATGAATAAATTTATATTCTTTGCCTTTCTATTTATAAGCTCAGCTGCATGGGCCCGTCAAAAAGAGTGGGCTTTTTCACCCCCCGGTCAGCAGACCGGTAAACCCCTTATTTCGCCAGTTTCCCCAGGCTTCAGGGGAGAGGCTTCCTCCCTGTTTCACCCTGCGCGCCATATAACCGCCAACCCGGTCCCTTCCATAGAGTGGCAAAAATGCTATGGCGGGAACAACGGTGACTACGCCTGGTCCATTGAGGCCACCGCAGACGGGGGATACATCACGGCAGGTTATACCGAAGGCAAGGACAATGCCGATGTAATGGGATACCATGGCAACCTGGCCATCGGGGATATCTGGGTCGTCAAACTCGATCACAGGGGTAATATCCAATGGCAGAAATGCCTGGGCGGCAATTATTTTGAAACAGGTACGGACATACACCCTACAGCGGACGGGGGCTATATCCTGGCCGGTACTGCCGCCTCCATTGACTGCAGTATTACAGGCAACCACGGAGGTGCAGACTACTGGGTGGTCAAGCTGAACAGCGCGGGGGATATCGTATGGCAGAAGTTATACGGGGGAAGCCTCAATGAATATGCCTATGGCATTTCCATGACAGCCGATGGCGGCTATGTGGTGGCCGGTGAAACAGAGTCCTCCGACGGTGATATTACCATCAACCATGGAGGCCGGGATTTCTGGGTAATCAAAATTGACGCTTCTGGCAGCCTGCTCTGGCAAAAAAGCCTCGGCGGCTCCCGGGACGACCAGGCCTACGGTGTACGGGCCACCCCCGACGGTGGCTGTGTGGTCGCCGGCAACGAGGCATCCGCTGACGGGGATGTAACCGGTAACCACGGCAACCTGGATGTTTGGGTGGTCAAACTTGATAATACGGGGAATGTACAATGGCAAAAGGCCCTGGGCGGATCAAAATCCGATGGCGGCTATTCGGTGGACCTGACCCAGGACGGAGGATATGTGGTTGCCGGATATGCCGATTCCAATGACGGGGATGTATCAGGGATCCACAACCTGTTTCCCGGTGCCAGTGATTTTTGGGTGGTCAAACTGTCCTCCAGCGGCAGCCTGCTATGGCAAAAATGTTACGGAGGCGACGACAATGAAATTGCCTACCATATAGAGCCCGCCCAGGATGGGGGCTTTTTGGTCGCCGGTTCTTCAGAATCCACCAACGGAGACCTCAATTGCAATGGAGGCCTGACCGATATGTGGGTCCTCAAAATCAGCCCGGCCGGTGATTTGCTCTGGCAGATGAATATGGGCGGATCCTACTATGATGAGGCCCACTGTATCCGGGAACTCGCCGATGGCAGTTATATCATTGCCGGCACGACCTGTTCCAAGGAAGTGAGTGGATTTCATCCGCAAACCAACCAGGGTAGCTGTGATGATTTCTGGGTAGTCAAACTCACCGCACCCCTGGCCAGTCCGCCGGCTCCTGCGGTTACCATCGATCCGTTTTCAGTCAATGGCTGCGCAGGGGCACCAACCACCCTGCAGGCGACCGCTTTGTATGCAGGAACCAACCCTGCTTTTTCCTGGACCCGCAACGGGTTGCCGGTGGGCAATGGTAGCGCCTATTACAGCGCCTCGGATTTTTCCAACAATGACCAGGTGACCTGCACCGTTACAGCCGGAGGTGTCTGCGAAAACATGACCGGACAGGGCACAGCCAGTGCTACCGTCAATATAAGCAATGCCTTCATCCATCCCGTCATCACCATCTCGGCCGATGATACGGTGATCTGCACCTGCACCAGCATAACCTTCAGGGCCGCCGTACAAAACGCGGGACAAACCCCTTTATATGAATGGAAGGTCAATGGCAATTATGCAGCCAGTCATACGTCCACCTTTATTACCAATACCCTGCAGCCGGGAGACCAGGTCACCTGTATCTATTCTGATAGTTCCAGTTGCGTCACAGGGGTTAGCGTAGTCTCCAATACCATCACGCTGACCTCAGGTGCCGGTATTACCCCTTCGGTTCAGGTCGCTGCCTCAAGGGATTCGGTATGTGCCGGAACCAAGATCCTGTTCACTGCACTGGCCAGTAATGCGGGACCCCATCCGACCTACCAGTGGAGGGTCAACAATGCCGTGGCCGGCACCAACTCTGACAGCCTGGTCCTTTCCTC
This sequence comes from uncultured Bacteroidota bacterium, assembly GCA_903906365.1. Taxonomy (GTDB): domain Bacteria; phylum Bacteroidota; class Bacteroidia; order Chitinophagales; family Chitinophagaceae; genus Puia. Next base: position 34,415 of record CAIVKC010000058.1, on the reverse strand, counting down.
GCTGGCCAGCGGGGATGCCGTCAACTGCAGCCTGACGCCTGATCCGCTGTTCGGGTGTGCGCCCTCCGGTGTGGTCACCTCCAATATATTGGTCATGACAATTTTCAATCAGGTATTTGCCGCCTTATCTATCCAGGCTTCCCAGGATACCCTCTGTACGGGCACCCCTGCCGTTTTTGCGGCCTCCGTCAGCCATGTGGGATCCAATCCTTCCTATCACTGGCTGGTCAACGGCGTCCCTGCCGGCACCAACAGCCCTTCCTTCACCGATGGATTACCGTCCAGCCACGATACCGTAAGCTGCCTGGTTTTGGTCGATCCCTCCTTTGGATGCGTTGTTCATGACAGCGCATTGTCCAATCATATCGTGCTCACCGTTATAAACCAGCAGCCTGCCTCCGTGGACATTTCCGTTGCGGGGAACAATGCCTGCCTGGGTGATACGCTGGTCTTTACGGCCCATGGGAGCAACGCAGGCAATGCGCCGGTCTATAACTGGATGGTCAATGGCAGCAGGACAGGGGTGCAGGGACCGGTATGGAGTACCAGCAGCCTGAGGGGAGGCGACCTGGTTTTCTGCCAGCTTCAGCCCGGCAGCGGGGCCTGTTCGAGCCTGCCGGATTCATCCAACCTCATTACCGCCCTGATCAATGACACCCCTTCGGTCCATATTTTCCCCCCTGATACCGTGGTTGTCCGCGGTGGGGTCGTGCAGTTCAGGCCCCAGGTCTCCGGAACCGTGAGCAGTTATATCTGGTCTCCCTCATCCAGCCTCGCAAACCCGCTGCTGCTCAATGCCAGTACCATCCCGCTCCATAACGATATGATCTATACGCTGACCGTTATCTCAGACAAAGGCTGCAGGGGAGTGGGGAAGGCAGCGGTCCGGATATTTACCTCGTTGTATATGCCCAATGCCTTTACTCCCAACGGGGACGGGGTCAATGACCAGTTCCGGATACCTGCGAGGACTACCATTCAGCTCAAAGAGTTTTCTATCTATAACCGCTGGGGGGAACTGGTATTTACCACCAGCCAGGCCGCCCAGGGATGGGATGGTACTTATCAGGGGAAAAAGCAAAATACGGGCGTATATATCTATGTAATCCGGGGAGCTACCATCAATGGGGATATTTCCGTCAAGGGACATGTGATGCTTATCCGGTAACATCACTTATTTCCCTATCCTGATGCCCTGCGTCTGGGGATCTGCGGCGAATCCCCCGAATCCCACGAATCATTACGGCCGGTGGTTCTTCCCCCGGCTTCATTTCTACCCCGGACCCCTCTGCCAGGCGGGGCGCTGCCATTCGGAGTTGTGTCGGCTGCCCTATTTTTGGGTTCTTTCCAGCAAGCCAGGGTAGAGTCAGCTCCTGCAGGAATAGGGAGGCCTTTGCTGTTTTGGCCGCATCCCGATTCCATTTATCTGGGGATGATTTTATCCTGGGTCAGGATTTTATATCTTTATGACCTGCGCCATCCAGCGCATGTAACCATGAAAAAGACCATTAAGATTGTCCTTGCAATCCTGTTATTTCTCTGTCTGCTCGCCATGCCTTACGGCTATTTTCAACTCGTGAGGTATGCAGCCCTGGTGGGATTTGCCATCCTGGCTTATGATGCCTATGAAAGCGGCCATAAGACCCAGGCCATTGTGTTTGTTTGCCTGGCCATACTTTTTCAGCCCTTATATAAAATAGGATTGGGCAGGCATATCTGGAACCTGGTGGATGTAGTAGTCGGCGTGGGTTTGCTCCTTTCGGTTTTATTCGAATAAAAGGGAGACCCTCTCCTTTTAAAAGAATCGCCGGCAGCCCTTTTTAAGACCAGGCTTATCACATCCTAATTGACCCCGGCCAACACGATGGCGAGGCATTTAAGCCTAAGATCCGCCAGGTCGGTTCCCTTGCTAGTGAGCTGCCTAAGCGGCTGGGGCGACACGGCCCCTTTTTATTTTGATACCCTGCAGGAATCCCTCCGTTACCAGTAATGGAAACGCCCAGCAGGCCCATGCCATGGTATTGCCGGCCATGGCAGGGTCGACATGCAACTGATCGACCAGCAAACGGAATATCAACCGAAAACTGGTAAAGCCGCAGGTGACTACAAAACTGCGGACCATCCATTCGCGGTGTTGAACAAAATTCCGGCAGCGGATGGCCCAGTAAGCCATGGAGGAGGTCAATAGCCAGGCCAGGGCCAGACCCAGCAGGCCAGTCCCAAATACAATATCCTTTTCTGCCATGATAATTTTTCCGATGGACAGGTACAGGGAGGCGGAGCCGGCCAGCGCTATGCTAACCAGGTAGATCTTACCCATGGTCCGGTGTGCCTGCGGGTATTTTTTTCGAAATGTAGCAATGAACTGAAAGGGGCCTATCAGCAGGGCAACCAATCCGAAGGTGATATGGGTCAATAATATGGAGGCATAGGTGGGCCAGTATTCGGCGCCATAGGACTTGGCATCGTAGGAAAAATAATGAATCGCATTATGGAACACAAAATAAAGGGAGGCTGCCAGTACAATGGACCAACCCGCAAAGTTGATGAGTTTGTTTGTCATGTTGAGTTTGTTTTATTTTTAGAATTTCCCGGCTAGCTTCCGCTTTACCCATCCCCATGGCAAATGATACCATCCGGGAGCAGTTTTTGAGGTTGATCCGGTAGTACTCCCCATGGGCCCTCTGTTTTCCGCCGGCGGTTTTTTCAAGGAAAATATGGGATACTCCGTGCATGGGAATGGCCGATCAAATTTTCTGCCCTGTATGGCCGGGCTGATAAATCGACAGGGAATTCCCACCTGTTCATGGAAAGGGTAAGTCATCCAGGAAAGATCGAAACCCCCTATTCAATCCAATTTACAAAATAAAGGCTGCCATCTAGCGGGGACTGGGACCAAGTCCTCAAAATATTGTCCGAAGCCAGGACAGGTCTTCCCGGAGGGATGGTTTAAGGGGGGATGGGTTGCCAGCAGGAGGTCGGGGATCACCCTAAAGGGCAGTTCACGCATGGAAGAGGGGGTTATTTACTAAAAGTAAGGAGACTTTTTCCCTGGTCTCTGGAGGTGGCAAGGGCAATACCGCGCTGGCCGGCACGATTTACAGCACAATAGAAATGGTAGACTACCCCGCCATATTTCACCACAAAGGACTTATGGGCATAGGTTTCATCATAGGGTTCCGAGGGGCTGATGAGTGGTTTGCCTTTCCAGTCGGTCCAGTGAACCAGGTCATAGGAACAGGCAAAATTATTGAAGGCCCCCGCTTTGTTGTTCCAGAAGGCGCCAAAATAAAACATCACCCATGTTTTTGCGATTTTTTGTATAACGGCATCACCGGTAATCCCTTCATGATGATCCAGCACGGGGTCCCTCCGGTAACGGGTCCAGTGTTCCATGTCATCAGAGACGGCCATACCGATTCGTTCCACATTGGCCCCCCCGGGCTGGCTGCTGTCACCCTTTGCATTATAGTACATCACAAAAGAATGGCCGGTCGACCGGGTCCTGTCCCACAGGACGCTGCTTTTGTAGATGGTATTGTTTTCCCACCATCGTGCGTCGGGGTCAGCGGGTTTGAGAACAGGGTTGGGCAGGCGCGTCCACAGGCGGGGGGAGTCAATGCCATGGGAAGTAAAGGAAATTCCAACGGATAGCATCCCGCTTTCGTAACCGAAAGCATGGCCGCCCAGGTAGCTCATCCAGTAGCGGCCTTTGTAGCGGAAAGGCTTGTAACTACCGCCCCAGCGGTAGTCCAGCAATGCGTTATAACCGGCTTTCTGGTTATTGTCCCAGTCGGAGGAATCTGAAAAGGCAAGTACCCGGCCCAGGGTGGTCCAGTGCAGCAGGTCCTCGCTTTTGGCAAGCCAGGTCTCATAACCCCGGCCGTCATAGCGGATATAGGACATGAACCAATGACCTTTATTTCTAAATACGGTGGGGCAGTCCACTTTGTAATCATTGCTTTCAGGAATCACCACCAGCCCGTATTTGTAAGGGGTTTTGACCTGCTGGTAGATGCTCTCCATGGCAGCCACCGGCAATTCGCCCGGGTCAGCCTGGGCCTTTGCATGGAGACCGGTGGCCAAAATGCATATAATCAGAAAACCGCGCATGAGTTTCATTGCTTACTGTTTTTAGTCAGACCGTCCCAATCCGGTACCCGGTGGAAAAGGCCGGATACCCGCCGGGAAATGCACCGGCCGGCTGGCCCCTTCAAATTAAATCTTTTTTTCCTGCCGGAAAGGAGTATTAAAAACTTCGGGACGTACAGGCAACAATCAATCCAAGGGCATTAGGGGGTTAAGAAGGTCCGGTCATGCCACCACCACCATTTTACCGGTATTTTTTCCCTGAAAGAGCCCCAGCATGGCGAGGGGCAGCTGCTCAAATCCCTGTATCCTGGTTTCGGTGAATGTAAGTTTTCCCTCCTTCACCCAGGCCGACAATTGACGGATGCCTTCTCCAAACCGGTTTTTATAATCACCGATAATAAAGCCCTGCATGAGTACACTGCGGGTCAGCAGCATGGGTTGCAGCCGGGGACCCTGGGGAATCCCGCGGCTGTTGTACAAAGCTATCTGGCCGCACAGGGCAATGCGCGCATGAAAATTGATTTGGCTGATCACCGCATCAGATATTTCTCCACCCACATTATCAAAATACATATCCACTCCCCTGGGGCAGGCTGCTGCAATGGCACCCGGGAGGTCTTTGGCCGTTTTGTAATTGATGGCCTCATCAAAACCGAATTGCTTTTTGAGCAGGCCTGTTTTTTCGTCCGACCCCGCAATTCCGACCACATGGCAGCCATTTAATTTGGCTATTTGTCCTGCCACGATCCCCACCGCGCCTGCTGCCCCGGATATGACCAGGGTTTCCCCTGCCCTGGGCCGGCAGATATCGGATAGCCCAAAATAAGCCGTAAGGCCGGTCATGCCCAGTATACTCAGGTAATAGCTGGGAGGAGCCAGTCCGGCATCAATTTTTTGCAGGCTGGTTTCGGGGGCTATGAATTGTTCCTGCCAGGGTAAATTGCCCAATACCAGGTCACCTGGCCTGAATTTGGATGACTTGCTTTCCACTACCTGAGCGACCACTGCGCCCGATATGGGCTGACCCACCTGGAAGGGAGGGGCATATGATTTGGCATCGTTCATTCTGCCCCGCATATAGGGATCGACCGAATAATACAACCCTTTGAGCAATACTTCACCTGCTTTGGGCAGATAGCAGGTTACTTCCTGGATTTTGAAATTTTCCAGGGTGCAGTCCCCGACGGGCCTGGAGGTTAATAGGATTTGTCTGGTTGTCATTTTTTTTAAAATTTGGGTTTTCCTTCTTTAAAGGGGTTACTATTGATTGCTTCCATCAGCAAGTGCCGAATTCAGGCTCCGGCTGCTGGGGGATTTCACAAAAAAGGGCATTCTGAAGTAATGGAAGGGAATTTACATAATATATCAAAGGGCCGTAAATGATAAAAATTCAATGATTTTAAAACAGGTGTGACTTCTATAGGTCGCATCAGTGCAAGACATCATGGGGTTTTTTCAACGAGGAATTTATTGCCCACTCGATGATCTGAATACACATACCGTAGGCCAGTAATTCATGGGCAGGCGCGCGGCAAATGGCTTCTGCCACTTTTTCTGGTCCTGGCCGGCAGGTATTTGGATGGGTGCGGGCAGGTGAAGCGTTTTGCCCTCCTGTTCCTTATGTAGGGACCATTCAAAGCCCTTCTGTAACCGGAAAGGTTTCCCCCTTTCCCTTTCCAGGGTCCTGAGAAGTGTATGCAGGCCATTGAGCAGCAGTGCACTCCATACCTGTTTGTGCCAGGGTCCTTCCTGCGTGATTTCCCGGGCGGCCCATTTATTTTCAACGGGGTCCTTGATCATCCGGTTGATCAGGTATGCCGGATTCCCGGCGAGTTTGACCCCTTCATTTTTGGGATGGTCTTTTTCATGATGTACTGGCATCTTCTGCGATTTTGAGGTGAACTGTCCAAATTGGATACAGGGAGGGAGCCAAAACTAAGCCATCTTATTTATAGGGAGGGGTAAGTTGTTTCATAGGGGGTCGCAGCAGGTCAAAGCAGAATCCGCCGGCATGGGGCCATGATGGGGATCGAATTATGAGTTAGTTGGGGAGCGGGTCCGCTTTGTTACAGGTCTACGGATTCCATTGATCATGGTTCCTGCCCTTTCGCATAAGCATGAGTTTTGTATCCCTGCCTTGGGGTTCACCGGGAGCGGGGTAACCTGCTTTATGGGTTTCTCTGAATGTTTCCCCAACTGGTATAAAACTGTGGATTGGAGACAGATCCGAGCGTATAGTACAGTCTATACTGTCCGGCGGGTATATTTGGCATAATCCGGATCAGGCTGCTGTTTGAAAAGGGCATGGCGCAGCCGGAACAAACGCTCGCCTGTATCCGGAAGGCTTCCTTGTCCACGGGTTTTAAGTGGTTATCGACCACTACCATTTTAAACATGATCGTTCCTGAAAAGCCATTGGTAAATTGGAAATGGAGCTGGCTATAGGCCGAATAGGGGTTGGGGATGATATAATTGTGACTAACCGGGCTTTCCTCAAAAACGGAGTCGGGTTGGGAGGTGCCGGCAAGATTTGCCGTGTCCAGGCTGGAAAAAAGGTTTTGCTCCTGGCTGGTAAAGGCCCTGTTGGACCATTGGCCATCGGAGAGGCCCTGAATGAGGAGCCCTGCGTCATCGATGAACCATTGTTTGGTTACATCGATGGAAGCACTGTTGGAACTGCCTGCCGACTTACTGCAGGAAATAAAAATTATCAAAGCGGCTAAAAGGGTACAGCATGGTTGTACAGACATTTGGCAGATGGGTTAAATGGTTTAATAAATATACATTTTTTTTCCAGGTCTAAGGATGGCGCTCATCAAAGGGACAGGGCATTTTAAGATCCAATAAAAATCGATGGGAAACGGGGAGGAAAAACGGCAGGCAGGCCTGGACCCACGATGAGCCCATCGGGTCACTTGAAATTTATTGGGATTTCAGTACTTTCAGTGATGCGAAATATATCACCCCGTTTTTTTGGCTGTCTGTTGCTGTTGACAATGACTACAGGCTTTGTATTTTCCCAATCTGCTTCCATTGTCAATGACACGCTCGCCAAAAGGATAACCCTCTCCAATGCGAAACTCCAAATGGCACTCGATTACCAAAGCGGGCTGTGTTTTAGTTCCCTTTTGGTAAATGGGCAGCAGGTGATCAGCGGAACCCAAGGGGTTTATGGTTCCCTAAGCCTGAAAGGCAGGCAGCTCTCCACCCTGCACCTGCTGGCCAAACCAAAGATTACCCTGGAAAAAGACAGGCTGGTCATACACAATATCAGATACGGTGACCGGGAGCTGTCCGCTAACGAGACCTGGATTCTTTCCTTACACGACGCCTCCATCCAGTGGGATCTGGAAAGGACTTTTAACAAGCCCGCCCGTTTGGAGGAGCAAGCAGTTCCGGTCTTCCATTTCAGTAATATGGATACCTGGGATGGCGCTTACCAGGGTTATGGAGGCCTGGCCTGGTTTTACCTGTTTAATACAAAGTTGTGCACCTATGGGGTACATACCCAATCTTCGAGTTTCTGGAACGCCCGGACGGGAAACGGACTGATGGTCAGTGTGGGGGCACCGGGTAAAAAGGTGGCCATGCGGTACAGCCGTACCAACGAAAATACCCTGGAATATGCCATCACCGTCTCCGACAGGGAAATGCAGCCACGTTACGACAGTGGCACCTACCGCAGAAGATTTATCCGGACGGGAACCGATGTCTGGGGTTCCTTTGCCGTACAAGCGGGTACCACCCGGCATCGAGTCACCTTAGCATATTTTGACGTGCAGCAGCGCTATGGCCGGGGAACATTCAAAGGGCTGGATGGGGAAAAGGTAAGTGCAGTCCTCAATACAATAGCAAGGATCGGCGTCATCGATTCCCTGCATTATGGAGGCAATTCCTGGCATACCCCCTACGGGCCTATCTGCCTGCATGAACAATACATTGCCCAAATGGGACTGGGCATTGATGACCCGGACTACCTCAAAGGCTACCAGAGCTGCCTGGATTTTTACCGTGACCATGCCATCAAGGCCGATGGCCGGGTATTTCCCCGCTGGGCCTATACTGACGAGGACATGATGGCAGGCCAGGGCAATAAGGATGGGTTTTACGAGGCCCAGTGGGGTATCCTGATGGATGCGAATCCGGACCTGGTGACCAATGTGGCCGAGCTCTATGACCAGACCGGGGACAAAAAATGGGTAGCCACCCACCAGCGTTCCTGCGAAAAGGCGCTGGACTGGATTCTCCACCGTGACTTTGACGGAAACGGGCTGGTGGAGATGATGAATGATTCCCATACCCAACAGCTCAGCAGTGACTGGATCGATATCATCTGGGCATCCTATGAAAATGCCTTTGTAAATGCCAAACTCTACCACGCACTGGTAAAATGGGCTGCGGTGGAGAGGCAGTTGAATAACCCCGCCAAAGCGGCCTTCTATGAAAACAGCGCAGCGAGGCTAAAAAGCAGTTTCAACAAATCCACCCGGGAGGGTGGTTTCTGGGACGAGCAGAATGGTTGTTATGTCCACTGGCTGGATAAGGATAAGTCGGTACATGGAAACAATATGGTTACACCGGTCAATTTTATGGCGATTGCCTATGGCATCTGTGACGACGGGGCACGTCAAAAAAGGATACTGGATACCATTGAAGCTGGGATGCAGCGGGAACATCTTTTTTTCTGGCCCCTTACCATGACCAGTTATGCGCCCGGGGAAGGCAAGGACTGGCACTTCCCTTTTCCCAATTATGAAAACGGGGACATCTTTTTGTCCTGGGGATCCATCGCCGTGAAGGCCTACGGGGCCTATAATCCGGCCATAGCGCTCAAATATGTAAAAAAAGTACTAGACCAGTACAGCCGGGATGGCCTGGCATTTCAGCGCTACGGCAGGGCAAAGCAGGATGGCCTGGGGGATGATATTCTTTCAGGAAATGCCCTAGCCATTGTTGGATTATACCAATCCATCTATGGTATCAATCCCCTCTATAACCGCCTTTACCTGGATCCCCATATTACTCCCGAACTATCCGGCACGGAGCTGATCTACCGGTTCCGGGGGCAGGTATTGAAGGTGGGACTGGAGCCGGGAAAATACAGCATCTCAAACGGGAAATTTAAGATAACGGCCGGCACGGACTTTGGCTACCAGGCTACCCCCGGGCACCTCTATTATTTTAACAAAAGCAGCGGGGATACTTCACTGGTAATAAGCGGCTGCCCTACCCTGGCTGTGGAGGTCCTGCAGTGGGAACCCGATAAGAGAAGCTGGCGCCTGGAAGCTCCAAAGGGTTCAGTACAGCCCATCAGCTATTCTGTTCATCAATTAGCTCCTCGTGCAGCCTATCGCTTTTCTGTGGACGGAAAAACGGTTAAAACAATCTGGACGGATGCCCAGGGGAAGGCCCTCATCATTCCGGGCGCAGGGGTGTTTTCAGGGGAAATTTCCCTGGAAAGATTACATGGATCCCATTGACCGGGAAGTGTTCCGGGCAGATTCGGATAGGGGTGGGGGTTGGATGGCCTTTTTAGGTAAGCCGGCCCCGTCAAATGTGAATTTTAAAGTCGCAGCAGGTTTTTGTGCCAATTTTATCCAAGGCGTTAACCAAAATAGACGGTAGTTTCAGGGGCCTGTTTGCCATTCTTATTTGGGCGGCCCATGAGCATGCCTGCTTTCCACGTTGCGTATCCGGTGGAATGTTAACAGGGGGAAATATCCCAGATCGGGGGTGGAGTAAATGGTGAAAAAAGGAATCCGCTCCCGGCGCTAACACTGTAAGATAAACGTTGATACTTCATCATGGGGATGGATTAGCGGAAATTGATGTCGGAGGAACGGAATGGCAAATCCTTCTTTTACTTTAATTTTTCCTTAAATTTGAAGGAGTAATCATTCACTTATGTCAGAACAAACCATTCATCAGGGAAGGAATTTAAGAAGGTTCAGGGAAATGCTTGGTTGGAAGCAGGATGCCCTGGCCAGTGCAATGGGGGATCCCTGGAATCAAAAGAAGATATCCCTGCTTGAACAAAAGGAAACCATCGATAATTCCATCCTGGAGGAAGTGGCCAAAATTTTAAAAATTTCCCCGGACGCGATTAAATCTTTTAATGATGATACCGTAGTAAATTATTTTAACAATTTCAACGACCATAGTTTTAGTCATAGTAACGGCACGTTCAGCGCTTCACAATGCACATTTAATCCCTTGGACAAATTGGTCGAATTGATTGATGATAACAAAAAACTATATGAAGCCCTGCTCAGGGAAAAGGATGAAAAAATCGCCTTGCTGGAAAGGCTGACTCATAGCCAGCAGAAATGACGCTCATGCCCTGTCCTTGGTTATTATCCTATTGAAACATAAAATGGTTGATTTTTTTTTCGGATTTCCGGATGAATTTGATGATAACGGACAATTGCCTGTCATATGCATCTACCTTCACAAATTGCCAAACAGTTGCGGGACCTGACCTTTGGGGGAAACTGGACATGGTCCAGCCTGAAGGAACAATTGTCAGATATTTCCTGGGAACTGGCGATAAAACAGGCTTATAACTGCCATTCCATTGCCGCCCTGGTTTACCATATGAATTTTTATTTAAATGCGGTTTCCGGTTTGCTGGCCGGCAAACCCCTGGATTCCAAACATGAACTCAGTTTTAATCTGCCAAATATTCAGTCACAAAAAGATTGGGAACAATTGCTGGACATTACCTGGCAGGATGCAGAAGTCTTTGCCAGATTAATTGAAGAGATGCCCGAAAGTAAATTATGGCAAAGCGTTTCGGATGAATATGGCAATTTTTACCGTAATATCCAGGGCGTCATTGAACACAACCACTACCACCTGGGCCAAATTGTTATTTTAAAGAAGATCTTGAAAACTAAGGTTCAATAACAGATCTGTCCTCACTGCATGAACCCGGGTCTTCCAAAGACCATAGCCTGCTTGCTTCCATTTGTGTTTTAACAGCCGGTCTAATGGCCAAGCTTCCTTATTTTACACCGACCACGTGGTTGAGTTTATTGAAACCTGACCCAGGTTCCCAGGCGTTTTCGTTAGCAAAACGGATACTGTAGGCCGGATTATCCTGCAGGCTCTTAAATCCGTCCGGTAAATTCAGCAGCACTTCATAGTTGCCGCTTTCTAATTCAAGGGGTATGCGAATCTCCTCCTTTAGATGAATGGGGCCGGTAAACCACTGTTGAATCTGCGTCTTTAATGTCAGTTTAATTAATCTGCCTGTGGCTGTATTTCTTAATATCAGTTCTACCGGCCTGGGATTAAACGGGGTGGCATAGCCTGCATTTTCAAGATTCATGTCAAGTGTAAAATCCTGCCCCTTTCTAAGCTGAAGGGGTAAAATGGCCTGCTTCAAAACAAACCGGTATCCTAATTTTAATTTGATGCTTTTCATGCAACCCAAAGAGTCCCAGTCATTGTTCACATCATTGTTGTAGGCTGAATTTAGATAGGAATAATGCATGGCGGCCATTTCCCTTTCCGCAAAGCCAAAAGGGGCGCAGTCGTTCTGCGGGCTGTATGCATCATCACAGGTTTCGCCGCCGACAACGGTATATTTGCTGTCGGCCTCCATATATTTTCTCAGTATCTCATTGGCTTGCATCCGGGGTTGCGTTGAACTTCCATAATCATCATAGGTGCCGTAATCGTCGATAGAAGATAAGAAGCAATCATTATGAAATCCGATTCTCGAAGCGTAGGAATTGCTAAAAGCCTCTTTTGCGGCTAGCGGGGGGCTTAGCACGGATCCGGATGGACCGTACACAAATTTTTGTTTTATCTGGGGGGTACGCACCTGTACCATACGGCTACCGGGCAGCGCGTCCAATAGGGCTTTTAACAAAGCGCCTCTTAGGGTCCAGCTGCTGTCTAATATCCTGCCAGTTCCATTGTTTGAGGCATCTCCAAAATAATCCGTAAAATAGTTTTCACCCCAAATGCCGATAAAGCCCTCCTGGAGAACGGCAATAACATCCGCATTTTTTTGAAGCAATGGCTTTAATTGGGCTATGTGCTGCATTACAATGGGAACCGGGGCGTCACCGTAGGGAGGGCAGATATGGTAGGCATCCCTGCAATTTCCGGATTTGGCTGAGTTGGTATAGGCGAATCGAAGAATTACTTTTAAGCCCGCCAGGCGCACCGCATCCAGGTCTTTTTGCACATTGTCAAGAAACTCGGTGGAAAGCGGCCGGTCCTTAAAGGTATCCAATTCATATGCACGGTACAGCAGACTGATTCTTACGCTATAGGTGGCTTTACCCACATGCTGGTAGGTCAGCCGGTATTTTGCAATTTTATCAACATCCAGGGACTTAAAATGGCTGGCTTTTGTTTCTGTGGGGATATAAAACCCGCGCTCAGGGTTAACAAAGTCCTCATCACTAGCCTTATATACAATGGTTTTATACTGGCAATAGGCATTGGTCAACCAAAAAATGAAAATTGCCGATAGTGTCAACTTTGTCATTCGAAACGGATATTAATAGAATGGTTTTATTTTATCGCCTGCCTGTGCCGGCAGCTTATCGTGGCATATGGAATTGAAAGCTAAGGTAGACTCTTTTTGTTGGGTTTATACCTTGCTGATTTTATTAAAATTTCATTGGGTCACTTTTATTTGTAGGTTACCGGCCCCTCAGAATCGAAACGAAAATGAACAGATCATGCCAAAAAAATAGTCATCTGTTCTGGATATTTCCTCCGGTCAGCCGGCTATATCATCGCAAAAGGAAACACGCCCTTAAAGCTGAATGCCATCGCTTTGTTTTCGAGAAAAACCTCAACGTTTTTGCTGCAGGAATTTAATGGCACTGGTATAATCTGCAGAAGACAACACGTCACCCTTTGATTAAGGGCATTGTGGATTTAACAGGCTCACCAGCATTGACTGCCGGGCAAAGAACCCGTATCAGGTACCCGTAAATAATTGATCTGGAACATGGATTGAAATCCGTCAATAAGAGTGGTTAATAGTCTTTTCTGATATGGCCTATAATACTTCGGCAGCCTATACAATACTTCCAATCCGTTAATTCAATTCGATTGGTATCCGGGAAGGATGCAGGACAATGCATAATCATGACAACCGTTTCACTAGTAATGGTTTGGCCTTTTTTCAATCATTGGGGTAAACAAAAGCATCCTCGAGATTCAACGGGATTTTTAATTCATAAACAGCATCTGAAATGGCTGAATTCACCTCGCTGTAAGCGTTTTTATTTGCTTTTAAAGCAGGATGCACGACCCAGGTGAGCAGGGTTTGGTCAGGTTCCGGGTGGGTGATTATCAAAGCAATCAATTTGGAAACACTGCTTTGGTCTCGTTCCCGTGAAAAATAAGCCAGATGAAAAAGTTTTTTCCTTATGTAATTTAGTTTGTATTCATCAGAGGTATTTTGTGGCATAGGGTTTTTTTTGAATTCACCAGGGCGCAAATAAGCAGGATACACTATTGGTTAGGCTCCTGGAATCTGGTAAGTTACATCTAATCGCCAGATAAAAGTCAGCTTTGGGGGAAACTTAACCGATGCCAGTACTTATCTTACCTAAGTTGCCAGCAGGCTTAAAAGAAGCTAATGAAAAATGACAGGCTTCTTTGATAACCTGGACTTTATAAAGCCTTCCCTGTAGACGGACGGATAATCCCGGCTACTACATTTTTCAACTTTTCTACCTATATCTGGCACCGGTTCTTTTGGACTTTGTCAAATGCCGCCAAATAAGCTAATGCCGGGCCATTTGCAGCGGTTGAAAAACGAGTATAAAAGGAAAACTCCCTAAAATGACCGTGTTATTAGTTGAAATTCAATTAAAAGACTTGTTTACTATACTAAAAGTAAAGATAGCTTGACAATTAGAAATGTTTACTTATCTTTGTAACCAATTAAATTATTAAACATTATGGAACAATCTAAAAAAGATGTGAAACGAAACGTGTCTATTTTCGCCCTCATCCACGTAGCCACCTATTTACCGGCAGTATGGATTTTAAATCATCGTCTAATAGGGCAGCCTGTTTCGATAATTATTGCTTTTGTGCCAATAATTACTTTCTCCGTTTTTATTTTTAAATTAATCAGATGCTTTTCGGTAATGGACGAAGTGAAACAAAGGGTACACCTGGAGGCTGTCGTAATCGGATTTTCATTAACAACCATGTTAATCATGATCTTGTTTTTGCTAAGCCTTTGTGATATTTCGAAACCGGGCTGGTTTGGTTATGCGAATCTGGTGGTTTTTTGTTGGCTGTTTTATTTTGTTGGTTGGTTCATTTCGAAAAAAAAATACGGAATATGAAAAACACTTTAAAGGTGGAACGTGCTAAGAAGGACTGGACACAGGAGGATCTTGCCGGAAAAATCGGTATATCGAGGCAGTCAGTTAACTCAATTGAAACAGGAAAGTTTATTCCCTCCACAGTGCTTGCGTTAAAGATGGCGAAAGTTTTCGGGACAAATGTCGAATTAATTTTCCAGCTAGAAACACAAGACTAATTGCATGAGCGTCCCGATGAAATATGGACTAGTTCATTGTAAATATTGCCGGGCTTGAGTGTAAGATGATTATAGTTATAGGAGGATTTGAATTGGGTAGTTAGGTAACTTATTTAAAAAAAGGGTATAAGAATTTAGGTAGATATGTTTTCACTGAAATCAGTGCATTTTGACGGCGACTTTTGATTTACTAGTGTGCCGCTATCATGATTTCACCAGGTGTGGTATTTTACTGGTGGAAGTCATTTGCTATGAAAAATAGGTGGACATTTTTGTGACATAAATGGCCTAAGCGACCTTAAAATTACAGGGCCTGCTAATTTTATAAAAGCGCGACATCTCACATGGGGAAACTCAGGTAATTCAATACGGATGTATCGGATCAATACCAGGATTGATTCCACAGGAAGTCCCAATGGTTTAACCGTTGATGCTGTTAAGTTGACCACGATCGATGTTTCCTGGCGGCGGGAGTTTGGATTATTGCCTGTTTTTCAGCCCAATTGTCTTTATGCCCGAAGCCTGCCCTCTAATTGTTTTCTCCTGTTCTATCTATTATTTATTTAGCCCGATGCAATATAGTCGGTGAAGATTACATTGAATAAAGTCATAATCGTGCTTATGAAGGGGTACCCTTAGCAGTTTTTAATGACCCTCAAAAAAATGCTGAAGGGCGAAGAGGCAGAAAGTTTTATAAAGGGTCGACTTGAAAAAAAATGAAGATAAGACGGGTATTTATGATAACAATCCCGTAATTCCTTTGCAAACCGGCGTCAATATGGAACCATCAATGGATGTAGACCCTTATTGCAGGTAACTTTTCTTCCAAAGCATTCAATCTGTAAAACTGGAAAGCAATCCTCCTTGGTATAAATTATCAGATTTTCCACCTATCCTTGGGTATAGGTGATTCTAGTGTCATATCGGAATATTAATTTTATTTATTAAATGTTAATATAATAATCCTTTGGAATAGGCTACCGCTGGATTATGCCGATTATTCATTAAATTAGTAATCCGGCTATTGAATTACAATATTCCTTTAATGTAATCCAATCACCAGAGAGACTATTAAGGGGTATCTTTTACAGGAAGTGGTTTCAAGCCCTCGGAAATGTTCACGCGATTGATTACTATGCCAAAGCGGCCATAAGCTTTCAGGTCCCGTTGGCATCCATGTAGATATTAGTTTACCATTCGGGTAAATTCTTCTTAAAGAAAGGGAATTATATTCAATTTTAGGATTTGCTCCATTTCAATTGTCGTCGGAAACGTATAAGTTACAACACTCAAAGATACTTCCCACTTAAGCAATTAGCTGACCTAAAATATTTCGAAATATGAGTAAGGAACAAAAAAGGGAGCTATTGACGTTTCTTGAACCCTTTGGGAATGAGATAACAGATTTAGTTATGTGGCTTCGGGACTTTGCCTGGGACTTATGCCCTCAGGCTAACGAACTAATCTACGACAACTATAATGCCGTTGCTTTTGGCTGGAGTCCGACAGAAAAAGTGGGGCATACAATTTGTTCCATTGCGGTGGGGCGTTTAAGTAAAAATGTTCATTTTGGTTTTTATTGGGGAAGCGAAATTTCAGATCCACAAAAGATGCTTATAGGAAATGGGAATCAGTATCGCTACATCCTTGTGACAGACAAAAATAATTTCCCAAAAGAGTATATCCAAAAACTCGTGAACGAGGCTTACGCAAATTCTTTATCAAAAGTCAAAAATTCAGACCTAATTGTTTCCGGGCAGACAATTGTAAAATCAGTTTCTGAAAAAAAAGCCACCACAAAAGTGAAGATGAAGACCAAGACAAAAAAATAATGGATAATCAAAACAGCCGGTTAAAACCACCCTGGTATTAAGCGATAACCCCTAAAAAAGTATCCTTGTGAAATAGAACGATTTTTGCTGTGGGTATAATTTACTTTTGGCGGGATACAAGAAGAGTTTTAGCAACAGGATCGTTTTTACCAATAATTTTTCATTAAGTCTGCAACCCAAAGAGGTTGTTGAATTTCTCCCGCCGGTTTGAATTCTTTAAAGACCGGTTTGATATCTAAAATGGGTGTACCATCAATTGCATCCAGGTTCTTTACTTTGATCCACCTGTCTTGATGCGCAAGAAGTTCTACCGTACAGAGTCCTATCTGGTTTGGTCTGTCTTTTTTACGTTGTCCAAAAATACCAACCATAGGATAATTGGGGTTGCCCCTTGGTCGTCCACAAAAAATAACATTGTCATTTTTAACCTGGTTCATAAAAAAGATAATTTCTAGGTGGGAAAAAGCTTCAATGTGGTTAAAAGCTTCGGAAGGTACATGATCAGAAAGCGTAATGGTTGAAATTATTTCACTCCAATGGTCATCAACAGGTTCCTTGCGTGAGTTGCTGACTGTGGCAATGGGTTTTAAAATAATTTCCATAATATGCGGGTAAAAATATTTTGAATTGATTATCTATTAAGGCCTTGAATTGGTCTTTTTTGACGTATTTGGAAAACGTTCATTCATAGCCTCTCCGGTAAAAGTACAAAAGAATAGTTATGTTCTAAAGTAATCAGTTTGCGCAGATAATATTAACATGTATGCTTGATATGCAAACTGTATTAATGCTGGAAGTGAACTCTAAATTGCATTTTAATTTTGGTTTATTTTAGTAAGATACAGTAAGAAATATCAGTAAGCCTTCCAGATATATGGGCAATATCAGTTTTAATAAGATTTAACCTGTTTACCAACCTATTCCTTATCAGGTAGGGGCCTTTGGTTTTTTGATGGCGACACAATTATTTTTACCGCAAAACAATAAGTAAGAAAAGTTTACTGCATACTATGGCTTGTCTTATTGTTGTATAGGGTTCATTAGTTGTTTTTTCTTAAACCATTTCATAAAAAAATATATAAGCGATAGAACTAGCAATGCTATGGTAGTTCCTATCATTTCTTCTTTACTTAAATTTGAAAGTAACCACAAAATGCCCATCGTAGCTAATATGGGAACAAGTAAACCACCGGGAATGGTAAATGCTTTTTCTGTTGAACTTGGACTTTTATAACGAAGCCTCATGGTTGCAAACACCACCCCCAAGTATATTAATAGCGTGGAGGCGCTGGATAACACAAGTAATTGCTTCAATGTTCCAAATACTGACAAAAAATATCCCATGGTAGCATAAATGGCAATGGAAATATAGGGTGTGAAATAGGTAGGATGTACTTTTCCTAAAATTGCCGGAAAGATACCATTTCTTGCGCCCGCGAAAATGACTCTGGGAATGGCCAAAATTTCTCCGCTAAGGTTTCCCAACATCGAAATGACAATACCTATGCTGACCAGCGAAATACCAATATAGCCAAAAAGTCTCTTGGATACTTCAGAGAGTGGTGCATCTTTGTATGTAACCAAGTTGTGACCCAAAATGCCCTGGGAAATCAGCTGAATGGAAACATACAACAACAATACAACAGATATTCCCGATAGAATTCCGAGGGGTATTACACGTGAAGGGTTTTTAATTTCGCCACTGTTACTGACAACTGTCTCTATGCCAAGAAAAGCAAAAAACAAAATAAGAGATGTGGCTCCAACATCATGAATTGTAAACGAATCTGTCCATTGTAGATTTGCAATGGATATATGGCTCAAACCAAAGGAAATTAGAAGAAACAGGGGAAATAGTTTAGCTAAAGTGGTATAAATGACAAATTTTACCCCATTGTTTGTGCTTCGGATATTGATTAAGGCTAAACCGCCAAAAAGAAACAAAAAGAAGATAGGGCGAAATGCTGATGAATCTACAAACGGGAAAAATGAACCCAAGGTTTTGGACAATCCATTGGCTACTGCAGCATCCGATAGAACACCAGAGCCAAACCAGAATATATTGTTTGCTAAAAATCCAAAAAAGGGGCCGAAGGCGGTTTCAATATACGTGTAAGTACCTCCACTTCCTGTAACCTTACTGCCCACTTCGGCAAAGCATAAGCCAATTAGAAAAATCAACAAACCGCAAAGAAAGAAACAGATGATGGCGGCGGCACCCATATGTTCAGCAACCAGTGCTGGCAATACAAATATTCCAGTACCAACAGTTATATTCACTACTGCACAAGCCAGTCCAAAAACTCCAATTGTGCGTTTCAGTCCTGTTACGTTTGTAAAAACATTCATTTCTTTGTTTGATGCTTGTTTGGTGAATGTAGTGCAATTATTTTATAGGAATAGATAGATTCAGCCAAATACCTATTGCACGACGTCATTATTAATTTTCCCAATAGCGATCTTTGGTTGAAAGTGGATAGCGCGGGATACTCAAAATGCGTCGAATTAATTATCAGTTAGGACTATCCGGTTAATTAAAAGACGCCCTGAATTCTCCCGGTGTAACATTGGTTTTAGCCTTAAATAGCTTGTTGAAAGATTGCGCATGTTCGAATCCTAATTCGTAAGCAATTTCACTGACCGAAAGCCCTGTTGTGGATAATTGTTCTTTTGCTTTTTCAATCAGTTTGTCATGGATATGCTGCTGTGTGTTTTGTCCGGTTATTGCTTTTAGCAACTCGCTTAAATAACCTGCTGATAGGTTTAATTGCTCAGCAACATATCCGACGGTGGGTAACCCGTGTTTGGTAATGGCATCGCTGTTAAAGTAATTCGTGAGCACATCTTCCACACGGCCAACGATTTGGTGACTGGTAATTTTCCGTGTAAGAAACTGGCGCTGGTAAAACCGGTTTGTGTAGGTTAGGATAACCTCCAGTTGAGCGATGATCACATTCTGGCTAAATTCATCAATATTGGAATGGTATTCCTGTTCAATATATTTCGCGATACTTGTTAACAGGGTTTCTTCCTTATCTGATAGGTATAACGATTCATAAACAGAATACCCGAAGTATTCATATTGCTTTATGTTTTTGGCCAATGGTGTGTTCCATAAAAGATCAGGATGAACCAGGATCATCCATCCTGATGGTTTCTTTGTTTGCCTTTTTGCCGTTTCAAGGCTCCAAACCTGGCCGGGGGCCATGCAAAAAAGTACCCCTTCATCAAAATCGCAAGCCTGTTGGCCATATTTGATCCGAACGTATAAATCCCTTTTTAACGAGATGCAATAAAAATCAAAGATCAAACTAATGGGTTCTGCCAGCTCTGCTGCTGTAAACGAATCCAGATTGATCACGCTGACAAGGGGATGTTCCGGCTTAGGGAGTTCTAATATTCGGTGATATTCGGTAATGGTTTTAATCCGGTAGGGTGGTTTATTAGCCATATCTAAATATAATAAAATTCCAAAAAAGGTTGTAAGAGCATTTTAAATTTAGTAGCTCAGAAAATGAAATAGCCGACAGGGAATTGCCTTTATTGTCAGTATTAGAGAAAAATAGGATATGTGCCCATATAAAAACACAGCGATAGTTGTAACCTTTGTACTTTTTAGTAAATACCATGCTAATTACCGCAATTCCTTTAAGCCCGTAGCCAATAAAATGAATAATAGGCAGATCATCCTAATTGTTTCTCCTGTATAAAAGTTGTAATCCCAGGCGATCATCGAATCTTAATACGGTGTGTTTATTAATGCCCTATACGGCGCCCCCAAAGTAAAATATAGCATACAAAAGGATACCCATGCGAACGGCCCACTCATAATTACCGGGCAAAACGGCAGATCCCCAGTAAAAAAAGCAATCCGATATTGCCCGTCAAAAATGTGATTTAAACGGCCGCCAACCCCTTCAAATGATATGAAAGGAGATTTATGGGCGAACTCAAGTTTTAGTTATACAATTGCCCCCGGTCGGCTTGCAAAGCTATTTGAACAATGTCAAATTCTAAAAGACGATAATGGCCCAATTATAGTGGATAATTTCCCGGGCAGATGAATTTCATTGTTTTACCAACCCATCGTCCACAAAAAAATTCCCCTTTGTACTGCAAATTTAAATGGCTTGTGCAAGGCGGTTGCTTCTTATACGATGGTTTTTTTAGAAAACCTGTGAAAAAAAGGCAAACGCAACAAGCAGTTCATAACAGCCGACAATAAGTACGGTCCGTTTTTAAATAGAAGAAGTTCAATAAAATGGTTTAGGATCAATATCTATTTAGCCATTGCAGCGGCAAATTCTTTTGCAAATTCTTTCAGCTTGGTTTTGCCCATTACTTTTGGCCTGTTCAGGTAATAATGTTCATTTACGATGCCGTTATGCATACCAGCATTCATGTCAACAACTCCCCGGGCCCTTGATTCCGGCATTTTGAACATTTTTAAACCGCTGAGCATGTCTTTGTCGCTCATTAATGCCCATTTTAAATAAGGTTTGCCAATCGCTTCGCCGATAATCCGAGCTATCTCGTTGCAGCTTAGCTCTTCACTCGCTACGTAACGGAACTTTCTTTCCACAAATGGTGTGGTGAGTTCTTCGGCCGTGGCTGCAGCAATATCTTTTGGTGACACCCATGGAATAACATCGTCTGCCCCGTAGTTGGCCGCAATAACACCTCTTTTTCCGGTGAGGAGGCTCCAAAACCCGGAAAAGCGCAGAGTTAAAAACATTCCAAGAAATCCTTTGCCTTCTATCGACATTTTAAAGTCATACAGGTTGGTATAAAAACCGACCGGCCGCATATGTTTAATAATTACATCTGCGGGAAGTTCCTTAAAAATACGCTCAGCAAGATGATGAAAGGCAAGTAATCCGTTGCCTTTATCGGTATGAGCGCCTATGCTACTGAGATGGACCACCTTTTTTACTCCAGATGCGAGAATGGCGGCACAATAGTTTCCGATTTGCCTGCGGGTTGTTACCATAATATCCAGGGTAGGATCAAAATAGTCGAATGGTGGCAACATGCAGTAAACGGCATCTGCACCGGTAAAAGTTTTAGTCAAAAAGGCTACGTCTTCTATAGAGCCGATAGCAGCGCTGGCGCCTAATTGTTCAATTGCTGATTTTTTTTCGGGCTTGCTGCTGACAACGGTTACCGAATGCCCTTTTTGAATCAATTCCTGTGTTAAGGGTTTGCTGATGTTCCCTAAAGAACCTGTTACGATGATTTTCATGATTTCGTTTTTTTGTTTCAACAAAATTGCGCCGTAATGAAACGCAGAATGTATCCGAAATCAGGTTTGTATGAACCAAAAACAAGCTTTTAAATTATAACAACTCTTTGAACGAAATAATTAACCGAAATAATAACCCGTAATTTACTTTTAGGGGATAGGACACAGTAGTCCTTCAATTGATTAATTTATAAATGTTGATTAAGTGGAGTATGTTGAGACTGAAAAAAGCCTTGCTCGAAAGGACTTTTTTCGGAGAGAGAGATTCGAATCTTTTCTACAATGAGCTGTGAATCAAAGTGATTGAATTTGTTGTTTGACAGGTGGTCATGGATATGGCTAATATAAAGAACGTACTACAGTTGCTGTAGGTGTAAAGAAAAAATAATTTTAAATACAAGAGAAAGGAAATTTACAATTAGTGGAAGGTGTGTCACATTATGGAATGTAGCCTTTGGATTGTCTGAACAATCCAAGTGGCGAATGGAAAAAATTCTTGAAAATTCGGAAAAAGTCCCTTATTAATTGGATTTTTTTAATTTTAATACCTACAATGGTCGATATGCTAACTGTAATGACCACTCCAAAGGTCGATAAAGTATTAAAGAAGTACGAAAAGAAATATGATAATAATATTTCCCTTTTTATGTCTTCTAAAAAGGGATTAGACCCTCAGGCGGCCTTTGACCTCATTGCTCTAACATTGCTGACAGGCCCAATGGTCGAATCGATTTTATACGTTACAATGAAAACACTGAGAAACTATAAAAATCGTAAGACTCATCTCAATGCGGCTATAAGCGAAAAAATTCTTTCAATTTTTGCGCTTTATGGGAAAGGAATATCAATTTTTGGATCAGTTGAAGAATTCAACAAATGGATGTCGGCCCCATCCTACGGGTTAGGTGGACAGCGGCCCAATTATCTTCTAGATATTATGACAGGAATCAATCTAATTATTGAAGAATTAACAAGAATAGAATACGGAGATCTTGCCTAAATTATGATAGTCTATAGAATAACGTTGACTAAATTTGCAGGCAGCCTTTTTGCATCTGGTAACCCGGCGCGGTGGAATTGAAAAGATGTGAAAATTATTTATACAGCTGGGTCGCGATCATTGGCATGTCTTGATAACGTAGTGCATAGAAGCTCCATGGGTCTCAAAGAGAACTTTAGGACGATCCTGATCGAAATTCCCGATGATATAAAAACTGAAGAAAAAGAATTGGCATCGCTTAATTCTGGTTGGCAAGAATATTCTCAATATCCATATACTCAAGGTATTGGCGACCAATGGGGTAAAAGAGGCTCATCTGCTGTTTTAAAAGTTCCTTCTGCTATTATTCCGGAGGAACATAGTTATCTCATAAATCCCCTAAATAAGGACTTTAGCCGGATAAAGAATTTGGGTGACGAGCCATTTGATTTTGACAGGCGTATTAAAGCTCCCACCATGTAAGACTTTTTTAATGTAGGCTCTCTCTATCGCTTGGATTTGTACCTACGGATACTGTGTTTTTATTCGTCAGGCGGAATGTGCAAACGACGATACGGATATGCAGTTGATGTAGCCGTTATTTTTAAACCAAGAAGGAGGTGGGGAGGTTATAAAATGATTCTAAAGCTTTTAATTAGCGATTCTACATCCCGTACCTGTTAAATTGGAATTTATCGGCTACAATTTATAGGTTTCAGTTGCTAGTACCCTTGCTTAAGTTTTGCTATGTGGTTGATTTATAAGGCAGTAAAATGATACAATGGAAGGAGGTGGTAAATTGGGTAGTAAAAATTTCGAACTATGGACACACAACGAAAAGAAACATTAATGAGGAGTTTAAGGCGTCGCTTTATGAGATCCTACGAACAAAGCCAATTCCTCCGGAATTATTAGAGAAATATTTTTCCGAGTTGATTTTGAGCTTTAGCAATGTAAAAAGGATCACCACAGTTAAAAAGCCCAGTTATAGCTTTGAGGAATGTTGGGATAAACTTATTGAGGAGTTTGACGAATCTGGATATACTGTCTTTATTTCTGCGAGGCCATATGAATTAGAAAACGACCCCAACGAGTTTTTTACTGAACTCCGCGACAAAACGATTAAGGATTTAGCAAGCAATCTGTTTTCACCATCATTCAAGAAGTATCGCTATAACATTCCCTCTAAAGAAGTCGGTAAGATTCTTTGGCGCAGAATTCATACTTTGCTATGCAAGTATTTCAACGCACGTGAAGATTTCGAAGATATTTTGGATAAACTTAAGGCAGAGGGTTTTGCGGGTGGCTTTAATAAAAATGAATCTGAAGAGATTCAAATTAGGAGGTTGGCTGCTGGATTTTTACAGAAAATAAACAAAGATGGCATCTTGTGGGTATTTGTTAATTCTGCACCCATTTATGTATGCCCACAAATACACTTAAACCCTAATCAACCTTACAATTCCTCCGACTATATTTATTTTAACTCTAGTGAGGACGCAGTAAATATCTATCGATTCAATAAGGCCGAATCTTATTTCTGGCAAGAACAAGTTTGGTTCAAAATGAAAGAGACTAATCTTGCTGAATCATTGTTATTCGAGCATGATTTTATTAAGCCTTTAAATGAACCATTGTAAAACTATTTCAAATGCGTTTAGGAATGCTGCCGTCTGGACTTGGGTAATCCGGTCGTTTTTAGCATTTCATTTGCCTTATCCAACTTGTCCTTGAAAAGAGTCTTGTCCTTGTACTTTTCAAGGGAGTTGTCAATTCGCACAATCGGCAACTTGCTCTTGTTGAGTTCTTTTACTTTCATATTAAACATTTTATTCGCTTTTTCTCTGTGCCAGGAATGCCTGGTATTCTACGCCTTTTTCAAAAAATTCCCATTCTCCTTCTCTTTGGCCGTAGAGGTCAAAGTCCTCCTGGATTTCCTCAAAGTATTTGGTCAACCCCATCCTATATAGCCTGGTCCGAGATTTCGTGCTGCCAGTTGCATAAACCCAAGCATCCGGGTGCTTGTCGGTAAAGGCGTATACGGTAGCAACTACAGTCGCAAGAATCTTTTCACTATCACCATTGTTCGAAACGATTCCATCGTCGATTTCCCCGGTGGCATGATCCTTATCGCCGAAAGCAAGGTTATAGAAATCCTTTAAGTTAGTCTCACCATATTGAACCAACTTCGGTATTGCTCCCTTCGGCCCTTCACTTACGAATTCAAAGACCGTCATTGATTTTTCGGCCTTGAGCTCGTATCGATCAAGTTTCATAATTCTTAATCTAGTGGTACGTAATTATTTTTTCTTTTCACTCACCTGTTTTTTCAGGGCCTCGATTTCCACATCTTTTTCTTTCAACAGCCACTCATACAATTCCACTACTTTATCAACCGGGCTAAATGACGGTTGGTACATAAATAAAGAATTGCCGGTGGCATGATCGTTATTATTGATGGTATTGGCAACTATGGTAATGGCAGCGTCCTCGTCAAAATTCCTTATGGCTTCTACCGGTATTTTCAGAATTCTTGATACCTCGTCGAGAATTGACGGATCGATTGTGTCCTTAGCCTCCAGGTTAGAAACCTTTGATTGGGTCCAATCCTCCCCCAATTCGTGGGCAAGGGCCTCCTGTTTAATGCCCAGCATTTCCCGAAACCGTTTGATGTTTTGGCCTTCATGTATCTTTTTGGTCATATCAGTAGTCATCATGATGCAAAATTAAATCTTTATTGACTGTCAATATAACTAAAATTCGGAATAAAATACCGATAAAACATCAACTGTAACCGTTAAAATATGCTTATATCGAATTGAATATCAGATGTATATTGGTCAACTTGCTTCCGTGTTTTAGACTCTCAAACATCGAAACATGGAGCAGCCTATAGAAATGGCCAACCAACCGCCATTCAACGAAGAAGCTTGGATAAAACTGATCTTTCTGCTCAGTGACACCCAGGACTGGCTAAACGAACTGGTAAACGGTGCCGTCATGCAAGTGCCCATGAAGAACCGAAAGCGCCTTTTACGGAAAACTTACTACCTCAACGTCTCCGCCCTGGCACATATCCCGCAACGGCATTATTTCAAAATCCCCCGCCATCCGGATACGAGCAAATTTACCATCCCAATACCGGAAATCCTTTCCTATCTACGGGACATATCCACCGAGCCCGGCATCCCCGTTACTGGTTCTCTGAATTTTCGGCGCACGGTGGATGTTCACC
The DNA here is from genome assembly GCA_903906365.1 of uncultured Bacteroidota bacterium. Taxonomy (GTDB): domain Bacteria; phylum Bacteroidota; class Bacteroidia; order Chitinophagales; family Chitinophagaceae; genus Puia. The sequence continues at coordinate 8,507 of CAIVKC010000058.1, read as the reverse complement.
GGATCGTCGGTTTTGACCGGGACCAACTACCGACCACCCACATTACTGTCCTTACCGATCCAGGCGGTCGGATCATAACCGCGTTCCCAGGCATCCATTTGACCCTTCCAGCGGACAATACTGAAACCTAAAATCATCTCTATATGAAACAGGAACGTGAATATCTTGACACATCCATTTTTGTATAAGGAAAAGATAACTGACCCGTACTAAATATTTGCTGAGTTCTTTTCCACCGCGGACTTGGTTTCCCATAAGAGAACCGTCAATGATGCCCTGAGAGCGGCCAGCTCCAACCAAACTTATGAGAAAAGAAACCCCGGCGACCTCCTGTTTAGCCTCGGGTTATTGGAATCTGTCATTAACGCCGCTTACCTCCTTAATAAGGAGAAAAAGCAAAGTCCCCTTTCCATAGACGTGAATAGCGTTTTTGACCCTAATCTTTTCCGCGGCTGGCTTGGTGGCGATCTGACCGATTGGGATTATTTCCCACGTATGTTGTCCCTGAAAGAATATAAAGACCCTTACATAGTTTTTAAGCGGTTTTTCAAATTCCGGGACTTAGCGGACTGGAAGACCGATTTACGAACAATTGCCGAGTACGCCTTGGTTAGGACCAGTCTTTCCGAAGCCTGCGTCGAGATGGATACCCTTTCTATTTACTTATTCCTTACCAAACTAATAGAAGCCGTACACCTGATCGATGTAAGGGAGATCACCCATATTGGGGGAATGATAAAAAATAGACTCTGAGAAAGGCCGCGTTATTAGGATTTTTGCCAAAGTTTGGCGAATGGGGGAACGCTTCTTCGCGGGGGTTATATTATTGCCCTTTTCTGGATTTGAGCATTGCACTTAAGACCACTGCCTTGCGGAGCCGACCAGGGGAAAACGCTTGGGCAATAATATCCCCCCGCGAAGCGCCAAAGCCGGACCAAAAGCTGGGCCTTGTTCTCCCGCTGCCCGGCTGCGGCCGCATAGGAGATGCCGGGCGACGGTTCGAATTCGTGACGCTGAGCGTCCCGAATCTATTGGGGAACAAATTGCTCCTGAAAATTATTGCCTATTTGCCCGTTTCCCCGGAATTCTCCGCCAACCACCTTTTTGCCAACGGCCCTATGATTTCCAGCAAACGGTCGTATTGTTTACCCATGGAAGCATATTGGATAAAAGCCAACTTTGCATGAAACTCCTTAGATGGCAATGCGGCGTGGGAATTGAAGCTCTTGAGGTGTTGATTGATGACTATTCCGATTTGTTTGATCTTTTCCGGATTCCTCTAAGTTCGTCAAGGATCGAGTCAAGCGCAGGATCGCTGATGAAAATCCTAATTCGTCGATTCTCTATTATCCTCCTTACCAAATCACTCATTCCGTAATGCGGCGGGTAGCTCAGGATATTCATCAATTCCTGGTATTTTTCATCGTTCACCCCAGTGCAAACGACATACTTTAATTCCTTGTTAGGCGGTAATTTCTTTCGTCCCATTTGTTATAAATTTAATATCACGGAATTTTGCTGACGCTCCTTCGGTTTTTGTCTACAACTATACATCTTGCTGGGCGCATTGACGCGCCATCAAATTCGCCCTTCGCTCATGAAGCACCTTAGAATCGCTGCGAAGAGCTACGCCTCAAGGGACCTCACCGGGAGACCTCTACCGAGGAGCCCTTTTCTGACTAACTAAAATTTGATCTATTTCCGTTCCATCATAATATATGAGCCCCCCGATCCTGGTATAGGGTAGCTTGCCGTTATTGCGGAGAGTTTGAAGCGTTCCGTAGGAGATATTGAGTAGCTTTTTGACCTCGTGTGATTTTAGCCAGCGCTTGGCGGGTTTACCCAGGTGCCCTTCCAGCATAGATTTAATATCCATCATCAGCGTGACACGGAACTTTTCCAGGTCTGCGAGGGTAACCAACTGGTTGCCGGAGGGCTTTTGCTGGTCTTCTGTTATATATAGGAGTCGGCCCATGCCTTGTGTATAAATTTAAAGCAGGATGAAAGCCGTCTTTCGGTATGGGGAAAGGGTACGGAAAGATTTTTATCCAAATTCTTTTATTTTGTGGTATGACAGACCTTGTTAAAAAGCTGAACTTGGATTATCTATTAGGTTGCATAAAATATCGCGAATCCTATCGTCTTTATGCTCTGCCACTTGCCTGGTGGATATTGAATTACGACAAGTATGATTCTGGCGTTCGTTTGCACGCTGAGTCGTCCAATTTTAGGAATGGTGTCTTTAATGTAGTTGACTCCGAAGTCGGGAATTTCATTGACGCCATAGAAAATGACAAGGTTACTCCTGGTGATTTCAAATTGGCTGTCGATGCCTCAGCGGAAGATAGGAGGCTCAAGTTTTTTATTGATTTTGATGGCAAACGATATATAAATGGGTATTATGAAAACGTTGAGCATGAAGAATACCTTCCAGATGACGCTTGGCGAGGCGAAATGGGCTTTCCCATCGAGTATTTGCCAAATGAGATTAAGGTTGAATTTGAAGGGCTGTCTTAGATAATTCAAACTTCTGCTGTAAATTTCGCATGTCCTCGCTGATCTTCCTATCCAAAACCTTCGCATAGTGCTGCGTCGTCTTTAGGTTCCTATTTCCCAACATCTTACTGACCGACTCGATCGGCACGCCATTACTCAAAGTGATCGTCGTGGCGAAAGTATGCCGGGCGATGTGAAAAGTCAAATTCTTCCGTATCCCGCAGACATCAACAATTTCCTTCAAATAAGCGTTCATCTTCTGATTGCTTAAAACCGGCAGCACATGACCGGAATCGCAACAGGTAGGGTAGTCGCGATATTTTTCAATTATCGCCTGGGCGGGCGAAAGTAGGGGAATCCGAGACTGCGTATCCGTTTTCTGTCGATTCGTGAAAATCCAGAAATTCCCATCAATACCGGGCGCGATCTCCGACCACTTCAATTTCTTCACATCGGCATACGCCAGCCCGGTATAGCAACTGAAAAGGAAAATATCCTTTACATAGCTGAGCGGGTCAGTCGGAAATGTCTTCGACTCGATCCTTTCCAATTCCGCTATAGTTAGGGCTTCCTTCTCAATTTCCTCCTTGGTCATCTTAAAACCGATAAACGGGTCTTTTGTCTACCAGCCCTTCCGGATACAGCCATTGATGATTTTCTTCAGATTGCTGATATATTTAATGGTCGTATTGTGGGAGCAACTCCACTCCGTTTTCAACCAAAACTCCAAATCGGCGGCAAACTCATGATCCAGCCGCTTAATGTCAATAGCGGCAACCTTGTATTTCCATTGAAGAAATGCCCTGGTATGGTCCCGGGAGGTATTATACCGTTCCGGGGTGGCCGCGCAATAACCTTTTCCCGCTTTGATCAAAGCGGCCATCTGGTCATTGTGCTGCTGGAAGATGGCAATGAGCATCCGATGCGCTTCCTTAACGCCGAGCCACTTTTCCCGGAAAGTGTCAAAACAAACGGCGACCCCGTCCAGGACCATTTCCCGCTCCAGCCGTAGGACCTTGCTTTTTAGCGAGTCCAAGTACAGATTGATCTGGCGGGCCTGCCCATTGTTCCCTTTCACCCGCCCGGCCGCCGCCGACCAATGGGCGGCTCTGACGTACCGTTGGATGCTATGCTCTAAACGCTGCCCATCAATGGTGTTCCGGATGTAGAGGGGGACGAGGCCCTTGCGGGACATTTTCGACTTTCTGGCGTAAAACAGGACACTGATGTGATTTTCCATTTTCCACTGCTTTTGTGTGTTTACGAATTTTGTTGCATCCGTCACCAAAAGTTCGATCTGCTGAAATCCTTTGTCTGACTGGCTTTCCGAAAAATTCGGTGCACCAAAATTGAGACAGAATCCGGTCCACCGAATTGTGCACCTAATTCTTGAATTCCGTTAGATCGAATTGTAGTGGAAAATGAAAAAGGGCCCGTCAAACCAGCGTTTTACGAGCCCTTAATACGATTTGAAAAATCAGAAGGCGGAGAGAGAGGGATTCACTCTTTTGACAGAACTAATTGAAAAACAGATCAAAAATGCCCGTAGAACTATGGGACTCCCGAATAAGTGCCCTTCAAAACCGATAAAACAACCCAATCCCACCACTAATCTAAGTAAAATTTATTGCATTGTTGATCCGCCCCCACCCTATCGAACAGATTTTTAATATGTCCAAGATTTCCCAACATCTACCTTACTGAGTGTGGGAGCTCAAATCAAATTAGGAATAAGAACATTAATTCCTTTTCGGTGGTCCAATTTGTTCAGGGAACGGGTTAAATTAAAAGCCGGCCTAACCAACTGCTAAAATTTAAGATATAATTATTATTTTCATAAACTTAAACCTTGTCCAAAAAAATGAATTGTGACTGAGGTGGCGAAGCTCTGTCAAAAACGGTCAAGTGGCAAGTTAGATATATTGTATTTTGACCAAAAAAGATAGCAAGTCAGTTCGTATTATAAAATTTGATAATCGTCATTGACGCTACTCCAAACCTTCCGCGTTTTTTTGGATAAAAGCTTAAAAAGCATTGGCTTAAAAAAATTGATAGGTATATTTGAGTAGCGCATAATAGCGTAAATACACGAGTTGTACGCTACCTTTGTATCATTCAAAAGTTTGGAAATTATACCAAGAATTGGTATTTTTAAAAAAAATTCTGCAACAATGGCAAAAAATACCTCAATCCTTTTAGGTGATTATTTTGACAAATTTATTAACCATCAAATACAAAGCGGACGCTTTTCTTCAGCAAGTGAAGTTGTGAGGACCGCATTGCGACTCTTCGAGCAAGAGGAAAATCAAAAAAATGAACTTATCAAAGAACTGAAAAAGGGCGAAAAATCAGGATTGGTTCAAAAATTTGACCGCAAAAAGTTCATAAAAAATCTTCACAGCAAACATGTGACTAATGGGTTATAAAATTAGTGTCAAAGCCTCGGAGGACATCGAAAATATTTGGCTTTACACTTTTGAGAATTGGTCACTGCAGCAAGCTGATAGGTATGTCAATCTAATACTTGATGAGATTGAATATTTAGCAAACAATCCAGACTCGGGAAAGGATTTCAACCATGTACGAAAGAACTATCGTTGCTCAAAAGTAAAATCACATCTAATTTTTTACCGACTGATTGAAAATCAAATTGACATTGAAATCATAAGAGTATTGCACCAAAGCATGGACATCGAGAACCGACTTAATGGTTAAATTTTGTAGCGTACAACATGGGGCTTGGAATTATGTCGGCGGACGGAACACATGACCCAACTTCGCCTATCCATCAGCATCGGTCTCGGGGGACGAATAAGCCTGAGCGATAGTTAATATTTTCATCTTTTGTAACTTTATCAAGCACCGGTCCGGGCGTGACGTTTTTCAAATGCCGCCACAACATGCCAAGCCCTGGCCGTTACCTGCCATTTTTGGAGACACTTCAAGCTCCGACAATGCCAACCATTAAACCAGACAAACTAAAATGAAACTTGCCAAACTCATCATCGAAAACTTTAGAGGTTACCATGACAGAACCGAAATTAGTTTTGACAACTTAAATGTAATAGTTGGCAAAAATGACATTGGTAAGTCAACGATTCTCGACTCTTTGGATATCTTCTTTAATGAAAGTGAGTTTAAAAATGATATTTATATTAAGGCGAAAAAGAAGGAAGCAAGAATTGGTGTTGTCTTCACGGAATTTAATGACAAAATTATTTTAGATACAACCTTTGAAACTTCACTTTCCGCTGAAAATTTACTTAATGCTCAAAATCAACTTGAAATTCACAAAATTTATGCAGCATCAGGTTTGAAAAAAGTTGTTCTTGTAGCAAATTATCCAACTAACAAAGAACTAAAAGGAATTATCACAACAGACATTGATACTTTAAAACAAAAAGCTGACGACTTGAAAGTCGAGGCTGAATACAACGCTTCAATTAAAGCATCAATTAGACAAGCAATAAAGGAACATTTAAAAGACAAGCTGAAGTTCGAAGTTCAGGATATAGAAATATTCTCAAAATCAAAAGACAAAGATGGTAGCGATTCAACAGTAAAAGAAATCTGGACGCAAATACAAAACTATTTACCCGTTTATGCTCTTTTTCAATCTGACAGAAAAAATGAAGAACAAGATGGTGAAATACAAAACCCAATGAAGGCGGCCATAAAGAAAATACTAAAAGCCGAAGGTTTACAAGAACGCTTAAATGAAATAAAAAAAGAAGTTCAACAAGTTTCTGAAGAACTTGCAAAGCTTACGATTGCGAAACTTCATGAAATGAATCCTGAAATTGCAAAAGAGTTAGACCCGGAATTTGACGACCCCAAATGGGAAAGTGCTTTTAAATTCAATCTTTTAAGTGATGATAAAGTTCCCTTAAACAAACGAGGAAGTGGTGTTAGAAGATTAATACTTTTAAATTTTTTTAGGGCTGAAGCCGAACGTCAAAGAGATGAAAGAAATGTTCCTGATACAATATATGCCCTCGAAGAACCAGAAACATCACAACACCCCGACCACCAAAAGAAATTAATAGAAGCGTTTATTACATTATCTAAGACAAAGCATAATCAAATTATCTTAACTACTCATAGTCCAGGCATTGCTAAAATGCTGCCAGCCGAAACAATTAATTTAATATCAAAGGACGAAAATGGGAAACTAAAAATTGAAAAAAACAATGATGATATCATAAGAAGCATTGCATCCGAATTAGGTGTTTTGCCAGACATTGAAATATCAAATCCATCAAAAGTAAAATTGGCCATCTGCGTTGAAGGCAAAAATGATATTACTTTCTTAAAGGAAGTAAATGAATGTAATCCCGAATTAAAGAAGATAGTTGACCTTTCCAAAAGCGAAGAAATAATTCTGTTGCCAATGGGTGGAAGCACATTGCAATTTTGGGTAAACAATGATTATTTAGGTCGTCTTAGTTTAAATCAATTGCATATTTATGATAGCGACATTGGCTCTGACGAACCACATAAGTATAAAAAGTATGTTGAGATAATTAACAAGAAAGGACATGGAAATCTTGCTTATGAAACTATCTTAAGAGCCTTTGAAAATTACTTTTCCCCTGAATTAATTACAGAACTTTATGGAGTTTCAGTTGACAAAGCAATTAAGTGGAATGAAGCAGATATTCCCGAGATAATTGCTAAACATAATCACGACAAATCGGAATCACCAAGACTATGGGCTGACCTTGATGAAGAAGATATCAAAGAGAAAAAGAGGAAAATAAAAAATCAACTAAATGAGACGCACTCAAAAAAATTGACACTTTCTAATATTGACAAAATTGGTGCAAAAGCTGAAATTGAGAACTGGTTTAACGACATAGCAAAATTAATTAAGACCTGAAACAGCCCTAAGTAAAAGAAATAAAAACTGCAGGTAGCACTCTTAAACTTAAACTGACTTACAACAAATGAACATAGACACAGACTTCAAATTAGACGACTTAGCGTTGGTTAAGCATTTAAAAAGTTTAGACAGTCCATTCCTGCCCAAAATTCAAGAAGTATATGACCAGGTGAAAGACATTTTGAATAGCAGAGTGCAACATGTTTTTCCAAATTTCACACTTCACAACACAGGACACTCCTTTAGAATTATGGAGTACATGAGTAAATTGGTGAATGACTATACCAAGCTGAGTGAACTTGAAATTACACTCTTAATTTATTCGGCATTACTACATGATATTGGAATGGCTGTCAGCACCGAAGATATAGCCTTAATCAAAGCTGATTCTTTCCCGTTTTGTGATGTGAAATTTTCAGCAATGAAAAAAATAATGGGAGATGATGAAGGTTTAGCACTACAAGAGTTTGTACGACGAATTCATGCCTCATTATCAAGACACCTACTATGTAGGCAATATCAAGGGTGTAGGCCGTATCTACCAGCAAACTTTCATTGACACGTACACAAGGGTGGCCTTTGCCAAGCTATACCAGAGCAAGCACGCCATTACATCAGCCGATATCCTCAATGATCGGGTGATTCCATTCTTCGAAGACCAGCAGGTGCCATTGCTTCGGGTATTGACTGACCGCGGGACAGAATACAAGGGCAAGCCAGAGCACCATGAGTACGAGCTGTACCTGCAGATTGAGGGCATCGAGCACAGCAAGACGCAGGTTCGGCACCCCCTGGATATTCCGAGCAAAGTGACCAGCTTATTCCGAGGCAAAGTGACCACCTAGAGTTACTCTCGTTTTAGCATCAAAAAAGTTGCTTTTTATCGGTTGATTTTTGTTCAAGATTTAGTTTCCATTTTTTCATCCTCGACGGCTAAGTTAATTCTTTTTTTACGCATAGAATCTCCTTTGAGTTCCAGTCGGGGGTCGTGGACAATACGGTCAAGGATTGCATCGGCGATTGTTTGTTCACCTATCACTTCATTCCATTTATTCACGGGTACCTGGGAGGTAAACAAGGTCGATCTTTTACCATGTCTGTCTTCAATAATTTCCATCAGGATGGTTCT
>CAIVKC010000057.1 GCA_903906365.1 uncultured Bacteroidota bacterium | reverse complement strand
CAAATATAAAAAATGAATATATTTAGTTATGAGGCTAAATTGTCAATAAATTTAGATAAATAAATAAGCATATATTATATTTTAGTTAAATATATAAATGCTTATGATTTTGTTTTTCCCGGGTATTCCAGCAGGGCCTGTGAGAGACAGTCCATCGCGGTATGGAGGGCTTCCCCATTGAGCACATAGGCAAGCCTCACTTCATTTTTGCCCAACCCCGGGGTACCATAGAAACCGGTGGCGGGCGCCAGCATGACGGTTTGGTTATGGTATTGAAAGGATTCCAGCAACCATTGGCAGAATTTATCGGCATCGTCGATGGGAAGCCTGGCAATGGCATAGAATGCACCACCCGGATTGGGGCAATACACACCCGGCATCGCATTGAGCCGGCTAACCAGGATATTTCTTCTTTTAAGGTATTCGGCTTTTGTATTGTCAAAATAATCAGCCGGCAGATCTATGGCCGCCTCTCCCAGGATTTGCGCAAAGGAAGGGGGGCTCAGCCTGGCCTGGGCAAATTTCATGGCGGTATCCAGTACCAGCTGGTTCCGGGTCACCAGGGCCCCTATACGCCCTCCGCAGGCGCTGTAGCGTTTTGAAATGGTGTCCATCAGCACCACGTGCTGGTCCATGCCTTCCAGGTTCATGGCACTGAAATGATTCCCGCCATAGCAGAATTCGCGGTAGGCTTCGTCGGCAAACAGATACAGGTCGTATTTGAGGCAGATTTTTTTGAGGGTCTCCATTTCTTCGCGGCTGTACAGATACCCGGTCGGGTTATTGGGATTGCATATGACAATGGCCCTGGTCCTGGCATTGATGGCCTTTTCAAATTCTGAGGCAGCCGGCAGCGCAAATTGCTGGTCGATATAAGAGGTAACCGGTCTTACTGTTATATCCGCAGCCACGGCAAAGCCGTTGTAATTGGCATAAAAGGGTTCAGGAATGATGACTTCATCCCCGGCGTCCAGGCAACTCATGAAACCAAACAGGATGGCTTCGGATCCTCCCGTGGTGATGATGATTTGATTATAATTGACCTCAATGCCTACCTGCTGGTAATAGGATACCAGTTTGCGGCGGTAGCTTTCATTGCCGGCACTGTGGCTGTATTCCAAAACTTTGAAATCGAAGTGTCTGACTGCATCCAGGGCCTTTGCCGGGGTTTCAATATCAGGCTGCCCTATATTGAGATGAAAGACTTTAACACCTTTTTTCTTGGCTGCTTCCGCATAGGGAACCAGCTTTCTGATAGGAGAGGAGGGCATCTGCTGCCCGCGGTGGCTAATTTGTAACATGCCACAAAAATAAGCAGCCTCTTGGAGATAGCTTCATTTTAAGGGGACAAAGGGGACAAAAAAATCCCCCCGGGCTTGCCGGAGGGACCTTATATTCGAGGACAAATTAAATTTAGTTGCTGGACTTGGCTGGCTTAGCCTGGCTTTTATCAGCTTCATATTTTGCAAATGCATCAGCTGTCAGCACTTCACCGGTAATCTTCAGTTGCAGGGGAAGGTCCACGCCGGCTACCTTGATGGTGATGCTTTTGTTGAAAGGACCGGGGGAGGCGGCATTAAAGCCGGCAATGATCTTATCGGCTTTGCCTTTGGCAATAGCCCCTTCGGGTTTAACCGGTGTGGTGCAGCCGCAGGATGGAGTGGCTGATTCAATGACCACGGGAGCCTCACTGATATTGGCAAACTCGAAATTATGGGTTACAGGTGTACCCTGCTTGATTTTACCGAAATCATAGCTTAACTCCTTGAACTTAACCACATCCTCCGCCTTCTTCTGCTGTGCAAAAACGCCCGCTGATAATAGGAGGACACAGGCAAATAACCATACTTTTTTCATGTTTATAGATTTGATTGTTTTAATAATTGTATCGAAGCGTTTTCTGGAGCAGATCCGGTGGCGGATTTATATACTTCTCCGTTGATGGTAAGGGTCTTTGTCTGGTTGCCATTGTAAAACAGGGTGACGGTCTTGGTAAAAACCCCTTCTGCATAGGCATTATAGCCAACCTTGATAATGGCACTGGCACCCGGGGCAATGGGATCCTTGCTCCATTCCGGGGTGGTGCACCCGCAGGAGGCCTGGACGTTTTCCAGACGCAGCGGCTCGGTGCCTGTATTGATGATCTCGAAATTGTAGGTGGCGGGGCGGCCCTGGGGAATCTTCCCGAAATTATGGCCGGTTTCTTTGAGCTGAAGCACCTCCGCTTTGGACGGAGCAGCCACGGTCACCGCGTTTTGCGCCTGGCAAAACAGCACCGTCAACATAAAGGCAGCGGCTATGGATAATTTCTTCATAACGAATAACAAATCTCCTCAAATTTACATGTAAACGCTGTTTTTGCCAATAAATTACAGGATATTTTATTTTTTTGCACAGTCCAAAGCGGGTGGATTTGTGATTCCCAGATAATCCTATTTTTGTTCCATGGAAAATCCCGCTCACAATGAAGTTCTTGTCCAGGAAAAATTATCATTCGATAATTTCAGGGAAGAGGTATTGAAAGATTACCGCCTGGCCATTGAAAGCAGGGAGGCCAGCCTCCTGGGGAGGAAAGAAGTACTCACCGGCAAGGCCAAATTCGGCATTTTCGGTGACGGTAAGGAAGTTCCGCAGGTGGCGCTCGCCAAATTCTTCAAACCGGGCGACTTTTATGCAGGATATTACCGGGACCAGACCTTTGCCTTCGCGACCGGCACGGCCACCATTGAAGAATTCTTTTCACAATTATACGCCGATCCTGATGGCCAGCACGATCCCCATAGCGCCGGCCGGCAGATGAATTCCCATTTTGCAACCCCTTTTATCAACGAACAGGGAGAATTCCTGGACCTGGCCGCCAGGAAGAACTTTACCGCAGGACTGGCACCCACGGCAGCCCAGATGCCCCGGGCTGTAGGGCTGGCCTACGCCTCCAAGGTATTCCGGGAAATAGGGAGCCTTCGGGAGTTTACCAGTCTTTCGGATCATGGCAATGAAGTGTGTTTTTGCACCATCGGGGATGCTTCCACCAGCGAAGGGCATTTTTGGGAAGCCCTTAATGCAGCCGGCGTGCTGCAGATCCCGCTGGCTATTTTTGTGTGGGATGACGGCTATGGAATTTCGGTTCCCAGAAAATACCAGACGACCAAGGGGTCGATCTCGGAGGCCATGAAGGGTTTTCAGAAAAAGGAAGGCACCAACGGCATTGAAATTTACAAAATCAAAGCCTGGGATTATGCGGGCATGTGTGAGGTTTTTGAAGAAGGAATCCGAAAGATCAGGGCCACCCACACGCCGGCTCTTTTTCATATAGAGGAAGTAACCCAACCCCAGGGGCATTCCACCTCCGGCAGCCATGAAAGGTATAAATCCCCCGAAAGGCTCGACTGGGAAAGGGAATGGGATTCCATCAAAAAAATGAAGGAGTGGATCATTGAAAATGCCCTGGCCAGCGAAGAAGAACTCGATGACATTGAAACCCGTTCCAAAGAACTCATTCGCCAAAGCAAGATCAAAGCCTGGGAAAAATACCAGGCACCCATCCGCCAGCAGGTAGCCAGGGCTGCCGCCCTGATTTCTGAGATGGCCTCCAGCCTGCCTGCTGACCAGGAATTATTGAGCAAACTCGCTACCGAACTGACCACCAACCGTGAACCGGCCAGAAGGGATATCATGCGCATCCTGCACCAGTGTCTGGTGGTTACCGAAGCTTCCGGCGCTGCCGGCGCCCTCCGCGAATTCTATGGCCAGCTCCTCCGGGATAATGAACAGCTTTATAATTCCCATCTCTACCATGAGGGACCCAGGAGCCCCCTGAAGGTGGCTGAAATAAAACCGGTCTACCAGGAGGATTCCCCGGTAGTCAACGGATATGAAATTCTCAATCATTATTTTGATGAATTGTTTGCCAGCAACCCCCGCGTGCTTGCCTTTGGTGAAGACGTGGGACAAATAGGTGATGTAAATCAGGGGTTTGCCGGATTACAGGCCAAATACGGAGCAGAACGCATCGCCGATACCGGAATCCGCGAACTTACCATCATGGGCCAGGGTATCGGTCTGGCCCTGCGTGGATTGAGGCCCATCGCGGAGATCCAGTACCTCGATTACCTGCTTTACGGATTGCAGACACTCAGCGATGACCTCTCCACCCTCCAGTACCGCACGGCCGGACACCAGACAGCCCCGCTCATCGTCCGTACCCGGGGCCACCGGCTTGAAGGCATCTGGCACAGCGGATCACCCATGGGTATGATTATCAATTCCCTGCGAGGAATGCATATCTGCGTACCCCGCAACATGGTGCAGGCTGCCGGAATGTACAATACCCTGTTGCTGGGCATGGATCCTGCCCTGATGATTGAATGCCTGAATGGATATCGTTTAAAGGAAAAACTGCCCTCCAACCTGCTGGAATTCAGGGTGCCATTGGGAATACCGGAAATCATTCGCGAAGGCGCTGACATTACCATGGTTTCTTACGGTTCCATGCTGCGCATCATCCAAGACGCGGCAAACTACCTGCAGGAGATGGGCATTGACTGCGAAATAATAGACGTGCAGACCCTGTTGCCATTCGACCTGCATCATAAGATTGTAGAATCCCTGAAGAAGACAAACCGGATTGTGTTCATCGATGAGGACGTTCCCGGAGGCGCTGCTGCCTATATGTTCAACAAAGTGATGGAAGAACAGGGTGGCTACCGCTGGCTGGATACCGCACCCAGGACCATCACCGCGAAGGCTCACAGGCCTGCCTATGCCAGCGACGGGGACTATTTCAGCAAACCCAATGCGGAAGAGATCATCGATGTGGTAAGGTCCATGATGCGGGAATAGGGGGCCGCCGCAGAAGGCCTGTTTGTCAGTTAATCCAGAAAGTGTTGCTTTTCCTTCTCGGTGGCCATTCGGCATGTTTGGGATTTGCCGAACCAGCGGTACCGGTTCCTGGATATCCAGGCATAGACCCCGTCTCGAATAAAGGCGGGCACTATGATAAAAATATACGCTGCCTGCCAGCCCTTTCCCAGGTGTTTGAGGACCCGCAGTGCCGCAGTCGATCTGGTGAATATTTTTCCATCCTCCAGTAAAATAAAGGTGTTGAATGTGTCCGCAGCCATGTGATGGCTATTGAGCAGGGCCTGGCCGGCGACGCCCTGCAGGGAACCAAACCGGAATTCATCGCGATGGTCATGCCGAAGAATGAAATCCACCGCCCCATTGCAGAGGTTGCAGTATCCGTCAAAGAGGATTATTTTTTTTTCGGTTGGCATTGTCATGCTGGGATAAAAAAAGGCTGCCATGGGGGCAGCCTGTATATATACAAATTAATGCAACAATAAGTTTTAATGCAGGTTGTGGAACACTTTCTGTACATCTTCATCCTGCTCCAGTTTATCGACCAGTTTCAGGACTTCCTCAGCCTGCCCTTCGGGCAATTCCATAGGCGTGTTCGGTATCCATTCCACCTCCGCTGAAATGGGGATGATGTTTTTTTCCTCCAGCGCTTTTTGCATATTGCCGAAATCATTGAAAGCCGTCCGAAGCACCAGCACCGGTTCATTGTTCTCCCCGGTTCCTTCGCCGAGTTCCTCCAGCCCAAAATCTATCAGTTCCAGTTCCAGGTCATCCGGGTTAAGTCCCTCGGGCTTCAGTTTGAATACACCCATTTTCCGGAATTGGAAACTTACGCTGCCGCTGGTTCCCATACTGCCGCCCCCCTTATTGAAATAGCTGCGCACATTGGCCACCGTACGGGTGGGATTGTCGGTGGCTGTTTCCACCAGGATGGGAATTCCGTGGGGACCATATCCTTCATAGAGGATCTCCTCAATGTTTTCCATTTCCTTGCCCATGGCACGCTTGATGGCGGCTTCCACCCGGTCCTTGGGCATATTGACACTTTTGGCATTTTGGAAACAGCGCCGCAGGGCCGGATTGGTGCCCGGGTCAGGTCCCCCGCTTTTGACGGCGATGGCAATTTCCTTTCCTATCCGGGTAAATTGTTTGGCCATCCTGTCCCAGCGGGCAAACATGGTATGCTTTCTTACTTCAAAAATGCGACCCATAATTTGTTTTTATTTGTTTGTTCGGGCTGCAAAAATAGCTATAGCCGCGCTTGTTACAAAACAAAAACCGCCTTTGGTGAAAAAGGCGGTCTTATAAATGGTTCGTAAACCCATCAGGATTTCAGTTTAGAGTTGTTTTTACTGTAGCCAAAATAAATCAACAAACCGATGAGCATCCAGATAAAGGCGCTCAGCAGGGTGGTGCCCCAAAGGCTGATGATCATGGCCAGGCATACGATCATTCCCAGTATTGGCACCAGGGGCACCAGCGGGGTCTTGAAGGGACGGGGCAGCAGCGGATCGGTTCTGCGCAATACGACTACCCCGACACATACCAGCACAAATGCCAGCAGGGTACCTATGGAGGTCAGATCCCCTGCCACACTGCCGGGGACAAAGGCCGCAAAGAGGCCCACAAAAATAAACAGGATGATATTGCTTTTATATGGGGTCCTGAATTTGGGATGCAGGTCACTGAAGACCTTTGGCAGCAGCCCGTCGCTGGACATGGTGTAAAACACACGGCTCTGTCCCATCAGCATGACCAGTATCACCGAAGAGAATCCCGCCAGGATGGCAACCGTGACCAGGGTAGCCAGCCATTTATAATGCATGTACGTGTCAATGGCGTAGGCCACAGAGGCTTCTTTGCCGGATTTTACAAAATCAGTATAGGGCGCTACACCGGTGAGTACCCAGGAAAAAAGGATATACAGTAAGGTGCAGATAACCAGCGATCCAAGAATACCGACAGGCATGTCCTTTTTTGGATTCTTGGCTTCCTGGGCGGCCGTGGACACCGCGTCAAAGCCGATAAAGGCGAAAAACACGATGGCAGCCCCTTTGAGTACCCCACCCCATCCGTGATTGAAGAAGGGAGCATAGGAATACTGGGTCCCATCGGGTTGCAGAGCCGGTTTGGCATCGGCGGGGATCAGGTAGGGGTGATGGTTGGCGGGATTGATGAAATTCCAGCCCACTGCGATGAAAACCAGCACAATGGCTACCTTGATGAATACAATTACCGCGTTGACGGTGGCTGATTCCTGGGTGCCCTTAATCAGCAGCAGGGATAAGACGAGCAGTATGAAAAGGGCCGGCAGGTTGATAATACCGGTATGGGTTACATTATTGACATCCAGGATGGATTCGAATGGGGAGTGGCACCACTCAAAGGGTATTCGCCCACCGAGTAGTTTATTGAGAAATTCGCTCCAGGCAATTGAGACCGTGGCGGCGCCCAGGGCGTATTCCAGGATAAGGGCCCAGCCAATGATCCAGGCTACCAGTTCCCCCATGGTCGCGTAGGCATAGGTATAAGCGCTGCCGGCGATGGGTATGATGGAGGCGAACTCAGCGTAGCAGAGTCCCGCAAATGCGCAGCCAATGGCTGCTACGATGAAAGAAAGGGTCACGGCCGATCCCGCATGCCCCCCGGCTGCTGCGGCTGTTCGTACAAACAGGCCGGCGCCGATGATGGCACCAATGCCAAGGGCAATGAGACTGCCGGCTCCAAGGGTCCTTTTCAGGCCTTTTTCCGAATCTTCTGCAGCCGCCAGCAGGGAAGCCATGGATTTTTTTCTGAATAAACTCATACGTTTTGGTTATGTTTTACGGTTAATCCGGGTTTAAATTAAGTTCGTAAAATAAACAAATAATTAATACAGGCGTCATTTCTTTTAAACCCCAGAGGATATTAATGCGGGGAAAGTTTTGCCAAGTCAATATTTTTCGATTTTTTGCACTTTCATATCCCTGTTGCTTATGAAAAGGAATCGACTGACCGTTTACATTCTCATGGCAATGGCGCTGGGTATAGTGGTGGGCTATATGGTCCATCGGCAGGCAGGGCCCGTCTCTGCCAGGCAGTTTGCCGATAATATCCGGCTTCTTACCAAAATTTTCCTTTTCCTGGTGCAAATGATCATAGCTCCCCTGGTATTTTGTACCCTGGTGGTGGGTATTGCCAAACTGGGGGATCTCAAGGCCGTGGGAAGGGTGGGGGGAAAGGCGCTGCTCTGGTTTGTGACGGCTTCCCTGACCAGCCTGCTGCTGGGGATGCTGATCGTCAACCTGTCCCACCCCGGCACCTCCATCGAACTGGGGGGTGCTGACCGGGCCGGAGCACAGGACCTGATTGGCAAGACCCAGGAGTTTTCCCTGGCCACCTTCGTGGAGCATGTCTTTCCCAAGAGCATTTTTGAAGCCCTGGCCAAAAATGAAATCCTGCAGATCGTGGTGTTCAGTATTTTTTTTGGCGTGGCCACGACCGCCGTGGGGGACCAGGGCAAAGCCATTGTAAGGGCACTGGATGCGGCGGCACACATTATTTTGCGGATGGTGGGATATGTCATGAATTTTGCCCCGGTGGGCGTCTTTGGGGCACTGGCCGCGGTGATCGCCCTGAAGGGAATGGATGTTTTTGCATTTTACGGGTGGTACCTGCTTTATTTCATCAGCGGCATTGCCCTGCTTTGGCTGGTTTTAATCAGTGTGGGCTACCTGATTTTGCGTAACCGCATGGCAGAGTTCCTCAAAGGAATCGCCCAACCGCTGCTGATTGCATTCAGCACCACCAGCAGCGAAGCCGTATTTCCCAAACTGACTGAGGAACTCGAAGCCTTCGGCTGCCGTGATAAAATTGTTTCCTTTATATTGCCCCTTGGATATAGTTTTAACCTGGACGGCAGCATGATGTATATGACTTTTGCCTCGCTGGCCATCGCCCAGGCCTATGGCATTCATATGGACCTGGGGACCCAGCTAACCATGCTGATTGTGCTCATGCTCACCAGCAAAGGCATTGCCGGCGTGCCCAGGGCTTCCCTGGTGGTGGTCACGGCTACTTGCGCCATGTTCAAGATACCGCCCGAAGGAGTGGCCCTGATATTGCCAATAGATCATTTTTGTGATATGTTCCGGTCTGGAACCAATGTACTCGGAAATGCCCTGGCCACCAGCGTAGTCAGCAAATGGGAGGGCGAGCTGGAACCGGCTGCCGGTCTGTTGCCGGAGGCCGTCTGACCGACCTGCCGGGCGGGCAGCGGGAGATCAACCATAGAAAAAGGAACGACCAATTAACTGATATAAAACGATATGATGGAATTACTGCTGTTTACCTGGAAGGACCTGATCTCGCCTGAATTTTACATCAACAACGGCGGTCTGTGGCTGCTGCTTTTCATTGTCTTTGCTGAAACGGGCCTGATGGTTGGTTTTTTCCTGCCTGGGGACAGCCTGCTGTTTGTGGCCGGGATCTACAGCCAGAAGCTGGTCGAAAAACTGCTGCCCGGCGGAACGGGCAGTCCGGTCGCAGACCTGCTGATGCTGCTGGTACTCATTGCGGCCTGTGGCATTGCGGGAAATATGCTGGGCTATTGGTTTGGGAAAAAAAGCGGTCCGTTCTTATTTCACCGCAAAGACACTTTCCTGTTTAAAAAAAGGCATCTGCTCGATGCCAAGGAATTCTATGACAAGCATGGCGGACAGGCCATTGTATTTGCCCGTTTCATTCCCATTGTACGTACTTTTGCCCCCATCATTGCCGGGATAGTCAGCATGGACCGCAAGAAGTTCATGCTTTACAACATTTCGGGATGCCTGGCCTGGGTTTTCCTGATGCTCTTTGCGGGCCATTACCTGTACAGGCTCTTTCTTACCCGTTTTCATTTTGATCTGACCAAACACCTGGAAGTGATTGTCCTGGGTATCGTTCTGATCACCACCCTTCCGGTACTCTATAAGTTATTCTTTGGAAGAAGAAAGGATCATACTAAATAATAAACCCCCTCAAATCATTCGGTTGGATATGGAACAAAAAAAACATTCGCTTTTCAACCTGGCGGTCATAGTAGGCGCACTGGGTTACTTTGTGGACGTCTACGACCTGCTGCTGTTCAGTATCATTCGGGTCCCTTCCCTCAAAGCCATGGGTTTGAACAATGACCAGATTGCAAAAGACGGACTTCACATCATTAATGTACAGATGATGGGTCTGCTGCTGGGGGGGATCATCTGGGGCATTCTGGGTGACAAGAAAGGCCGGCTCAAGATCTTATTTGCCTCGATCATTCTGTATTCACTGGGGAGCATTGCCAACGGATTCGTGCAGACGGTGGAACAATATGCGGCCGTCCGGTTTATTACGGGACTGGGTCTGGCCGGCGAATTGGGAGCCGGCATTACCCTGGTCAGTGAACTGATGCCCAGGGAAAGGCGGGGTATTGCCACCTCCCTGGTGGCAGGTATAGGACTGAGCGGAGCCGTATTTGCCTATTTTATCCGGGTGCATTTTGTGACAGCCGACGGCACAGGCTGGCGGACCTGTTATTTTATAGGCGGGGCCCTGGGTTTCCTGTTACTGTTTTTGCGCATTGGCGTCCTGGAATCCTCGATGTTCAAAACCCTCGAACAGCAGAGCAAGGTGAAAAAAGGCGACATACTGATGCTTTTTACCAATGCAACCCGTTGCCGAAAGTACCTTACGGCCATCCTGATTGCCCTGCCCAACTGGTATGTCATCGGCATTCTCATCACTTTTTCAAAGGAATTTGCCACCCGCATGAACATCATCGGACCGGTGGATCCCGGCAAGGCCATCATGTTCGCCTATGCAGCCATTTCAGTGGGTGACATCGCCATTGGATTTATCAGCCAGTGGTTGAAAAGCAGGAAAAAGGCCCTGCTGCTGTTTCATATCATAACTGTCCTGGCGGTTATATGGTACTTCAACCTGAGGGGCCAGTCTGCTGATATGGTTTACCTGGTTTGCGCCTTTCTTGGGCTGGGTACCGGTTTTTGGGCCATGTTTGTCACCATGGCGGCCGAGCAGTTTGGTACCAATATTCGGGCCACCGTGGCTACCACCGTTCCCAATATGGCCAGGGGCTCCCTTAACCTGGTTTCCCTGCTCTTTGTTTACCTGCAAACGGCTACCGGGGGGGATTATGTCCGCAGCGGATGGATAACGGGAATCATCGTATTTGTCATTGCATTTATCGCCTTGTACTGGACCGATGAAACCTTCAACAAGGACCTGGATTACGTAGAACAATAGCAGAGCAGGACTGCCAGCCTGCAGCCAAGACGGCTCGAGATGTATGGCAGATCACTTCAGAACGACTGGCGCATGAAATTTTTGATCATCCGGTTTTCCTCCATTGGGGACATTGTACTGACGACCCCCGTGGTTCGCTGCCTCAAAAAGCAGTATGCCATGGCAGAAGTGCACTACCTCACTAAGCACTCCTACCGAACCATTGTGGAAGCCAATCCCTATATCGATAAAGTACACTGCCTCCGGGAACATCTGGAAGAGGTGGTGGAGGAACTGGTAAAAGAGAATTTTGACTATATCATCGACCTTCATCATAACCTGCGCACCCTGAAGGTGAAAAGGGCACTGGGTAAACAGTCCTTTTCCTTCAATAAGCTCAATGTGCCCAAATGGCTCTATACGGCCCTGAAATGGAACCGCATGCCCGGGGTGCATATCGTTGACAGGTACCTGGATACCCTCTCGTATTTTGGACTGAAAAATGACGGGGCGGGACTGGACTATTTTTTACGGGAGTCAGACAGGGTGCCTATCACCGACATACCCGCTTCCCATCATGCAGGTTATATAGGACTGGTCATCGGAGCGGCAGTGAACACAAAGAAATATCCCCTCCACAGGCTCCAGGAACTTTGCGCCCTCCTGGATCATCCGGTCATCCTGCTGGGAGGCCCCGAGGATGCAGCCAGCGGAGATCTCATTGCAGCCCAGGATCCCGTCAAAATATACAATGCCTGCGGCCGGTTCAGCCTCGGGGAGTCTGCCGACCTGGTCAGCAGGGCCCGCCTGATCATCACCAATGATACCGGACTGATGCATATCGCGGCGGCTTTCCAACGGCCCGTGATCTCCCTGTGGGGAAATACGGTTCCGGCTTTTGGAATGTATCCCTATTACGGCAAAGCATTTACCGGGGCCGAATTCCTCACTAAAAAAACAGGGGAAGGACCCTTTGATATCCTGGAAACAGCCGGTTTGTCCTGCCGCCCCTGTTCTAAAATAGGGTATAAGAAATGTCCCCGTGGGCACTTCCGATGCATGGAACAGATCGAACCTTCCCGGGTGATGGAAGCCATCCAGCTTCGGGTAAGGGGAAAATCCTGACCTGCCGGAAAAAAATCAGAGTATGTGGTTACCGGTCCATTCGCCACCGGGGGAAAATTCATTGAGACCTTCTGAAGAATCATGCGACAGGTACCCGCCCGTCCATTCCCCACTGAGGGAAAACTGGTTAAAATTTCCGGTGGAGGAACGGATGTAAAAACAGGTCCATTTGTATTCCATGTCAAAACAGAGCATGACCTCCTGGCTGGCCACCGTGATAAAGCCGATTAGTTTGTCATCCTTGTCAAAGAGGTAATGGCCCTTCCAGGTGGGATTTTGCGGATGAAGCGAATTGGCAAACATCGGGTTGAGCAGTTTGTTCTCATTGGGGTTGAGCGCTGCATTTGATTTGGGATTGATGAATTCGTTTTTTGCCGGATTGATGGCGATGTTCTTCAGGGGGTTGATGTTCCAGTTAATTTGGGGATTAATGGATGAATTGAACAGGGGGTTGATTTTTTTATTATGGGCAGGGCTCAGATTAAAATCCAGCAGGGGGTTATATTTTGCCGGCGGTTCCTGCTGGGCCATTGACCCCGATACCCAGCAAAAAAGCAGGATAACCAATACAGCCTGTTTAAGCATGATTTTTTGATTGATGAAATGATTTAAACAGAAAATCTACACCCCGGGGGTGCATTGGCTTTAAAAAAAGTACAAACAACAGGAAATTCACCATATGGCTGTCACCAAAGGAACTGGATCGAATGCTTTACACCATCCAAAGCATATGGAAAATTAACCATATTCAAGTAAAAAAGCAAGCCGGAGCTTGCTTTTTTAAACCATTTGGGTATCCTACTTATTTAAAAACGCTTATTTAAAGTGTTTTTAATACATCATTCATATTCCTGACCGCATCTGCGCTCTTATTGAACAAGGCCTGTTCTTCGGCATTGAGGCCGAGGTCGATGATTTTCTCCCAGCCATTCCTTCCAATGGTGACAGGGACACCCAGGCAAATATCCTGCTGCCCGTATTCTCCCTGCAGGGAAACGCAACAGGTGAATAATTTCTTTTCATCCCGTACAATGCTTTCCACCAGGGCCGCACCGGCAGCTCCGGGTGCATACCAAGCGGACGTGCCAATCAGTTTGGTCAGGGTGGCTCCGCCCACCATGGTGTCAGCTACAATCTGGGTCTGCTGCGCTGGGCTCAGCAGGCTGGTTACGGGGATGCTGTTCCAGGTTGCCAGACGGATCAGCGGGATCATGGTAGTATCACCGTGGCCGCCAACCACCACCGCATTCAAATCGC
Organism: uncultured Bacteroidota bacterium; assembly: GCA_903906365.1. Lineage (GTDB taxonomy): Bacteria > Bacteroidota > Bacteroidia > Chitinophagales > Chitinophagaceae > Puia. The sequence goes on along the minus strand of CAIVKC010000057.1, from coordinate 230,052 downwards.
CCGGGCTGGCACCCAGGTGCTCGCTGAGCTGGTAACGGAAACGGGCACTGTCCAGGGCACCACCCATACCGATGATGCGGTTCTTGGGCAGACCGGTGGCGCTAAGAGCCAGATAGGTCATAGTGTCCATGGGGTTGCTGATGATAATGAGGATCGCATCAGGGGAATATTTGAGTATATTTTCCGTCACGCCTTTAACAATACCGGCATTGGTGCCGATTAATTCCTCGCGGGTCATGCCGGGTTTGCGCGGCAGGCCCGAGGTGATCACCACCACATCGCTGCCGGCTGTCTTCGAATAATCGTTGGTGGAGCCTGTAATACGGGTGTCAAATCCAAGCAGGGCGGCAGTTTGCATCATGTCCTGGGCTTTGCCTTCGGCAAGACCTTCCTTGATATCCAGTAATACGAGTTCCCTGACCAGTTCCTTGCGTGCAATATTATCAGCACAGGTAGCTCCTACCGCTCCTGCACCTACTACGGTTACTTTCATCTGAAAAGTTATTTTGAAATGATAAATGAAAATTCAGGGTAAAGTTAATTGAGGCGGCTGACCTGTCCAAAATGAACCAGACGGGCCCTCTCTGCCCAGCGGTTTCTTGAAAAACGGCCGCTATTCCCCAAAGGTCCGTCAAGCCCGCCATCGGCCTGCATTTGCCGGCCATGGACTATGGTCCAAACCTTCCCGGTTTTTAATTGTTATCTTTGTACCCTAAACCCAGCAAGATGCTAGATACTATCGAAAGTGCGATTGAAGACATAAAGAAAGGAAAACTGATCATTGTAGTCGATGACGAGGACCGCGAAAATGAGGGCGATTTTGTTACTGCCGCCGAAAATGTAACCCCCGAACTGGTCAATTTCATGAGTAAGCACGGCCGGGGACTGATTTGCACCCCGCTGGTCGAAGAAAGATGCGATCAACTGCAACTGGACCTCATGGTCAACAATAATACGGCCCTGCATGAAACAGCCTTTACCGTATCGGTGGACCTGCTCGGTCACGGCTGCACGACGGGGATTTCTGCCCAGGACCGGTCTAAAACCATCCAGGCGCTGGTCGATCCCAAGACAAGGCCCGAGGACCTTGGCAGGCCGGGGCATATTTTTCCGCTCCGGGCCAAAAATGGCGGGGTGCTTCGCAGGGCCGGACATACCGAAGCCACCATTGACCTGGCCAGGCTGGCCGGATTCGGTCCGGGTGGTGTGCTGGTTGAAATCATGAACGAGGATGGCAGTATGGCCCGCCTGCCCCAACTAAAAGAAATTGCCAAAAGATTTGATGTAAAGCTAATTTCCATCAAGGACCTCATTGAATACAGGCTTAAGACCGACTCCCTCATTGAGGAAATAGTCCGGGTGGACATGCCCACCAAATACGGCCACTTCAAACTGGTGGCTTTCAGGGAAAAAAACACCAACAACGAACACCTGGCCCTCATCAAAGGCGATTGGCAAAAAGAAGAACCGGTGCTGGTCAGGGTGCATTCCTCCTGTTTCACCGGCGACATACTGGGGTCTTTGCGTTGCGACTGCGGGGAACAGCTCCACAGGGCCATGCAGATCGTTGAGGCCAACGGTAAAGGGGTCATCCTGTATATGAACCAGGAGGGCCGGGGCATCGGGCTGGTCAATAAACTGCGAGCCTATAAATTACAGGAAAACGGCATGGATACCGTAGAGGCCAATCTCCACCTGGGTTTTCCCATGGATAAAAGGGATTATGGAGTGGGTGCACAGATCCTTCGTTACCTGGGCATCACCAAAATCAACCTGATCAGCAACAACCCCAAAAAACGCGCCGGCCTTTCCGGTTACGGGCTGGAAATCATCGATACGGTTCCCATCGAAATACAGTCCAATCCGCACAACGAAAAATACCTACAGACAAAAAGGGACAAGCTGGGTCATGAAATCATGAAATAAACTTCCTGGCACTGCATCAAAACGGTCTTTAACCGGTTTCAGGGGTTGTTATTGTCCGCCGGCAACTGGGGGGCAGGCTTGGGATGGTCCTTCTTTTTTTTACGGAAGAGTTCATCAATGCGGTCAAAGTCCCTGCTGTAGGAGATACTTCCCCCCGAGCGGTTCTCGGTATGATTGGCCACCGAAAGGTAATTATAGGAATCCCTGTAAAACAAACTGAAGGCAAACCGCCCGTCCGGCGTGATCTTGTATTCTGCCGTGATATCCGGCAGGAACTGGAAGGAGGCCGCCTGCACCTGCTGGGTACTGAGTCCGAAATCCAGGGCACTGCCAAAAATAAAAACAAGGCGCTCGTTGAGAAAGCTTTTTCCGATGGACAGATTCAGGTTGGTGCGGTCATAATTGAGGCGTGTAGGATCCGCATTGTCGATCAGGTTACTGCCGTTATAGAAAGTGGAATTAAAATTTACCTTAATGGTCGGGTCATTGAAGATTTTCTGAAAAACGGAGGAAAACTGCCGGCTGAATACATTGGAAATTACCCCTGAAATAGAATTGACGAAAATCCCTGAAATAGCGGTGGTGGCTCCAAAGTTGGCATTGCTGTTTGAAAGCGGGCCAAACTGGTTGAGCACAACCAGGAAGGAGACCTGTTTGTTGAGCTCCGTCGGGTCACGCTGGATGATTTGGAGCAGGGTCTGGGCGTCCTGGTCATTTTTCAAAGGAGAATTGGCAGGCAGTTCTATCTGGAAAGCGATATCGGGTTTCTTTAGTTTATCAGAAAGCGTGGCTGTCACCAGGATGGGTCCCCTGTATTTTTTGACATTGGAACTGGTGATGCCGCCCAGTCCGCTGGTTGAACTGAACCCTAGGTCGGAGAAACTGACGTTTTCAGCCTCATAGACCGCTTCAATATGGATGTCTGCATTATAGGGATCCCCTGTCCACTGGATAAAATTATCGGCATCCGGATTGAAGGTGAAGGGCTTGCGGATAAAGGACTGGAAACTGAAATTATAGCTGCCCTTGTCGATGGCATAACGTCCGTTGATGGTCAGGTCCTCAGAGGTGCCGGCACGAATCAGCAGGTTGCCCCGGCCATTGGCCTTGATGATATCATTGGTCAGCGGGTCTATGACCACAAAGATGTTGGCGTAATTATTGGCGGTGATATCCAGTTTTACGGTCAGGTCCGTAGACTTTTTTTCATGTACAGCCTGCATTTCCTTTCCATAGACCTTCCAAACAATGAAATCCGCATCTCCGCTTTCACGGCTGCTGCCTGATGGGATGAATATATTCGAACTGTCCGTTGGCTCGCCCTTGATGGACATGACCATATTGCTCTGTTTGCCTGTAAGGGTAAAATTGGCTTTTCCAACGATCCTGCCATAGAACTGGTTGTTGTCCGTGAGCTTGGTATTGAGCAACAGCAGCTTATTGGTATTGATGGCAAAATCGTAGGACAGGTCATTGAAGGAATGATGGTTCAGCCTGCCCCGGGTCAGGGTTCCAAAATGGCCCAGCGTATCCTGGATTTGGAAGGTTCCAAAATCGATAAAACCGTCTTCCATATCCACGGTAGCTGAGGGGATCTTATAAGTAACCTGGGTGTAATTCACTTTTAGCTTCCCGTCGTGAAGCTGCAACTTGCCCAGGTATTTGAGCTGGTTTCCCGGCCCCACGATTTGCAGGGGCCCGGAAGCGTAGCCCCGGATCTGGCTGAATATCCCGCCCAGGTATTTTTCCAGCAGGTCAATTTTGGTATCACGCAGGTTAAGGGAGATATTGATCGGTTGGGTAGAGGAACTGTCCAGGGTACTGAAAATACCCTTGAGGTCAAAATGATAGTCTTTGTTATCGGAAAAGGCAGTTGCATTGACCAGCCCGCTGCTTTTGTCGTAATTACCGGCCAGGTCAATTTTGCCCACGGAATCATCGTTCAGCCTGAATTGCTCGGCCTGTCCGCTGAAGGCCATATGCTGCTGGCTACCGAAGGGATCAATGATTTTTCCATTGCCGGTCAGCAGGCCCTCCATACGGTCGGATTTGACAAAATACGGGGTAAAGTCCCCAATATTGATTTTTTTCAGGTCAATGTCCACATCGTTCCAATTGCCCTGCTGGGAAGGGTGGGTGGTTATGAGCACCTGCTGGTCCCCGCTGTAAATGCGGAGATTGTCTGCCGTGACAATGGTTTTGGTCAGCAGCAGTTCCCCGTCTTTATCAATGGTCCATTTTTTGGAATTCACATCAAAAACTGAGGGCCTGAACCGGATTCGCACCCCGTCGGGCAGGGTTCTTACCTGGGCTGACAGGCTGGCTGAGTTCAGGGTCTGGTTGGCGCTGGCCGTTATGGTGACATCGGACACATCCAAAAAGGAATGCAGCTTGATATGGGTGTTGGGAAAATGGAGGCTGTCATTGACAAAAAGGTCTCCAATGCTGGCTTCCGATGAAAGGCTGTCCAGGTTCCCGGTTCCCCTTACATTGACATTATAAAAAGCGATATTCTTATAATTGAACTGGGGTACGTCCGCATTCAGGTCAAAAAGATTTTCCTTCGTATTGATACGGCCGCTGACGGTGGTATTGTTGAAGCCCTTGAGGTGTTTTTCAAACAGGTCAACATAATCATCCACTTTCTTGGTGGTAAATACAAAACTGAAATTCTGCTGGGTCAGGATGCTTTTTGCCGGTTTTATATAACTTGGGTAATACTTGTTGAGAAAAGTCTGGAATGCAGCGGGGAGTTCCCGGATGGAAAATTCCCCCACCAGCGCTCCTTCGAATTCATTGCTGGAAACCGTAATGGTCTTGTTGCTGTCCACCAGGCTGGATTCCACCCGCAGGGAGTCAAAGGCAATGCGCTCGCCGTTTTTGAATATGGCGGCATCGCATACGCGGGCGGTGCCCAGGAAATTATCGATGTCCTTACCGGTAAAATTGAACAGCAGCTTGCCGTTAAATTCCACCTGGTCATGGGTGAAATTGAGCTTCCTTAAATCGGCCTGGGCAATCTGGGCATTGAAATCAAATCGGGGCAACCCCTGGCTGAAATCGATGAGGCCATTGAGTTCTGCCTGCAGGTTGGGGTCATTGGCTATGAGTTCCCCATTGAACTTCTTTTTGGCAAGTGAACCCTTTACCACGATATCCTGGTAGGTGTAATCATTGAATACAATATTATGCACGGTTCCATCCAGTACGGCATTGAGGGTCTTTTCCGTCAGGCCCGTACCGGCTATCTTTCCCATGAAGGAGATCAGGCCCAGGTTTTCGTTGTCCAGGAATTTCCCCAGGTTGAAATTATTGGTGTTCAGGCTGCCGGAGTAAATGGTGGGTCCATAATCCGGGAATTTCATGTTGACATCGGTGACCAGGGTTCCCAGCTTCGTGTCGATGGTACCCTTGGTTACAAATTCCTTGAAAAAGCCGTTGAACGTTCCCCTAAAACGAAGATATTCCAACAGGTCCAGGCGCGGCTGGTCAATGGTTTTGAGCTGGGGAACCAGGGTGATCATATCCGCATAGGTAGTGCGGAAGTCATTTGATTTGAACTCAATATAAGTGGAGTCAGTTACGGGCAGGCCCTTGAGGTGGATGTCCCCGTTTAGCAGGGTGTTCCTGCCTGCTTCAATGACCACGTTGCGGCCGCTCAGGTTATCGACGGACCCGCGTATATTACCGGTGATGCGGATATTTTTTTTCCAGTTCCTCAGGGCCGGGGCAAAATAGGCAATGTCGTCGCTGTCTACATTAGCGTCTGTAAAATCGCCCTCCATGTTCACTTCGCTGATGAAATCCGACATGTCGTCAAAGCTGCCGTAGTGCATGGCAAAGTAGTTGCGCAGGTGGCTTTTTCCGGTCTGAAGGTCCAATTTGGCAAATTCCATGCCTTCCGGATAGACCTTTATCTGCGCAGCGAGCTTTTTGACCACCAGGCCACTGCGTTCCCTGGTATTGAGCTGCATCTGGGCGGTGATGGTATCCTGCTGCCACCTGACCTGTTTAAAGTCCCAATTGACATCGGAAAAATAGATATGATAGCTGTCGAAATAGGGGGAGGGCTTACTTCCGTCCAGTTTGTCATCCCGAAATGATCCGTTACTGATCACCGCGGACTTGGCCGTTATATCCCAGCCTGCGCCGTTCCAACGAAGATGCCTGGGGTCATTTTTGATTTCTGCCGTATCATCGGGGGGGGGTATAAGCCGCTTTCCTTCGTAATTGGTAATGGAAAACCTGGGCTCATTTATTTCAAGCAGCTTTAGCCGCGCCTTTTTCGCTGATAAATTAAAAGTGTCTGCATCCAAAAGCAGGGAACCCAGTGAGAGCTCCATATCTTCCCCCCGCCAACCGTCCTTTTTAAGCAGGTGGATATTGGCCAGTTGTACTTTTTTCAGGTTCAGGTTGAACTTGCTTTTTGGCTTGCTGGAAGAAGGGCTCCCGAAATAATCCACCAGGAACTGGTAGTTCCAGACGGAATCTGACCGCTGCAGTTTGACGGAAGCGTCGTTGATGCCGATATAATGCAATTCTGCCGAATCACGCGCAAAAAACCAGTCGGTGATATTGACCTTAATCTCCCCGGCGTACAGCAGGGTGTCACGGTGCTGGTCCTCCACCAGGGTTTGTTGGAGGATCATCTTATTGAAAAAAGAAAAATCAACGTGTCCTATGCGGATGCGGGTGTGCAGGCTGGAAGACAAACGGTCGGTGACTTTTGAAACCAGCCAGCTCTGTACGGGAGGCGATTGGATCAGGGTCCAGAGGGAAACGAAAAAAAGCAGGCATATCATCGCCGCCCTTTTGGTAATGACCCTGGCCAGCAGGAACAGGGAAACCATTGCCAGCACAGCGAACCAAAATGATTTTTGGGCAAAAGCCTCCGTGAGCAAACCGATGGAGAGCAGCAGCAGCACGAAGGTCAGTAAAGTATTCAGAAATATTTTCAACGACTTTTTCAGTGAAAGGGAATTAGACGGTGCAAAATTAACTCAAATCAGTTATGATGAGCAAATTCAGTACCAAAGCCCATCCACCCCTGCCTTGGCGGCCACTATTTTGTTAAATTACCCAAAAATAGGCAGCAGGAGCCTAAAGCTGTCCCGTCCGGGCTTTTCTTTAGTGTTTATAGCCCATGTCCCGGTTGAAGTCTGCCGATTTTCCACGTGGAATCGATAGGCTCTTCCAACGCCCGCCCAGCCTCATTTTCCCGATATACAGGATCTGGCCGACATGGCTGGCGTAATGGATCAACTGCCGGTTTATGGCATCCACCACACTCATGGGTTCCTTGCGGATGTGGACGGTCCTGGACAGATCCGTGTCCTGCAGGGACTCAAGGGCTTCAATCACACAGGCCCAGCCTGTCTCCCAGTTGGATACCAGCTGCTCGCGTGGGGCTGTTTGGGCATCGAATTCAGCATCCCGGTTTCGCCAGGGTTTTTCCCCGTCCTCGGTCAGAAAATTGGTCCATCGGCTCACCATATTACCGCTGAGATGGGCAATGATCATGGCGATGCTGTTGGAGTCTTCGTTGGGCTGAAAATAGAAATCCTGATCTGAGAGTTGGACAAATGTTTTATCTCCGAGTCCCTTGCAGTCTTTGAGTCTTTTGATGGCGGAAGCCAGGTAGGTCTGGCCGGTGCTGGTATCCATATTAAAATGTATTTATAAGTATGGGTCAGTATCCCAGGGCGGTATCATCCCCCCTTTTGTCTCCCACTGCTTCGATGCCTCCGGCCTCTGAAATTCGGATCACTTCTGTCCTTCCAATATGTTCTCTTTTTTTCACATGGTAGCCCATTTTTTCAAGCTCCTCCAATGTGGCCTGCGGGAGGTCTTTTTCCACAAAGAGGATGTCTGGTAACCACTGGTGGTGGAATTTCGGCATATTGACAGCATCCGAAGGGCTGAGGTCAAAATCCAGGATATCCACAATGGTCTGAAAAACGGAGGTCGTAATGGTGGTGCCACCCGGTGTTCCGACGACCAGGTAAGGCTTGCCGTTTTTAAGCACAATGGTCGGTGTCATGGAACTCAACATACGCTTGCCGGCGGCGATGGCGTTGGCTTCGCCCCCGACGGCGCCATACATATTGGGAACCCCGGGCTTCACGCTGAAATCATCCATCTCATTGTTGAGCAGGAAGCCTGCCCCGCCCACCACGGTGGCGCTGCCGTACTCCCCATTGAGGGTGGTCGTGATGGAAACGGCGTTGCCATATTTATCATACACGTTAAAATGGGTGGTTTCTTCACTTTCCGGTTTGATTTGTCCGGCCTGTATGTCCTGGCTGTTTCCCGCCCGGTTGGGGTCATAGAGCTTCATCCTGGCCATGATATAGGGTGTGCTCGTCAGGGTCTTCACAGGCACATGGTAAAAGTCCTTGTCTCCCAGGTACTTGGCACGGTCTGCATAGGCCAGCCTTTCTACCTCGGCCATCAGGTGGACGGCCTTAACGGATTCAAAGCCATACTTTTTTAACGGCTGGTCCTCGATCATTTTCAGCATCTGGGGAAGCAGCACTCCTCCACTGGCTGGCAGGGGCATGGTGATGATGGAATAATCCCTTTTATAGGGAAAGACCACCGCTTCCCTTTCAATGGCTTTATAGGTCCGCAGGTCTTCCAGGGTAAGTATGCCATGACTTCTCTTGGATTCGGCTACGATGAGCCCGGCTATCTCCCCTTCATAAAATCCCCTGGCCCCGTTATCCCGGATCAGGCGCAGGGTGTGTGCCAGCTCTTTTTGCACCAGGGTATCGCCCTCCTTCCAGGGCTGCTCTTTGACAAATACGGGCATTACGGTGTTATATTTCCGGAAAGTCGACTGGAATTCGTTGAGATTGCTGGCTTCGGCGCTGGAAATGCAGAAACCTTTTTCAGCCAGATCTATGGCCGGCTGGATCAGTTTTTTGAAAGGCAGCCTGGCGTATTTCCAGGCTTCAAAGAGCCCGGCCACTGTGCCTGGTACCCCCGAAGACAGGGCCCCATTTTGACTTAGGGCTGCCTGGGCATTTCCCGCGGAGTCCAGATACATATCCCGGGTGGCATGGCCGGGTGCCTTTTCCCGGAAGTCCACTGCCAGATTCTTGCCATTGGCCAGCCTGGCTACCATAAATCCGCCACCCCCGATATTGCCGGCTCCCGGATACACCACGGCAAGGGCCAGCTGGGTGGCGATGGCTGCATCAAAGGCGTTGCCACCCATTTTCAGGATATCCACTCCGACCCTGCTGGCCAGGGGATGGGCCGACACGACCGCGCCATGTGTGCAGAGGGCTCTTTTTTCTACCTGGTAATGGTAGGGGTTGAAATCATTCTGGGCATATAACAGCGCGGGAAACGACAATATGAAAAGCAGGGGCAAACAAAGGGAATTCCTGGTCTCAGACATAATGGGCCATGTTTTAAACGATGCGAAAAGATAGATCCGGGTTATAATAAACTGTGAAACAGGAGCAATCAGAAATTATTTTAGCGCTTTTCCTATATTCACAACTTATTTTCAAAAATATGAAAAAACTGACTGCCTTATTTACTTTATGCTTTTTTGCCCTGATGGCAAAATCCCAGACTGTTCCCTCTCCAGAACAGTTCCTGGGATATGCGCTGGGTTCCCATTTTACCCCGCATTTTAAAATCGTCCATTATTTCCAGGAAGTGGCCAAAGCAGCCCCTTCCATGGTCAGGCTGGAGCAATACGGGGAAACCTATGAAGGAAGGCCCCTGTTGCTTGCCTATGTAGGCCTGCCTGAAAATATCCAGCGACTCGAATCCATTCGGGTCAACAACCTGCGCCTGGCGGGGATGGCCCCCGATAAGGAACCGGGTGATGAAAATACACCGGCCATTGTATGGCTCAGCTATAATGTTCATGGCAATGAAGCCGCTTCCTCAGAAGCTGCCATGAAGACCCTCTTTGAGCTGGTCAACCCTGCCAACGAAAAGACCCGCCAGTGGCTTAGCCATCTGGTGGTCATACTGGACCCCTGCATCAACCCGGATGGCAGGGACCGCTATGTCAACTGGTATAATTCCGTGGTAGGCTACCAACCCAATCCGGATCCCCAGGCCCGGGAACATGCCGAGCCATGGCCCGGGGGCAGGAGCAACCATTATAATTTTGACCTCAACCGGGACTGGGCCTGGCAGACACAGGTGGAAACCCAGCAGCGTCTGAACAAATACAATCAGTGGCTTCCCCAGGTCCATGTGGATTACCATGAACAGGGCTTCAATGCACCCTACTATTTTGCACCGGCGGCCGAACCCTTTCATGAAGTCATAACCCACTGGCAGCGTGATTTTCAGAAACTGATCGGCCAAAACAACGCATCCTATTTTGATGCCAATGGCTGGCTTTACTTTACCAAGGAAAGATTTGACCTGTTTTACCCAAGTTACGGAGATACTTATCCCATGTACAATGGCGCCATCGGTATGACCTTCGAGCAGGGGGGGATCCGGGCCGGGCTGGCCGTGATCAATCGTTCCGGCGATACCCTTACCCTCACCGACCGGATGATGCACCATTTCACCACCGGCATGTCTACCATTGAGGTCAGCGCACAAAACCAGCAGCGCCTTATCCGGGAATTTCACCAGTATTTCAACCTGGCCAAAACCGGCCTGCCCTCAGAGTTCAAATCCTATTACATACGGTCCGACCACGGAAGCAAAACCGAAGCGCTCAAGTCCTTTTTGGAACGTAACCGCATAGACTGGGGTTATGCCGAAACCGGCAGCCTGACAGGGTACAACTATTTCCAGGGTCGCCAGGAGAACTTTACAGCAGACCGGGCCGACCTGGTCATCAACAGCAACCAGCCCAAGGCCAACCTCATCAAAGTGCTTTTCGAAAAAAATTCCAAAATAAGCGATTCGGTTACCTATGATATCACGGCCTGGTCTGTCCCTTTTGTATACGGGCTGCAGGTATACGGCTGTAACAGCTTCCTGCCTACCCGTCAGGAAAAAAAGGTGGAGCCGGCCGCAGCGGCATCCACCACTTACGGGTATGCCATACCCTGGAGCGGGATGGGCAGTGCCCGTTTGCTGGCCAGCCTGCTTAAAAAGGGGGTCCGTGTACGCTATGCAGAGCAGGCCTTTGAAACCAAGGGTAAAAAATTTGACCGGGGTACCCTGCTGATCCTCAAAACCTCCAACAAGGCTATGGGCGCTGAACTCTGGCAGACCGTCATTGAATCAGCCAGGGCAGCGGGAGAAACGCTATATGCCATCAGTTCGGGCTTTGTGGATAAGGGCAGGGATTTTGGCAGCGATGAGGTACACCTGATCCATAAACCGGTGGTAGCCCTGCTCACCGGCGCAGGCGTAAGCTCTTCTTCCAGCGGGGAGATCTGGCACTTTTTCGAACAGCAGCTGGATTATCCCATCACCCTGGTCAATGCGGAGGATTTCGGAAGGCTCACTCTCAAAAATATCGATGTGCTCCTGATGCCTGACGGGAATTACCGGTTCCTGTCCGAAAAAGGACAGGCAGACATCCTGAAAAACTGGATTCAGCAGGGTGGGCGGCTGGTGGCCCTGGAAAATGCCGTGGGACAGCTGGCCAAAGCAGATTTTGGTATCCGTATTAAAGAAGAGGGATCCGAAAAAAAGGATACTTCCAGAAACCGGGATAAAAAGGAGGATTATACCAGCCTGCCCAAGTATGAGAACCGGGAACGGGATGACCTGGCCCGCAGCACTCCCGGCGCCATCTATAAAGTGGAGCTCGATGAGTCCCATCCCCTGGCTTTCGGGTACCCCGGTTATTTTTATTCCCTGCGCCTGAACGACCAGATGTTTGAATTTCTCAAAGAAGGCGGATGGAATGTGGGGGTGATTAAAAAAGACAATTATGTCAGCGGGTTTGCCGGTAACAAGGCAAAAGAGAAAATGAAGGACGGCCTGGTTTTCGGTGTGCAGGACATGGGACGGGGCAATATTGTTTATATCACAGATGACGTGATCTTCCGCAATTTCTGGGAAAACGGAAAACTCCTGCTCTGCAATGCCGTGTTTATGGTCGGCCAGTAGGTTCAACCTGCCCGGCTCCCGGCGGGATCCCGCATTTTAAACTGGAAATTTTTACAGGCGGGGCAATTATATGCCCCGCTCTTGTTATTTTGCCCGCTGGTAAAAAGAGAATACTTAAATTGGTGAACCGGCAATAGTTCAGGGGCAGGTCCGCCGGCCCATATAGAATAAAAAAAGAATTTGAATGAGAAAAACAGTCCTTCTGCTAGCTTTTGGTTGTTGCATACAGATTGGTTCACTCCTGGCGCAACCTCCGGCATCTTACCCCTCCGCTGAAATTTTTTTAAGGCTTAAGAAATTGAATGTACTGGGCTCAGTCCTCTATATTGCCGCCCACCCCGATGATGAAAATTCCCGGCTGATTGCCTATTTCGCCAAAGAGAGACTGTACCGTACAGGGTATTTATCCATGACCCGGGGAGATGGCGGACAGAACCTCATCGGCGATGAGCAGGGGGTGGAATTAGGCCTGATCCGCACCCAGGAAATGCTCGCTGCCCGGAGAATTGACGGGGCGGAACAGTTCTTTTCCCGCGCATTTGATTTTGGATTCAGCAAATCCACCGAGGAGGCACTTAAAACCTGGGATAAGGAAAAGGTGCTGGGCGATGTTGTCTGGGTCATCCGCAGGTTCCAGCCTGATGTCATCATTACACGCTTTCCCGAAGACGCACGGGCCGGACACGGACACCATTCGGCCTCTGCCGTGCTGGCCCATGAGGCTTTTGAAGCGGCGGCCGATCCCAGCCGCTACCCTGAGCAGTTTGCTCATGGCGTCACCGTCTGGAAGGCCAGGAGAATCCTGTGGAACACTTTTAATTTTGGCTCTACCAACACCACCAGTGAAGACCAGATGAAAATAGACGTAGGCGTGTATTCCCCGATCCTGGGAAAAAGCTACGGGGAGATTGCGGCTGAAAGCCGCACCCAGCATAAAAGCCAGGGTGCTGCCCTCACCCCTGCCAGGGGACCATCGATGGAATATTTCAGCACCGTGGCCGGGGAAGACGCCCATAGCGACCCGATGAACGGCGTAACGGCCAATTGGAACAGGGTGGAGGGGGGCGCACCCATACAGCACCTCATAGAGGGGCTGATTGAGCATTTTTCTATGGCAAACCCGGAAAAATCGGTCCCGGGACTGGTGGAACTCTACCGGCAAATCAGCCGGCTGAAGGAAGGCTACTGGAAGACCCAGAAGCTCAAAGAAGTCCAGCAGCTCATTGAAGCCTGCTCCGGGCTCTGGCTGGAAGCCACCGTACGCAGCGGCTATACGGTACAGGGGGATTCCCTGGCCATCAATTTTGTACTCAACAGCCGGCTCAATACCCATATCTCCGTTAGTGAAATTTCGGTAAATGGATTTGACACCCTCTACCGGCAGGACCTGGCAGTCAATAAAAATTACCTGCTTCAAAAGAGTATCTATGTGCCCCTGGATAAACCCATCACCCAGCCCTACTGGCTGGTGGAGGATATGTCCCGTGGTTCTTTCAACGTATCGGATCAGGAACTCATTGGAGAGCCCCAGAGCCGGCCGGCTTATGAAGCCAGGTTTCACCTGACAGTAGAAGGGGAGGAGTTTGTCTTTTCCCGGCCGGTCCAGTATAAATATACCGATGCGGTGAAGGGAGAATTGTACCAGCCGCTCAGCGTGCTCCCGCCCTATACCGGGCAGTTCGATCCCGAACTCCTGCTGGTGGGCAGTGGACAAACCAAGGGTTTCCAGGCCATAACCAAAAATCAAAACCCGCGCAACCCGCCGCCTTCCATAGCCCTGACCCCCGCCGGGGATATCGAGTTAAAGGAGGTTTCCGCCAACGCCACCCGCTCGGTGGTTGCTTTTACAGCCGGCAACCCGGGCCATTCAAAGGCAACCCTTCAATGCAATTTGCTTATCGGCGCTGCAGGCAGGATGGATACGGCCAGGCAGCTCAGGACCATCAGTTATGATCATATTCCGCGGATTGACTATTTTCTCAAATCGAGGGAAAAATTTGTGCAGGCTGACGTTAAAACAGCCGGGCACAAGATCGGATATATCGAAGGAGCCGGCGATAAAGTGCCCCAGGCCCTGCAGCAGATGGGCTATGAAGTAACCATGCTGAAGGAAAAGGACATTACGGCTGCCGGACTGGCCCAGTTTGACGCTGTGCTTACCGGGGTAAGGGCCTATGATGTGCATGACTGGCTATTTTCAAAATATGACCAGCTGATGGACTATGTAAGGGATGGGGGAAACCTGGTTGTGCAGTATAACCGGAATAATCTCGGCAACGCAAAAGTGAAAATAGGGCCTTATCCCTTTGCCATTTCCAACACAAGGGTTACCGAAGAAGATGCCAAAGTGGATTTTATAAAGGCCGATCAAAAGGTACTCAACTATCCCAATAAAATCACCGCCGCCGATTTTGAGGGCTGGATCCAGGAACGGGGCATCTATTTTGCCAGCCAGCTGGATCCAAAATACGAGACGGTATTATCCATGCATGATGGTAGCGAGCCTGCTCAGCAGGGAAGCCTGGTAGTGACGGATTACGGAAAGGGAAAATTTGTTTACACGGGTCTGGTATTTTTCAGGGAACTCCCGGCCGGCGTGCCCGGGGCATTCCGTCTGCTGGCCAATATTATTGCACTTAACCAAAAAAAGGGATTTTAGCACTATGGGCAGGAGACGGGATATAGCCATCGTGGTTGCCATTGTATTTGGGCTTGTTATAGGGCGGCTTATCAAAAAGGCCACCATCGGCATGGTGATTGGCATTGCCATTGGCCTGCTGGTAGCCTCCCTGATCGCTTCAAGGGACAATAAAAATAAATAATACCATCAGGCTTTACAGCCAGTAAAACAAGGACCATGAAAGAATCCAAGCAGGAGGACCAGCCAGGTAAAGTCCCGATCTTCGGGAACTGGAATTACTGGTACCTGCTGGTTATCGGATTGCTGGTCTTACTGATGGCCGGTTTTTATATGCTCACCAAACATTTTTCATGAGCCGCCTGGACTGGATTGTTTTAGCCATTACCCTGCTGGGTATTATAGCCTACGGTCTCTATAAGAGCCAAACGACCAGGAACCTGGATGGTTATTTTCTTTCCAACCGCTCTATGCCCTGGTACCTGGTACTGCTCAGTATCATGGGCACCCAGGCCAGTGCCGTGACCTTTCTTTCAGCGCCGGGTCAGGCCTATACCGATGGGATGCGCTTCGTACAATATTATTTTGGTCTGCCACTGGCCATGGTTGTTTTATGCATCACCTTTTTGCCTGTTTTCCATAAACTGAAAATTTATACGGCCTACGAATTTTTGGAAAAAAGATTTGATCTTAAGACCAGGACCCTTACCTCTTTCCTGTTTTTACTGCAGCGGGGACTTTCCACGGGCATCAGCATTTCGGCGCCCTCCATTATACTGTCCTCCCTGCTGGGCTGGGATATTATGTGGACCAACATCTTCATGGGGGGGCTGCTGATCATCTATACGGTAACGGGTGGTGCCCGGGCAGTGGCCTACACCCAGCAGCTTCAGCTGATCATCATATTCGGCGGTATGGCTGTAGCCGGGTATATGGTGGTCCACCTGCTGCCTTCCAATGTAGGATTCATGGACGCCCTCCATGTAAGCGGCCGTGCGGGCAAGCTCAATGTCATCACCACCGGATACAGCGATCATCATTTTGACTGGAATGACCGCTATAACATTTGGAGCGGGGTAATTGGCGGATTTTTCCTCGCCCTATCGTATTTTGGAACCGACCAGTCCCAGGTTGGGCGCTATCTGACCGCACGCAATGAAACGGAGAGCAAGCTGGGTCTGCTCATGAACGGCCTGGTTAAAGTACCCATGCAGTTCATGATCTTACTGGTCGGCGTGCTGGTCTTTTCGTTTTACCAGTTCAGCAGCGAGCCGGTTTTTTTTAACCAGTCCCAGCTGGTTTTACTCTCCCATTCCAGGTACCGGGATTCCCTGGCTGACCTGCAGGTACAGTACCGGCAGGTCCAGGCTGACAAAGTGAAAGGGATGAATTTCCTGGCCAGCCATGCCGGGGACTCGACCAGTCCCCAGTACCGTCAGACCCGCCAGGCGCTTACCCTAACCGACCAGAAGAAATCCTGGTACCGGGGCACGGTCAAACGATGGCTCAATGATCCTAAGGTGGGAGGGGATTCCAATGACACCAATTACATATTCATCCGGTTTGTTGTGGACTATCTTCCCCGCGGGTTGATCGGACTGCTGGTAGCCGTCATTTTTCTGGCTGCCTGGGGATCGATCGCCGCCGCCCTGAATTCGCTGGCCTCCTGTACCATCGTTGATTTTCACAAGCGATTTTCACGAAAGGAGCTTTCAGAGGCCACAGAATATCGGCTTTCGCGATTATACACATTGCTGTGGGGACTGTTTTGTATTGTAGTGGCCCAGCTGGCCTATAATATCGGCAACAGCCTCATTGAAGCGGTCAATGTGCTGGGTTCCCTGTTCTATGGGGTCATCCTGGGTATCTTCCTGGTAGCCTTCTATTTAAAACGAATTCGGGGGAATGCTGTTTTTTTAAGCGCCCTGATTACGGAATCCGGGGTGATCACCATTCATATCCTCAACCAGAAAGGGATCGTGCACCTGAGTTTCCTTTGGCTCAATGTGGTAGGTGCTGCCGGGGTATTGCTGCTGAGCTGGGTCCTTCAGGCCGCAGGCGGGGGTGGCATAAAAAAAGTGGGTAATGAATTACCCACCTGTTAAACTTCCTGAATGCAGATTCAGTTGGAGGACATGGCCTGGTCCTTGACATGCACGTAGCTTTTCTTAGAGGCCTCAATCAGTTTTAAGATCTTATCCCTGACATCGTCTTTGAGACCGTCCACCTCGTGTTCAAAAACCTGCTGCAGTTCATCGAGTTCATTACCGGCACTGCTGCGGATGCGGCGCAGTCTGCGCCGGAGGTCTTCGGCTGAGTCAGATATCTTTTGTCTGGTTTCACTGCCTTTGGCAGGCGCCACCAGGATGCCGATGGCCACGCCGGCAGCCAGGGCGGCTAAAGAGCCCGCTAATATTTTTTGTACACTCATAACATGGATTTTATTGGTGAACTAATACAGGTACTTTTCCAATAACCCTGCCAGTTTGTATCCCGGCCCATGGCATGAATTGTTAAAAAGCCGGAAAGCAAAACCCCGGAAGATTCTGCAGTGAACGTTCCGGGGCTGGTAACAGGGGGAGCCTATGGGGCCAATTTCCTTGAATCCCCCGTTTTATTTGAGGGAGGCAATCAGTTTTTCATTCAGCGCCACATAATCCGGGTTACCGGCGTCTTTGGCCAGCTGCATTGATTTTTGCGCCGTGGCGATGGCATCCTGGTTTTTGCCCAGCTTGGCCTGGCACCTGGCTTTCTGGTAGAAGATAAAATAGGCGGTTGGGTTTAATTCGGTTGCTTTGTTGAACCAGCCCAGGGCCTTGTTGAGGTCCTTGCCGTTTTCCATGTAGTAGGTCGCTGCCGCAAAATAGGGGTGGTTGTCTTTATTAAAGGCTTCATCTATCTGGGCCATAATTTTTGCGTCAATTTCCTCTTTGATGGGCAGTGTAACGGAGGTCTTATCCCAGGACAGGACCAGGTCACAGCTGTTTGGGGATACATTGTCGAACTGGATGGTGAAGGTTTCCAGAGAATTGGCCAGGGGCTCCACGGTGGCGCTCACCCTTACCACATCCTGATCCGGCTTATAGGCACCCGGGGAAGTGACATCCAGCTGTTTGGTGATGATCAGGGTCCACTGCTTTTCACCCGGAATGGATAGCAGGCCGTATTTTCCGGCCGGCACCCTGGTTCCGCCGATTTGGACATCATCCCCGAAAGTGAGGGTGGTGGCTCCATTGGCCCCGGTGCGCCATACTTTTCCAAAAGGTACCAGGTCGCCGAAAATGGTGCGGCCCTTTTTTCCCGGCCGGGAATAAGAAAGTTCAATATTGGAAAGTCCAAAATCCTGACGGACAAATTGGGGGGTGGAAGGAGGCGGTGTTTTTAGGGATTGGGCCTGCGATTGGGCGGCAACCAGGCAAAATAAGACAAGGGCAGTCATTAGCTTTTTCATAATCCGAAATGTTTTTTGAAATGCAAATCTAGGTCAATCAAGCCGTACAACAGCATAAGGGGATTTAGAAATCTATGGCAAGTCTTGCCCTGGATTTGCGGCCCTGCAGCAGCTTCCAGGCAGGCCCTTCCCGGATAAGGCGGATGGATTCCCGGTCGTGAGCCGGAGAAATACCCTGCTCCACCCTGAAACCGGATAATTCACCCCGTCTGTTTACCAGGAAGGAAATGATTTCTTTTCCTTTTTTTACCGAGTCGGCCGTTGCGATGTGCTTATGGTCGCTGATATAGCGGCTGTACTCCGGCCAGCCCGCCGCAGGTACTGCCTTTGGGGGGCGCTCGCGGCTTTGTTTTCGGAGCCGGGGAGCATCGGCCTGTTCGTCCGGGTCGGGATTTTTCCCGGAGCCCATAGCTGAAACCACCACCTCGTTCAGGGCGGACGATGTGGGTTTGAGTACAATGAGGTTGGCAGTCTGGTTGGATTCGATGATAACCGCAGAGACCGGTTCGTAACCGACCGATTCCACCCGTACATGAACCATGGAATCGGGCCGGTCCAGGGGCATCCGAAACTCCCCGTTACGATCGGTTACATAGGCTTTTGGGGTTTTCTGGTAACCGGCCTCTCCCCTGGTCAGCACGGCAGCTCCGATGACTGGCTGGTGGTTGTAATCGGTGATTTTTCCGCTGAAATAGCCCTGGGCGCCGGCGACGGGTGCGCTGCCTGCCGGATGGCCTTCCGTTTTAACCACCCCTGCATTGGTATTTAAATGGATGACCGCACTGTCCGGTACCGTTGTATTGAGATCGGACCCCTCTGCCGCTTTACTCCGGTCAGCCTGCGACCGGGCCATCAACCCTTTTTCCGCCTGGGGGGGGCCGCTGATCTGTTGGCTTGTTGCACTTTCTTTTTCCGCCAGTAGTGGATTAAAGGCCCGGGGCTTTTCTTGATCCGGGTGGCCATGTTTAACCATGGAATGGGTAGAGCTACCGGGGGTATTGATGGAAGGTGGATTTTGGCCAGGAGGGGGTGCATAACCCGGCGAACCGGGGGACAGCACGGGTTTTAAGGCGGTGGGGGTTGGTTTTACCACCGACAGGTCCCGCTGCCCGGCGGCTATGCCTGCTCCCTGATGGGAAAGGAAGTAATAGGATAGGAGGGTAAGTCCCCCCAGCAGCAGTATGGCCGCACTGATACGCATCCAGGTAGCCGGAATCAGCCAGTAAACCTGCTTTTTTTGCGCTTCGCCCGATCTGCGGGAGAGTCTTTTTTCAAGATCCTTTACATCGGATTGTATGGCCGCTTCACCGTCTCCTGAAAGATACGCGGCTTCCATACCCTCCAGGGCATCGGATAAAAACGGGTCATGCTGGGCTGCCATTTCCAGGGCATGCATCTGCTGGGGGGATAATTTCCCCTGCAGGTACTGCTCGATATCGGCCGCACTGACCGGCGGCCTATGGTTTTTATCCCCGTTCATCATTTAATGGTTCATGACTTTTAGCTTAGTCTCCATACAGATTTTCAGGTTCCTTCTGCCGTTTTGAATATGACTCCGGATCCGGTTCCACTCCAGCCCTGTGTGCATGGCAATTTCTTTGTAACACTTCCCTTTGAGGTAGAATAATTCCACGGCTATCTTTTGTTCCGCTGACAGGGTCTCCAGGCATTCGGACATGTTTTTGAGCTCGAAGTCCCTGTCCAATTCCCCTGGTAGATGCAGTTCTTCCCCCGTTTGCATACGTTCAGGGTCAAATTCCAGGGGACGGAGGTTTTTGGCCGACCGGAGCTGCATGAGGCAGTAATTTTTGGCAAGCGCATAAAGCCAGCCCCTGAAATAGTCTATATTATGCCGGGGCAATTTCAGTACCAGTTCCTCAAAAACAGCCATTACGGCATCTTTTGCCAGTTCCCGATCCTTGAGGTATTTGAGACAGACCCCGTAAAGCATTTCCATGTATCGCTGGTAGAGACAGGCCAGTATCTTCAGGTCCCCGCTGCTCTTGAATTGTTCGACCAGTTCACTGTCACTGGCAGAAGGATCTGATATGTTTTTTAAAAATGTCAAAGGATCGTTCCTGAAATATTTGGGTGGCTTTAAACCGCAGTGGTTAGCTCCTCAGCGGAATTCCCTATTCCCCGCGGGACTTTATTTCGGCAAATGGATAACAATGTAATAAAATTTTGCCTATCCGTTTATGTAATCCCCTGCGCCAGGGCATCCTGTTAAAAAAAAGCGCTCATGACAACCCCCATTCGTATTCAGATCAATACCCCCTGCGCCCATCCATGGGACCAAATGGATCCTGTCAGCGGGGGCCGGTTTTGTGAGGCCTGTGAAAGGAAGGTCATTGACTTTACTTCCATGACAGACCAGCAAATTAAAACCTACCTGTCACAGGCCTCCGGTCCTTCCTGCGGTCGTCTGCGCAACAGCCAGCTGAACCGCGACCTCATAGGTTCTTTTCGGCAGGAACCGGGCCGCCGCTGGTACTGGATGCCGATGCTTGCCACGGCCCTGCTGGTGAGTCAACAGGATTTCAGCCAGGGTGGGGCCTCCGTTTCCGGGCGTTTCCCCCGGGCTGACAGTGCCCTGGGGTGCGCCGCCAAAGGGAAGGTCAACCATCCGCTGGAATCCCTCCCTTCGGACAGTAGGGGCGAAAGCTGGGTGATCAGCGGTCAAATCCGGGGGGCAGTGAAGGACCCGGTCCCGGGCGCTTCAGTCAGGATCCGCGAAATCCCCGGGGGGGTATTGACGGATAACCAGGGGCATTTCAGTATAGCGGTTCATACCCGTAAACGGCGACTGCACCTGATCGTGGAATCGTTGGGATATGTGCACAGGGAATTCACCGTGAAGCGCAAAAAGGGAGCCAATCAAAGCGCGGACATCCTTCTTACCCTGGATATGGAATTGATTACCGTAGGTTTGATAGCCATTACCGAAAGCGGCTATTAGCCAGCCTATTTGAAAGCAGGATGATACTGATGGAGGGTCTCTCTTAAATATTCCCGGTCCAGGTGGGTATAGATTTCGGTGGTGGTGATGCTTTCATGTCCGAGCATTTCCTGGACGGCCCGCAGGTCTGCCCCTCCTTCCACCAGGTGGGTGGCAAAGGAATGGCGGAAAGTATGGGGTGAGATGCGTTTGGCAATACCGGCCCTGGACACCAGGTCCTTGAGTAAAACAAAGATCATAACGCGCGTGAGCTTCGAACCCCGGCGGTTCAAAAAAACAATGTCATCATTACCTGGTTTTGGACGCATGAGAGCGCGTACCGACTCCCGGTAGATGTTGATGTATTTGACGGCTGAGCTGCCGATGGGCACCAGCCTTTCCTTGTCCCCTTTGCCAATGACGCGCACAAACCCTACATCAAAATACAGGCAGGAAAGACGCAGGTTAACCACTTCGGACACACGCAGGCCGCAGCTGTACATGGTTTCCAGGATGGCCTTGTTCCTTGTGCCTTCGGGAGTGCTGAGGTCAATACAGGAAATGATTTGTTCGATTTCATCGAAGGAAAGGACATCGGGCAGCGCCCTTTTTAGTTTGGGGGCTTCCAGCAGGGTGGTAGGATCGTTTTTCACGATCTGTTCCATCAAACAGTACTTGTAAAAAGAGCGGATACCCGAAATCATTCTGGCCTGTGAATGGGGGGACATACCCAGTTGGTTGATCCATTTGAGAAAACCCTGCAGTTCTGGCAGTTCAAGATCGGCCGGTGATGGCTGCCTGCCTGCTGACTCAAGAAACTGGGTCAGTTTTTCGATATCGTGCAGGTAGGCTTCCACCGAATTGTCTGACAGGGATTTTTCCAGCTGGAGATAAGCCCTGAAACCCTTTTTATATGCTTCCCACATCCGGCAAGTTTAAAATTTAAATGGCATACCGGAAAATCTACCTGTTGGCATGTACCAGAGAATGCAATTCCGGGCAGGACGGATTTGGGATAGGACAAAGTCCGCTCCTGGTTAGTTGTCCCTTGATTTGCAGCCGCCTGGCGCCTCTTTGTTGTTTTTTAAAAACAATTTCCATTTTCCAATAATAACGTCCTTGAAAACTGCGCACCGTTTTAGTAAAATCAGGCCCTGCCGTTGCATCCAGGTTGGAATGGGTATTTTCTCTCACCAGTACAAAAATAAGCCCGCCCTGATAAAAATAGGATTCTTTCCTCAGGATGGCGGTGGAAAGCCCGGCCCAAAGCTGAATTTTCAAATAGGGTGTCCCCTTTGAAATAACCGGAAAGTTCAGCTCCTTGGTCCCCTGCCCGCCGTAAGATATCCTTTGCCACGATGAGGATGACTTTATTTTAAGGAGCGGCCATTATAGATGGCCGCCTACTGACAAATGATCCGGTCTGCCTGGCTGGGGGCCGACTGTCCATAACCCCGATGAAATACCGGCCTCAGGCCAAGCAGCCGGCGGATAATAGTGGATCTTACCATCCAAACGCGCAATTTGATTTGGGTTAATTCTTGGGGGGATATCCGGATAAAGGATACATAGCCCGCCAAAGGGTCTCCCTTTGGATAAAAAGGTAAGCAAATCTATACACTGCTTTGCCATGGATATCCCAACGCCCTTCCCTGGTGGAAACTCTGTTTTTAAAAGTGTTTTTTTTGAGGCATATTTGCTTTAGATAATTTGTTAAGATTCATGGCAACCATTAACCTTCGTTCATTTAAACAAAAAGTTCGCTATAACAAGCGTCGCATCAGGTATTTTCTCTCCAAACTGGAAAAGAACCCTCCCCGGGGGCTTGACCTGATGACCAAAGCCGCAGACCTGGAAACCTGGAAAGAACTGGATTGCCTGGATTGTGCCAATTGCTGCAAGACCATGTCCCCCACCTATACCAGGAAGGATGTGGTCCGCATAGCCAAACACCTGGACATGACGGAGCGGGCTTTCCGGGAGAAATGGCTCTATAAGGATAAGACCGGTGACTGGATGAATGTGAAGCAACCCTGCCAGTTTCTGGATCTTAGCACCAATATGTGCAATATATATGCGGTACGGCCAAGGGATTGCGCAGGCTTCCCCCACCACCACAAAAAAAAGATGGTGGAATACATGCATATGTATAAACAGAATATTGAATATTGCCCGGCCACTTACCGGGTTGTGGAAAAGATTATGGAGACCGCAGCGTCCACCAAAAAATAACCTGCTTCAGCCTTCCATCTATAAATGGCCTTGATTTTTGGGCTAGCCTGTATTCTGGTGTATTTTCAATTTTATTATTTTTCTTAAAGCGGCATCATGGAAAACCAGACCCGGAAATTGTTTAAACTGCAGGGAAGGATCCAGCATTACAGTTGGGGAGGATCCACCTATTTATCCGAACTGCTCAGGATGCCCAATCCGCAGGGAAGACCCTTTGCAGAGTATTGGATGGGGGCCCATGACAATGCCAGTGCAGAAATAGCCACCGGAGATGACCGGACTACCCCGCTCAATGAATACATCCAGGCCGATCCCAACGGTACGCTGGGCCAGCAGGTGGCAAGGAGGTTTGGACGTCTGCCTTTTTTGCTGAAGATACTGGATGTAAAAGACATGCTTTCCATCCAGGTACATCCTTCCAAAAAGCATGCGGAACTGGAATTTGCCGAAGAAAACCGCCGGCAGATACCCCGGGACGCGCCCAACAGGAACTACAAGGACGATAATCACAAACCCGAACTCATGGTAGCCCTAAGCGAATTCTGGCTGCTGCATGGCTTCAAATCCCCGGATCGGATGGCTGATATACTGAAGAACACTCCGGAATTGGCCTTCCTGCTGCAGGTTTTTGAAAACCAGGGTTACCAGGCCCTTTACCAGGCCGTCATGGAAATGGACCAGCGGCGGGTTAATGAAACCCTTCAGCCGTTACTGCTTAGAATCATTCCCCGCTACCAGCAGAACCTGCTTACCAGGCAGGAGGAGGACTTCTGGGCGGCCAGGGCTGCCCTGACCTATAATAGGCCTGGCCATATTGACCGGGGAATCTTTTCCATATATTTTTTCAACCTGCTGCACCTCTACCCGGGGGAGGCCCTTTTTCAGGACGCGGGATTACCACATGCCTATATGGAAGGTCAGAATGTGGAAATCATGGCCAATTCTGATAATGTACTCCGGGGCGGACTGACCACCAAGCATATTGATGTAAATGAATTGCTCAAGCATATCCGCTTTGAGCCCACCCTCCCCCGGGTGGACAAGGGTACACTGCTCTCTGAGCATATGGCCGTGTATCTAACCCCTGCTCCGGATTTTGAACTCTCTCGTATCACCCTGTCTAAGGGCGAATCCCTTACCCTTCCTTCCTATTCGACAGGAATCTATATCCTGATGGAGGGGCTGGCCTCAGTCACGGAAGCGGGGCAGCCCGCATTCTACCGCAAACCAGGGGAGTCCTGGCTGGCCTTTGACGGGGCCCAGTCTACGATACAGGCAGCAGATGATGCAGTCATTTACCGGGCAGCGGTGCCGGTCATCCCTTGAGCCATGCCCCGGACTGTCATCTGGGGTCATTAATCGTGTTTTACCCTCATGGGGAATGGCCCGTAAATCATTTTTTTAGATTAATTTCGCCAATTATAATGAAAGTGTATGAAAGTGAATAAGTCAATTTTATGGTCCCTGCTGGTTCTTACCCTGGTTGCCGCCTTGTACCGTATCATTCCCAACAGGCCCTACGGTTTTGCCCCCCAATGGGCCATGGCTTTATTTGCGGGTGTGGTAATCCGGGACCGGAAATGGGCCTTGATCATACCGGTGCTGTCCTTGTTTATTTCTGATCTGTTTTACCAGGTATTATATTTAAATCATATGTCAGCTATGCCCGGCTTTTATGAAGGCCAGCTGGTCAATTACCTGCTGTTTGCGTCCGTCGCTGTTTTTGGATTTTTCGTCCGCCGTATTACCCTTCCCGGGGTTTTGGGACTATCCTTATTGGGGCCGACTTATTTTTTCCTGCTGTCCAATTTCCTGACCTGGGCCGGTGTGGGGGAATTTGTAGAATATCCAAAAACATGGGGCGGACTGATGAGCTGCTATACGCTGGCCCTGCCTTTTTATAAAATGAGTCTGCTGTCCACCCTGCTATTCAGCGGGCTGTTTTTCGGCTCTTATTACCTGCTACAAAAAAAACAGACCCAGCAACGTTTAACGGTCTGATGGGTCATGTTCTTTGTTAATATAGTATAGGGACCGCCGGTCCCTATTTTTTTGATTCCCTTTCATAGACTTCATCCACCAGCAGGTGCTTGCCGTCAGCCGCTGCGGTGGCCAGTTCATCGCATCGGTTATTATGGACATTTTCGGCATGGCCTTTCACCCACACAAATCGGATTTTGTTTTTCAGGGAAAGCGCATGATAGTGCAGCCAGAGGTCCTTGTTCTTTTTCCCTCCCTTGAAGTCGGTGGCTATCCAGTTTTTCAGCCACCCCTGTTCCACCGCCTTTACGACGTATTGACTGTCCGAATACACGGTAATGGGAAGGCCTTGTTTGGTAAGTGCTTCCAGACCCGCGATGACCGACATCAGTTCCATCCTGTTATTGGTCGTGTAACGGTAGCCTGCGCTGAGTTCTTTTTTATGGTGCCCCCAAATCAGGATCGTTCCATAACCGCCAGGTCCGGGGTTGCCCCTGGAAGAGCCATCCGTATACATGATCAGTCCTTTGTTTTCCACCATAGGTTCAGCTGTTTTTTTGATAATTTGGGAAATGCTCCGGGCCCCCCCGGGCTCAGACCTGGAAGACGCCGGTTTTGAATCCCGGGATATCCGGATTTTGACTGGCGGCGGCCAGCCCTTCTGCTATGATCTTCCTGGTATCGGCCGGATCTATGATGGCATCCACCCAGAGCCTGGCGGCTGCATAATAAGGGCTGGTTTGTTTTTCATATTTTCCTTTGATCTCGTCGAGGAGTTTTTTTTCTTCCGCCGGTTCAATGATTTTACCCTGCGCTTTGAGGGAACTGACCTGAATCTGCAGGAGCGTTTTGGCCGCCTGGTCACCTCCCATGACGGCGATCTTGGCACTGGGCCATGCATATATGAAGCGCGGATCGTAGGCCTTTCCGCACATGGCGTAATTACCGGCACCGTAGGAATTACCCACAATGATGGTGATCTTGGGTACGGTGGAGTTGGCAACAGCATTGACCATTTTGGCCCCGTCCTTGATGATGCCTGCGTGTTCGCTGCGGGACCCCACCATGAATCCGGTCACATCCTGCAGGAAGACCAGGGGGATTTTCTTCTGGTTGCAGTTCATAATAAACCGGGCTGCTTTATCGGCGCTGTCGTTATAAATGACCCCGCCCATTTGAAGCTCTCCCTTTTTGCTTTTTACTATTTTCCGCTGGTTGGCTACAATACCCACCGCCCAGCCGTCGATGCGGGCATAGCCGCACAAAATCGTCTTGCCATAGTCTTGCTTGAATGGTTCAAAAACCGATCCATCCGTGATGCAGGTGATGATGTCCATCATATCATAGGGCTTGGCATGGTCGGCAGGTATGATGCCGTAAAGGGTGGAAGGGTCTTTTGCCGGTGCAATGGGGGGCACCCGGTCAAAACCTGCCTGCCTGCCCTGGTGGCCCAGCTTGCCCATAAGGCTTTTGATATGATTGAGGCAATCCTGTTCCGTTTTGAATTTATAGTCTGCGATGCCCGATATTTCGGTATGTGTAACGGCGCCGCCCAGGGTCTGCGCATCCATGTCCTCACCGATGGCCGCTTTGACCAGGTATGGCCCGGCCAGAAAAATGGATCCGTTACCCTCCACCATCAGGGTCTCATCACTCATGATGGGCAGGTAGGCCCCACCCGCTACGCAGGCGCCCATGACCGCCGCGATCTGGGTAATGCCCATGGCACTCATCACCGCATTGTTCCTGAATATCCTGCCGAAATGTTCCTTATCCGGAAAGATCTCGTCCTGCAGGGGGAGATAGACCCCTGCACTGTCTACCAGGTAAATGACCGGCAGTTTATTTTCCATGGCCATCTCCTGCATGCGCAGGTTCTTTTTGCCCGTGATGGGGAACCAGGCCCCGGCCTTGACGGTCTGGTCATTGGCCACGATGACGCACTGCCGGCCGCTTACATAACCGATCCCCGCAACCGTTCCCCCGCAAGGGCAGCCTCCATGGTCCTCATACATCTCGTATCCGGCAAAAGCGCCTATTTCCGTAAAGGCAGCGCCCTTATCCACCAAAAAGGCAATGCGCTCCCGGGCAGTCATTTTATTTTTTTCCCGCTGTTTTTCTATGGCTTTTTTCCCCCCGCCCAGCTGTATTTTGTCCAGCCGGGTCCTGAGTTGACTGAGGGCCATTTTCATGGCATCTTCATTCTTATTGAATTCAATATTCATGGAAGCCGGGTTATAACATGCAATTTAAGCTGGATGCAGTAATATTGGTATATTTTTCAGGCTATGAAAGGCAAATCAACATGGAGCTGGGGCGTATTGGTGGGACTTGCGCTGGGGATAAGGATTTTCGCTGCCTTTCCCGCTGCGGTGGAGCGGTATTATTCCCAGGGGGTGTATCCGCCGGTAGCCACCGGCCTGCGTATGTTGTTTGGATGGATTCCATTCAGTATCGGGGATCTCCTCTATGGACTCGCCGGGGCCTACCTGCTTTATCAGTTCCTGTTGCTGGTAAAAAAGATCATTACCCGGATGGTCAGCCGCCCCTACCTGTACGGGGTAATCAAAAACACAATCTATTGGACCCTGGTAACCTATATAGCTTTTAACCTGCTCTGGGGGCTGAATTATAACCGCAGGGGCATTGCCTATCAGTTGCAGCTGCAGGTCGCCCCTTATTCAACGGCTGAACTTTGCAGCATGGTGGGCCTGATTGTAGAGAGGATGAATGCCTGCGATTCAACCGCCCGGCTCAGCCGTGGGGCCCTGGCTTCCAAAAAGGCCCTATTTGATTTTTCGAGCCAGGCCTATGATGAACTAAACCGCCAGCAGGGATTGTTTGCCTATCGGGTCCCGTCGGTAAAGCCTTCCATTTTCTCCTACCTGGGTGATTATTTGGGATTCACCGGCTATTACAATCCCTTCAGCGGGGAGGCCCAGGTCAATACGACGGTGCCGGTGTATGTGCAGCCCTTTACAACCTGCCACGAAATCGGTCACCAGCTGGGATATGCCAAGGAAAATGAGGCAAACTTCGCAGGATTTCTTTCCTCCCGGGCTTCCCCCAATCCGGCCTTTAGGTATTCTGTCTATTTTGACCTGTATACCTATGCCGCCCGGGAACTCTATGTGCGGGATTCCAACCTGCTTAAGCCATTCAGAAGCAGGTTGCGGCCCTCCATTCGGCGGGATTACCGGGAACTCAGGGATTTTTATGATCGCTACCAGAACCCCTTTGAACCGGTTGTGAGAAGTTTGTATGGGAATTACCTGAAAGCCAATGAACAACCACAGGGAATAATGAGTTATAATGAAGTGATCGCCTGGCTCATTGCCTATTGGAAAAAGTACGGGGCGGCGGCCATATAAACAGCTAAAAATGAACAATACCATTAGACTGGTCATTTCCATTGCCATTCCCCTGGTCATCGGCCTGGCAGGAGGATTTTTTACAGCGCCTCAGATACCGGTCTGGTATGCCCAACTGCATAAGCCTTCCTGGAATCCCCCGGGTTGGATTTTCGGACCGGTATGGACCCTGTTGTATATTTTGATGGGGATTGCACTTTTCCTGATCTGGAAAAGCGATTCCACGGGCTCCCTGCGCAAAACAGCCATCCTCCTTTTCGAAATGCAGCTGCTGTTGAATTTTTGCTGGTCTTTTATCTTCTTTCACCAGCACCAAATCGGCTGGGCCCTGGCAGAAATCGCCCTGCTCTGGGTGGTAATTTTGTGCACCATGTTTGCCTTTGGCAGGATTTCTTCCACTGCGGCCTGGCTGATGCTGCCCTATATCTGCTGGGTGAGTTTTGCTGCCATCCTAAATGCGTCCATCTGGGGATTGAACAGGACCTAGACAAAAGGGCTTGATCTAAAAGGAAAGGGGCCCGGGGGACCTAAAATTTGTTCTTCCACATCATGCTTTCCACCGGCTTGTTGATCTGGCCGCTGTACTTTGCATCCTTTTTCTGGTTGTATTTGATTTCAATTTTGCCATCCACCGGGAAATAGATCAGCTGTCCGATCGGCATACCCTTGTATATTTTGACGGGCTGCTTGACAGATATCTCGAGTGTCCAGTTTCCGCAAAAGCCCACATCCCCCTTTCCTGCGGTGGCATGGATGTCAATACCCAGGCGCCCGGTGGAAGATTTGCCTTCCAAAAACGGAACATGGGCATGGGTCTCGGTATATTCCTCGGTCACACCCAGGTAAAATATATGGGGGTAGAGTACAAAACCTTCATCGGGAATCTCGAAATATTCAATGAGGTTATGCTTTTTGGCATCGATGATATGCTCTTTGTAAGTAGCCAAGGTTTTTCCCAGGTGAACATCATAGGAGTTACTACCTAGACATGCCCGGTCATAGGGCTCAATTTTAATGGTCCCTGCATTTATTTCCTCCAGTATTCGCGTATCGGATAAAATCATTTTAGATTAGTGGTTTATTCCCTTAATTTGTTTAACTGGCGTATGGACGCCCAATTTCGGATATCAGTTTTTTTATATGCCTTTATTTTATCAACATAATATCAACGAGGACACAAAATTAGGTGTTTGGCGCATTGAGGAGCCAGAAGATTTTTTTCTGCGCAGCGTTCCTTTGAAGCGGGATGTTTCCCATCCCTTCAAAAGACGGCAGCACCTGGCCGGAAGGTACCTGCTGCCCATCCTGTTTGAAGATTTTCCACTGGAAGAGATCCTCATCGCAGATACCCGTAAGCCCTTCCTGGCAGACGAAATGTACCATTTCTCCATATCGCATTGCGGTGCCTTTGCCGCGGCCCTGGTTAGCCGGACCCAGCGGGTAGGGGTGGATATTGAAGTGGTGAGCCCCCGCATACAGCAGATCTCCCGAAAATTTGTGCACAGCCATGAAGAGGACTTCCTCAATGAGGATTATAAGGATTTTTTGGCGCAGTGGGGGTTACAGGAAAAAGTGAATTCGGAATTCCTGACCCTGATCTGGAGTGCCAAAGAGGCCATATACAAATGGCACGGGAAAGGTCAGCTGGATTTTAAGGAAAACATGCAGCTCAGCGGGGCCATCACTTTCCAGGAAAATGAATGGATGCAGCTGCCCTTTGTCTTTTTCAAAGATGAAATCATTCCCTTAACCGTGCATGGCAAACTCTTCGATGACCTGGTGCTCGCCTGGGTGATGACTTAATCCGTTTGCCCCTCTTCGGTCCCGGCTTCGAGCAGATTGAAGTCAATGGAATCCTGACCTGCAATGCCTTCAATGGATCCTTTGATATGGGCTGCGTTGAGCAGGATTTTTTCCAGCTGTTTTTCCCTGGATTTCCAGAGTTTTTCCATGGCATCCCTTTCGCGCTGGATGGATTGTTTCATGGACTGGTATCCCTCCCGCATCGCCTTCCATTGCTCGGAGAATTCATTGCTGGTGAGATAATCATAGAGCAGATGCATCTTGTCGCCCCGGTTCTCCTGGGACTTGGCGGCAGTGAATACTTTGATAATGCCGTCACGCAGGACATGCACCAGGGCCTTTACCTCACCGAAGGTACAGATCCAGACCCCGTTTTTCTCACCAAACTGGGACATGTCCCGGGGCATGGTCTTGGTTACTATCACCGCAATGTCGGCGCCCTGGCTTCTCATATCGGCCCGGAGTTTTTCTATCCAGTCAGCGCCGAAATGTTCGGCGCGTTTGCTTTCAAAAATAATCCGGCCGCAGGACTGGCCGAAATTGTTGCGGACCGTCTGGATGCAATCGGCCCCTCTTTTGCCTTTACCCACTTCGGTGATCTCATCGAAGGGGAAAGAAGACTTCAGCAATTCTTCCAGCGCCAGCTCCTGCACTTCTCCCTGCAGCTGCATGGATCCCTGTTCGGCTTTTCGCTGCATTTCCTCAGCTAGTTTTTTTTGGTCCTCCAGTTGTTTTTCCAATTCCCGGAGCCGGAGCTGGAATTCGGTATCCTTGGCTGCTGTCCTTGCTTCCTCCATTTTACGTATTTCCTCGGAGAGCTTGGCTCTTTCATCCTGCAGTTTTTTCTGCACCGACAATTCCAGTTCTGCTTCCCGGCTGATGAGGGCCTGTTCCTTTTGCAGAAATTCCAGTTCCCGCTGCCTGGACAGCTTCAGTTTCTCTTCTGTTTCCGCTTTATGCTGCTGGAGGAGTGCGAGTTTATTCTCAAAATCAGCGCTGATGCTGCTGCGAAGTTTCTCCTCGATGGATTGCTGCAGTTTCATTTTTTCTTCCTGCAGCCGCAGGGAAAATTCCTGTTCTTTTTTGGAACTCAGCTCCTGGTATTCCTTCTCCTTTTTTTGGAACTCTTCATCCTTTTGTTTTTTATAGGCCACCATCTGATCCCTGAGCTCCTTTTTGTACTCTTCGGCGACGGCTTCTTCCATGGGGAATACTTTTCCGCAATTCGGGCATTTTATATCGGTGGGCATGCACTTTTTTTTACAAGTTTACGAAAACCCGGACGGTTAATGGCCGGTGAAGTTCCACCGGCCGGAAAGTAACCACAATCATCGGGAGGATCAGGGGTCTATTGCCCCTTCCAGGATGTTTATTTTTTCAATGAAGCGCATGCAGCTCTTAATATACTGGTCCGCCGGGACGGACTGTTTTACCTCCGCAACATCGCGCAGGAGTCTGCCATTGTCGAAGGCCTGACCCAGTTCGATGAATTCCAGGTAGGGGCCCAGACCGGCCAGGAGAATCCGCAGGGACCCCGGTCCATCCAGGGCCTGGTTCCAGTAATCCAGGTATGGCTGGTATTGGAACAGTTCACTGCCGGGTTTGCATTTATTCCTGGCCCACAGCTTCACCTGGGCAAGCATGGATTTGTGGACAAACCGGAAAGGCGGGAGTTCGCTAAAATAGGGTTCCAGGCTGCGGGAAAGTTTATATACCGAAGTGCTGGCCTCATAACCTGAGGAAATATGATATACATGATGCTGCCTTTTGGCGAAAAGCAGGGCGATGATGGATTGGGAAGCATAATCTACCGGGATCATGTCCAGCATCGCGTGCTCACTGACCGGGATGAACCGCAGGCGGTTAATGGTCGCCACCGTCCATAGGATAACCGGGGAACGGGGGGTTACCTCCCGGCTGTCTCCCATGATGATCGAAGGCCTGGCGATCAGGATCTTCTCCCTGGGCAGGTAGGCATCCAGCAGCAGTTCCCCCTGCATCTTGGTATAAGTATAGCGGACCAGGTGTCGGGCTGCCTGGTTGGGTGATTCATCCTCGGTGACCACCCGGTTATGGATATCCTTCCCGCAAATGGTGGCGGTGCCTATATACAGGAAGGTCTGCAGGTGTGGAAGATTGGCTGCCCATTTGAGCAGTTTTTCCAGTCCCGCAATATTAACCTGCTCCACCAGCTCATCATAGATGCGGGAAAATGAAGTATTGGCAGCAGAATGAATAATGACATCCACCTGTTGCAGGTCCTTGTTATCCCCAAGGGACTGGCTGA
The DNA here is from genome assembly GCA_903906365.1 of uncultured Bacteroidota bacterium. Lineage (GTDB taxonomy): Bacteria > Bacteroidota > Bacteroidia > Chitinophagales > Chitinophagaceae > Puia. Next base: position 197,373 of record CAIVKC010000057.1, on the reverse strand, counting down.
GATTGACATCAAAGAGGTTGCCGCATACGGGTATGATCCTGTTGGGATCAAACGCGTCGCCATGCAGGCTGAATACCCTGCCCAGCCGTTTGATGGCTTCCTCCTGCGAGTCGGCCCGAATGAAGCAGTATATTTTATCTATTTCCTTCCTTTTGGACAGATCCACCAGCAGTTCACCACCCAGAAATCCCGTCGCTCCGGTCAAAAATATATTCATTTCAATCTATATTAGTCAAAAAGTTCAAGGCCCAGAATGCCCAGGATGATCAGCGAAATGGACAGCAACTTTACCATGGAGACCGGCTCCCTGAAAAACAGGATGCCGATCAGGGCGATCAGTGCGGTACCTGCGCTGGCCCAAATGGCGTAGGCAATACTCACCTGCATTTTTTCCAGGACAAAAACCAGTGCCGCCAGGCTGATGCCATAAAATACAAATACCAGGATGGAAGGTAGGAGTTTGGTAAAGCCTTCAGCATATTTCATGCTGATGGTACCCAGTACTTCAAATATGATCCCGATGGCAAGGATAATCCATTTCATGTTTTCCTTTTATGCCCCACAAGGTTACTTTCTTTTTCGCAAAACAACAATTCGTAATGCATTCAAATCAGTATTTCAGGGATTTCCTAAATGATAATTTCAATAAAACAACTTGCAGGCTCCCATGACCCGCCAATCATTAACCAATGCTTCACAAAAGAATTTCTTTGGCAGGCCTGGTGATGACCTTGGATCAACCAGTCAGGAAAAAAGTCCCGTATTTTCCAGCACTGTTTAAACTGATTGTAAAAGGGTATTGACCCTTTATTTAAGGGGGCTTTACATCACTACCCGGTTGTTATGGCAAGGCTTGGGTGGGTGCCGCTCACCCACCCCTGGTCCAATATCCTGTTTAAGGCTGGTTCTTCTTTTGCAAAAGGTTGCCGGCGGGTGGACATTGGTTTTATAGGTCTGCCTGTTAGCGCCTGGTATCATTTCAGACAGGCTCCTGCTGCCATCAGATAGACCGGTAAATGCAATGGTATTTTTAAGGACTGTGTGAGATGGCTGAAAGAACGGTCCAAGCCCTTAATCACCTTACATGTCATGGCGGTACCCATATGGGTTATCCCATCATGAGATCCGGTGCCGGTCCCTAAAAGCAGGGGGGAGGGTTAGATTGAATGCTGAACATTTTGGACATATGTGCCTATTTGGAATCAATAAAATGGCTCAATTTGGATTATGACAAATACAGCATCTCCTAAAATACATACAGGCCGGAATATAAAGCGATTTCGGGAAATGATGGGCATCAAGCAGGAAGTCCTCGCTGCCGAATTGGGAGAAGATTGGAACCAAAAGCGGATTTCCCTGCTGGAGCAAAAGGAGGAAATCGAACCAGAGATCCTTCATAAGGTTTCCAATATTTTGAAGATTCCCGTGGAGGCGCTGCAACATTTTCAGGAAGAGGCCGCTGTTCAGATTATTTCAAACACATTTACAGATTTTAAGGACAACGCTTCCGGAATTAACTATCGTTGTGACCTTCATTTCAATCCCATTGACAAAGTGGTTGAATTATATGAGCGCCTGCTGGCCAGCGAGCGGGAAAAAAACGAACTTCTTAAGAAAAAAACATAAGCCCTGGATTTTTTAAATGCCTGTTCCTTTTGACCAGTTTCCGGGCTATTCCCGGAGGGTCGGCCCTGGGTTATTTATTTTAAGCCCGGCAAAGGGAATCCCGGTTTAACCAGGGATAGGGCTATTCTAATTCAATGGCATTACTACCCGCCCGCCGCTGATTTACCAGCTAGCCTTCCCATGGGATGAATGTTAACGACCAGGACCAACCCCTAAAAAAACGGGCCTGTCCGAACCCTCTGGTAACAGATCCTGGCCCATTACAACCGCGGGGGAAGTGGCTTATAGGGCAGTTCAAAAGGATTGATGCCACGGGTTTTTAAGGCACGACGGTATATTTTATCCCCACAACTCACATACAGTATATCAAAGTTTCTGCCACCGAAGCAACAGTTGGACGCCTGGCCGGAAGGCACCGGTAGGATCAGGTTTACCCGGCCCACCTGGTCCAGGACCTGTATACCCATGCGGGAAGCCACATATACCCTGCCGGAAGTGTCGCATTTAAGCCCATCGGGCCAGGCATTGGTTTCGTTACCGGGCATATGCAGCCAACCATAGGCCTGTTTGTTGGAAAGGCTGCCATCCTGCTCAATGGTATAGATCCAAATCCACTGGGTTGCAGACTCGGTTATATACAGTTGGGTCTGGTCAGGAGTCAGCGCGATTCCGTTGGCAAACCGGATTCCCTGGTCAACGATCTTTTTTTCTCCATTGGGTCTGATCAGGTAAATATGACTGGGTTTTTCCGTCCCATCGGGTTCGGTGACATAGATATTCCCGTTTCGGGCTACTACCAGGTCATTGCAGGAAATTTGATCTGCCACCAATGAGGTCTTTCCCTTCTCATCATAAGCGAGGATCTGCCTGGTTCCGCCAGCGGCCACATATCTTTTGCCGTCTGGCCCAAAGCAGGTGCCGCTGGCTTTTTTTGAATCAATGGGCAGGGGCGTAATGGCCCCGTCCAGGCCTACTTTGTAGGTTTTTGCCTGGGGGATGTCCTGAAAAAATACTTCCCCGGCCGCATTGGCTGCCAGGCCTTCGGAAAATCCATATCCCTGGCTTACCAGTTCCCAGCCCTGGCCTGGAATCAGCAGATCGGTCAGCATCTGGTTTTTGGAACCGCCCGTTGCGACCGCATTTGGCCAGTCCTTCCAAAGCCAGCGCATGGCCTGGGGAAAAAGGGAGGTACCCTGTTGTCCATTATGGCCGCCTTCTCCCCATACATGCTGCACTTCGTAGCCGCTGTAGGAAAGGGCCCTTTCCATGGATTCATTGGCCTTCCACCAGTCCCCTCCATAGATATTCAGATCTTGCGTGCCGTCCTGCAGAAAAATGCGGATGGGCCTGGGTTCATATTTCCGGATCAGGGTGGGGTACCTTTCGGCACCGCGCAGCCCCACATAGGTGCCAATGGCGCTGAAGACGCGGGAGAATGCTTCCGGTTTCTCCCAGGCTGCGGTAAAAGCGCATACCGCCCCGCTGCTGGATCCGCCTATGGCCCGGTCGTTGCCGCTGTTGGATAAATGGATGGCCCTGCCATCTCCGGTGTGCTGTTTTTCCACCTCCGGCAGGAGTTCTTCCAGCAGGAAGCGCGCATAGGCATCACCGAGTCCGTCGTATTCATAACTTCGGTTATACCTGTCATTGGCCCCCTGGGGGCCTTTTGCCTTTACAACACCCGGACTAACAAAAATTCCAATGGTAACCGGCATTTCCCCCAGGTGGATCAGGTTGTCAAAGACCACCGGAGCCTTCCATTGGATGCCATCCTGGTTGATGTAAACACAGGCTGGTTTATCCGGCCGGTACTGGGCCGGCACATATATCCAGTATTCCCGGGTGGTCCCGGGAAAGATCGCCGAATGATCAAAATGAGAATGAAGGATTTCCCCTTTCGGTACACCGGACCGTTCCACCGAAGCACTGTCAACCAGGTATTTTTCGGCAGTTTCCTGGGTTCGGGCCTGTGAGATCATCAACAGGGAGAATGAAACTAAAAGTACAATCTTGATCATGTCAGATGGTTTAAATATGGAGAAAGGTCCTGCGTGTAAAGTCCTTTTTTTTTGCGGACATCCTTGTTGTAGGGGCACGTTTTGCAAACTCAGCGGAGCATTTCCAGCAGCAGCTCCCTTATTTTATCGTAATCGTCCCCCCGCTGCGACCAGGGAACGGGGTTTTTCATAGGCACCTCACTCATGGCCCGGGGTACCACCCGGTTTACGAGGGCAAGCACTTTTTCCCTTCCCACCTTTTGTTCCACCAGGTGCAGCAGGGCCGCATCCTGCTGGCCCCTGCGGATATTTTTCAGGCGGATGGATGGCAGTACCCGGTTGAGGCCTCTGTCCTCCTCGGGGTAATAGGGCATATGGCCCGGATAAAATAAGATTCCGTCCCCGTTGCCAAAATCAAAATCGCTGTTGATAAATGTCAGCGGGTTTTGGAACACATTCTGATGAAGATGTGCCTTGGGTCCCTGGCCGTTGTGTTTCCAGGCCGTGGAATGCCATATAAAATGGGTGCGGAGGTCATATTTGTACATGATCCAGCTGTTCACCCTGAAATCAACAGCGGCCCCTTCCAGGATGACCGAACCATAGCGGGGCCGGTTTCCGTTATAAAACCAATGGTCTCCACCCCGTTTCCGTATGACAGGCAGTGCTTCCAGGTCTACTCCGTCATAGGCCGCCCAGATATCAATGGCGGAGGCCAGCGAAGGTTTATAGGCGGTGGTGGTAAACAGGGGAAGTTTTCTTCCCGTCCCCGGATTTTCATGCACCCAGCGGGCCCTCTCGTTGACCCAGACAAGCCTGGCTGAATCCGGTTCGTCGGTGATATACCAAAAATACGTGGTAGCAGGGGCATGAATTTTAAACCAGTCTGCCCATTGGTTGGATTGTTCCTGGACGGCGGCCCTGGTTTCTCCCATGACCGGTGCGCCATAAGTTCCAATGGGAAAGATCGCTTCCCCTTTTCCTTCTGCCGGTCCGTGGTATCCATGGGAGGGAGTGTAGGCGGTTCCGTCCAGGTATTTTTGGTAGCTGGCAAGGTCTTCGCTGTTGAAAGCGGAAATCTGTGGCCTGAATCCGCCGGTCAGGGTGATGCGGTGCCGGTGGGCCTCAAATTTCAGCATATCATCCACCTGTTCTGTGCTGAATTCCGGAAAGTAGGATGCTGCATCTGATGAAAAAGCCCATATGACCGACTGGTCCTCTTCGGGAAGGTAGGAGGGCAGCAGGGTTATTTCCAAAGGGATACTCCAGATGGTTTTTCCATTCTCTGTCACCCTGACAACTGAACGGTATTTTCCCGGCCGCAAATGCTCCCGGTCCCTGGGTAATTCTACATCCACCCAGAAACCCTGGTTGCGCAGCGGGGCGATGGTCACCGGGAATCCCCCCCTTCCGCTAATGGCATTGGAAGGAATGAGGGCGTCCGGAATCCAGCCTGTCATATGCTCAGGCGCAGCTGCCCTGGATCCATAGAACCAGTTGGGATGGGTGGAATCTTTTACCTGCAGGTAGTGTTCGGTAAAGACCTCCAGGTATCCTTGCGGGCCATGGGCCAGGGTAGAGGCCCCGATGGCCTGTCCGGCGTCTTCAGGCATCGGATAGTCCACGGACACTTCTATGCCCCGGACCGTATCGGAGCCGACCTCCACTATGACCTGGAAAGCCAGGACTTCATTGTACAGCCCTTTGAGATGAATGGATTTGCCATCCCAGGTAAAATTTCCATTGCTGGCAGGATGTTGCAAATCATCCCGAAATACTTTTTCTCCATCACCCAGGGCCCATACTTTCCTTACCTGGGCATGACCTGCCAGGGAACACCAACCCAGGACCATCAACATACCTATTCTAACAGCATAACCGGATCTAATTATCATGGAACCCAGATTTTAATCAGACAATTGACGAAAAATTTCTGCAGCACGGTTTGGGAAACTCCCAAAGGCATCCCAGGCAATTTACAAAAGAATCTTCCCCAAAACAGGACAGATGATGACAGGGGCTGGAAAAATTCCAAACCGCTGCAGGGGTCGGGATCGTTTTATTCCAAGGGATGAAGTCATGTGGGGTGATCGCAGAGATTGGGAAAGCATGCGGGAAAGGATCATTTAGAAGGAAGCTGCGGAGTGCAAGGAGATTATTTCTGCACCTAAGATGCTCAGATGGCATGCTGGATAAAAGCATGAAATGAAGCGGCTAAAAGAATTGGTCTGTGCCGAATTTTGCTAAATAGTTGGCAGATGGAACGTTGGGCCGAAAAACGGCAGATCCTATACAAACCCTGTATCCTGTCTAAGTAACCCATTACAATCCGCCGGACTGGATCATTGGATTAAGGCCTTTTGCCAGGACAGGGAGCAAAAGGAAAAATAACTGTAATCGGTATTCCTGTGTAACAAACAAAAGATAAGAAAAAAGGAGCATCTCGAACCGCAAGAGCAAATTCGATACCCGGGCTAAGCGCCAGCCCGTGGAAAATTTCCGGCAAAAAACAGACCAACAGGGGTTATACCTGTCTGTCCTGGGATGTGCAGGAGTAAAACAAGACTGATATTGATTTCCACAATCTTAATTCTCATGTCCGCAGAAGGTCCGAGGGGTGTTGGCGGATGAATGATATTTTGTTCAAGAACTTGCTTTGTGAGAGGAATTAGAAAAATCCACGCATTTCCTAATAGCAGAGGTAAGGCGTGGTGACAGTAAAAATGCGGCTCAAGGTGCAGCTTATTAAGACCGACCTGTTGGGGATGCTCTTATTCCGGATATCAACCAAACAAATCAATGGTTCTTTGTTTTTTAAGTTCAGGTTTTCGGGGGGTATTTTGAAATGGCCGCAGGTTGGCATTATAACCGGGTTGTACAAACTCAGCCACATCTAACGCTATGCTGTGTTCTATAAGGTACTCCGGCGATGAGGGTAATATCTTCTTGGGAGGTAAAGTGAGTTTAAAAAGGGTTCCTGCCTAACTATAGTGAAATCTTCTACGGCCAATTAATTGATGAAAGGAAACGGCGCTGTTGGTTGCTCTGTTTGGGAAGTTGTTTGGACACATTTTGGACACAAAAAGGGGTTTTTAGCCGAATTTCGTGTCCAAAGTGCGTTCCAGTACAAAAGAGTTTAATGTATACTCTATTGAAAATAAGTGCGGAAGAGGAGATTCGAACTCCCACGCCAGTTACGGCGCTACCACCTCAAAGTAGTGCGTCTACCAATTTCGCCACCTCCGCAAAACAGGTAATGGACGGCAAATTTAGCAGATATGTCAATATGATGGTGTTTTGAAAGGCGGTTTTATTTTTTGGCCATTATAATGATGTCCCCTGATTTCAATAGAGTTGCGGTTGGCCCTGGATTTGCCTGATTTGGCGGATGCCCTTATTTTTTGAGTATGATCCTAAAAGTGGTGCCTTTTCCCAGTTCAGACTGTTTTACAAAGATCTGGCCCTGGTGGTATTGTTCTATGATTCTTTTGGACAGGCTCAGTCCAAGGCCCCAGCCTCTTTTTTTGGTGGTAAAGCCGGGTTTGAAAACCTTGGAAATATTGTTTTTTGAAATACCCTTTCCGGTATCGGCCACATCAATGAGGATATCCTTTTCCTGGTTTCTGATGTCAATATGAATGGTTCCCTTGCCTTCCATGGCGTCCAGCGCATTTTTGAGGAGGTTTTCAATGACCCAGTCAAACAAAGGGGCGGATACCATGGCTTCCATAAATTGCACTCCGTGCGTATCAATGACAAAAAGCACCTTTTCACTGGATCTTTTCCGGATGTATTCCACCATGTACTCAATATGGGACACCAGGTCCAGTTTTTCCAGATGAGGTTTGCTTCCGATTTTGCCGAACCTGTCTGAAACCAGTTTGAGTCGGTTTACGTCTTTTTGAATCTCGGAAACAATTCTGGGCTCCAGGCTGCTTTCCTTCAGCATTTCGACCCATCCTTCCAGAGAGGAAACCGGGGTGCCCAGCTGGTGGGCGGTTTCTTTGGCCATGCCGGCCCAGAGTTGGTTTTGGGTGGCTTTGTTGCGTATGGTGATGGAATAAAATGCAAAGAATATAAAAAGTGCCACTATAAAAAGTTGGATCAGCGGATAATACCGCACTTCATCCAGCAGCAGGGTATGCCCATAATAATAACGGTTGGATGTATAGGGTGAGTCCGTTAGTTTGATTTCCAGTGGGCTATTCTGGGATTTGAAGGATTTTAGCTTTTCATAAAGATAGTGACTGCCTGCGGCTGCCTTGGCGGAGTCCAGGTTGATATAGCCGGTGATGCTGTCCTTTTCATTGGTTTCAATGATGGGAATGGACTGTTGTTCATTGCGTATGAGACCGGGCAGTGTAAGATCCATGCCGGGGTTGTTCATGATGGCTTTGCTGGCTGCTACCCATTGTTCCACTTTTTGCTTCTCCTCGACGGCAATCTTTTTTGCCAGGTACTGGGAATAAAAAATGGTTCCGCTGACGATGCCAATGGCCAGCAGGGCCAGCAGTGACCTCCAGTTGAGCAAAGGTTGAATCATAGGCCGAATGTATAAAAACCTTCAGATAATTGGTGTTTCTTTTGTCGCTTTGGGCAGCTGAGAGGTGATTTTTGGGTTTTTATTCTACGCAACTCTTATTTTTGAAAATTATTTTTTACAACCCCATACCATTGGCACCCAAAGTTGCAATTGTTATACTGAACTGGAATGGCAGAAAATACCTGGAACAATTCATTCCTTTCATACTGGCCTCCACTTATTCCAATCAGGAAGTCATTGTGGCTGACAATGCCTCTACGGACGACTCCGTATCCTTCCTCAGGCAGCAATTTCCCCAGGTCCGTGTCATCTTGCTGGATCGCAATTACGGGTTTGCGTCAGGCTACAATCATGCATTAAAGAAAGTGACCAGCGATTACTATGTGCTACTCAATTCTGACGTGGAGGTGATACCTGGATGGATAGAGCCCATCGTTGAGCTGATGCAGTCGGACCCTTTGATCGGGGTCTGTCAGCCGAAGATCCTGACTTTTAACAAAAGGGATTACTTCGAATATGCCGGTGCCTCAGGCGGGTGGATTGACTGTCTGGGTTATCCCTTTGCCCGGGGCAGAATCTTCGATGTATGTGAAAGGGACGAGCACCAGTATGACAATCCGCTTCCTGTATTCTGGGCCAGCGGTGCGGCGATGTTTGTAAAGGCTCCTTTGTTTCATCAGTTGGGAGGCCTGGACGACTATTTTTTTGCCCACCAGGAGGAAATTGACTTTTGCTGGCGGCTCCAACTGGCTGGATATAAGGTATATGTCTGCCCGGAATCCGTCGTGTACCATGTTGGCGGGGGGACCCTTCCCAAAGGCAATGAAAGAAAGGTGTTCCTGAATTTTCGCAATAACCTCATCATGCTGGCCAAGAATCTCCCGCTGCTCCAGGCCATCTGGAAGGTTCCGGCCAGACTGTTGCTGGATGCCGTTTCAGCATGGAAGTCGCTGGCAGCCGGCCAGGCGGTATATTTTGTGGCCGTGGTGGAAGCCCATCTGGCCTTTTTCAAATGGCTTATATTTAATAGGAGTAAAAGTGTCTTTCCGGTTAAAAAAACCGGAAAACCAGCCGGGTGGTACAACCACAGCATCGTATGGAAGCATTTTGTACAGGGCAAAAAAACTTTTGCGGAAATAGTGACTGACAAAAGCTGATTTTTTCAATCTATCCATTATTTTTGCCGGGTAATTAACAATATTATGGATCAATCACAAGAGCTTAAGGACCCGAAGATTAAGGATTTTGCCTATAACTGGGTGCACTCCTCAGTTTTCCTTTTTTATCTTGAAGTATTTTGCATCATTGCCTTTATACTGGGCGGATGCTATGGATTGTATACGCACCGATATAAGGGCAAGCCGGAGGTGAATGTTCCCTCCAATACACTGTATACTCCTCAGTATAAATAGCAGAATATTTTTTGCTTTAATCAAGGTATTCCTTATTTTTGCTGCCCTGTAAAGCTCTTTTGAAGTGAGTGGTTAGGTGAAAACAGGTAGGTCTTATTAATTCATAGGCGGAAGTAGCTCATTTGGTAGAGCGCGACCTTGCCAAGGTCGAGGTGGCCGGTTCGAGCCCGGTTTTCCGCTCAGGAGAAATTCCATTCTGTATATCATATATAAGAATGGAATTTTTTGTTTCTAGCCTTCGGTAAATCAGTGTATACCCGGGTGGTGGAACTGGTAGACACGCAGGACTTAAAATCCTGTTCCCCGCAACGGGAGTGTGGGTTCAACTCCCATCCCGGGTACTTTCAAAATCCGCTCTAGTAGCGGGTTTTGTTTTTTTCGGGCAATCCTATTTTTCGATAGTTAATTAATCATTTGAGCCAGGGGCAAGCCTTGGAGTTTGCTTATCCTATTGGAAATAAGTCAATTAATCAAATTGAGCTAGCCTTGAGCCGAATAATTCTCTTATTCGGCTCATGATTCTGCATATGTTTGAGCCGGATATCTGATTTAATCGGCTCATGGCATATAACTGGCAACAAAAAGACTGGCCTGATTTCAAATTCTCGCTCGATAGTGATTGGTCGGTTTAGTTAAGATGAAGTACCTTTTAACTACCCATCGCATCACCAGTTTCAAAAATCCAGCAAATGGTCTTCCTTTTGCCGGCAAATGGAATTTTGACCCCAAAGACTGGGATCATATCCTAAGTACAGATTCCCCGGATGTGGACGATTCCCTTGTTTGCACACCTGTAAAGTCTGTTGGATATCACTGCGATGAATAATATTATATCTCCACTCTTCTTCAATAAAGGGCGGTTGTCCAAGTCCAGGTCCCGCTGATCATCAAAGAAGCACCATAATCAGTCCGCTATTGGTTGCCATGTAATCCCTCTTACATCGCATGGGGAAAACCAATCGGTAAGTTTCATGCTAACGGCTTTCCCCTATACTGGATTACTTTGAACGGTTGCTCCCCAGAAGTTAAGCTTTTGACCAGTCCGGGAAGCCAATTTATGTGCGTAACTCAGAGGTTTTCCACCATTCCATAATTATTTAAAACGCAATCGGGGATATTTGCGATTTTTTAGTAATATTATACTTAAAACTAACATATATGCTTTTTAAAAATTCAAAACTAACCATCACGGCTTTTGTATGTGCAGTAGCTGTCATTTTTTCTGTATCGGCCTGCAACAACACCGATGAAAAAAAGACGGATACAGAAGTTGCTGCTCCCAAAAAAGATTCCATGCCTGCTATGGCTGACACGACCAAAGCTGCCATGAAAGATACCACCAAGGCAGCCATGGATACGGCAGCAACCAGGCCCATCAAGCTTCCCAATAAATAAATGAATCGCGGGATATCGCCCTTTTAAGGGCGGCATCCCTGATGACCCAGTTGCCGGCCCGATGTCAGATCGGCTGGTTTTTTCTGTCGACCACAGGGGAGCCGGGAAAAGGTTTTATTTGAACAAGCCTTGATAATTCAAGGCTTGTTCGTTTCAGGCTCACCGGTCAACCATGGACGCTATAGAATACCATTCCATTTTTTTAACCAACACTCATGCAAACCTGCCAAAGCAACCTTGCCAATTGGACTAGATACCTTTTTCTATGCTTCCTGCTTTTGTGGGGGACCCTGCCAGGCACAGCCCAGCATGCCGGCCCCGGCTCGAAGGACCCCGTACTGCTGGCGGGGGTGTCCAGGGTGGATATTACTCCAGCGCTTCCCATTTGGCTTAGTGGATATTCCAGCCGGGAGAAACCTGCCAGTGGAATTGCCCAGGCCCTCTGGGCTAAGGCTTTGGTAATTGAGCGCAGCCCGGCAGAAAGGGTCATCATTGTGACGGCAGATGTATTGGGTTTGTCAAGGGAAATCATTGAGGACGTTTGCCACTCAGTCATGGAAAAATACAATATCCCCCGCTCACAGCTGATCTTCAATTCATCCCATACCCATACCGGACCGGTAATCTGGCCCTGCCTGGATGTGGTTTATGAACTGGAACCGGCCGATCAGCAGCGTGTTTCTGCCTACAGCCAACAACTGACCGGTAAGCTAATCGCAGTCATCGATTCCGCCATGTCAGCGCGTGTTCCGGCCAGTTTGTCCAGTGGTCATGGTCAGGTTGATTTTGCCATTAACCGGCGCAACCAAATACATCCCAATGGTCCGGTTGATCATGATGTCCCGGTTCTGCGGGTGGCCAGCCCGGAAGGAAAGATCCTGGCCGTCCTGTTTGGATACGCTTGTCATAATACCACGGTGGTGGATGAGTACCATCAGATCAATGGGGATTATGCAGGCTATGCCCAACTGGAAATTGAAAAAAACAATCCGGGTGCCATTGCCCTTTTCATGATGGGCTGCGCCGGTGACCAAAACCCTTCTCCCCGGGGGACCCTGAAAATGGCAGCGGATCACGGCTACAACCTTGGCCAGGAAGTTCAGCGGGTCCTGCAGGCAAGGATGGAGCCAGTCAGGGCGCCCATCCGGACAGCCTACCAAAGAATTCCACTGACATTCCGGCCTTTTGACCTGGCCATGTACCAGCGCGATATCACCGGCACCAATAAATACCTGCAGCGGCGGGCCAAACTGATGCTGCAGGCCTATAATAAGGGTTGGCAGGTTAACCAGCTTTCCTACCCCATACAGGCTGTCCGGTTCAACAGGGACCTGACCATCATTGCGCTGGGAGACGAAGTGGTTGTGGATTATTCCTTATCCTTCAAAAAAAGATTTGCCTCGGAAAATCTTTATGTGGCAGGGTATTGCAATGAGGTAGAATGCTATATACCCTCCAGGCGGATTTTAGGCGAAGGAGGTTATGAGGCCGATGACAGTATGATTTATTACGGGTTTCCGGGACCTTTTGCAGAGGATGTGGAAAACCGCATTACCCAGGGTGTCCTTCAGGTGCTGAAAGTTATCGGAATTCCTGCCCGGCCAGGGGTAAAGGCGGCCGCCCATTGACCCCAAAAAAAGGGTCAGTGGACCATCCTTCAAAAGATGCCTGGCTGTTTTAAGAAATACCGGCATTCCCGGTGTCCTTGGAGATATCCATTATAGGCTTTGGGGTCCTGGCAATGATAATGGCAGGATGATATAGCATGGACGACCGTTTTTATGAAAAAGAAGCCCGGGCCTGCCTGTAAAAGGTAACGGAAATCATTTTGGCAGTAACTAATATATCCATTTTCTGTACATACTCTAAAAAACAATCCATTTTGCCATGCTGAAAAAAAATCAGTTCGCTTGCTTACTCATCGTATTTTCCTTTCTTACAATGACCTCCTGCCATAACCAGCGCAGTGCAAAACCCAGGATACTGTTTTTTTCAAAAACGGCGGGCTATCATCATTCCTCCATTGATGCCGGTCTCAAGGCCATTGCGACGCTGGGGGCTACCAATAGTTTTGACGTGGATACCACCACCGATGCCGCCATGTTCGAGGAAGATACCCTTAAACGGTATGCTGCCCTGGTATTTTTGAATTCAACCGGAGATCTGCTGAGCGGGAACCAGGAAATAGCCCTGGAACGCTATATACAAGCCGGTGGCGGTTTTGTGGGCATCCACGCAGCAGCTGATGCGGAATATGACTGGGGCTGGTATGGCCGCATGATCGGAGCCTATTTTCTGAGCCATCCCCATATCCAGCAGGCCAAACTGATGGTCACCGATAAGAGCCACCCGTCCACCCAGGGTCTGCCGGACAGCTGGACCAGAACCGATGAATGGTATAATTTTAAAAAGATCAGTAAGGACATTCATGTCCTGATGACCATTGATGAAAAAAGCTACCAGGGCGGGGTCAACGGGGAGAGCCATCCCATGGCATGGTACCATGATTTTGACGGGGGCCGTGTTTTCTACACTGAGCTCGGGCATACCGAAGAATCCTACACAGATTCCCTTTACCTGAAGCATATCCTGGGTGGCATTCAATATGCCATCGGAACCAATGCAAAACCAGATTACGCCCGGGCACACAGCGAATTTGCCCCCAGCGAAGACAGGTTTGTCAAAAACCAGTTGGTGGAAGGAACCTTTTTTGAGCCTACTGAACTAACGATCCTTCCCAACCTGGATATCCTCATATCCCAGCGCCGGGGAGAGATCATGCTCTATAAGAGCAGCACCGGACAGGTCAAGCAGGTGGGTTTTCTCAACGTGTTTTTCAAATCGGACAAACCGGGAGTTAATCCCGAAGAAGGCCTGCTGGGCATTAAGGCGGATCCTGATTTTGACAAGAATCACTGGGTCTACGTTTTCTACAGTCCCTATGATACCTCCGTCAACCGGTTGTCCCGTTTCACTTTTGAAAAGGATACCCTGGATCCCAAATCCGAAAAAGTGGTGCTCCAGTTTTACAGCCAGCGCAATATCTGCTGCCATACCGGAGGCTCCATTGCCTTTGGACCGGATAAGTCCCTGTTTGTCTCCACCGGGGATAATACCAATCCCTTTAATGAACCCAAACAGCCCTTCCAGACCAATTCCTATGCCCCGCTGGACGACCGTCCCGGGCATGAACAATACGATGACCGGCGTGGCGCAGGCAATTCCAATGACCTGCGGGGAAAGATCCTGCGCATCCGCATGAAGGAAGATGGCAGCTATGATATTCCGCAGGGAAATCTTTTTCCCAAGGGCATGGAAAAAACCAGACCCGAAATCTATGTCATGGGTGACAGAAATCCCTACAGGATTTCGGTGGACCAGAAAAACGGGTTTCTTTACTGGGGTGAAGTAGGGCCGGACGCCAACGAGGACAGCCTGGATACCAGGGGCCCCCGGGGGTATGATGAAATCAACCAGGCCCGCAAGGCGGGATTTTTCGGCTGGCCGTTTTTTGTGGGAAATAATTACCCCTACCGCAGCTTTAACTACGAAACGGGCCAGCATGGGGATGCCTTTGATCCGGCAAAGCCCATCAATGATTCCCGTAACAATACCGGTCTTCGCGAATTGCCGCCTGCCCAGCCTGCTTTTATTTGGTATCCCTATGCCAAATCACCCGATTTCCCATCCGTTGGAACCGGGGGAAGGGCAGCCATGGCAGGACCGGTATACTACAGCGATCTTTTTCCCAAAGAGACCCGGTATCCATCCTACTATGATGGCAAATTCTTTTTCTATGAATGGATCAGGGGGTTCATCAAGCCTGTCACCATGCTTCCCAACGGAGATTATGACAGGATGGAGCCCTTCATGGAACACACCAAATTCAATTCGCCCATTGATATGGAACTGGGTCCGGATGGCAGGATATACATCCTGGAATACGGCAACGGCTGGTTCATGAAAAACCCCGATGCTGGCCTGGTCCGCATTGACTATATCGCCGGAAACCGGCCTCCAAAAATCCTGAAAGCAGAGATCGACCGGGAAACCGGCGGGCTTCCTATGGTGGTCCACGCAAAAGTACAGGCCAAGGACCCTGAAAATGAAACCCTGCATTATACCTGGAACTTTGGAAACGGCGTAACGCTGGAATCAGCCGACCCCGAGGCTTCCTATACCTACCAGAAACCAGGCGATTACATGATTACCGTGGATGTCAGGGATCCCGAAGGAGCCACTTCCAAAAGTGAAGCGCTCCATGTCTATGCAGGAAATGAAATGCCTTCTGTCAGTATCAATATTATGGGAAACAAGAGCTTTTATTTCCCGGATCAGGATGTAAAATACGCGGTCAGTGTGACGGATAAGGATGATACGGCCGCTGCCAGGAAAATGGCTGGCCTCTATGTTTCCTCAGAATATGTGGAGGGTCTCGACAAGGCGGGCACCACCCTGGGCCACCAGCAGGCCACGGCCGTCATTTCCGGCAAGAACCTGATGATGACCTATGACTGTAAATCATGTCATAAAGTGGATGAACCTTCCATCGGCCCTTCCTTTACCAGCGTCGCATCCAAATATGCCAAGACTCCCGATATCACACAGACCCTGGTCAGCAAGATCCGTAAGGGCGGTGGCGGCGTATGGGGTGAGACCGTGATGGCAGCCCATCCCGGTATACCGACCGCTGATCTCAATACCATCGTGCGCTGGGTGCTTTCCCTGGGTCAAAAAACCGTACTGAAGCCTTCCCTTCCTGCTGCCGGCTCCATCCGGGCTGCTGCCGGGGTTACCAATAAGAACAAGTCAGTGCTGGTGATATCAGCCAGTTATACAGATAAGGGGGGAGAGGGTATCAAACCGCTCACTGCCAGTGCCACGGCCTCCTTGAGAAGCAGTCTGCTGCCTTTTTCAGATTTATCTAATACACAGGGATATGAATCGGCTGATTACAATGATGCTTCCTGCATGGTGACCCCCAAAGGATTCGGGTGGTTCAGTCTGGATCATATCGACCTGACCGGCCTGAAAGCGGCAGACCTGATGATCTATGCGCCCAAAGGAACCGATTTTGGTTATGCCTTTGAACTGCGCCTGGATGACCCGGGAGGCAAAATCCTGGCCAAAGGCACCTGGAAAGCCCCTGCTGTTAAGGCCTCCGGGGGTAAGTCTGTTTTGCCGCCTGCTGTATTATCATTTGGGAAACTGGAACCGGTAAACGACGGCAGGTTGCATAACCTCTACCTGGTAACCACCCCGCTGGATGACAAGGAAAGTAAGCAACTCTTCCTGGCGGGTCTGAAGGTGAAAAATAAGTAAACACATTATTGAAAGGCCCATTTATGGTGGCGGGAAACAGGTGGGAATTCCGACCTGTTTCCCGCCCTTTTTTATTGAAGAAATCCCAGGGGATTGCTTTCGACAGAACGGACGCTTTCATTCTGCCGGAAATAGGGGGCCGGCCCGGGTAAACCATCACCTGCCGGTTTCAGGATGGTCGCCCGGCTTTTTTGCCTTGAGCTGTTGAATCTTGAGTTTGATGTTTTGGTTACCGTGGCTGGCCTTTCTTTGGGTTAACCGCCCGATAAACCAATGTTCAACCCGGTGGTGGGTCGGTATGAGCAGGGCCGCGATGGCAACGAAGATGAGAATTTCATAGACGGGCGTATGATGGGTGAATTCCACCACGATGGGATGCAGCAGTAGCGTCAGGTATTCAAAAAAGATCAGCAGGGACAGGATCCCCAGCAACTTGATGAACCCGATATGAATCCTGATCCGGCTTAGCAGCAGGGTTACCAGAAAAATACCGGGTATAATTGCGCCTATCAACAGCAGCTGAAGCTGCTGCCTGCGTTCCTCTTCCGCCCTTTTCCTGGCTTCCTCCACCTGCAGTTCTCTCAATTTCTCATTGGTGGATAGCACTTGAATCTGCCTGATTTTTTCCCTGCTGTCGATTGAATCGCTGAGGGCCTTCACCTGGTTCATAAACAGGAAAGCACTGTCAATGTTTTTCAGGTTTTTGTAGTGGTCGCTGAGGAATTGAACGGCATCGAGCTGCCTGGATTGATAGCCGTCTTTTTTAGCCAGCTCCAAGGACCATCCCGCATAATAGGCTGCGGAGTCAGCCACTAGTTTTCTTTCATACAATTTGGCCAGATCAAGGGTGGTTTCGCAAAGCATGTCTTCATCTCCTGCCTTTTTGAGACTCGGCAATACCTCCTGAAAATAACGGAGCGCTGTATCATAGCGGCCAATTTTGAGGTAACAATCACCCAATCCGACTTTTGAGGCGGCCATAAAGGAGGAGTCATGCATGTCCCCTGCCAATTGCAGGGCTTGGGAAAAATAGCTAAAGGAACTGTCTAGGATGTTGAGCCGGTCATAGAGATCCCCCAGATTCAGGCTGGTGTATAGCCTGAGATCCCCAAACCTTTGGGCTGAGATGATGGAATCAGCCCTCAGGTAGTATTGAAGGCCTTCCCTGTACTGCTCCTGGAGGACATAGACAGATCCCATGCTGATATAGGCTTCCGCCACTTCATAGAGATTATTTTCCTTTTCCTCGGATTTAAGCAATTGCAGGTGCAGCTCCAGGGCACGCGGGTAGTTTCCTACCATGATAAAAGTATTTGCCATGATCTTCAGGGCCTTATTTTCTCCGTTGCGGTAACCAAGGGCCCTGGACCGGTCCAGGGATTTTTGCAAAAGGACCAGCGAGGAGTCTGGGTTAAAGATCTGGCAGGCTGCGGCTATTTGGTTTAACAGGATGATCCTGCCTGTATCTGTTTTTTCGGTCAGGAGTTTATGAGTCAGGCTGTCGGCAAGTTCCTTCTGGCAGTAGGCTGCAGGTAAGCAGAGAAGAAGGGCAGCCAGCAGCAGTATCAGGAACATAGGAACGCCCTGCTTTTGGTGAATGCTCCCATCGCCCGGGACGTACTTGTTTTTGAGCATAGCGTGTAAAATTACTGTATCCATGAAATCTGCAGGAAACCGGCCAAAGATCGGGTAATTAAATGGAGCAAAATACCAATAAATCCACTAGCTTTAAAAACCAAAATAGCAGCGATGAGGGTACAGGTATTTTTATTTATGTTGGGCCTGCTGGGTGGCTACATTCCCCTTCATGGTCAATCGGTTTACCAGTTTTCCTACCGTTTTTCTGCCAGCCCGGACAACACCACCTATTACGCTTTTTTTGTCAGGTTTGCCGACGGCAGCGGTTTAATGCGGGTCCGTTACACCCAGCCAGGCAGTTCCTCACCCACGGTGGTGGAAACCGATATGACCGAGGTCGCCGTGGCTGACCTGGACGGAAAAGAGGATACCTCCAGCCTGCTTTTCACCCCCGTTAATCCCCGCCTGATTACGGGGGAGGGCAGGGGACTGTATACCCCTCCTGTTTTTTATTTCCGCTATAACCAGACCAGCGGGTATCTGGAACCTGCCGGGGTGATACGGGATGTATCCAGCCCCCTGGAAATGGATCCGTCTACCCAGTTTACCGCCCAATGGATAGACTATGGTTCCCTGAGCAGGAGCCTGGTGGGGCAGTATTTTAGTGAGGATGAGGATTTTTATATGAACCTGTTTGCAAGCAATGGCCGTGGTCTCAGCCCGGATGAAAAAAAGATAAGGCTGTTTCTGATCATTGTTGCCAATATCAATGAACCGGAAATCGGAGCTTCCTGCCAGGGGGATCTGGCAAGGGCGCAACAAACCTTTAACAGCATTGCAACCTATATGGGGATAACGGTCATACCTACTGTCATTGCCGGAAATAATTACAATAAAAAAGCCGTTCAGGCTGCCATTTCAGGGCTTCATCCCGGGGCTAATGATATTGTCATTTTTTATTATTCTGGCCATGGTTTCAGAAAGCCTTCCGATAAACGTCGTTTCCCCTATATAGACCTGCGTGCCAAGCCCCAGGATGACTACCTGTCCCAGTCATTGCATCTGGAAGACATATTCACAGCCATCAAGAATAAGGGAGCCAGGCTGAACCTGGTAATGAGTGACTGTTGTAATACGCCACCGGAAATTTCCAATGCAACAGGCAGTAAGATCAGTCCTACCAAAGGTTCGGGGGTGAACCTGAGTATGGATAACTGCCGGGCCCTTTTCCTGTCTTCTACGCCCATGTCCTTGATGGCGACTGCCGCTGACAGCAGCCAGCGGGCCAGCAGCAACAATAATTTTGGGGGCTTCTTTTCTTATTTTTTCACTTCCAGCCTGCAGGGCTATTGCAGTGTGGTTAAAACCAGCCCGACCTGGGACCAGCTGCTGGAGGATACCAAAACCCAGACCATCGCCAAGGCACAGCATACTTATTGCGACAAGCCCTATATTCCCCAAAATATATGCCAGCAGTTTCCTGTTTATAAAATTGTCTTCGGTAAATAATCCTGCTTGACAAAGGGGCCTGGCCTGTTATATTGCTTGGCGGGATATTGCTTCAACAACAAATCCCATTGCGTTGTTCCCCGAATGGACTGCATCATGGGGTCTAAGGAAAGAACATAGGAATAACGAAAGCCGTTTTTCATGGAAAGTTCCAGCAGGCGGAAGGCTTCTGACCGGTTGCCGAAATGGGCATTTATACGGGCCAGGTTATAGAGCGTTGCGGGATCTGTTGGCCTGCGGACCAGTAATTGCCGGTACATGTCCAAAGACTCCCTGTATTGTCCGGAAAGCAGGTGTAGTCTGGCCGAAAACTCCTTAGTCAGGTCCAACTGAAAAGGATAAACCGATGCGACTTCGTCCAGCAATTGGGCAGACCGGGTGAACTGACTGCTCAACATATAAAAATGGGCCAGATTGACATGGTCGGGGAAACTGATCTGCCGGTGATCATAGAGGTATTCCAGGTTCTCCAGGGCCAACTTATTGTTATACAGGGCCCGGGCAGATTCAATCAGTTTCATTCTTATGGATGCATTACCGGGAATCCAGTTTACCGAAAGCTTGAGATAAGGCAATGCCATTCTACGGGAACCGGCCCACAAATAAATCTGACCAATCCTGGCATATAAATCAGCAACTACTGCCGTATCGCCTATCAAATCAGCCGCCTGTTTTAAAAACTGAAGTCCGTCTGACCTGGGCGTCAGTATCCTGCCTGCCAGTGGGAACAACTCCCCGGTGCCCGGAACAGTGACAGGATGGCTTAATCCGGTAGGAAGGGATACCAGTTCGATGAATAAAGGTGCTCCGGACTCGTTCTTATCGCTGATCAATAAGCTGGAGTCAGTTATGAGATGATGATAGGTGAAAGTATCCACCATTTTTTCCCGGTCCAACAGGGGGAAATAGACGACAGAGTCCAGGTATTTGGTAAAGGAGGGAGCCTCCGATCTGTTGTAGAGCAGTAGACCCAGTTGATAGGGCCAATAGCTATCCTGGGGGAAATGCGCGACGGCCCTTCGGTAAAAGGCGTTCAGTTCCTGCTGTGAAAGTTCACTTCCCCCCGGTTGATGCCCATAGGAAATGATCACTTGTTCGGCTTCCTGGTAACGGCCCAGGGATTCCAGCAGGGCCCAGAGTTTGCAATAACCGGCTACCTCCCTTGGGTTTTGCTGGATGGCTGAAGAAAAGCTGCTTACCGCTTCATCGTCGTGCCCCCAAGACTGGTAAAGGGTTCCCATAAAAAAAAGATCCTCTGTGCGGCCAAAAGAGGAAGCCAGGAACGTTGCTTCCAGACAATCATGGGCGTATGGATAGGTCCTTCCTTTTACCAGGGAGTCCTTGTATTTTTGTAGGGATGCCTGGTCCATATAATACCGCCTGGATAGCCCGAACATGGCTTCGGCATTTTCCCATTGGTGGTTGTCAAAGTAAATTTTTCCCAGATAATGAAATACCAGGGGGTTTTTGGGGTCCAATGCGACAACTGTTTTAAATATCCGTAATGCCCCGGAGTAATCTTTATGCTCGTAGTTCTGTATTCCCCAGGCAAAAAATGCAATCAGGTCATCTTTAATAAAATGAAGGGTATCCAGCGCACAAAAAACTTTCGGGACTTCTGCAAGGGACAGGACAATCGGCCTCATGAACCAGTTGTTGCCATTGAATTGGTAGCCTTTTTTTCGTTTATCGGCTTCATAATAAAAGGAATCTGACTGGGCAAACTCAGTGGTATGCAGGTAGATACTGCCCAGTCTTTCAAAAGGAAGACAATGCCTGGAATTGATCTCAATGCTTTTGCGGTAGGCTTCTTCGGCCAGCAGCCAATTCCCTGTTTTTTCATACAGCAGACCGTTACTCATGGCCGTGAGCTGAAGACCAGGTTGCAGGCTGTCGGCCAGGGAGGACTGCACAAAGCCTTCCCGGGTAAGGTTCATTTCTGCATATAGGCTGGCTAAATTGGCATGGGGAATGGCCCAGGTGGGTGCCAGCTGGCCGGCCCGGGTAAAATATTTCTCCGCTCCGGCGAGGTCTTTTTTTGTAAACAACAGAATACCCATTTCATTTTGAATATAAGCGGCATTCTGTTCCAGTTGCAGGGCTGCTGTTTGTTCCATGAGCGAAACCTTCAGCAGGGAATCAGCATGGGGAGAAACCGGCATTTTCAGCCTGGCAGCCACTCCGGCAAAGTAGTGCATCTTGATTTCAAGTAAATGATGCATGTAATTGCCCGGAGAAATCAGCTTCATGGCCACAGAAAACATATCGGGATAGCCATCGTATCCGTCAGATTTATTATAATACCTTCTTTTTTCCAGTTCTGCCACGTCCCCTTCCAGGTAGAGGTTGATGGCCTCCTGTCCCCGGTCACTGAGTATGATGGCCATCTTATTACTGAATCTTTGCAAGGCATCCGGGTTTTCCATAAGAGATGCCTTCAGTTGATGCAATAAGGCAGGTGTGACTTTTCCCCGCAGGGAATAGGGCATACTGTCCAGGAAGGCCAGGGGAAGCTGTCCGGTGGGCAATTGATTGAGGGCGTGAAAATCATATAATAGTTCCGGTTTGCCTTCCTGGATGGCATCCAGTAAATAAGCCTGGGGCGGTTTTGCTAGCGGTGCCATGGCCCCCAGGTTCATGGGAGCGCCCATGGTGGTAATCGGAGCCGGGCTCAGCTTCATCGCAAGCAGGGTATTGCGGTCCACTTTGGATAAGGCAAAATTATCTTTTCCAAGAATTTCCGGTTGCTGCTGCACTTTTTTTTGGGCCAACAGCAGGTCATTGGAAAGGGAAGAATCCAGGAATTGCTTGATTTCTTGCACCGTGATGATGCTGTCGTGATTGAGATCGGCCATTCCCTGCAGACCATTGACCAGGTAATAGGAGAATGCACCCCGGCCGCCACCCCAGCCTTCGTCTTCGGCAGAGAGCTGGTCCGGGCCGCAGGATGTCATCCTGATCTCATTGCCCTGAATGGTCCTGAGCTGGTCACCCACCAGGAAGGCTCCCCTGAAATCACTGCCCGCCAGTTTGCCTGAATGGCAGGCATCTGTTACTAAAATCACTTTTGCACCCGATTGCGTGCTGAGCGTATTGGCTATATCATTCAGATCTTCAATCCGGACGGCATTGTTCAGGTAATTGTTCCGCGGGGTATTATAGGAAAGCAGGAAGCCCAGCTTGTAAATGGTCGCATTTTCAACGTCCCCGTGGCCTGAAAAATAGAAATACACCACATCACCCCTGAGGGCTGAATCACGCAGCCAGTCCATCGCATCATAAATGGCGGCCATGCCGGCCTGTTCATTTAGCAGCAGGCGGATATGGCTCTCCGGTACAGAACCTCCCGGTTTGGACCGCAGGTAGTCTGCAAAGACTTTTGCATCCCGGTCTGCGTATTGGAGCTGGGGAATCCCGGTATTTTGGTATTTGGAAATCCCGATTACGACCGCATAGGTATTACCGTGGGTCCGGGAAGCGTTGTCGGTGATGATGCTCCCGGTCTGTTGGCAATAGCCTGTTTGGGCGTAAAAAAAGAAAAGCAGCCAACAGATATGGGTTACGTACCTTAAAAATGTGTTCCTAGGACTTTGCATTGGCGGCGTGGATATTTGTTTGAAGCTGGGAATTATCCTGGTCCTGGAAGGGAAACCAGCTTTGTCTGTTAAAGATAACAAATATGAATCTAAGGATTTATGTCTTTGTTAAATAGTAATGCTGGATGTCCCCGGACGAAGAAGCGGGGGCAAGGGTTTTTTAGGGGATGGGGGGTCCAAAAGGGCTATACAAGCGCTTGCAGCTGTCTTAGCGTTATACATTAGATGGGCTAGGGGGGAATTGGGCATTTCCCTGTTCCCTGAGTTTTTATTTCAATCAGGCTTCCTCTCAGCCAGGGAAGGGTCTTTGATAGGGGCCAGGTAATATTATAATCAATATTGCATCCGCCCGGACCGGGTTATGAATGGGTGCTAACATAATCATTTCATAATATACCGTGGCCAGGAAATGGCGAAATTTACAAGCTGAATGTTAACCTGTCTTCATCAAATTCACGCATGGAAAAATGGCGCTCATTTCTTGGTTGGCTCCCGGTAATATTGACCGGACTCTTATTTAACTATGCCTATCTAAAATACCGGGATGACATTTTTGTATGGTCACTGATCCTGCTGTTCCTGTTGGGAACGATTTTTTTGATCACCCTCTTCTGGACCCTGGTAATGGGAGTAGCCCGCTTCCGGCGGTCCCGTTCCCTGAAGTCCCTGTTACCCGGCCTGGCTGGTGTAGGGCTGTTGCTGCTGGTCACGGTGACCCATCATTGTCTAAACCATATCTACCGGTCCCCCCTGCTGCTACAGGCGGGTTATGACGGCCAGTATACGGGGGCCTGGTTTGCATTTCGCCAGGATGGCTCCTACCAGTTCTGTAACACAAGGAACCCCGAAAGGCGTTTTTACAATGGGTCTTATTCCATTCAGGACAGCCTGATCAAGCTGGCCAGTGCAGGCATCGATCAAATGGTCTGTGCAAGGAGCCTTGCCATAAGAAAGGTGAAACTGCGGGATTCTTCTTCGCGCAATATGCTCTTTCAGATCGATAACCTGCACCGGGTCATTGAGCACAGCCCTGGGTTCCTGGTTTATGTAGACCGGCGGTCGCCTTCCCTTGCGGGCCGCCCCAAATAAGCCACCAGGATGTATAACCCGGTCAATCGGCAGGCCCTCATTTTTCTGCCCTCTTTGATTCACCTAAGCCGGCATCCCTCCGATATCTTTTGAGCAGGAAACAGTAGAGTCAAATGGCATGGATTTCATCGGAATGCAACAGCTGCCCATAATCCCTTTAATTAATTAATAAAAAAGGATATCAAATATTGTTGCTTGTAATGCCTTTGCCTTCTATTTAGATGTAATTATTATCAACCAATTAATATGGCAATAACCGCAAACGGACTATGGAGAAAATAACTGGAAATGGAAATATACAGCTATGAAAAAACCGGGTTGTTTTCCTTACCGGGCCTGCTTTTGATCGGCAGTTTGGGATAGCTTGGCAAAAGCAAACATGGGGTTGTCATCCGCAAACTGATATCGACTGACTTGCCCGGTTAGTGAGCTGCTGAATAAATGTTCTGACCCCTGTAAAGTCTATAGGGTCAAAGGACCTGCATCCTTGCTGGTTAAACCCAGTGTAGCAAAATGGAAATAAGGCGCCGGTTTATTGGCTGGCAATTCATTGGCTACAAATGGGATAGCAAAAAGCATTGGCGAAATGGAAAAACCCTAACAGAGACTTGCTTACAGCCTCTTCCATGGCCGGAGGTTAAAGCGGGTTGGCCCGGGTAGCCAGCCAAACCCACATTGGGTACTGGGGTTGCTCCTGGTGAACCTTTTCAAGGAAGCAGTCCAGAAATGGCCATAGATATGGTTGCAACTGCTTCATAGAATGAACTAAAAAAATATATATGAGGCACTTATAGGCAGGCCGATCCCCCATTTCACCGGTTATGGGAATAACCCTTGTGAATGGAGTAGGGGGCGATGCGATGGATATACCCAGCACGCTGCAATGCCCCCTGTCCATTTTGGCTGATGAAAAAGAATAATTCCTCCGGATTAATTGCATGGCAAATGCCATAAGCCGTCCCTGGAGAGGCAAGGTTATTGCCATTTCAAAATCCTCCGATCTATTGCCTGCAGTTCAGCCCGAAATACGCTCCAAATACCTCATTGAGCGCGCTGTAGATGGTTTCAATAAACATAGTTGCGCAATCCAAATGAATTCATCTCCGCGAGGGTCATGGGCATTAGTAGGGCGGGGCAAACTGGCACGATGTTTTATAATTGAACTTTCGCTGATATATACTTGCCCGCCATTTGTTTACTGCTTAATCCCTGGGCCGCGCCTTCCTGGTATTGCCCTGTCTCTTTTTGTTTACCATGCTTGTTGGGTTGTGGGATAAAAGCACTCCCTTTAGATTTGCTTATATCCCAAGGTATTGCCATCGGATGAGTGTCGTTCAATTGGACAATCCCTATAAGCCAATTTTTCAACCGGAGAAATATCCCTGAACAACCTATTAGCCTATCGGGGTAAATTCGACTGAGGACAGGTGATGTTGTCGCGGATTCCTTAATTTTAGTGCACCATTTTTTAAAATAACCATGCAAATCATTGTACCGCTACTGATCCTGATTACCCTTGTTTTTTCCTACAAGGGCTTTAGCAACCAGGTGTTTTACGACAGATACAAGTTCCAGGTAGATAAGATCCTGCTAAACAGAGAATACAGGCGACTGGTCACTACGGGGTTCCTGCATATCAACTGGCTCCACCTGATTTTCAACATGATGGTACTGTTCAGCCTGGGGGGAATGGTTGTCAGCCGCCTGGGCCCCCTTGAGTTTTTGCTCATATACTTTGGCGCCCTAGTGGGGGGCGGACTTTTGTCCCTGTTTATTCATCGCTACCATGGCGATTATAGTTCAGTCGGCGCCTCCGGATCTATTGGCGGGGTACTTTTTGCTTCCATTGCCCTGTATCCTGGAATGAGTATCGGTCTTTTTCTGCTTCCTATTTCCCTGCCCGGATGGCTGTTTGGACTGCTCTATATCCTGTTTTCCATCTATGGTATTAAGTCACGCAACAGCAATATAGGTCACGAGGCCCATCTGGGGGGAGCCCTGGTTGGGATGTTAATCGCCCTGCTCATGGAGCCCTCGGCCATGGTAAATAATTATATAACCATCCTCATTATCCTGGTGCCGGCAATTGTTTTTATCTGGCTCATCCTCACCCGGCCGGAATTTTTACTCATCGACAATTTCTTTTTCAAAAAACACCATAACAACCTGACCCTGGACCAGAAATACAACCTGGAAAAAAACAAGCGCCAACTGGAAATAGACAAAATCCTCGATAAGATAAACCGCAAAGGAATGAAAAGCCTGTCCAGGGAGGAAAGGGATCGGCTGGAACAATATTCCAAACGCCCTTAATGGCGAATTTGTTTGTATTCCTGTCCCTGGTTATCGCTGACTTACTTATCAGGATCACAGGAGTTCAGCCACTTAAACAAACTAATTATGGAAAACAAAGAGCCCTTCCTGATCCGCACTGCGGTGCCGGGCGATCTGGAAACCCTGCTGGGTTTTGAGCAGGGTATTGTAGCCGCAGAAAGACCATTTGACAGTACCCTGAGAGAAGGTACCATTCATTACTATGACCTGGGCAGTCTGCTGCTATCCCCGTTGACCAAAGTATTAGTGGCCCAATTGGGAAACCAGGTGATCGGCTCGGGCTTTGCGCGCATTGAAACTGCCAAACCCTACCTCAAACTTGACAGGTATGCCTATCTGGGATTTATGTACGTTGAGCCGGCTTACCGGGGGCTGGGGGTAAACCGCGCCATCCTGAATGGGCTCAAAGAATGGGCTGTTTCCCAGGAGATTTATGAGCTGAGACTCGAAGTATACCAGCAAAACGAGCCGGCCAGGAAAGCCTATGAGAAAGCAGGCTTTAGTGCCCATGTCCTGGAGATGAGGATGAGATTGTAATCAGCGGGACTTTCCGGTGTCTCCCGGCTTCAGGGAATGGGCTTGGTATCCATGCGTCGAATATGCCATCCTCCCGGGTAGATCCACACCCAGCGGGCCTTAAAAGTGCCGTGCACCGATACACTGTCCCCGGAAGGAAGGATATCCCGCTGGTGGTAAGTGCCCAGTTGCCAGGCCGTATCGCCGCCGATCAGCACGGTATCGGACCCGGAGGCCTGGCTAAGCACCCGGATATTGCGGAAACGGGCAAGAAAATGACGGATGGAATCCCGTCCACGGGCTATATCTCCCAGTTCACCCTCTGGTGCATAGAGCATGGCAATGGAGTCCACATTCATATGCAGTATTAGCCTGTCATATTCCTCCATGGCAGCCCTTACCCCCCTGGGGTCATGCCCCCTGCTTTGGCAGGCCATCCATAACAGTCCGGTAAAAAGGCACCAGATCCCTGGGCCCCGTGGTTTGAAAGTCTCCATCATGGTAGTTTTACTCCTTTAAATATAATAAGATTCTTCCCGTTAGGCACCACAGTATGGTCCTTCAGGCCCCCCATGGATATGAATTAAGCCAATAAGCATAAATGAATCAGATGTTTATATTATGAGTATAAGATTTTTTTTTAGAGCTTCAGTTCTAACCGCTTAATTATCAGACAGTGATTAAAACACCCCCCTTGAATAAGTGACCGTCTCCTTGCGGCCGTGCCATGACACTGGCCGTCGGCTGGATAAAAAAAGTATTTTTACACAAATGGATGGAGTGGTATGAATCATGTTTTTTCCGGTTCCCTAGGGTGTTTTTTTTCCCTTCTTTTGCTTTGTTCCTGTCATCCGGAATACAGCAATGAAATAAAGACAAATCTTGAAGCCGTATCCACCGGTACGCTGAATAAAGATAATGCGGGCAATTGTCTGCCTATCACTGTGGTCGGAACCTACCTTGCCGGCATACCCCTGGCTGATTCCGATTACCTGCAACTGGATGTGAGGATCAACCATCCCGGCAAATACCTTATTACCACCGATACAGTCAACGGGTATTGGTTCAGTGCCAGCGGCAATCTGACCCATACCGGATCGGTAAGCCTGCGTCTGATAGCCCAGGGGATTCCGCTGTCTCCCGGGACCAATACCTTCAATATCTTTTTTGACAGCAGCATCTGTCAGGCTTTCGTGCCGGTAGGCATCTACGTGATCCCTCCTGCCGTTTACACGGTTCAGGGTGCGCCGGGCAGCTGCACCAATCCGGTACTAGCGGGTAATTACCTCAAAGGGATGCCACTGGATTCATCCAACCAGGTCATTCTTTTGGTCAATGTATCGGTTCCTGGCAAGTACACACTATCCACCAACAGCTCCGACGGATTTGGCTTTTCGGCTGCCGGGCAGTTTTTCAATAAGGGCTTGCAGATGATGGTCTTATATGCCAAAGGCACACCGGCGGCCGCAGGCAGCTATGTATTCACCCTGCGAGGCAATGCTTCTGCCTGCAGTTTCACCGTTGCGGTAACAGGCCCTTAAACGTCCTGACATGCACAGACTGTAATGTCCCCAGTTTATACAGTAACCGGTATGTGGGCAGGTCGTAAATCTGCATGGCTCCCGTAAAGCAATGAATCATACCGGGGGATAATTGATAATCAGGCGCTTTGGTTTTTTACCTTGTTAGTTGTCAAAAGAAAGGAACACCCAGTTTGGCTGATCGGGTTATCAGGTCAATTTATGAATGCCGGAAATAAAGCTTGTTTAAAAAAATATGATTTCATAATAAAAAATATTCCCTAATTTGTTCTGTCTTGAAAAAGGTTGCCTCCATACTGCTGCTGGCCATACTCCTGTTCAACTGGGTTGGATACCGGTTTTATGCCGCCTGGCTGCAAAACCAGTCCAATGTCAGTCTGGAAGCACAACTTGATCTCAATTCATTTGAGGAAGCGGACCTGGTTAGTGTGAAAATCCCCTCCGGCCATCTGTCCTATTACACCAATTCAAAATCATTTGAGCGCGTCGATGGTGAAGTCGAAATCAAAGGGGTTCCTTACAAGTATGTTAAACGGCGCATATTCAACGATACCGTTGAATTGATGTGTATACCCAACCGCAATGCCATCCGCTTACAGAATGCCCGGGATGATTTTTTCAAACTGGTCAGCGACCTGCAGCACTCCGATCAGGGCAAAAAAGCCGGCTCCCATGGCATAACTTCCGCTAAAAATATCCTCGATGTATGTGCGCCGGGAGAAGACCTCCGGCTTGCAAGGCCCGAAAGGATGCTGGTTTCCGCCTTTTATTTCCAGCCGGATAATTATCCTTCGGTATATAGTACTGCACCAAACCAACCCCCCGAAACGATTTCCTGAACTACGCTTACCTGCCCCAGCGGCGGGTAAACCAGCCCTGCATTTTATTTGAGGGGCGGAAATACATGCGGCCTGTCAGCGGTCCATCGTATATCCGCCCTGCCATCCATCATTGAACACAACATGCCATACATACCGCTTGAAGACCATTTGCCTGGTATAACCGGGCTATTGGAATACCGGCAGGATACCGCCGCTCCCATTCGTGCCTTGACCCAGATACTGTTAAGGGGCCCTTCCAGTCTTTCCGAAGCAGAGCGGGAACTCATCGCCACCGTTGTGTCCTCCCGCAACCAGTGCCGTTTTTGTACGGCCGCACACACAGCCGCCGCTGGCGCGCTGATGGGAGAGGACCTAACCGCTGAAAAGGTTAAACGTGATATTGACAGTGCCCCGGTGACCGACAAACTTAAGGCCCTGCTTCACATCGCTGCACAGGTGCAGGAAAGCGGTAAAAAGGTTCAACCTGCCCATATCCTCACTGCCAGGTTAGCCGGAGCCTCAGATGTGGAAATTCATGACACGGTGCTGATCGCTGCACTTTTTTGTATGTATAACCGCTACGTAGACGGGCTGGCCACGGTAACACCGGAAAATAAGGCATTCTACCAGGGACTGGGAGAGCGGCTGCGCAATCATGGGTACCAGCGACTGCCCCATGGATATGATCACCTCAAAGAAAAACCGGATATTCATGAAGCCTAGCACCATCCTGACTGATCAGCCCCTGCACAGGGCCAGCCTACCCGTTGACCTATCCGGGGCCCAATCCAAACGCTGGTGGATTTTTCTGGTCTGCTTTATCAGCACCCTGTTTGGAGGGGTATCTTCCATGCTCATGAGCGTATACCTGCCCGTTGTGGCCCGTGATCTGCTGGGGACGGCGGGTGAGGAAAAATTGAATGCCGTGGGCGCAGCCATCAATGCCCTGTTTATTTTGGGATGGATGTTTGGCGGAATGACCTGGGGTTTCATTGGGGACAGGGCAGGCCGCGCCAGGTCTGTGGTCCTGTCCACGGCCACTTACGCCCTCTTTACATTGATGACAGCCTGGTCTCCCTCCTGGATGCTGGTAAGTATCTTCCGTTTCATGGCCGGTTTTGGCATTGGCGGGGTACTGGTAACTACTACCATTCTGGTAACAGAATACTATCCGGCTAAGAAACGTGCGGTGGCCCTGGGTATGCTCTCCGTAGCGATTCCGCTGGGTTTCTTTGTGGCGGGAGCGGTCAATAACCTGGTCAGTGACTGGCACAAGGCATTTCTGCTGGGAGTGGTACCACTCGTACTGTCCCTGGTTGCTTTATTTACACTTAGTGAGCCGGCCGAATGGAAAAAAGCCGGGATGCGCCTTCAATATGAACAACGGGATCGAAGCAGCCTTTTTGATTCTGTTTACCGCAGGGACCTGTTCGATGGATCACTCATATTCGGCTCCATGCTCATAGGGCTGTGGGCTATCTTTTCCTGGGCGCCCACCTGGGCCCAGGGACTGGCAGTTCCTTCCGGAGCGCAGCAGTCGCGCGGACTAACCCTCATGATTTTGGCCTTGGGTGGACTGGGCGGCAGTTTTTTTTCAGGCTGGATTGTCAATGCCATCGGTTTGAAAAGGACCATGATGCTTTGTTTTTCGGTTTGTTTCCTGCTGAGCTTTACCATATTCAGGCTGAGTGTCAGTTTGAAAATGCCCGTTTATATTGAACTGGCCATCCTTGCCTTTTTCTTTGGGATTTCACAGGGGGCCCTGGCCCTGTATATACCCCTACTTTTCCCAACCGAAGTGAAGGCCGCTGCCACCGGGTTTTGTTTCAATGTCGGACGGCTCTTTACGGGCACGGTGGTTTTCTTTATTGGTGCGCTGGTCTTTTGGCTGGGCGGTTATGGCCACGCCATT
The DNA here is from genome assembly GCA_903906365.1 of uncultured Bacteroidota bacterium. Classification (GTDB taxonomy): domain Bacteria; phylum Bacteroidota; class Bacteroidia; order Chitinophagales; family Chitinophagaceae; genus Puia. The sequence continues at coordinate 166,182 of CAIVKC010000057.1, read as the reverse complement.
TTTATTTTCTCCTTTGTTTTCCTCATCGGGCTGGCGGCGACCTGGCGGACCCGGTTGTCGGAAGAGGTCCCGATGGCAAATACTTAAAAAAACAATTAATACGATGGCTCATATTCAGGTTCCCGAAGGTATTCCCGGTATAAGATCCCTGGTCATGTTCCGGCCCGAAACCGGTAAACCGCTCTACGAACTGGCGCAGGTCCTTTTACGGGGAGAATCCCCGATCCCTGCCGCCGAAAGAGAACTGATTGCGGCTTATGTTTCCTCCCGCAATCACTGCATTTTTTGCATGAACAGTCATGCGGCAGCCTCCAGATGCCTCTATGGTGACCGGGCATCCTTGGTCAATGAGGTATTGCGGGACGCCGGTCAGGCCTTCATAACAGACAAATTGAAAAGCCTCCTTCATATCGCAGGCAAGGTTCAGGTACTGGGACTGGAGGTGAAGCCAGAGGATATAGCAGCCGCCAGGGACCAGGGTGCCAGTGACCGGGAAATCCATGATACGGTGCTGATTGCAGCTGCTTTTTGCATGTTCAACCGCTATGTGGATGGCCTGGCCAGTTGGACGCCCGAGGATCCCTTGGCCTATGAAGACATGGGCAAACGAATGGCTGAATATGGTTATGTTCTTCCTGTTAAACAACCCTAACCTGTATATATGGCTCATATTGATTTGCCGGATTTACCCGGAATACGCGGACTGATGGCCTTTAGTCCTGAAACGGCCGGGCCCCTTAATGAACTGGCAGAGATCCTGCTTAGGGATAATGCCAATTCGCTGACCAGGGGTGAAAGGGAGCTAATCGCCACCTATGTTTCTGCCCTGAACGACTGTTTTTTTTGTTCCAACGTGCACGGGGCAATGGCAGGCCACTATCTGCAGTGTGACATGGAAGGCATTGACCGTATCAAAGGGGATTTTGCCTCGGCTGATATCCCTGCCAAACTAAAGTCACTGCTCCGTATTGCGGGCAGTGTACAAAAGGGTGGAAAATATGTAACCATTTCCCAGATAACCGATGCGCGGACCCTGGGTGCCACTGACCGGGAGATCCATGATACGGTGCTGATTGCTGCGGCATTCTGCATGTTTAATAGATATGTGGATGGTCTGGGAACCCAGGCCCCTCCTGACAGGCAATACTATATCAACCGTGCTTCCCAGCGGGCAGCTGAGGGGTACCTTGACTTTGAACTTTATAAATACAAATAATCAAACCGTTTAATTTATCCTAAAAATTTGGAATCATGCATATTCAAACTGAATCCATTGGCAGCATACCCAGACCATTTGAACTCATCATCGGGCTCAGAGCCCATGCGGCAGGTCATCTCAATGCCGAGGATCTGGATCAGCTGGTTGAAAGTGCTGTTTCGGACACCATCAAGTCCCTGGAACATACAGGGTCCACCATCCTCACCGACGGTGAACAGGGAAAGCCCAGCTTTGTTACTTATCCCATAAGCGGGCTTCCCGGACTTGATCCCGGCGGAGTTGTCATACCCTTCAAGGACGGCCATACCAGGCAGTTGCCCCGTATTACCCAGGGTCCTTTCCGTTATCAGACTTATTCGGGCACTTATGTGAGCAGGGCTAAAAAGTTCACCAGGCTACCCATCAAACAGGCGGTGATCTCCGCCTCTGCCCTCAGCCTGCTTTATCCGCAGGAAGGAATAGCAGGGTATAGCCGGGATCAATTTCTACAAGACCTGGTCGATGAAGCCGCACAGGATATCCGTTCCTGCTTCGATGCCGGTGCCCATAAAGTCCAGATTGATTTTACCGAAGCCAGGCTTTCCCTGAAGCTTGATCCGAGCGGTGGCCTGCTCCGGTCCTTTATCGACCTGAACAACCAGGTGATCAGCCGGTTTTCCCCTTCCGAAAGAAGGCGTATCGGTATTCATTCCTGTCCGGGGGGCGACCATGATTCCACACACAGCGAGGATATCAGTTATGCCGATCTCCTGCCCCTTCTTTTTGATCTGAATGCCGGACAGTTCTACCTGGCCTATGCCGCAGAAAAGGACAAGCCATCCGTGCTGTCATCCATCCGGGAGAATCTCCCGCCTGACAGGGTTGTTTTTCTGGGTGTGACCGATGTCAACCATCCGCTTGTGGAAACCCCGGAAGAGATATTTCAAACCATACGGCAAGCTGCTGAGGTCATTCCCATCCAGCAGCTGGGAACTACCGATGACTGTGGTTTTTCACCTTTTACAGATGACGATTCCACGGACCGAATCATTGCCTTTGCCAAAATCAAGGCACGCGTTGAAGGAACCAGGCTCGCTGAATCAAAACTGGATAAATTATCGCTAGTCCTTTAAGTACTGACACTTACAGGGCAATCATTATCCCAAAACTTAAATCATCCTGAAATATGCCATACATAGATATACAAAATGACTTGCCGGGTATACGGGGCCTGATGGCCTTCAGCCCCCATACGGCAGAACCGATGGGTCTGCTTGCCAATGCGTTGCTGCACCATAGTGACGGGCTGCTTGCTGCCGAGCGTGAGCTCATTGCAGCCCATGTCTCCTATCTCAATGACTGCTTTTACTGCCAGCACTCCCACGCTGAAATCGCCTGCTATTACCTGGACGGTGACCGACAGCTGGTCGATCAGGTGAGAACCGGGGATGATCAGGCTGCCATTTCTCCCAAACTAAAGGCTCTGCTGCGTGTGGCAGCCAAGGTGCAACAGGGCGGCAAAGCCGTACAACCTGCCGATATTGAGCTTTCCAGAAAGGAAGGAGCCACTGACAAGGAGATACATGATACTGTTCTGATTGCCGCTGCCTTTTGCATGTTTAACCGCTATGTGGACGGTCTGGGCGCTACCACGCCTGCCGACCTGGGCAGTTATCCGCCACGTGCAAAGCAGGTAGCAGAAAATGGGTATGGCCCGCATATTTTTTCGACCAGCCAGCCTGCAGGTCCTTCCGTAAAACCCCTTTGATAAAGGAGGCTTGCTTCCAATGAACCGGGTATATCCCGGGAGTGTCTTTGGCAAGCGCTTATGCGGCCAGGGGAACCGGCTGCCAGACCAGCCAAAAGGTAAGTAACCCAAAAAAAACATTGATATACAGATTAAAAATCCAAAACTTTTAACATGAGAAAAATATTTTTATTGATAATCGGGATTTTATGGTTAGCTGTTTTTCCCGGCAGGCTCCTTTCCCAGGACAGACTACGAACCGGGAAAATAACGGATGCTTCCGGCAACCCCGTAGCAGGCGCCAGCATTGTCATCAGCCAAACCCGGCAGGGGACTTCAACGGATGCCGATGGACGCTTTAAACTGGCCGTGCCTTCCAAGGCGCTGCTCATAGTGAGTTATACGGGGTTTAAGACGATCACCCTTAGGGCCGACGACATAGCGGGTGAAATCGTGGTCAAGCTGCAGGAGGATGTCACCCACCTCGATGAAATTGTAGTGACCGGGCTCGCGACCTCTGTCAAAAGAAGAAATCTCGCCAATGCGGTAGCTACCATTTCGGCCAGAGAATTAAATGGGGTAGCGCCTGACCAGACCCTGGATGCAGCGCTGGAAGGAAAGATTTCCGGAGCCTATATCAATGCCAATTCCGGTGCGCCCGGTGGCGGCATCTCTGTTAAACTCCGGGGTGTAACCTCTGTATACGGCAATACCCAACCGCTTTATGTGGTGGATGGTGTCTATGTGGATAATTCCATCACCTCATCGGGCCTCAATGTGGTAACCTCGGCCCTTGCCAACGGCTCACCCACATCCAATCAGGATAATCCTTCCAGTCGTATCGCTGATTTGCGGGCCGAGGACATCGAAAATATTGAGATCCTCAAAGGGGCTTCGGCTGCGGCCATTTATGGTTCCAAGGCAGCGGCTGGGGTTGTCATCATTACCACAAGGAGGGGTAGGGAAGGAAAGACCAACATAACAGTCTCCCAGGATCTTGGATTTATCAAAGTGAGAAAACTGCTGGGGGTGCGCCAGTTTACGGCAGCCAGGGCAGCCAGCCTGTCGAGTGACAGTGCTACCAGTGCAGCATTGAGCCAGCAGTTTACCGATGCCCAGTCCAAAGGACAGATTTATGATTATGAAAAGGAAGTTTTTGGAAATACCGGTTTTGCCCGAAACACGGTGCTCTCCATAAGCGGAGGCAACGGCAGGACCGGTTTTTATTTTTCTGCCGCCCAAAAGGATGAGGGTGGTATCGTAAAATATACCGGATACCGAAACAGCAGCCTTCGATTAAATGTTGATCACCGCATCACTGACAACATTAAAATAGGCATCTCCACCAATTACATCAATTCATCGGCCGACCGAGGGCTGACCGGAAATGACAATGCGGGGGTATCCCTGGGAATTGCCCTGTCCTCCACGCCCAGTTTTGCCCAGCTTCACCCGGACGCAACCGGCAATTATCCCAACAACCCCTTTGCCGCCTCCAATCCGTTGCAGACCGTGGCGCTGATGCGCAACAATGAATCGGTTAACCGTTTGGTGACAGGCATCAATGTGGATGCCGTTCTCCAGAAAGGAGGTAAGAGCCTCACCAGGCTGATTGCCCGGGGAGGCATTGATTTCTATAACCTGGAAACCAATGCCCTTTTCCCAAGCAACCTGCAGTTCCAGGCTGTCAATAAGGGCACTTCCATTGTCGGTTTAACCAGGAACCTGAACACCAATTATATTTTTTCCCTGGTCAATACGCTGACACCCTCCGAGAATCTCACCCTGACGACTTCGGCCGGACTGACGGGAGAAACAGGTGATTACAATAATCTGCTGGATGTGGCCACCCAGGTAATAGCTGGCCAGTCCAATGTGAACCAGGCCGGCGCCCTCAATGCGGTCCAGCTAAAAAACAAGTTCCAGAACCAGGGGATTTTCCTGCAGGAAGAAGCCAATATCCATGATGCACTGACCCTCACCGGCGGCCTTCGTTTTGACCGGTCTTCCAATAACGGAGACGTGGCTAAATATTACGTATACCCCAAGGCTGGCATTTCCTGGAACCTAACCAAAATGAACCTCGTTAAAGGGAACTTTTTTGAAGACATCAAGCTCCGGGCAGCCTATGGACAGGCCAATAATGTACCTGCCTATGGCAGCAAATTCACCGCCTTCTCCATTTCCAACATTACAGGTTTTCCGGGTCTGATTGTCAACCCGCAGGAAGGGCAGTCTGCCATCAAGCCTGAAAGACAGGAAGAATTCGAAGCAGGAATTGATTTCAGTGTTTGGAAAGGACGCCTGGGATTTGTGCTTACCTATTATAACAAGAACATCAATGATTTTTTGATGCTGGGCAGCCTGCCTTCCTCTTCCGGATTCACCAGCGAATGGGTCAATGCGGGCAACCTGCGCAACAGGGGGGTAGAGCTTGGTCTCAACGCCAGGCCAGTCCAGACCCGGGTCATCACCTGGAACAGTTCGGTGAATTTCTGGCTTAACCGCTCACTGGTAACCAGGCTGACCATCCCCTCTGTACCTCAGGGGTCCTTTGGATACGTACTTGGTACCTACCAGATCCAGCAAGGCAAATCCGCCACCCAGATCCTGGGACTCAACGGGGCCGGGGTGGGAAGACTCGGAGATGCTGAACCCACTTTCCAAATGAATACATACAATGAAATTACCTTTTACCACAAGCTGAGCCTCCGGTTCCTGCTGCATTGGAAAAAGGGAGGGCAGAACGTCAACCTGACCAACCTGGAAAATGACTTCGGGGGAACCAGTGCCGATTGGGACAGGGTTACCAATAAACTGGGGGTGCCCGATGGCCTGTACCGCATCATGCAGGTAGGCTCCGACGCACGCGAATTCGTACAGACATCCTCCTACCTGAGGCTCAGGGAGATCGGGCTCTATTACACGGTATCTAAACTGCCCGTAGCCTTTGTCAAGGGCATGCGGGTAGGCGTTTCGCTGAATAATTACTGGACGGTGACCAAATACAAATCATATGACCCGGAAGTATCCAATTTCGGAACCGGTTTTTCCAGCGGGGTGGATGTGGACCCTTATCCCGCTACCAAACGGGCTGATTTTCATGTGTCATTTGATTTTTAAAGTAAAAAAATACTACAATGAAAAAATATCAAATTCTATATACCCTGATTTCTATATTCTCCATCCTGCTGGCAGGCTCCTGCAAAAAGGATTACGGAGACCTCAATGGTGCGACGGTCCAGCAATTCACCGGCAATGCCACCGTATCCGAATTAAATAACCTGGTAAGCGGGACGGAATCGGGCATGCGCAGCAATTTGGCCCTCTATCTGGATGATGCCGGAATCATCGGCCGGGAAATGTACCATTTCTCCGGTTCTGAACCTAGGTATGTGACCGATTTGCTGGGCGCCAGCGGGGCAACATTGAGCAACAGTAATTTTTACATAACCAACCCGTGGGCTTCCAGGTACGCAGTGGTCAAGAACTGTAATATACTGGCAGAGGCTGCCAGCCATTCCACGCTGATTATAGCTTCTCAGCGGAGCGGTTATCTTGGATTTGCCCGAACCATCAAGGCCTATCAGCTGCTGCTGAATTTAAACCTGACCGATACCAATGGGATTCGGATCGATGTGGCTGACCCGGCCAACCTGGGGCCCTTTGTGACCTATGCCCAGGGACTCGCCGCCATAGCCTCCCTGCTGGATTCGGCCAAAACCGATTTCAGCCAGGCTTCCATAGCTTTTTCCCTGGCTGGTTTCGGGGGCTTTTCGGATGCAGCCGGGCTGACCCAGTTCAACCGGGCACTGGCCGCCAGGGTGGCCGTGTATCAGCAGAACTGGGATGGTGCACTCTCCGCCCTGAATGAATCCTTCTTTGGTTTGAATAAGGATTTCAACCTGGGGGTAAACCATGTATTTGGGACCGGTTCCGGAGACCAGCTTAATACTTTTTTCATTCCCCAAAACCAAAACGGCGAAGTTCGCCTGGCCCATCCTTCTTATGCCGCTGATCTTGAAACAGGTGATGACAGGATCGGGAAGGCCACCCTGCGCAATACCGTGGCATCCTTAAACGGGCTGTCCAGTAACCGGGATGTCTGGGTCTATACATCGAGCACTGCGCCTATCCCACTGATCAGAAATGAAGAATTGATCCTGATTTATGCAGAGGCGACTATTCAGAAAAACGACCTGGCCGATGCGGTAACTGCCCTTAATGTGATTCGTCAGGGCCACCACCTGTCAGCCTATAACGGGGCGATCACCCAGTCCGACCTGATTACTGAAATGCTCAGCCAGCGAAGATATTCCCTGTTTTGCGAAGGACACCGCTGGGTGGATATGCGGCGCTATAACCTGCTTGGCCAATTGCCCATAGACAGGCCAGGAGATGATGTATGGTCTGCCTTTCCGTTGCCGGTTTCCGAACAATAACCCAGTTTGCCGACGAGCCCCTATAAACCTGCAGCCTCCCCTCGAAGGGGAGGCTGCAGGTTTTGGGACAGAGGTTTATTGGTGGTATTTGGAAAAAGCTTTTCGGGATGCCTCAGGAAGGCCTTCTCTGTCAGGGCTCCTTCCATTGTTTGGATGAGCGTACCACCTCCGTCTATAAACAAATAGGTGGGAAAGCTGGTTACCTGGTATTTTTCTGCCAGCTGGATGCCTTCCCCTTTTTTTGCATCCACCATAAAATTAATGAAGTAGGTATTAAAATAACTGGCCACGGGCTGCCGGGTAAACACCTTTTTGGCCATGGCCCGGCAGGGGCCACACCATACCGCTTAGATGTCGACAAACTCGGGTTTTTTCTAGAGATTTGATTTTCCCGGGATATCCTGCCATTTTCCCTGGGTAATAATTATGCCCTGAGCAGGGGCCGACCGGGCGAGGCCAGGCAGCTGCAGTCCGGAAAACAATACAAAATAAATGGAGCCTTTTAAGGACGTTTAATTGTGAGTTAGGTTAGGACAATTCCCGGATTACCCGACCAAATAATTTAGTCAGGACAGTATCCGCCCTGCCAGCCACCTCTATGATTTCACGGATGTTGACCGGCTGCAGATGGTCCGGATCGCATTGGTCCGTTATCACACTTACGGCAGCGCAGGGAAGACCGATTTGATTGGCAACAATAACTTCCGGCACGGTACTCATGCCTACCATATCGGCTCCCAAGAGTCTCAGGTACCGGTATTCTGCCCTTGTTTCCAGGTTGGGTCCCATGACCGAGACGTAAACCCCTTTTTTTAAGGGAATCTCTAATTCTTCGGCCGCACGGGAGAAAATAGCATTCAGGCCCGGATCATAGGGACTGCTCATGTCCACAAAGCGCTCTCCCAGTTCGGGCTGATGGGCTCCCCGCAGCGGATTTTCCGGCAGCAGATTGATGTGGTCATCAATGAGTACCAGGTCTGTCTTTTTGAACCCGGTATGGATCCCCCCGGCCGCATTGCTCAACAGCAATTGCCGGATACCCAGCGCCTTCATTACCCGAACGGGAAAGGTAATTTGCTGCATGCTGTAACCCTCGTAATAATGAAACCTGCCCTGCATGGCCAGTACCCGCTTATAGCCCACTGTGCCCAGGATGAGTTGCCCTTTGTGGAACTCGACGGTGGAAAGGGGGAAATGAGGAATCATATGATAGGGAATGGTTTGAATCACCTCCATTTCATGGACGAAAGCACCCAGGCCCGTGCCCAGAACGATGCCTGTTCCTGCATCCAGAAATCCCCTGTCTTGCAGGAACCGGGTAGCTTCATTGACTTTTTCCAGGATTTGCTCCATGGGTTTGAATTTTATCTGATTAAATAAATATGATCCTGTGGGGATCAAAAACCATTAGGGCCTATAATTTTTAACGGCATTGAAAACAACAGAAGGCGCGATCCGGTTCATCCATAAAACCCATTTCTGCAGGCCGGCTCCGGCAACGAGGGACTTTTTGCCGCGATGGGCTGCATTCAAAATACATTCAGCGAGATTGGCCGGCTCCATGCCCTTTTCTATAACGCGGTCCTTTTTACCAAACAGGGAGCCATCTCCCTGCAGTGCGTGTTCAGAGATACCCGTCTTCACCGCTGCCGGCTGAACCATCAGGACTCTTATGTTGGTTTTCCATATCTCCGTTCTTAAGGAGCTGAAAAAACCTTCCAGCGCATGTTTGGAGGCACAATAGGCTGTCCGCATCGGCAGACCCATTTTCCCTGCCACACTGCTGATATTGATGAACTGCCCCCCATTCTTTTGTATAAAATGGGGCAACACCGCCCTGGTGAGGGCTATGGTACCAAAGAAATTAACCTCCATGATCTCTCTGTATACCCGCATATCCGTTTCGACGGCCATACTGCGCTGGGAGATGCCCGCATTGTTGACCAGGATATCCAGATCACCCATCTTATCCAGCACAGCGGCAACCTGGCTGTTTATTTCAGGGGCTTCAGCCAGATCCATGGCCAGTAATTCCACCACTGCCTGAGCCGGGCATTGATTTCTGACCCGTTCAAGGTCTTCCATGCGCCTGGCAGAAAGCATAAGCCGGGCACCTTCCCTGGCAAAGGCATAGGCAAGGGCTTCCCCTATGCCGGAGGAAGCACCCGTTATCCAGACGGTCTTATTGCGGAATCTATTCATAAGCTTGTCATTAAATTTGAATTGTTTTGGCAGGAGGACCCGTGCACAAACCAATCGAAATAATCAGGTAAAGGGAAGTATTTTGCCTGAAAGGCCAAAACCAGGAATTCCAGGCTGCCCTATATACTATAGGGTTAAAATTACTCATTTAAATATTCTTCTTATTTTGCTTACTTCTCTGGGGGTGAAGGCCGCAGAGCAGGCAAAATTAATTGGTCAAGGCCTGAATCTTATTGAAACGTCCCGGCCATTATAACGGGCTGCCAATACAAAGGAACCTACCTATTCACGCTCCGGGTTACTAGATCATACATCCCGGGAGGAAATTTACAGACAAACCCATTCAGATAAACGCAGGAAGGCCATTTGGATAAATGTGTATAATGCCTATACCCAGATCCTGCTCTCTAAGTATCCTGAAAAATAGGTAAATAGGGGTAGTTTTTTCGGGGACCGCCAAATTGTTATTGCCGGACGGAAAAAAAGCCTCGATGATATCGGGCATGGCCTCCCGAAACATTCCAGGATAAAATGGAGCCTGGGTTATTTCAATAAGTGGTTCCCTTCCTCCTTTGTTGGTTCCTCTGAGTTCTGGCCGCTGGGGGAATAGATGCTCTCCCCGATAGACCCGGGCAAAGACCAGGCCGGTTGCCAGGGATTGAATGGATGGAATTCCAGCTGCATGGCCATGTTTGGGCAAGTAAGGAACCCAACGGTTGGACCGATTCAGGTAAGGGGCCACTCCGCCAGTATTCAGACCCTGCCTGGTTTTGGTGTTAGGCAAGGCTCTCTGTTGCTATTAGCGGTATAATACGTCATTTTCCGGGCCTGATATTCATTTGTCTTCCCGGGCAATGGGCTGGCCATTGACTGCAAAAAAAAAGGAGTGACTCCTCGGTCACTCCTTTTTTTGCAGCAGGGCTGGTCTTATTGTTTGAGGAATTTTGAAATCATTTGTTTGTTTACCCCCATAACGACCTGCAGGGTATACATGCCATGTGCGATCCTGGAAATATTCATGGACTTCTGGAAAAAATTCTGGGTTTTATCAATGTTCCAGGATTCCACGATACGACCATTGGCATCCACAATATTGATCTTCATCTCCCCGGTAGAGTCGCTGAACAACCTCAGGTTGATCGTCGACTGGGCCGGATTGGGATAAAGCAGGATGGATTCTGTAGACCTCAGGTTATCCACCACCGTTATTTTCACCGTATCACTGGATGAGGCGCCGCTGTTATCAGTCACCGTCAGGGAGAACTGGTAAACACCTACCAGCAGGGTTGTTACCGTAGATACATCTGCGTTGAGGGCGGAAAGAATGGCGCTTCCCGGTCCGCTGATTTGTTTCCACTGGTAGGATACGATCTGGCCGTCGGGGTCATAGGAGGCGCTACCGTCAAGTACCACACTGTTGGAAGGTATGGCAATTGTGGTATCTCTGCCCGCAATGGCGACCGGGGCCTGGTTTACCACCGACACAGGTTGTGCGTTGACCGTGATGGTAACTTCTGCACTGGAGAAGGCACCCTGGTTATCGGTGACAGTCAGCAGGAAGGTATATATGCCCACCGTCAGTCCTGACAGGGTGGGGGTGGCCGTACTGCTGTTGGAAATGACCACAGCCCCGTTGCCGGAAACCTTGGACCAGCTGTAGGAAGTGATGGTGCCATCAGGATCATATGATTTACTTCCATCCAGAACAACGGAACTGGCCGGGAGTGTTATGTTCTGGTTGGCACCTGCATTGGCCACGGGCGGAAGGTTGGCCACCGCAGCGGCGTTTACAATCACTTTCACGCTGGCTGTGGAACTGGCGCCTTTATTATCTGTTACTTTTAACTGAAATACGTATTGACCGGCAATCAGCGACGATACAACGGGAGCTGAGGTATTGCCACTGGTCAGGGTGGCCGTGGATGGCCCTGACAACTGTATCCAGCTGTAGGAGGCAATCGTACCATCGGGATCAGATGATTTGGATCCGTTCAGGGTGGCCGAATTGGTCGGCAGCGATATGGTGATGCTGTTGCCTGCATTGGCCACCGGAGGCTGGTTGGCAGCCGCCATCACGGTTACGGTGACCGTGTCGGTTCCTTTGGCCCCGCTGTTGTCAGTGACGGTTAAAGCAAATACATAGGTTCCCTGCACCAGACTGTTTGCTGCCGTAGTGGCCGCAGTCGGGCTGACCAGGGTTCCCTGTGCCGGTCCTGACACCTTGCTCCAGCTATAGCTTACGATGGTACCATCCGGATCTGCCGAGGCGCTTCCGTCCAGGGTAACGGAATTTACAGGTAAGGTGATGGACTGATTGGCTCCTGCATTGGCCACCGGAGCGATATTGGACAGGCCGCGAACGGTAATTTTTACGGTCGCCCGGGAAGAGGCGCCGCTGTTGTCTGTAACAGTCAGTTGGAATACATACTGACCGGCCAACAGGGCGCTGGCGGTGGGTGAGGCGCTGGATCCGCCGGTCAGGGTGGAGGCAGCAGGGCCTGATAACTGGATCCAACTGTAAGAAACGATGGTTCCATCAGGATCATAGGATTTGGTGCCGTCCAGGGTGACTGTATTGACAGGCAGGGTAATGGTTTTGCCTGAACCGGCATTGGCCACCGGGGCCTTATTGGCAGCAGCATTTACCAGAATGGTTACGGTATCGGAAGCCTTATTACCGGTGCTGTTGGTAACAGTCAGCTGAAAGGTATAGCTACCCTGTACCAGACCATTGACCAGGGTCGTGACACCGGTTGCTTGGCTGATGGAATAGGAGGCCGGGCCTGATATCTTGGTCCAGCTGAAGGCGGTAAGGGTGCCGCTGCCCGGCAGGGAAGCACTGCCATCGAGGGTGACAGAATCAACCGGCAGGGTGATGGTCTGGCCGGCTCCTGCATTGGCGATGGGGTTGATATTGGCTGCGGCATTGACGGTAACCTTTACCTGGGCAGTGGAAGTCGCTCCGCTGTTATCGGTCACGGTCAGCATGAAGACGTACTGTCCGGCTGAAAGTGAAGAAACCGAAGGTGTTGCCGTGGTGGCCCCACCAAGGGTGGCATTGGATGGTCCTGAAACCTGGGTCCAGCTATAGGAGGCGATGGTTCCATCCGGATCATATGATTTAGTTCCGTCCAGGTTCACTGAACTGGTGGGTAAAGTAATGGTTTTGCTGGTGCCTGCATTGGCCACAGGAGGCTGGTTCGGGGCGGCATTGACCACCACACTGACCGTATCCGTACCAGTTGCGCCGAGGTTATCGGTGACGGTCAATCGGAATACATAGGTGCCTTTTACCAGACTGCTGACCACGGTAGTGGCTGATGAGGCACTCACAATGGTTCCCTGGGCAGGTCCGGAAACCTGGGTCCAGCTGTAGGAAGAAATCGTGCCATCCGGATCAATGGACCCTGTTCCGTCCAGGGTGACGGCACTGAGGGGCAATGTAATGGATTGGTCTGACCCGGCATTGGCTGTCGGGGCAATATTGGCAGCGGGGTTCACTATTACTTTTACCTGTGCGCTGGAGCTGGCACCGCTGTTATCTGTTACGGTTAGCTGGAAAACATACTGTCCTGCAACCAGGGCTGAAAGGGTCGGCGTTGCTGTTGCGGCGCCTGTGATGACAGCGGTGGAAGGACCGGATACCTGGGCCCAGCTGTAGGAGGCAATCGTGCCATCCGGATCACTGGATTTGGTACCGTCCAGAGAAACCGAACTGGAGGGGAGTGTAATGGTCCTGCTGGCTCCGGCATTGGCTACCGGTGGCTGGTTCGGGGCGGCATTTACAGTCACCTGTACGGTATCTGTAGAGCTGGCACCCTTGGTGTCCGTCACCGTGAGTTTAAATACATAGACCCCTTTTGCCAGGCCGTTGATGGCAGTGCTAACAGCCGAAGCGCTGGCAATAACCGAATTGGCCGGGCCGGAGACCTGCGACCAGCTGTAGCCTGCAATGGTCCCGTTCGGATCCGTGGAAGCGCTTCCTGAAAGAGTGACGGTATTTACCGGAAGGGTAATAACCTGATCTGCTCCAGCATTGGCAACGGGATTGGAGACAACGGCCGGATTTACAATGATGGTAACGCTCGCCGTTGCTGATAAACCATAACTGTCGGTGACCTTCAGGACAAATACATAGGTGCCTGCCGTTAATCCGGTGACCGTACTGCTCAGTCCGGTAGGGGTGGTGATGGTTGCCCCGGCCGGTCCTGAGCTCTGCGACCAGGCATAGGAGGCTATTGTTCCGGTGGAATCGGTGGCGGTTCCCTTTAAGTTAACAGTACTGGTGGGCAGGGTAATGGTTTGGGTCGTTCCTGCACTTACCACGGGAGGCAGGTTGACTATGGCATTGACTGTGATGGTGACTGAGGCCCGGGATGAGTCCCCTGCCTTATCTTTTACCAGAAGGGAAAATACATAGGTTCCCTGCACCAGGTTGTTGGCAGTGGTTTTTACCGATGTATCGGCAGAAAAACTGGCAGTGCCGGGTCCGGAAGTCTGGGTCCAGCTATAGGATGAAATGGTGGATCCGGTAACCGTGGATGCAGCGCCGCTCAGGTTCACTGAATTGACAGGCAGCGTGATGGTCTGGTTGCTTCCTGCATTGGCCACCACACTGGTGGTGATGGGGCCGCTGGACTGCACCAGGATATAGGGGTCTCCATTGAGTGCAATGGTTCCGCTGACCGTACCCAGCAGGGAGCCATTCCAGATATATTGCTTGAAGTTCTGCCCGGCCGGGAGGGTATAACTGCCGGAGGCTGTTTCCAGGGTATCCAGGGTTGTCTTCGCCCAAATTACATATAATTTGTTGCCCGCACTGTCAAACCGGACTCCGTCGATTCCGGAGCCAAAGGCCGGCTGCACCGGATCCAGTACATAATTGCCCATCAACTGCTGCATCACTTTCATTGCCTGACCCGAAGGGGTCAGCACGGCGGTGGTGGGGGTGGCCGTAGTGAGGTTTTTATACATACCTTCTGCGTCAAATTCAACCCCCGAAGAAACATTGCCAGAATCGGCCGCTTCGCCGGTCTGGAAAAAAATGACAGGGGAAAAGCCGTTCTGAATGAATTTGGAAATGCCTTTCAGGGAAAAATTCCGCTGAACGTGGTCATTGCCCCACCTTTTATTCTGTGATCCGGCGGAAGTGTTAAAGTCATAGGTCCACCGGGGCGTATTGACCTCGGTGATCATATGCGGAAAACTGGAAGGAATGCCATTTTGCCCGCCTATATTCACAAAGCCCTTATAGAGCGAATCCGTCACATGGACCAGCATATCGCTGTGACGCTGGTTGCCGGGTCCTGCAGGGGACTGGTCAGTATAAGAGGTCCAGTCATAATAGGGATACATGTGCAGGGAGAGTATATCGGTCCATTGCATTCCGCCTAATTTACAAAACCAGCGGTAGAAATACTTGGAACCGATACCGCCTGTGGCAATCTTGGCGTTGGGCTGAAAATGTTTTATGACCAGGGAGGCAATTTTATGCATCTGCACCAGGTTGCTGATACTGTCGTACATATTGGGCAGCTGGTCAGGCGTCGGCTGTACAGTGGCCCAACCTGCAAGATTACCCGTAGATGAGTCTACCTGGTTATCGTACCAGTCATAAGTGAAATCAGGTTCATTGTATATCTCGTAATACTGAAAGGATCCGTTCACGGCATTGACTACATCTGAACAAAACGCGGCCCATATATTATTACGGTTGACAGTACCATCTGCATTAAATATGGGAAGATACAGTGAGGAAGGTAAATAGGACTGATTGCCGCCGGCGGTCAATTGCGTGCTCTGCCCGGTATAATTTCCGCCATAGGGATCAATCCTCAGGGTAAAAACGTTGTTGCGCATACCCTTTGACTGATAGGGATAATTGAACCTGGCGGCAAAGGGGGCAATGCCAAACTGCTGCCACTGTTGAATGGAAAGAATCGTTCTGGCCGAACGCGCCCCGCCGGCATACATCAGATCATAGATCTGCTGGTCCGTATACTGGGTTCCATACCAGCCTGCATTTTCCCCGAATGGAAAAATGGTGGTATCCACCTTGACATCAGATTTGAAATTGTTATGTAATGAATTGCCTGCAAAAGTGTTAGAAATAAATAGCTGGAAGATAAGGGGGAGAAGGAGTGCCCGATGGCTCAATGAGGTAAATACACTCCTTTGGTTGGGGTAGAAATAACCTTTCATAGATACAGATATTGGATTTTCAAAAATTCACGCTCGGATATAGTTTCTAATTTAACAAAATGCTTGCCAAAAACAAATATTTTGCCTGATTAATAAATGATAAAATCAACTAAGCAATCTTGTGATACAGTGGAACGGGCCTGATTGGGGCTTTGATGCTACAATAAATTAATCAGCTGAGTAGAAACAAATTTTTTGCCAAAACGGGGAATGTTAAATACTTGTTGATAAACTAAGTAGACTTTGCCATCATGATCGTAAATCTACTAGAGTAATTATGGCAAAACCAAAGACGGGGAATTACGCGTTGCTATGTGAAGGAAAACAAAAGTTATTTCCTGTAAGTATACTGATACTCAAATTTTCCCAATAATTCCTTTTGTTTGTTGTAGCAGGATTCCCTGATGCGCAGACCTTTTTCATTGTATTGGTAAATGTATTTCTGGTATCCTTTGTTATCCTGTGGGACCGTCAGCATGGATGCCACTTGTCCATGGACGTCATATTCGAATATATTATCGGGCAGCAGTCGCCTGGCTTTTTCATTGTATCTCACAATATCGGTGAGTTGTCCGGCTGAATCATAATAATAATAAATAACAGGAAGTTTTTGTCCGTTCCGGGTGGCATGTTCCTCCGCAATCTGACCATTATCTTCCCTGACAAACTCGACCAGGGTAGAATCGTGTCCGTTCTTGACTTTTAGCATGGACCTGGCATTTCCTTTTGAGTCATAGACCCACTGGTGAAGCTCCACATCTTTGAGATCGGTATTGGTCGATACGGCAGTGTTGGTCAGCGAAACCAGCAGTCCCCGGTCATCATAGGTATAGGCTGTATTGGATTGAAAGTTGGCGCTGGTGTCCAGGTTACTTCGAAGGAATCCCGCGGCATCATAATGGGCAAATGACCACGATTCGGAGGTGAGGGAGGATTTGGTATGGGTGGTAATTTCCGCATAATCGGGACCTGTTTGCTGCTCGCAGGTAAATCCTTCTGCCGGCTCATTGGCCGCATCCATACTCATGATATTGACCGATTTTACCTTTGCCTGCTGGTAAATTTTCCATTTTTCCCGGGCCTGCCTGGTCAGTACAATGTCATTGTAGTAGAACTGCGCTTTGGCAGCCTGCATGCCCAAAGCCAGGCAAAGGAATAAAAAAATCAGTTTTGCGGAAATCTGCATAGCTCGGTGTTATGAATTTGGCGGTAAAAGTAATAAAACATCAGCAGCTTCTATACTACAAATGAAGGGCCGGTCCGGGGAAGGTTAGGGTAATGGCCGGCCATCGGCCCGATTTTTTCTGTCCCTGCGCGTTTTTGATGCCAGGTTCCTTATTTTTATTTAAAAATAAACCGTGTCTCACAGTAAGGAAAGAAAGGAAAAGACCTGTTTGAATTGCCAGGCAAGTCTCATAGGCAGATACTGCCACCAATGCGGACAGGAAAATCTCGAGCCCAAAGAAACGGTCTGGCACCTGGTCACCCATTTTTTCAACGACATCACCCACTTTGACGGCAAATTTTTCAGCACCGGCAAATTCCTGATAACCAGGCCGGGATTTCTTTCCCTGGAATACATGCAGGGCCGCAGGGCCAGTTACCTCAATCCAATCCGGATGTATGTGTTCACGTCGGCCTTTTTTTTCCTGTTGTTTTTTTCCCTGGCGAGCCCTGACAAAATCCTCAATCTCCGGACCAACGGATCGGGGGAAGATTCTTTGCAAAATACCCGCGCCGGGCTCAAGGACTGGCAAAAACAAAAAATGTCCCTGGAAAATGAGATCAAAAACCTCTCCGACAGCAGTGACCGCGATCAACTTTCCAGCGACCTCGATGAGCTCAATGCAAAAATAGCGGCTGTCAAAAAGGCCTATGGTGACACAAGCACCCGCACATTTTCGGCGGAGGAAATAACCCTGCTCCTGATCAGGCAGGGGGTTGACAGCGTTACCAGCAAAGGAATACCCAAGGCGATCACCCAACAGATGAAACCCACTTTGGATCTGGGCAGTCCCCAAAAGAACAACGGGGGGGACGGTATTGGCAAATTCAAAGATGTCCATAGTTACGATTCGGTCCAGCAAACCCTGCCTGAATCCCGGCGGGACGGATGGTTCAAAAAAATGGGCAAGAGAAAACTCATAGCAGTCAATGAGCAGTGGCATAAAGACAAGAAGGGGTATATGGAGCATTTCAAGGAGAACTTCATGCATTCGTTCCCGAAGATTTTCTTTTTTTCGTTGCCTTTCTTTGCCCTGATTCTCAAGCTGGTATATATCCGCCGCAAGGAATATTATTATGTGGACCACGTGATTTTTACCCTGCATCTCTATTGTGCATCATTCATTTTCCTGATGGTGCTGCTGCTGCTCAATAAACTCCTGGATGTCTCCCCCCAGCCATGGCTGCATGTGACGGCGGGAATATTAAGTTTTGGGATCTGGATCTTTATGTTCGTCTACCTTTATAAAGCCATGCGCTGCTTCTATAAACAGGGCCGCTTCAAGACCATCCTGAAATATGGTATCGTGGGTTTCCTGGCGTTTTTCTTAAACCTATTGCTGATGGGTATATTCCTGGCTGTTTCGGCCATTTCGGTTAATTAAACTTACTTTTTATGAATGAGGCAGGCGAATCATTTAACAGACTGGTGGGCATCATGGATGAATTAAGGGAAAAATGCCCCTGGGACAAAAAGCAGACCATACAGACTTTAAGGACCCTGACCATTGAGGAATTGTATGAACTGGCAGATGCCATTACCAATGAGGACTGGAAAGGTATCCGGGAAGAACTGGGGGATCTTCTGCTCCATATCGTTTTTTACGCGCGCATTGCAAGGGAACAAGGCCAGTTTACCCTGGCGGAAGCCATTGACGGGATATGCGAAAAACTCATATCCCGGCATCCCCATATTTACGGGGATGTGGTGGTCAGCAATGAGGAAGAGGTCAAGCAAAACTGGGAAAAACTGAAGCTGAAGGAAGGAAAAAAATCCGTTATTGGAGGGGTGCCGGTATCCCTGCCTGCCACCGTAAAAGCCATCCGCCTCCAGGAAAAAGCCAAGCAGGTGGGTTTTGAATGGGATACCACCGCCCAGGTCTGGGACAAGGTAGTCGAAGAAATGGAAGAGTTGCAGGATGCGGTACGGCAAGGGGATAAGTCCCATATAGAGGAGGAATTCGGGGACCTGGTGTTCTCCCTGATTAATTATGCACGGTTTTTGCAGATTGATGCCGAGAGCTCCTTGGAGCGAACCAACAAAAAATTCATCAGCCGTTTTACCCTCATGGAAAAGCAGGCCCTTGCAGAAGGGAAGAATTTAGCAGATTTGAACCTCGAACAAATGGATGCCATCTGGAATTCCATCAAAAAGCAAAAATCCCTGGATTGAAGTCATTTCTACAAAGTCTATTTAAAAAAAACGGGTACCTCCTGCTGGTGGTCCTTACGCTGTTTGCGGCCAGTTATTGCATCGACTTTTTTTTGGGATCCAGCACATCGGCCCGGTTGCTTAGAAATAATATCCAGGCCTTTCTGCAGCATCGGGAGGAAGAATTTGTACATCTGAGTCAGGACAGCCGCCTGCTGATACGCCTCTCCAACCGGACCTATTCCAGGGAGGAGCTGGAATCGCTGGTTGAAAAGAAGTTCACCTTCCTGGTTTACCAGGCAGACTCTGCTTTCACATTGAAGTTCTGGAATAACCAGCGGGCCCTCCCTGAGGACAGCCTGCTCAAACTACCCGATGGCAATTATTTTTGCTACCTGAGAAACGGGCAGTATGAATTTGTGAAAAGGACGGTCAATACCGGCGGACGGCATTACCTGTCGGCGGTAGCCCTCATTCCGGTGCGGATGCAGTACTATATTGCCATTGATAACCTCAAGCCGGAATTCGTTGATTTTCCTGCCGCAGAAGAGCGTTTTCGGATTGCCCTGACAAAGACCATTTATCCCGTTCAGAGCCGGTTTGGACAGACCCTGTTTTATCTCGACCCAAAGCCGGGTGCTGTGTCCGTCGGCCAGAACTGGCTTTCAGTCATTTTTTTGCTTTCCGGTATCCTGCTGCTGCTTTTTGTGATACAGAATATCGCGTTGTGGATTTCCGATAAGTTCGGGTCAGCCAGGGGCATCGTTTTTTTGCTGGGGGTGCTCATTCCGCTTCGCGCCATCATCTATCTGTTTCCCTCCATATTGCACCTGAGGCAATATGAATTGTTTGACCCGCGGATTTACGCGGCCAATTTTATCCTCAGTTCGCTGGGGGATCTGCTCATCAATGCGCTGCTTCTTTGCTGGATTACCCTGTTTGTCAGGCGGCTGACCCGGGAATATACACTCAGGCAGGTAAGGCTGGTCTGGCGCAACTGGCTGATCCGTTTCCTGGTGTTTACCATCGTGGTATGTGTGACCTACGTTTTTGCCTATATCGTCCAAAGCCTGGTGGCAGATGCCAAAATCTCCTTTAATGTAACCAACTTTTTCAGCCTGACGGTATACAGCTTTGTTGGTTTTATCGTTCTGGCGTCGCTGGCATTAAGCTATTTTTTCTTCACCCAGATCATTGTGAGGCTGATCAGCCCGCTGAGCGGGGAAGACTCCCTGATTGATTATGTTATGATTGCCTTTGTCGGGCTGCTGGTACTGACCCTGATTCACAGCACCGCAGTGGTGGAACTAGATGTATTTGTCCTGATCTGGCTGCTGATTTATGTATGGCTTATGCAGCGGACCCTGTTTTCAGGGTTGAATGCCAGACTCAACATATCGGAAGTGTTGTTCTGGCTGTTCGTTTTTTCTGTATCCATATCCGCTGTGGTCATCGCAGAAAACAGGAAAATCGAGCTGACCCAGCGAAGAAGGACGGCCGAGCGGCTTTCCGAGCAGGCGGACCCATCCAGTGAAAAAGTACTCAGCATTGCCCTTACTTACTTTGACAATGACTTCCTGTACAATAATTTCAACCGCTTCAAGGACAAGGACCAAAACGCCAATCTAAAGGACAGCGTCATCAACAGGAGTTTCAGCACCTACCGCGACAGGTATGATACAAAGATATATACCTATGGTGCGGATGAAAAGCCCCTCTTCAATGACGAGTCAGTCTCCTATGATACCCTCAATACCATATTCAAGATTCAGGGCAAACCCACCAGTGTCCCTGATCTGAAATATTACGAAAAGTCCTTCGATAAGTTCACCTATCTCTATAAGAAAACCATTACCGATTCCTCCCACCTGATCATCGGCTATTTTTTCATTATTTCCGAACTGAAAAACTATAAGGGCGATGACCTGCTGATACCGGAACTCTTCCAGCAAAAAAAGGAATACCTGCCCGAATATTCCCCGGTTTACTCCTACGCCATTTACAATAAAAATGAGCTTATTTCAAACTATAATAATTACTCTTTTCCCACCCACCTTTCCGAAGACCAGATTCCAAAACTGGATTTCATCCAGCGCCGCAATGGATCCTTTGATGAATTATGGCACCGCATCGATGAGGATAAAATTGTGGTCATAGCCAAAAAGGACAATTCCGCCATTGAAGCCATAACCCTGTTTGCTTACCTTTTTAGTGCGTTCCTGTTCCTGGTCGCCATGTTCCGGATCGCAGCCGTCATGATCAATTCCAGGCTCCAGTGGGACAGGCTAAAGCAATACCTGCAATTCAATATCCGCTCCCAGATACATACCACCATCATTTTTATCAGCCTGTTTTCCTTCATCGTTATTGGAGTGGCGACCATTATCTTTTTTGTAAACCGCTATGACCGCAATAACCAGGAGCAACTCAGCCGGGCCAAGGAAATAGTCACCAAGGAAATACAGAATATCCTGCTGCGGCATGTTCGCTTTGATGACAGCACGGGAAACTATAACCTGGGATCCAAGGAGAGCCTGGGCAAGCTCATTGATAATGTGGCTGAAATCCACGGCAACGATATAAACCTCTATGATCTGGATGGCAATCTGATCATATCCTCCAATCCCTTTGTGTACAATAAGGGCATCCTATCGGAGAAAATGCATCCCCTGGCTTTCTATAACCTGCATCAGCTCAATTCCATTGAATATTTCAATAAGGAACAGATGGGACGAATTTCCTATTTGAGCATTTATTGTCCCGTTCGCAATGAAACAGGCCGTGCCTACGCCTATCTGAACATTCCTTCCTTTAGAACCCAGGACGAACTCAAACAGGAGATTTCCAATTTCCTGGTCACCATCATCAACCTCAATGCCTTTATCTTCCTGATCGCGGGGACCATTGCCGTTTTCCTGACCAACCGGATCACTTCCTCCTTTACGCTGATCTCCGAGAAAATGAGACAGATCAACCTGGGCAAGACCAATGAAGAAATTGAATGGAAGCGGGATGACGAAATCGGCGGTCTGGTAAAGGAATACAACAAGATGGTAAAAAAGCTGGAGGAAAGCGCCACCGCCCTGGCAAAGAGCGAAAGGGAGGGTGCCTGGCGTGAAATGGCCCGGCAGGTGGCCCATGAGATTAAAAATCCGCTAACCCCCATGAAGCTCTCCATCCAATACCTGCAGAAAGCGGTGGATAATAATTCGGTCAATGTAAAGGAAATGACGGCAAGCGTAGCCAAGACCCTGGTCGAGCAGATTGATCACCTCTCCAAAATCGCATCGGATTTTTCCCAGTTTGCCAATATAGGTAACCCGGTCAATGAGGTCTTTGATCTCCATGAGATGTTGTATTCGCTGACCTCCCTCTATGAGACAACAGAGAACATGTTGTTTAAATGGGTGCCCGTCCACCAGCGGATCATGATTTTCGCGGACAAAACACAGCTCAACCGGCTTTTCACCAACCTGCTGCAGAATGCCCTGGAGGCCTGTGAGGGCAGGGAGAAAAAAGTGGTCAGTATCTTTGAGGAGCTCCATGGTTCCCAAATCATAGTGAAGGTAACTGACAACGGCGAAGGCATACCCCTGCAAACACAGCCAAAGATTTTCATGCCCAATTTCACGACAAAATCCTCGGGTACAGGCCTGGGACTGGCCATGAGCAAGACCATTGTGGAGCAGGCACGTGGAAAGATATGGTTTGAAACCGTGGTCGGCGAAGGCTCCACCTTTTTTGTGGAACTGCCCATCATCGTGCGGGAAAATGACTGAGGTATTCAGGATATCCCGCGGGATTTCTTTCTGGACTTCAGGAAGGCTTCAAATGCCGGGAGTGTAAAGCTGCTCAGGTTCCTTTCTTTGGTGAGCAGCGCTTTTTGCCCGGCCAGTACCCCAAACCGCGTGTCCCCGTAACCTTCGGTGGCGTGGGCATCCGGGTTGATGGAGATAAGCACCCCTTTTTCCAGGGCATATTCAATCCATTCCCAGCCGATATCCAGCCTCCTTGGATGTGCGTTTAGTTCGATGACCACTTCATGCAGGGCACAGGCTTCAATAATTTTGTGGTGGTCTACGGGGTAACCCGGCCTGCTGAGCAGCAGACGCCCTGTCATATGCCCGAGTATGGTGGTATAAGGATTTTCTATGGCTTTCAGCAGGCGGCCCATGGCCTTATCCTCGGTCATCTTCAGGTTGGAATGAATGGAAGCGATCACCAGGTCAAAGGTGGAAAGGATTCCGTTTGCATAATCGAGGCTGCCGTCATTGAGTATGTCGCATTCAATGCTCTTGAATATTTTAAAGGGGGCGAGCCTGTCATTGAGTTCATCAATATGCAGGTGCTGTTGCCTGATTCTTTCCTCCTGCAGGCCGTTGGCATAAAAGGCACTCTTGCTGTGGTCGGAGATCACCATGTATTCAAAGCCTTTTTCGATGCATGCTGCAGCCATTTCCTCCAGGGTGTTGGATCCATCGCTCCAGTTACTGTGGCTGTGTATGATGGCCCTGATGTCACCCGGCATAATCACAGCGGGCAGCGGCCCCTGCTTTGCCCTTTGCAAAATGTCCGGCAGATCCCTGAGATAGGAGGGTATGAACGGCAGGCCGGCTTGATGGAAGATGTCCGCTTCAGAGGGAAATATTTTTGCAGAAACGGCACCGTATGATTGGACCCACTGTTCCCGGAATACCTGGGAACTGCCGGTATCAAAAAGCCGGGATGGCACATGATCCGGGGAGGTGCAATGGAATAAAATACGGACTCCCCCGCTGTGGCTGCATTCCACGATATCATCCCCGTGCAGGTCGGTGGAAAATTCATTTGCCTCCATGAAATGCCGGATGTCCTGCACGGAGGCAGTGGTCACCAGTTCCAGCTGGTTGATGATGGGTTGCTGCCTTTTATACTCTCCGGTAGCTTCAAATGCCTTTGTGGGAAATGCGGTGCCTAGTTTATCAGTAAGGGCCTGCATGTAGGGTTCTGCCTCGGCATACAAATAGCTTCCCTGGCTTCTTAGGTAGAACTCGATGGTCTCCTTGATGTTCTTTTGGGTCTTTTCACCAAAGCCTTTATAAAGCATCAGCCTGTTCTCATTGCAGGCGTATAGCAATTCACCAATGGATTCAATGTCCATTTCCTTCCAAATGGTGGCGATTTTTTTTGGCCCTATCCCTTTGATGGAAAGCATTTCTATCACACCGGGAGGTGTCTTTTGAATCAATTCAGTCAATGCTGAAAGTTCCCCGGTCTCCAGGATGGCGAGTATTTTTTTACCAATGGCGTCACCAATACCCTTTATAGAGAATATCTTTTCCTTGTCCATGGCGGAGAGTTGCTCCGGCAGTTTCTCAATGGTGAAGGCGGCTATACTGTAGGACTTGGTCTTAAATGCGTTTTCCCCATGGATATCCATCAGTTTGGAAAGCAGGGAGAACTGGTCTGCAATAAAGTAATTGTCAATAGCCATGGTAAGAATTATTAATGAGTGGCAGCGGGCATTCCGGGCTGCCGAACCTGTCTGCAGCGCTGGGTAAAGGTATATAAAATGAAAAGTCCCGGATTACTCCGGGACTTGATATTTTCTGCCATCTAAGAAATTTACTATTTCTTCTTTGCAGCTTTCTTAGCAGCTTTCTTTTTAGGAGCGGCTTTCTTTTTAGGTGCAGCTTTTTTCTTAGCGGCTTTTTTTGCAGTTGCCATTTTTTTTGAATTTAATTGGTT
This sequence comes from uncultured Bacteroidota bacterium, assembly GCA_903906365.1. Classification (GTDB taxonomy): domain Bacteria; phylum Bacteroidota; class Bacteroidia; order Chitinophagales; family Chitinophagaceae; genus Puia. The sequence continues at coordinate 141,289 of CAIVKC010000057.1, read as the reverse complement.
AGTAAATCAATTTACGGTAGTAAAAATAAAAAACTCTTTGGAACATCCAAAAAATATTTTGAATTATTCCAAATTTTTTTTAGTTACCTGCCTGAACTGCATTTACACTAACAGAGGTTTTATCCCCTTTACCTTTTTTAAATTCAACTACACCATCCGTCAATGCAAACAATGTAAAGTCTCTTCCCACTCCAACATTCTTACCAGGATGATATTCGGTACCACGCTGGCGAACGATGATGTTGCCAGAGACGGCAGGCTGGCCGCCAAAAATTTTTACTCCCAGGCGTTTGCTCTGAGAGTCGCGTCCGTTCTTTACACTTCCTTCACCTTTTTTGTGTGCCATGGTTTTCTTTTTTTATAATTCCAGTGTTTCCTCGGGTTGTTCCGTTTCTACCTTCGCAGGCCCGGTACCCCCTGGTTACGCAATAGAATGATTTATGCGATTTCGTTTATTTTAATTTTTGTGTAGTGGGTGCGATGACCATGTTTCTTACGGAAACCTTTCCTTCTTTTCATTTTAAAGGCGATCACTTTATTTCCCTGTACATGCGATACGATTTCGGCTTTAATGACAGCCTTGACATCTTTGCCCACAGAAAGCGTTCCATCGGTATCGACCAGAAGTACTTCGGCAAATTCCACCTTGTCACCGGCATTGCCGTCCACATGGGGCACAAATAAAGTCTGGTCCTTTTGGACCCTGAACTGCTGACCGGCTATTTTTACAACTGCGAACATAGTAATTCAATATTAGGGCTGCAAAGGTAAGGGGAATAGCTGAAAATCAGAAGTAAGAATTCAAAAAAAATACCCCGGTGGCCAATTTTACCCCTAATTTACCCAAAATGGGGGTAAGTAATCCTACATTTGCCCTCCACCGGGGCAAGGTGGGGGTTTTTGAAGGTCCCCGGACCCCCGGGATCCCGGCCATTTTACGCAGACCCGAGCTGGGGTGCTCCGCCCTTTTATAAAATTTAACAGCATTTGTCGGTATCCCGGGGATGGTATTGACCAATTTGACTTAGGTTTGTTAGCAACTTTTGAGAGTTACAGCTATGAAGTTCAAATCCATGTTGGCGAAACCTTTCGCTTCCTATATATATAAGAGTATCCGCAGGGGGATGGCAACCGCCGTTTCAGACCAGGATTCCCTATTCCGGGACCTGCTGAAGACCGGATCGGGGACCGTATTTGGCAAAGAACACCGGATGGAGCAGGTCAAATCCCATGATGACTTCAAAACTGCCATACCGGTCCGTGATTATGAGCAGTTTAAGGGATATATTGACCTGATCAAGGAAGGCAAACATAATATTCTCTGGAAGGGGCTTCCGATCTATTTTGCCAAAACCTCCGGCACCACCAGCGGGGTTAAATACATACCCATCTCCAAGGATTCCATTTCCAACCATATCAATACGGCACGCAATGCGCTGCTATGCTATATGGCAGAAACGGGCAATCATAAGTTCCCCGACGGCAAAATGATCTTTTTGTCCGGTTCTCCGGAACTGGAGCGGGTAGGGGGGATTCCCACCGGAAGACTGAGCGGCATAGTAAATCATCATATACCAGGCTACCTTCGGACCAACCAGTTACCCAGCTACGAGACAAACTGCATAGAGGACTGGGAAACCAAGCTCGATAGGATCGTGGCGGAAACCGTCCGCCAGGATATGACCCTGATCAGTGGCATACCGCCCTGGATGCAAATGTATTTTGACCGGCTGATACAGCAGACCGGCAAGCCCATTAAAGACATATTCCCCAATTTTTCCGTACTAGTACATGGCGGGGTGAATTTTGAACCCTATAAGGCCAAACTCTTCGACTGTATTGGAAAAAAAATCGATGCCATAGAGAACTTTCCGGCTTCCGAGGGTTTTTTTGCCTTTCAGGATTCCCAGCAGTCCGAAGGACTGCTTCTCAATACCAACAGCGGTATTTTCTTTGAATTCATACCTGCCGCGGACCTGCAACTGGACAATCCCCGGCGCCTGGGGCTGCGGGACGTGGCCATCGGGGAGAATTATGCGCTGGTGGTAAGCAGCAATGCCGGACTTTGGGGATACAATATCGGCGATACGGTTAAGTTTGTATCGCTGGATCCCTACCGGATCGTTGTAACTGGCCGTGTCAAACATTTTATATCTGCCTTCGGGGAACATGTCATTGGGGAAGAGGTCGAATACAGTTTGATCAAGGCTGCCCAGGAAGAAGGCGTTCATATTACGGAATTTACCGTGGCTCCCATGATCCAGCAGGGCCAGGGCAAGTCATTTCATGAGTGGTTTGTCGAATTTGAAAACTCCCCGGCTGATATGCAGCGTTTTGCCATGAAAGTGGATGAAAATCTGCGGGCCAAAAATATCTATTATGATGATTTGATCAACGGAAATATTCTGCAGCCCCTTCGAATCCGCACGGTAAAAAGAAATGGTTTTATTGATTACATGAAGTCTGTTGGCAAGCTCGGAGGCCAAAACAAGGTTCCCCGTTTGAGCAACGACCGCAAACTGGCAGAACAACTGGAACGTTTTGTTGAAAATCCGCTCTCAAATTAAATAAGGGACAGATTTTCGTTTTTTGTTATTTTTAAGATTCCATCATTTAAATCTGATCATGTCAAACGGCCAACCCGCAAAACGTATAGCTATTTTTGGTTCCACCGGCTCTATTGGAAAACAGGCACTGGAGGTCATAGAAGCCAATCCGGACAAATTCTCCGTTGAGATCCTTACTGCCCAGACCAATGATGAAATACTGATCAGACAGGCCATGCATTTCAATCCGGAAATTGTGGTAATCGGGGATGAAAAAAAATACCCCAGGGTAAAGGAAGCCCTTGCCGCTAAACCCATCAAGGTTTTCACCGGGGAACAGGCACTGCAGGAGGTGGCCGCCATGGATGTCTATGACCTGATGCTGGCCGCCATTGTGGGATTTGCCGGACTCAAACCTACGCTCAGGGCCATTGAATCCGGCAAGGCGGTTGCCCTGGCCAATAAGGAGACCCTGGTGGTCGCAGGGGATATCGTCATGAAAAAGGCAGTGGATCACAGGGCACCGATTATACCGGTTGATTCGGAGCATTCCGCCATTTTTCAATGCCTTGTAGGGGAAACCAGGAACAGGATTGAAAAAATCATTCTGACTGCTTCGGGCGGACCCTTTATTGGAAAAAAACCCAATTTCCTGGTTAATGTCAAACGGGATCATGCCCTGCAGCACCCCAACTGGAATATGGGTGCCAAGATCAGCGTGGATTCCGCCACCCTGATGAACAAGGGGCTGGAAATGATTGAAGCCAAATGGTTGTTTAATCTCCGGCCCGAGCAGGTACAGGTAGTGATACACCCGCAGAGCATCATTCACAGCATGATCCAGTTTGAAGACGGCAGCCTCAAGGCCCAGATGGGACTTCCCGATATGAAACTGCCCATCCAGTATGCCTTTGCATTCCCCACGCGCATCCCCAATAAATTTCCCCGGTACGATTTCAAAAAGCCCAATGCACTCACTTTTGAAGAGCCTGATACCAAAACCTTCCGCAACCTGGTGCTGGCCACCGAAGCCCTCCATAAAGGTGGCAACCTTCCCTGTGTGCTCAATGCCGCCAATGAAATTGCGGTATATGCCTTCCTGCGCAACCGGCTGGGGTTCCTGGACATGACAGACCTGGTGGAAAGATCCATGCAACATGTGCCTTTCATCGCACAACCCACCTTGGAAGAATATTTTGAAAGCGATGCAGAGGCCCGTAATTTTGCCGCTTCTTTAATAAAACTGTAGCATCAAATAATTAACCGTTATAAACGTTTAAGTACTTATTTGTTAGAATTCAACCATATGACATTATTAGCAATTAACTGGGGAATGGTGGGTATCAAAGCGGGTCAACTAATACTATCCTTATCTATCATAGTCATTTTGCATGAATTTGGCCATTACCTTCCGGCCAAATTATTTAAGTGCCGGGTAGAGAAATTCTTCCTCTTTTTCGACCCCTATTTCGCCCTGATCAAGAAAAAAATCGGAGATACGGTCTATGGCATTGGCTGGCTTCCGCTGGGCGGATATGTGAAGATATCGGGCATGATAGATGAAAGCATGGATAAGGAACAACTCAGTCAACCGGCTGAACCCTGGGAATTCAGGAGCAAGCCGGCCTGGCAGCGGCTGATCATCATGATCGGCGGGGTTACCGTAAATGTAATTATGGCCTTTGTGATCTATGCCATGATCCTGTTTGTCTGGGGGGAACGCAAGATTCCAATTGACAGCATAAAAAATGGCATTTCCATCACCGATAGCCTGATGTATGATCTCCATTTTAAGGATGGTGATAAAATACTGGCCATTAACAACCATCCGATCGTTTATTACGAGGACATCATGCCCAATCTGATCCTGGGTGAAACCGTGGAAGTGGAAAGGGACGGGCAAAAACAGGTGATCAACCTGCCGGTTAACCTGATTGGCAAACTGGTTGAAAAGAAAAGAGGCGGACTGGCCTTATTTACCCCCAGGATCCCTGCCATTGCCTTTGTTATCCCCGATACTTCCAACGCGGCCAGGGCCGGTCTAAAGCGATATGATAAAATCGTCGGGGTTGATTCCCTACCGGTAACCTATTTTGATGAGTATAAGCGGGCCATAGCCAACCGGCGGGGCGAATACATTCGCCTGGCGGTGGAAAGAAACCACCAAATAGATACCCTTCATGCCCTGGTCAGTAAGGATGCCAACCTGGGTTTTTTCAAATTCGAGGATTTTGAAAGCCTGGATTCCATGGGCTTCCTGAAAATCCAGCGTAAGAGTTATGGTTTTTTTGAATCCTTTCCAGCGGGCCTGGGCCTGGCCGTAAAAAACCTGGGATCCTATATTGACCAGTTCAAAAAGATGTTCTCCCCGAAAACAGAGGCTTATAAAGGGGTAGGTGGTTTCAAGAGCATGGGCTCCATTTTCCCTTCCGTATGGGACTGGCAATCTTTCTGGATGGTGACGGCATTTTTCTCTATTGCATTGGCTTTCATGAATTTATTGCCGATACCTGCCCTGGACGGGGGGCATGTCCTTTTCACCCTCGTAGAGATGGTCACCGGCCGGAAACCAAACCAGAAATTCCTGGAATATGCCCAGATTGTGGGTATGGTCCTGCTGCTGGCCCTGGTGTTGTACGCAAATTTAAATGACTGGTTTGGATGGGGTAAAGGCAGATAATCGTAAATTTGCAGTTGGTTTCGTTTCAGGTGGCATACACCAGATCAGCGGAACCATCGGGCTTATATAAACTGGGGGTGCCTGGTTTTGACAGCATAGATCTTTGAGAGTGTAAGCATGCCGTGCGTTGGATAATTAGCACGTAAATCTGAATATTCAACATTCAAATGGCAATACTTCGTATGCCATGGCTGCCTAATCAGTGATTAGATAGTCATTAGGGCCGTGATAGCGGGTTTTCCTGTTACCAAGCTGCACCGCCGACTCATAAAGAAATACGGGACGCTGCAACGGAAGGCTGTGACTGTTGCCTAAGACCATACAGCTAAGGAGATGATCGGTTTGCCCGGTTCCTGTCATCTCCCGACAATCAATACCAGGATAAGCATGTAGAAAGCTTTTGGGGAATATGTTTGGACAGGGGTTCGGAGTTGGACCCATCTGATAGGAATATCAGATTAAAAACCGGAAGAATTGCTGGAACGCTTCGTGTCCTGGAGGGACATATGCCAATCAGCAGCCGAGCTCTGGGGAAGACCAGAGAAGGTTCAGAGACTAGGGACACTACGGTGAGCCCACAGCCTCCGGCACCCGGAACGGGTGATGATATAGTCCATGACTGATGAAAATCAGCGAAGGAACCAATCCTGGGTAAAGCCCGGGTTAATTCCGATGACAAAGCGACTCCCCTCACCTCCACAGGAATTATTATGAAACCCTTACAATTGTAAGGGTTTCATTTTTTTTAGGCCTTTGTTTTTCCATCACCCGATGATCCCAGGCAGGGTCTGCCGGTTGGGAACCCCATGGGTTTTTCAGATGATTTAATAACAGCATGATTGAATCATGGGTGTTTTAGGATGGGGAAAAATGGGGGGCATAACAGGGGCTTGCACGGGAAGACCCTGCAGCGGGCAGCAGGCTTTTTTACAATAACTGATTTGCTTCCCGTACAAAGTCAGGTATGTCACTGATGCTGCTGACTTTTCTTTCGAATATGGACAACAATTCCGGGCTCTCTTTGAGAAATTCCCTGATTTTTTTCTTGTAAGCAGAAAATAATCCGCCTGAGACCCTGACAATCCGCTTTCCAGCATCCTCCAATAAATAAACATCCGTTCTGTAGGATGCTCCCCCGTTTACTGAGACATAGTAATAGCTGTAATACAAATTCAATTTCTTCCCCGTTTCTTTTATTAATAAAAAGGAAGCCGCCCCATAATCATCGGTTCTCTTCAGTGCATAGTCATATCTATTGCTGTCAAGGATGAACCCAAACCCATTAATATCCTGGTTTTTGGCCTTGTAAGTCTGGGTCTTACCGGCACTATCCATGATGGAAACCTTTACAAACAGGTCGGTAAAGCTATGAAACAGGTCAAAGCCCTTGGGTACTTTTATCTTGCAACGTACCGTATCGTTAGACAGGCTAATTAGGTAACCATCCACTATTTCTGCGGCCAGTAAGGAGGATGTGATGGATATAAAAGTAATCAACAGAAATATCCTTTTCATACTAACAGGCATGGGGTTCATTCTATTTATTTTTATATGGCAATCAGCCGGTAGCTTACAGGCCCCTTTGCAATCAGGGATATCTGAATCCCTGCTCAGGACGCAGATGGCGGCCTTCCTTTTCTTAGGTCCGTGGCCCGCATGAAATTATCAAAAATACCCAACAGTGCCATGCATAAAGGGGCTATATGGCCAGGGTGGGCCCCGGGAGAACGGACAGCCAAGCCTTATAGGGAATTAGCGGTACCTGAAGGCAGGCTGACATGGTTTTGGTAAACCAGGGAGGGCCACGCAGCATGGGATGCTTTGAGCGGTCAGAACCGATGAGCCGGTAAGTGCTCCTGCAAAGGGAAAGATAGCCAACGGGTTACCGGCAGTATGAACAATCAGGAAAACATAGTGAGATAATAAGCACTTAGTAACAAAAGTGATTTGCCATCGCTGATCCATTCCCTGTGCCAATGGGAGTCCCATCTGATCCGGCCCAATCCGAAGCTCACTGTTTCCCAGGGCCAGCATCGCTATCAAAGTCAGACCGGATAATGATTTAAATCAATGGCATGTAGGTAATAGGGTGCTAACATTGCATTCATTATTTGTTGACATGCAGTCCATGACACCCAAAGCGATCTTAGCCATTGCCGCCCTCCTTGTTGCCACAGCTTGCAATACTTATAATTTTTCCCATCCCCTTCCCCTCGATAAACCATCCATGCCGGATTTCCCTGTTGAACTCCGTGGACAATGGCTGGATTCGGTCAATGACCAGCATTATTTTATTTCCAGGCAGTATGGCTGCCTGATTGCCCAGGATACCGACAAAATAGTCCGTGGGGTTTGGCCTCATCCAAATCCTTCGGGAGGCTATGATATCGCTCCCTTTTCTTACCGGAGTCTTAGCCGCTCGCAATATGATTCAGTAAAAATGAAGATAGATACCCTTCCCAATTATCTGTTGAGAAAAACCGCGATTTTTAAGGTGGATGCCCAGGGATACCTTGAAAATGGCTACCCGTATATCATTGAAAACGACACCCTGGTGGCCCCAAAAATGGACACCCTTCGGTTTGATCTGGGCAACAATGCGGTGCTGCGTAAATTGACAAACTCCCTATATGTGCTCAATGTTAAAAACAATGTTTTTAATATACCCCCTGGCAGAGATGCCGTTGAATTGAACTCCTGGTGGCAGATTGTACTGCTAAGGGTCATGGCGGATGGAAACATTCGCTTGTACGTTCCCGGAAATAAAATGGAAAAGGATCCCTCCGTTTTTTATGATTATCAGGATAATTATTATTTGGATGCCGACTGGACTGGTGCCGCCATGATGCATCTGCTGGGCGATAGTTCGTTTCGGTTTTACGGGGAGGTACGCAGGCAACCAGGTCTTGCAATCGTGCGCTGAAAGCGCTTTTTTGCCTCCCTCGTACTTGAATAGATAACAGGGGCTGATGAAAGGATACGACTGGTTATCTTGGTTTTCCCTCCAGCCAGCCGGTATGGAAGCCTCCACGCCGGGTTCCGGACGGATGAACCGGTCCATGCATTAAATGGGTTCTGGTAAGTATCATACCCCCGGCAGTGGAGTGAAGCTGCCAGCCGCCAGAAGGAACGGGCCACTAACATGATTCAGGAGTCCGCTTTCCCGGGTAGGGGAGCGCCGGTAAGGAATTCCAGATTCAGCGTACTTTTTTCTATACATAAGGAAGGTCCCATTCGCTGGCTAATCAAAGGAGGCGGCGCCCCTGGCAGTCAAGGGCATGGCATTCATGCCGGAAAAGCAAGCCCGCCCATGACCGGGGATCAGCCTGGTGAACATCCATCCTGTATTCATGGAATAGTAACAAAAAGGTAGCGGCTGTAAATCAGCTAGGATCCGCCGGGTGTCGGTAAAACTGCGAGTTATTTGCCCGTCCTTATCAGGGGCCAGCTTTAGCCCAAGCGAATCCTCACAGAGATACCTGGGCGCTTTCTATGCCCGGTATTGGTAAGTTCCGAGGTCGATGCCGGGACTCAGCGGGGTAGCGTCCGCGGCTCCAGAGGGTGGCCGCGCGCAGGCGGGTAATTTCAGTTGGCAGGGAGGGGAGGATATGGACAAACGATTCTACCAGTCAATCATCCGAACTGATCCGAAAGTCTGCTCATTACTTCAAAAGAGCCTCCGGTTTTTCCTGGATTCTTTAGTCAAATGCTGCGCTACCCATTGCTCGCTGCAAAAACGGCCTCCCTGTAACGCGCTGTTTGAATACCGGCGGGTGGACCGCCTGGAAGACCAAAAACAGGGAGCAGACCGTGCTTGCACTTCCATTCACGGACAGAACCCCAAACCTTTTAAAGATCTCTTTGTTAATATAAAAAACCTACTATATGAGATTTCGTTTTTTATTGGCCCTTTGCTGCTGCTGCACCCTTTTTTCTCAGGCCCAGATGGACAAATGGGAAGCGTTTATTCCCCAGATGTCCCAGGGGATAGGGGGAGGCTTTCAGAAATTTAACGGCCTCAACGGCCGGATTGCCAATTTTCCCCAGTATAAAGGGTTGCCCAGTTACACGGCCAATCTGGATATGGGATGGTTCAAGGAAAAAAAGCGGGTCATCTCATCGGGTGGTTTTAGCGCCGGAAGCAGTATGGGCGCAAATCATGACAAAGAAAGCAGTACCATCAGATTCCTCGGCCTGCATGCCGATGCAGGATACAACCTCCTGCGCGGAGACAGGGTGCTTCTCTACCCCCTGGTAGGGCTTGGGCTGGAGAGCTACCAGGCCAGGTTTTTCCAGGACAATTCAGGAGTGGATTTTAATAACCTGCTCGGGTCTTCCGCCGTACAAAACAATGTGCGTCCGCTGGAGCTGAAAAACTTCTTTTTCAACTACCGGCTCGGACTGGGGGTAGCCTTCAGGAACCCCGCCATGCCACACAGTTCTATTGGCCTGCAGGCAGGTTATACAGGAAGTTTCAGTTCCCATGATTGGAGAACTAACAACAATCAGGTTTTAATGAATGCCCCGGAGGATAAGCTAAGTCGAGTATACGTAAGTCTTACCATGATTTGCCAACCCTGGTACATGCATCATAAATAGTTTTTTTGAATAAGGAAAACAGGGCGACTTTTTTTTAGTGATGAATCGGTTTTTTCATTCCATGAGAGGATGGGAGATACCCTGACCCCATCGCATCATTACAAGAAGTTATATTGCTACGGGAGCCCCCTGTTGGAAAAGAAAGCCGGAAGTAGGTGTATATTTTAATCCGGGGAAAAATCAGCCACTCCAAAAAAAATGTAACCCGGGCCTGTGTCCTGGATATCGGGGACAGCAGATGACAGGGCTTTCTGCCTTATCGCCGCTTTTGGACCTTGGCCTGTCATTGACAGGTAATTAAAACCATCCCATATTCGCATCCCCTGTCCAGGGGATGATGCCTCCTGACAGGAATTGCTGGCGGCAATTATCCTGCTAAAGGTCGAACCCCTCACTGAAAAATTCTGCCAGGGTCATATCAAAGGCCCGCACTACCCTGACCAGGCTGCTGAAACGCAGATCCTGTCCCTGTTCATAGCGGCCAAACTGAGCCCTTGAAATATCATGATCATAGGCAAAGTACTCATAGCTGGAATATCCCTTGGATAGCCTGAGTTGCTTGATGCGCTTACCCAGCTTTTTAAGCTGCGCTGCTTCTTCGGGTGAAGCGCCTGATTGCTCTGACGGGTCTTTTGATGCCCCTTTTTTCATTTGATAAAATAAAAGAATCGCCGCTATAATAGTTACCACTTATAAGTTACACCTAATAGATGGCTTTTTAAATTATTTCCCTATTTTTGAAATGAAATTGCCTTTTCCTGCAGCCGTCATGGCTTTTTTCCTATGGGTTTTCTCTTGGGAATAAGCCCCCGGTAAAAGCGCTTTGGACAGACCCTTTCCTGGAACTGCCGTCGCAGGGGGCATTTTAGGGACCCATTATTATTACCCAATCAAGTCTCATATGCTTACAACACCACCACCTGGGGAGATCGGGCATGCCGGCTATCTGAAAACGGGCCCAAGAGAATTCGGCCTGGAGGATTCACTGAATGATTTCCTGCGCCGGTTCAATGAAAACAATGAACAGGCATTCACGCTTTGTTACCGGCGTCTTTATTCACATGTCTATTATTTCGCGCTCCGTTTCGGAGATCATGCGCTGGCTGCCGATCTCACCGCAGACGCCTTTTACAAACTATGGAAGGCAGACAAGCGCTTCCAGGGTATTCCTGCTATTAAGATATTTCTGCAGGTAACCGTAAAAAACCACGCACTCAACCAGCTCAAAAGGGACAAAATGGTTAATCAGAAACACCGGTTTCTGGCAAGCCAAACCGAACATGACCAGTCTGCCTTTGTCGAAGGGCCGGACGATTTCCAAAAGCACCTGCTGGAAAAAATGTACATGCAGATCGAACAACTTCCCGACCGGTCCGGCAGGATATTCAGGATGTCATTCCTGCAGGGCCTGAAAAATAAACAGATCGCAAAAAAACTCGGGCTCAGTGAAAATACCGTCCGAAATCAAAAAGCCAGGGCCGTAAAACTGCTGCGCCTGCAACTCCTCTAGGCACGGGCCGGTGTCACCCCATGGGGAATCCCTAACTGGCCTGGCCGGGGGGGCCGCAGCTGCGGGCCTGTCTGATGAGTTCATCCCCCAAAGCAGGCCTCCCTCTCTATTATATTCATTCTGCCCATCCAGGGTGGAAAGGTTTAGTTGGGCGATCCGAAAATTACCAGGAAATTCATGGGATCAAAACCAACCAAAACTTACAGGATGAATATGCGTTTTCTCCCTCGTCTCAAGGGCCTGCTCCTCCTGGTCCTTATTTTGCTCGGGTTCAGTTTGGGTCAGGCCCAGCCCCCCAATCCCCTTTTGCTCAGCAGGCAGTGGCATGCGAGTTGGATCGCTCCCCCGGGGATTGCCCCGCAGGGATACGGCATATATCATTTTCGAAAGACGGTCAGGTATTTGGTCAGACCCTCCGGTTGTATCGTGCATGTTTCCGGTGATAACCGATACAAACTATGGGTTAACGACAGCCTTGTCTCCATGGGTCCTGCGCGAAGCGATCTGAATTTTTGGAATTATGAGACAGTGGACCTGGCTCCCTACCTGAAACAAGGCAATAATACACTCTCAGCCCTGGTCTGGAACGACGGGCAATACCGTCCGGAGGGGCAGATTTCCAACCGTACCGGGTTTTTGCTGCAGGCTGACCAGCCCGGGGATTCTGCCCTCAATACGAACCCTTCCTGGAAATGCCAGCAAAACCTGTCCTATAAACCCCTGACAGGTATCGGATATCCGGTTTACTATGTTGCCGGCCCCGGGGAGTTCAGGGACATGAATTTGGATATACAGGGCTGGGCTTCTCCTGAATTTGATGACAGTGCTTGGCCTGCAGCCGCTACCCTTGGATGGGGCGGCGCCCTGCCCAAAGGCCAGGGAGATATCAATGGCTGGATGCTGGTGCCCTCCAGCCTGCCGCAGATGGAATTGCAAAGGCAGCGATTCCCATCCCTGCGATCCAGTTCCGGCGTTCAGCCTCCGGCTGCCTTCCCCGGAAAGCCGGCCTCCTTTGTCATTCCGGCTGCTACCCATGCCGTATTGCTGCTTGACCAGTCCAGCCTGACCAATGCCTACCTTACCCTATTTTTTAGCGGGGGCCGGAATGCGCAAATATCCCTGCGGTACGCCGAGTCCCTGTTCATGGATTCCCCCTCCAAGAGCGGATATCTGCCTAAGGGAAACAGGGACCAGGTAGCGGGGAAATATCTTTTGGGCAGAAAAGACAGCATCCTCTCCAGCGGGGCAAGCCATCAGCAATTCACTACCCTGTCCTGGCGTACCTTCCGCTATGTGGAACTTGTTATCAACACGGCCGGGGAAGCCCTTGAACTGGAAGACTGCTACAGCACATTTACCGGCTACCCCTTCACGCTGAAAGCTTCTCTGATCTCGGATCATCCCCTGATCAATACCATGCTCGGTATTGGCTGGCATACGGCCAGGTTATGCGCCATGGAAACTTATATGGACTGTCCCTATTATGAGCAACTGCAGTATATCGGGGACAGCCGTATCCAGGCGCTGGTCAGTTTTTACAACAGCGGGGACGACCGGCTCGTCCGAAATGCCCTCAACCAGATGGATCATTCCAGGATGGCAGAGGGGATTACCCTAAGCAGGCATCCTTCTTTTTCTCCACAGCAGATACCCACGTTCTCCCTCTGGTATATCGGTATGCTGCATGATTTTTATAGGTACCGGGGTGACCCGGCCTTTGTTGCTGAAAAGCTGCAGGGGGTTCGCAATGTGCTGTGGTTTTTCCGGAAATACCAGCAATCTGACGGCAGGTTAAAAAATGTTCCCTACTGGTTGTTTACCGACTGGGTGGATAACCAACCGGGATGGTCTAACGGGACTGCACCCTGCGGAAAGGACGGCACCTCTTCTGTGCTGGACCTGCAGTTGCTCTGGGCGCTGCAGCTGGCCGCTGACCTGGAGGCCAGCCTGGGCTCCGCGGCCTATGCCGCGCAGTATGCCAGCCAGGCGCAGTCCTTGCAACGGATCATCCTGAACAGATATTGGGATGGCTCCAGGCAATTGATGGCCGATACCGATGAAAAGGAGGTGTTTTCCCAGCATGCCAATGCACTGGCCATCCTCACGGGAACCGTCAAGGGAAGGCAGGCTACCGCCCTGGCCAGGCGTATCCTTGCCGACAGCAGCCTGGCACCGGCATCCATCTATTTCAAATATTACCTGCACCTGGCCTGCAGCAAGGCCGGCCTGGGAAATGAGTACCTTTCCTGGCTCGGGGCGTGGGAAAAAAACATCGCCCTGGGTTTGACTACCTGGGCTGAAATGCCCAACATCAGCGAATCCCGTTCCGATTGCCACGCATGGGGTGCCAGCCCGAACATTGAATTTTTTCGGCTGGTGTTGGGAATTGACAGCGATGCCCCAGGGTTTAAGAGGGTAAAAATAGAACCCCACCTCGGAAGCATTTCCCATATCAGCGGCAGCATCCCGCATCCGGCAGGTGAGATACAGGCCGGATACCAGCTGGAAAAGGGCCGCTGGAAGATCTCCATCACCCTTCCCAAGAAGGTAACCGGTCGCCTGCTATGGAAGGCAAAGTCTTACCCCCTGCAACCCGGCATTAACCACCTGGACCTGTTATGAAAATTGGATTATAAATAAATGAATTCCCTGTAAAAAAGCTTTCCTCATGATGAAGACCTTTCTTTTATGTATACTGGCGCTTATTACCCTTGGTTTTCCGCTCGCGGCCCAGCAGCCAGGCGCCGGCCAGGCTTATATTACGCTGGGCAGGGTAGACACCCTGCCATCCCGGTCCCTGGACCAAACCAGGCAGCTCAATATCTATTTGCCGCCGGGCTATAGTCCTGATTCAGCGACCACCTATCCGGTCATTTATTTGCTTGACGGTTCGGTGGATGAAGATTTTATTCATATCTGCGGTATAGTCCAGTTCCTGAATTTCCCCTGGGTGAACAGGCTTCCACCCTCCATTGTGGTTGGAATAGCCAACCGGGACAGGAGAAGGGATTTTACCTATCCCTCCCGGTATAAGGAGGACCTGCAGGCCTGCCCGACAAGCGGGGGCTCGGCCCGTTTTATTTCCTTCATCCGGGAGGAACTTAAGCCCTATATCCGCCAGCACTACCGGACAAATTCACAGGCTACCCTGGTGGGGGAATCCCTGGGTGGACTGCTTGCCCTGGAAATCCTGCTGAAAGACCCCGGCCTGTTCAATAATTATTTAATAGTGAGTCCGAGCCTTTGGTGGGACCATGAATCCCTGATTGATTATGCCCAAAAACATCTCGGTCAGGCGGCCTCCGGCGGCCGGAAGGTCTATCTCTCTGCCGGCAGCGAAGGCAGGCGCATGCAGCAGGATATGAACCGGTTATTTGCCCTGCTCAAAAAGCAGCCCTCCTCCCGGGTTCAGGCCTGGTATGTCCCATTTCCCGGTGAGAACCATGCTACCATCATGCACCTCAGCGCATACAAAGGGTTTGAACTACTCAACCATTTATAAAACATGAATGATTATCAGAATGCCCTCAGGGGAAAGTTACGCCGACGGTCATGGGTTGTGCTGGTGACGATGCTTTGCGGTCCGGTCACGGGGGCCCGGGGACAATCCGCCATTGACAGGCTGGACCTGGATCGCATTTCAGCACGTATCATCCATGTAACAGCCTCTCCGGATTTTCTATGCACCTCAGGGGATGATGCCTGGTTCATAGATAACGGGAACAGCGGCATCGAAAAAATCTCCGCCTCTGCCGACACGCCTGTTCTTAAGATCTTTGTGAAGGACGCCTGCGGCGCGCCTGTCAGCGGATTTGGAGCATTATGGGTCATCAGTTGTTCGGAACGATGCCTGTACAAACTCCAAGAGAACACGGGGCAGTTGCTGGCAAAAATACCTACCGGTCTCTCTGATGTTTCCGGGGAAACCAGCCTGGCTGCCGGGGGCGGGTCAGTTTGGATACTTTCTGATTCCGCTGGCGTCCTTTCCAGGATAAACCCCGGGACCAACCGCGTGGAAGCCCGCATTAAAGTGTCCCCGGGTTCGGCCGCGCTCTGCGTCGGATTTGGCGCAATCTGGGTTTCCGACCGCGTGCATAACCAGGTTCAAAGGGTAGACCTGAAAAGCAACCTGTTGACCGGTTCCATAGCCGTTGGCAAGAACCCGCGGTTTTTGGCAGCCGGTGAAGGGGCGGTGTGGACGCTGGACCAGGGTGCGGGTACCGTTACCCGGATTGACCCGGGTACCCGGCAGGTCACGGCCACCATCGATGTGCAGGCTCCCGGCGGGGGAGGGGATATCGCAGCCGGCGGGGGTAGGATATGGGTGGTTTCAACCAATCCCTCCAGGCCGCTGCAGTGCATTGACCCACGCTTAAACAGGGTCACCCGGATTTATGCAAGCCAGGGGAGCCAGGGCCCTCAGGCCAGGACCGACGGGGCCGTCCGGTCATCATCTAATTATATATGGATCAGTAATCTGTATCTCAAAACGGTGTGGGCCATTCCCAAATAACCGTCTTTAACTTCAAAGTCCCCGGGACAGACAGACAGAGAGCGGGATTGGTCACACCGGGGGGATCTGGACGCCCTCCTTACCAACCCTGCCAGCCATACAGCTATTGACTGCGCCCTGAATAATTTCAGGAAGGGTCCAATTGCATGATCGAAATAGTTTATTTTTATTTTATATGCTACACATGAAAAAATATCTCTTTATTGCTTGCTGCCTGTTCGGTTCCCCGGGGTCCAAGGCACAAATATCCCCCTTTGTCCGGCAGCTGGATTCTATCATCGAGGCCCTTCATGGCAGCGATCAGTTCAACGGGACCGTTTTATATGCAGAGCATGGCAGGATATTATATAAAAAGGCGCTGGGTGTCACAGATTTCCGTACAGGGGAACGGCTTAAAACAAGCTCCGCCTTCAACCTGGCTTCGGTGTCCAAGCAGTTCTTCGGTATGGCCTTTCTGATACTGAGCGAGCAGGGAAAAATCGGTTTGGACGATGAGGTCAAAAAATACATTCCGGAACTTCCATATGATGGGATCCATATACGACAGTTGTTGACCCATACTTCCGGCCTGCCGGAGTATTTTGATCTTTTCCAACAGTTCAGAAGAACCACGGATACGCTTACCAATGAAGGGCTGGTACAATTGCTGGTCCGCCTGAAGGCTCCCCCGGTCTTTTTGCCCGGGCAGCAATGGAAATACTGCAATACCAATTATGTCCTGCTGAGCTGTATCCTGGAACGGGTTACGCACCTGGCGGCCTCTGCATTTCTGGAGCAATCTATTTTCAGGCCGCTTGGCCTGCGCAATACCTACCTCTATCACATAAATATGCCCGTGGTTCCCGCCAACCATGTTTACGGTTTCCGGCAGGACAATCAAATACGCTCCCTGTCGGATTTGACCCCCGTGGACGGGGTTACCGGAGACGGAAACATCTATTCCTCCGTGGAAGACCTCTTTACCTGGGAGCAGAGCCTATATACGGAGAAGCTGGTAAAAAAAGCCACCCTGGATCAGGCCTTCCAGCCGGTCCGGTTAACTGATGGAAGTACCTATCCCTATGGTTTTGGCTGGAATATTTCAAAACCCGGCGAAATATATGACCACACCGGATCCTGGAACGGCTTCAGAAACAGCATCTGCCGCGATGTAAAAAATCGCAGGACCCTGATTGTGCTGACCAGCGGAGCAATACCCCCTGCCTTTGCCATTCCCCTTTTCCAGGGTTTGGCCGTTACCCTGCCCGCCACCCGGCTCATCACCCATGTCCGGCTCATTGATGGAACCGGAGTCCCGGCCCGAAATACTTCGGTGCGGATCCGGGGTGACCGGATTCTGGCCGTTTCCCAAGAACTCTCTGCCTTTCCCGGGGAGCCGGTGACTGACGGAGGAGGCATGGTTCTGGCTCCGGGTTTCATTGATACGCATAGTCATATGGAAGGCTCCCTGCAGCAGTATCCCGAAGCCCTGGGGGATCTTAGCCAGGGGGTAACCACGATAGTGGCCGGACAGGACGGAGAGAGTGATCCCATGGACAGTCTGCAAAAAAAGATACTGGCCAGGCCCCCCGCCATCAATGTGGCCTCCTATACCGGTCACACCACCCTTCGGGAAGCCGTCCTCGGCAATTCCCAGCTGTCCCGCCCCGCCTCCGATTCGGAGATTACCCGCATGAAAGGGGCGCTTCAGGAGGAACTCAGGAAGGGCTCCCTGGGATTATCCACGGGACTGGAATATGCCGGTGCCTATTTTTCCAGCAGGCATGAAGTGCTGGAGCTGGCCAAAGCAGCCGCTGCCTGCAAGGGCAGGTACATCAGTCACATGCGCAGTGAGGACATCAATTTCCAGGAAGCCCTGGAGGAAATCATAGCCATTGGCCGTGAGGCGAAAATCCCGGTTCAGATTTCCCATTTCAAGATCGCTTTGAAGGACGACTGGGGCTCGGCCAACCTGGTCCTGTCCCGGCTGGAAGCCGCCCGCCAGCAAGGGGTGGACATCACCGCTGACTGTTACCCCTACGATTACTGGAGCAGCACCCTGCGGGTACTGTTCCCCAAGACCGATTATAGCAATCCATTGAGTGCATCCTTTGCCGTTGAGCATACCTTTGACCCCGCGCATTCTTACCTGTCCCGCTTTAAACCCAACCATGCCTATGTGCTTAAATCCATAACAGAGATTTCAGCCCTGCGTCATGAGACCATACCGGTTACCCTGATGGGGCTGATTTCAGAGGCGGAGCAATATGAAAAAAAGAACCCCGACAGCAGCGGGGTGGAAACCATCATGGCCAAATCCATGCTGGAAGACGATGTGATGCAGTTTCTTTCCTGGGCCAATACCAATATCTGCTCAGACGGTTCCAACGGAGGCCATCCCAGGGGCTATGGATCCTTTACACGCGTACTAGGCAGGTACGTTCGCCAACAAAAGATCATGAGCCTGGAAACGGCGATCCATAAAATGACCGCCCTTGCGGCCGAACATGTGGGTCTGTCCATGCGCGGGGTGGTCGCCCCCGGATATTATGCGGATCTGGTTCTTTTTGATCCCGGTCAGGTCCAGGACCTGGCCGATATCCATAATTCAAAAGCCTTGTCGGAAGGGATACTAAAGGTCTGGGTGAACGGTGGTCTGGTCTATTCGGACAAAAAGCCCACCGGTCTGTACACCGGGATGCTGCTGCTGCGGGAGCAGCACTGAGCAGCCTGCGCCTGTGGTGCATCCATCGGGCAGGCCCGCCCCTGTGGACAGTTAATAGGTAAAATGAAATGTATGAAAGAAAAAGCCATCGTTATAACAGGGGGCCTGCTGGGTGAAGCAGATGCCAAAACAGCCCATGGGCTGATCCGGGGGACAGACCGCTTTGAGATTGCTGGCATCGTGGATGATCGCTTTGCCGGTCGGGATGCCGGCGAGGTCCTGGACGGCAGGCACCGGGACATTCCTGTATTCGGGGATGTTCAGGAGGCCGTGGGCCTGGTTCAGAAAATCCGCTATTGTATCATCGGGATAGCCACCGTAGGGGGCATTATGCCCCCCGCCATCCGCGAGCAGGTAGGCCAGTGCATCCGCCATGGTATTTCCATCATCAACGGCCTCCATGATTACCTGGAAGAAATGGATGAACTGGTGGCCCTGGCTGCCAGTCACCAGGTTGAACTGATTGATATCCGCAAACCCAAGAAAAGAAAAGACCTCCATTTCTGGACATCCAGCATATTTGGGGTCAGGGCCCCGGTCATCGCCGTGCTGGGCATGGACTGTGCCATGGGCAAACGTACTACCTGCCGCATGGTCATGGAGGCCTGCCGGTCCCGTGGCCTGGCTGCAGAAATGATTTATACCGGTCAGACCGGCTGGCTGCAGGGCGGCCGGTACGGCTTTATTTTTGATACGACCCTGAACGATTTTATTTCCGGGGAAATCGAACATGCCATCGTTACCTGCTACCAGGAGACCAGCCCGGATATTATCCTGCTGGAAGGGCAATCCTCCCTGCGCAATCCGAGCGGCCCATGCGGCTCGGAATTACTGGTTTCGGGCAATGCGAGGTTTGCCATACTCATACATGCGCCTGCCCGCAGATACTACGATCATATGGAAGCATGGGGTGCCATTCCCTCCGTTGAATCGGAAATAGCCCTGATCAAACAGTATGGTTCACAGGTCATTGCCCTGGCGCTTAATACAGAACACTGCAGCCTCCAGGAGGCCCTGGACCACCAAAGGCATTTCCAGGAATTGCTGAAGATACCCGTATTGCTCCCCTTGGAGGAAGGGGTTGCCGAATTGGTGCCCCTGATTGAAACCATTATAAACCAATCCCGCCATGAAGATTAACTCCATTACTGCCTGGCTGGAAAAATTGCCCTTGACCAGGCCTTATTCCATCGCCTATAAGACCATCACCGATACGGAGATTGTATTCCTGGAGATCAGGCTGGAAAACGGACTCATCGGAACGGGGGCTTCCAATCCCTTTGCAGAAGTAGTGGGAGAGAGCCCATCGGAGACTTTGGCGCATCTGCGTTCCGGATTTCTGGACTGCTTCATTGGGAAGGATATCCTGATTTGGAACCAACTCCTCGATGAGGCGGCCCGCCATTACCAGCACTTACCGGGCACACTGGCTGCCATTGATATTGCCCTGCATGACCTCTTTGGACAATTCCTCGGGATCGGGGTGGCGGATATCTATGGTAAGAAAATGGATGGTTTGCCTACCTCGGTAACCATTGGCATCAAGGACAGCGCCCAGATGCTGGAAGAGGCCAGGGGTTATTTTGATCTGGGCTTTCGCATTCTCAAAGTGAAAACAGGCCGGGATGTAGAGGCCGATATTGAACGGGTGGCCCGGCTCTGGGAAAACTTCAGTGGAAAAATGATCATTAGGGTCGATGCCAACCAGGGTTATGATCTGGGGGGGCTGGAAAAATTCCTGCAGGCGACCCGGAGTATGGATATAGAACTGATCGAGCAGCCCCTGGCGGCAGGCGCCGACCGCGCGCTTTCCAACCTGCCCTGGGAGGACCGCAAGCAGCTGGTAGCCGATGAATCCCTGCTGGACGCTTCCTCTTCCTTAAGCCTGGCCGAATTGCCTCACCGTTATGGGGTATTCAACATCAAACTCATGAAGGCCGGGGGCATCCGGGAGGCAAAAGACATTGCCCTTATTGCCCGACACGCCGGGATCTCCCTGTTTTGGGGCTGCAACGATGAAAGCAGGGTCAGTATCAGTGCGGCCCTCCATGCCGCCTACAGCTGCAGCAATACACGGTTCTTAGACCTGGACGGCAGCTTTGATCTGAGCAAGGATCTGGTGGAGGGGGGATTCCTGCTGCGGGAAGGCTGTATGTACCTGTCTGACCAGCCCGGACTGGGACTAACCCCCCAAAAAGGGTAGAACCAGCCGCTCCCAAATGCCACCACCCGGAAAGCCTTGAGGGCACCGGTCAACCGTTTGCCGGAATGTAGAATTCATTTACATAAAACTAAAATCAGGGAACATGCAGCCAACAAATGACAAACCAGGGTCATCCATTTTACCCAGACGGGCATTCATCGCCACGGGCCTGAAAGCGGCCGGGGCGGGAACCCTGCTGGCCCTGCCCGGAATGGGTATGGCAACGCGGATACTGAGCAGAGGGCAACCCGGCTACACTGTTCAGGGTATCATTGACACCATTTTGAAAGAAATACCAGGGGCCCCGTTTAAACAAACGGTGGATACCCTCAAAAGCGGTTCTCCGGAGCAGCCGGTCACCGCGGTGGTGACAACCATGTTTGCCACTGTGGCGGTGATCCGGGAAGCGGCATCAAGGAAGGCTAATTTTATCATTGCCCACGAACCGACCTTTTACAATCACCTCGATGATACTTCCTTTGTTCCCAACAACAGGGTCGTCCATCAAAAACAGGAGTTACTGGACAAGTTGGGTATTTCGGTATGGCGCTTTCACGATTATTGGCATGCCTACTCCCCAGATGGAATCGGTTACGGGGTGCTCAAAGCAGCCGGCTGGCTGCCTTATTATCAGCCCGGTAAGATGGTGCTCTCCATTCCTGCCCTCACCCTCCAGGACCTGGTGAGCCATCTCAAACGGTCCCTTTCCATTACCCATCTCCGGGTCATTGGGGACCTGTCCCAGGTTTGCCAGCGGATTGGCCTGCTTCCCGGTGCCGCCGGAGGGCAGATGCAAATCACCCTTGCCGAAAAGGAGAAACCCGATGTGCTCATCGTAGGAGAATTGCAGGAATGGGAAACGGCAGAGTATATAAGGGATGCCCGCTTACTGGGCTCACCCATCTGCCTGATCATTCTGGGGCATTCGGTGAGTGAGGAACCAGGCATGCAATGGCTGGCCGAGTGGCTTCCTGCCCGCATTCCCGGGCTACCTGTTTCTCATATTGCCTCCGGGGAGCCTTTTACCTGGTTGTGAGCCCGTCCGGGTCCGGCTGAGCCGGGCAGGGGGGTGTTTCAAAAAATTAAACATTTAAAATATTGATTTACAATATTTAAATGGGATTTATATAAATATTTTATTTATATAGATGAACGACTCTAGTCCGGCAAGTTTAGTCCCTATGCTGGGGAGCAGGCCCATGGATTATGGATGCCTGCCATCTTTTCCAAGGGTGGATACCCCAAAAAAATGCGCCCTTTGGTAAGGGCGCATCAGGAATCTGGCAAGCAAACGGGTATTTAAAATTACTGGATAAAGATTTTGGAGGTGAACTGCTGGTTATGGGCATTGTCCCTGATCCAGAGATAGTATAACCCCGGTTTGTGGTTTCCGCTCAGGCTGATTTTTGCCTGGTTGGTGCCGTTGAGGACCAATGGGCAACGCTGAACACACTGGCCGGAACCATTGAGGATATCTGCCACGAAGTTACCTGTCATGTTTTCATCAAACTGCACATTGACCGCGTCTTTGACCGGGTTGGGGTATACCTGGCAATAGGCCAGCCCCCCGGGGTTCAGGCAAACCGTTCTCACGGGTGAATAGGTTACATTGCCCAGGGAGTCCGTGCATTTGATGCGGAAATGCAGGGTCGCCCTTTCGCTCTGGCTGCAGGGGTATTTATATTCATATCCGGTTCCATTGGTATTTGCTGAAGGCGAGTCGGCATGCTGCTGCCCGCAGGGGGTAAAGTTTTGTCCATCCCGGCCGCATCCGATTTCATAGGTGCAACCCGTATGCTCGCAGTTGGAATTCCATTTCACATGGACGCAGGTTCCGCTGGCATCCTTGACGGCGTTCAGGTTGATGCAGTTGTTGTTATTTTGGCTGTTGGCAGCACACCAGTAGTAAATCAGGCGGAATACCCCATGGTAGGTGGTATTGATCTGGCCATTGTAATTCAGGCCGCCGGACAGGGCGGTCAAACCTCCACTTAAAGAGTAGACAAACGACACAGTACCCGTAGTACCAATGTATGAGGCCGTATTGGTTGTTGTGGAAGAATCTGCCACATTGGTAAACAGGCTGTCGGGGCCATATTGGATGCTTGCCCCCTGCGCCAGGGTATTGGGACCATAGTTTTTGGTATAGGTCGTCTGCTGATCGATGCCGGTCCCGGAGATATCATTGGCCACCGTCAACACAAACTGGTAGGTCGTGCTTACGCTGCCACTGTTCATGACCGTGGTAGCTGTTATCCCGGAAATGGTATCCTCCAGGGTAACTGCAAGCAGTGTCCCCTTGCTGGGGTCAAACTTGGGAAAGGTGATGGTGGAGGAACTGGCGGTAGTGGTGGCCAAGGTATAAACGTAAGTGATCTTATTGGCGGCATTGGAGCCCGGGCATAGCGTCTGGGCGGATAAGGATTGGCTGAAAAGGGCCGCCAAAATAAATAAAGCGCTGTAAAATGTAGTGTAGACATTTTTCATAGTACGGATTTTTGGGTTATTAGATATTACGGTAATTAGTTATGCAACAATAACAATGCCAAAACAATTCAACTTAAATTACAGGTATAGTAAAAACTGAAGTTGATGGCATGTTCGCTCGTAGTTTTACCAGCGTCCCCGTTTAAAATTCTTTTGAAAAATAATTGGACTCCCTGCCCAACCAGATGGACTCACAGTCCACCGGGCCATCCTTCAGGCAGGCCCGGCAGGTCCTGCCCGAGGGTCCAGCTGTTGCCTGACCGGGGGGTGGGGACCCTTTTTGCCTGTAAAACTGTTTAAGTAACGGAATCTCAGGAAGTTTAGTATGTATAATGAATTCATTTGAAGCAAGATAGACCGGAATTGGGCTATCCCGATGGGGTATTTGGGTGCACACCTAACTGCATAGGTCCGTACATGTCTTTGGCCGGCTGCCCATGGACCCAATCATGGAGTTGGGTGGAAGACCCTTGAAGGTTACTGTATAAACCCCTGCTTTTTCATTTTCTCGTTTACGGTCCGGATCACACTGTCAAACAATTCCCCGCGGCCGGGTGGATTGACCGTGGAGGTAATACAGGTCCAAATCAGTTTATTGCGCCTGAGTGAATAAACGGTTACCTCCACCTCATAGGTCTTGTCGGTGGTATAAAACCCCGGGTCGTAGAACCCCGGCCAGGAATAGCGCCAGTAGCCATGCCAGGTGTTATAATAAAGGGGGTAACTGCCTGGAACGTACCGGGTATTCTTTTCTACATTGACCAGCCGCATGACCACAACTCCGTCATAACCCTCCGCCTTGAGCTTTTGGTTATAGGCATCCTCGTTTTCTTTGAGTTCTTCGCTGCCGAATTCGATATAGGACTGAATGGCTTTACCTGGATAAAGGGAAGCCATATGATCCTCTTCCAGCCTCCGTACAGACTGGTTTTTTAACAGGGCGGCCACCATGAATTTATTGATTTCCCCCGTTTTGACCACTACCTGGGGATCGCGCCAGCTGTTGATGATGCGGGTGCTTGGGCCGCAACTGGCCAGAGCGGCCGTAACAAGCAGTATGCAGATCGATTTTTTCATATGATTGCGTTATTATGTTTTTCAGCTCACTTTGTTTAAAACTAGGGTTTTGGGACATTATAACGACCGAGTCCGATTTGCCCCCATGATGATTGTTGTCAGTAGTTTTGATCTCCTGTTCATTGACCGGATGGCAGGTAGCTAACGGTAGCATATGCCAATCGCCCTATTGGCAATGCTAAAACACCCCCATTTCCGCAGTAACTGCGGCGGGCCTCCGGCCAGCCACCAATCGCAGGCAAAAGTCTGGTACCAATTTGTCCCGCAGGATCTGGTCTGCCTGGAAAAAATAGTGTATTTTAAAGCATTCATTTATGTCCATGGAAGGCCCATTGATTCCAGGCAAACCCATCAACCAACCCAGCATATGAAGATCAGCTATTCCCTGTTAACGGCCCTTACCATGCTTTTTTACGGAAATATATCCGCCCAGCAGCCCAACCCGGCTAAAGACACGACGCTGCACACCGTCACGGTGAGCGACTCGGTATTTACCCGGGTGGAGATTGAATCGCAATATCCCGGGGGCCGCGACGCCTGGAACCGTTTTCTCAGCCAGAACCTGCACTATCCGCAGGCTGCCGTCAACAATGAAATTCAGGGTATGGTGCTTATATCCTTCATGGTAGATACCCTGGGGCATGTCAGTGAGGTAGAGGCCGTCAGCGGACCCCAAAAAGGGGGTCTTCGCGAAGAAGGCGTGCGCATCATCAAAAAAAGCGGGGATTGGATTCCGGCTTATATGTCCGGAAGGAAAGTCAAATCCTATAAAAAACAGCCCTTTGTCTTTAAATTGCAGGTGGCACGGTAGGGGTGTTGGCTTGTCAGCGCAGATGGTAACTTTCCAGTTCCCAGAGACCATTTCCGGGGGCGGCCCTCATTTCTATATCCAGCTGGCTTTTTTTGACCATTCCCACATGGGGCGTAAACCAGATGGTATCCACTCTTTTTGAATTACCCACAAAAACCGATTTATCCGGACAGTTGATGATGGTCCAGGTATTTTCAAAATTGCCGGCTTTCACCCTGGTCTTTGATCCTGCAATTACTTTGAGGGTATCTCCATGGTCGGGGTTGGGCACCCAGGAAAGATCCCGTACCATGGGGATCAGATAGGTGTTTTTCAGCCTGGGCATCTCTGTCAAGGGTTTGGGATGTTTTTCTCCGCTGCCTTCGTAGATTCTTACTTCCTGTTTATCAGATACGATGTATTCTGTCAGTACCCGGTCGGGGAGGGTATATACCCACAGGGTTGCCTGCCTGCCGTCGGGAAGTCTGATGACCCCAGTGATATCAACATATATATGGGTTGGAATGCCCCCGGCCTGGCCGCTATAACGATAAACCCAATGGTCGCCCACCCGGTTGGGGAAATAACCTGGCTGCCCGGATTGGTGGCGGGAAACATAAGACAGGAGCACGCAGGCCGTGAGCGGGGTAAGAAGAATCCAAAGTTTGTGCATGCTCATGGGAATCCAATTGAAGGTTGATGCCATGTTGAACAGACCAGTGCCAGCTTCCCGGTCCTGGGAATCGATGTTTAAAAGTAGGCAATTCTGAAAGATGGCACAGTGTAAAAGTAACAAAAAAAGAACCGCCTTCCACAATGGAAGGCGGTTCCTGTAAGGTTATTGGATGCTGTTATTAATAATTAACAATAAAACGGTTGCGTGAAATGATCTGGTTGTTCTGTTCCATTACTATGACATAGTAGCCTGAATGTAATTTGTTTTTCAGGTTACTCAGCAGGTAATTGTGCGAACCGGCACTTTGTGCCCCCAGGTTTACGCTGTGCATGGTTTTGCCGTTGATATCCACGATACGCAAACTGACGTTACCGTCCTTGGCCAGGTTGTAGGTGGCCGTGGCATTGGTGCCGGACATCGGATTGGGAACGACAATCAGGGTGTTGATCGCTTCGGGCTCAATGAGCGAATTTTCTGCCGGTGCGCTGTTGGTTACTTCGCCTGTGCCGCCGGTGATATTGACCGTAAAGTCCTGGACATCTCCATAAGTCAGGGTTGCGCAAGGGTTGGTGCTGCTGGAACCATATTGCAACTGGATGCGCATCCGGGTCGCTCCGCTCTTGGCTGTTGCCGGAACGGTGAAGGATTTGGTAACCGTAGATTTTCCGCTGCCGGTAGCCACGATCTCACCGGTCCCGTTGAGGGTGCCGTCCTGGTTGTAATCAATGTACACCGTCCAGTATTCCGTATAGGATGACCCGGTAAAGCCCGGCGTCAGTTTGATGCTGTAGGCTGTACCTGCCGCCAGCGAAGTGCTGACTGAGGTGAAATTGCCGTAACCGCCATCGCTGGTGGTGGTATGGTTGATGGTTCCAACCGCTACGGTTTTGATATACTCATAGGTAGTATTGCCTTTGGAAGCGCAATAGGTTACCGTTCCACCCGTAGTGGTGAAATTGACCGCACTGCTGTAGGCACTGGTTCCGTTGGTGCCGCATACAGCCTGAACCTGGTAGGTATAGGCTGTTCCGGCCGTAAGACCGGTCAGGGCATAGGAATTCGTTGACAGGCCGGTGACGGTGGTAAAGCTGGAGGCAGAGCTGGCCTTCCACTGGAAATTATAGCTGACCGCACCGCTTACCGCTGACCAGTTGGCCGTAGCCGTTGTATTGGTGATCAGGGTCGCCGCTGAAGCGGTTGGGGTGGCACAGTTGCTGGTGGTCGTGAAGGAATCTACCGCAGAGTAGCTGCTGGTTCCATTGGTTCCGCACACGGACTGCACTTCAAAATAGTACTTGGTGCTGGCTGTCAGGCCGGTCAGCGCAAAGGAATTGGTGGTCGCGCTGGCCAGTGTCAGGGAAGCCAGGGAAGTTCCGTACTCTACATTATAAGAGGCTGCTCCGGAGATGGCGGTCCATCCAAGGGTGGCACTGGTCGGCGTAATGGCCGAGGGGGTCAAGCCCGTTGGAGTCGCGCATCCGCCGGTGGTAGCGAAATTGGTGGAAGCGGAAAAAGTGGAAGAGGACGTAGCCGAGCAAACCGTCTGTACCTGCCACTCATAATTACTGCCCGGCGTCAGGCCCGCAGCAGTATAGCTGGCTGTAGTGGAGGTGCCGGTGGACCAGGTAGTAGTTCCTACGATCCTGTATTGGACATTATATCCGGTGGCACCGGAGACAGCCGTCCAGTTAAAGGTTGCACCCGTATTGCCGATACCCGTCGTTGTTTCCCCTGTAGGAACGCTGCAGGCTGCCGTACCTGTATTGGGTACATGGGCAATCTGGGTACCCCAGTTACTGCCTGTATTGGCCCATTCCTGAAAAGTCCAGAAGGAATTATCAACAGGGTCAAAAGCCGTTCCGGAATAATCTCCCCAACGGTTGCGTCCGCCGCCATAGGTCTTGTAGTATCCGGCCAGGCCATTTACAAACTGTACGGGTGTTTCCACGGTATTGGCGGCATCACCGGCCAGGTGCAGGGCATATTGAGCACCGCCATAGGCGGTGGCGCTGGAGCTTGAATAGCCCACCAGCATATCACCGTTGGCATTAACATCCAGACTGGGATAATAATACCAGATCTTGGCTGCCGGATCAGAGATCCTTCCAAACTGCGTTACGGTCAGCGCGGAGGGATTCACCTGCCACCAGTCTACGGCTGAATTGGTGATGGTACCTGAGGCCGGAAGGAAAGTACTGTGGGTGAACCAAAGGGCTCCGTTGCGGTATATACAGCTGTGTATGCGGGTATCACCGGCTTCCAGTCCTTTGGCGGCCGTCTCACCCAGTTGGGGTGCATTGACCAGGGCTGATGGATCCTGCCAGGGCTGATTGACACCCAACTGGGTGCCTGCCGTATATACAGGTGTGGTCGTTCCGGAAATCGTGCCAATATTTACGTAGCCGTTTCCGCCGGAATTGCCATTGTAATCTGACACCATATATACTGTTGAAACACCAGCATCGTAGGTGGAAGCAGGGGAGATCAGGATATTGGTAGCATCCACGAAAGTAGTCACCGTTCCGGTGCCCCCTGCGTAAAGGGTTGCTTTTGGCCACACATAAATATGAGATGTATTGGAGCCGGAGGCAGGGAAATCATTTCCGGTCATTACCACCCAGTTGCTGGAAAATCCAAGCATCGGGTAGTCCATAAAATCGGTGGTGGAACTGGGGGTGCATTCCACCTTATAAATATACCAGGTGCCGGTGGGGTCTCCTGAGGCAGAAACGGCCAGTCCAAAATAGGAAGGGGAGGCCGAAGTGCCAGAGCCGGCATCAATACCGATCATAAAACGGTCAGCGGTGGGGTCATATACAACATGGGGATCATAATAGCCCGACAGACCACTGGGGGAAAAAAGGGTGGTGATGCTGACCGTGCTTTTTAGGGCCCCGGTACTTTTCGTATAAATATTAAACTGCTGGTTGGTGGTTTCCACGACATAATTGGTACCTACCGCCCCGTTGATGTCGGGGGGAATCAGGGTTCCATTGTCCAGCACACCCTGGAAATTCTGGGTGGGTGCCGGAGAAGCGGTGGTGGCCAGCGCCTGGTCCTTGGCATTTTTGGTCTGCAGGGTGGTAACCCTGGCATTGCTGGTTACCGCTTTGGGTTTAAAGATGATTCTTTCACGGTCTTCCCCCTGCTCGACAAAGCGCTTTTTTAAAATGACCGGATGGGTCTGCTCATAGAGAGCCAGTTCGTGAAAATTCACTACAGTAGGCGGACCAAACTGGAGTGTTTTTTGCCTTTCCTGAGCCTGGAGGGCATGGTTACCAAGCATACCTCCCGACGTACTCAGAAACAGGGCAACATAGAGTAGTAGTTTTCTCATTGTGCTGATTTTGATTTAAATATGAATGAAAAAGAACTTAAATTAATATAGCCGGCCAATTGCCTGTAACGGCTGGGCCGGAAATGTCAAACGGAAATAGGTATCCCTAAGGACAAAGCAGGTTCCCGCTACAAAAAACAAGAAATTAAAAGGTAACAGCACATGAAAACCGGGGCAAATTGTGGTTCATGAGGATCGTAGTACAATTTACTACATTTTTATATTTATCAGCTATCAGCCCGGAAAAATACCCGATTACCCGGAGCTTTTGAAATACCTGCCTGGCTGGGCTCCCGAATTGTTGTTTTACTAAAAGAGAATACTTAGATTTGAGCTCTTGCAAACTGGCTTATGGTTGAATTTTCTGAGATAACTAAAACCAAAACATACTCCTGGTGAAACATGCGGTCGCCTTTATACTGCTAATATTGTTGTCACAGAGTATACTCTATTACACCTTCTTTTCAATTTCCCTGATCAGGACCCGGACAGCGGCAGCGGAATTGGTACTGCAAGCCGCGGAAAATAATCAAAGCCAGCCCTATCTGATCAAGGTGGCCGTGCGTAGCCTGGATAAGGACGAAACAGAGGAAGCCTGGTACCAACAACAATTATATGATGTGGTATCCCGCAAGGTCATCCATGATACGGCTTATGTATTCCTATTGCGCGATGCCGGTGAACAGGAGCTGATCTCAGACAACTTTAATTTTTTCAATAATACTTCAAGCTCCACCTGCGGCATGGCCATCATCTGTAATGCGGGTGCCCACAGTCTCCAGGGACCAGGCGACCTGGTCTATACCCGGGTGGATCAGGCCGGCTGCTGCCTGGTATTCCCAGCCCAGCATACCCTGGCCTTTCCGGTACACGACCAGCGGTTGAAAAACCATCCCAGGGAAATACCGGTTCCCCCTCCACAGTCCCTTATTTGACACCAGGCCTGATCAACAGGCTGCCAGGATTTGTCATGCTTTCCCCCACAGGGGAAGGTGATTCCATTTTTATTATTATTTAAGTTGCCCTATCATGAATAGTAGAATGAACGCATGGATTGTGATGTTATTTTTCTTATGTACATCCACCTTATTATATGGACAAAATGAATTGAGCGGAACCGTTTCAGAAAAGGGATCTGGCCGTCTATTGGCTGGTGTGAGCGTATATATTCCCGACCTGCATACAGGTACACTCACGGACTCCGCAGGCCATTACAGGCTTCAAAAGGTTCCAGCCGGACATTTTCTCCTTGAGATAAGTGCCATCGGGTACGAAACTGCCCTGGAAAAAATTGATATTACCGGCCTTACCAAAACCGATTTTTTGCTCCATCCCTCCGTTGTCCAATTAAAAGACGTGATCGTTACCGGGGTGATGGCCGCCACCGATAAACAGAACAACCCTTTTCCGGTGGCCGTCATGAGCCATATCGAACTGCAGCAGCAGGCTTCCACCAATATCATCGATGCCATTACCCGGGTTCCAGGTGTCTCAGCCATTACCGATGGCCAATCCATCTCAAAACCTGTTATCAGAGGGCTTGGCTATAATAGGGTGGTCACGGTGGCTGATGGCGTTCCCCAGCAGGGACAGCAGTGGGGTGATGAATTTGGCATTGAAGTGGACCAGCAGGCCATTGACAGGGTAGAAATTCTGAAAGGGCCCGCCTCCCTGGTCTATGGTTCGGATGCCATCAGCGGGGTGGTCAACCTGCTGGCTGAGCCGGTCCTGCCGGAAGGAGAAGTTCACGGGGATATCCTGCTTAATTACCAGACCAATAACGGACTCATAGCCAACAGCATCCACACCGCCGGACATCTGCATGGCATTGCTTTCAATGCCCGCATTGACAATACCATGGCACATGCCTATCAGAATCCCAATGACGGGTATGTGCTGAACTCCCAGTTCAGCAACTTCAACGCAGAGGGGACCCTGGGCATTCACCGCGGCTGGGGATTCAGCCAGCTGCATTACAGTTATTTTGACCTAAGGACCGGGATTGTGGATGGTACCAGGGATTCAGCCACCGGCGCTTTCCTGCGTCAGGATGTGGATGCCGGTGGTAACCCGGTCTATGTATTACCCACCAGCCAGGAATTGAAATCCTATACCCCGCTGGTCATCAATCAGGCCATCCACCACCAGAAATTGGTTTGGGATAACAGCCTCTCGCTGGGCAAAGGGCGGATCACGGGGACCTTCGCCTGGCAGCAAAACCGCCGTCAGGAAAACAATGACCCCACCATTCCCAATACCTCCAATATTTATTATTTACTTCATTCGCTCAATTATGACCTGCGGTATATTTCGCCTTCCTACCATGACTTTAGTTTTTCCACAGGTGTAAACGGTTTATACCAGAACTCCAAAAACAAGGGCACCCTATTACTGATTCCTGAATATGACCTCTTTAATATCGGGGCTTTTGTGATTGTTAACAAAAAAATCGGTAACCTGAACCTGAGTGGCGGACTGCGATATGACAGCCGGCATTTCAGCGGGCATGATAATTATATAGACTCCAATGGCAACGAACTTTCCCCTTCGGATCCTTCGGCCATCCACCGTTTCAGCGCTTACCATTCCAACTTCCAGGGTGTATCCGGAAGTATCGGGGCGGTCTATCAGTTCAATTCCCCCCTTTTCCTGCGGGCCAATATAGCCCGTGGATTCCGCGCACCCAATGTAGCCGAAAGCGGTTCAAACGGGATTCATGATGGTACCGTGGTATACGAAATCGGTGATCCGGGCCTCAAACCCGAATCCAATATTGAATTTGACCTGGCTCCCGGCATCAACAGCCCGGATTTCAGCGCAGAGCTGGATTTTTTTGTCAATTCCATTCATAACTACATTTACCCCAATGCCCTGAAGTCGGTTTCAGGCGGCGATTCTATCAATAATTCCACCCCTGGCTTCGGTGACGCGCCCGTATTCAAGTACCAGC
Organism: uncultured Bacteroidota bacterium; assembly: GCA_903906365.1. Taxonomy (GTDB): domain Bacteria; phylum Bacteroidota; class Bacteroidia; order Chitinophagales; family Chitinophagaceae; genus Puia. The sequence continues at coordinate 109,217 of CAIVKC010000057.1, read as the reverse complement.
AGGGCAATGCCATGCTGACGGGCGGCGAGGCTTCCTTGGACATCCATCCGCAGAAATTGCCCTGGATGGACTGGTATACTGCTTTTAGTACGGTCACGGCCATACTAAAGAACCAGCCTGCCGGTCAGCAGTACCCGCCTTTTATCCCGCCCTCCAAACTGCAGTCGGATTTTAAAATCAGGACCGGATCCAAAGGAAAGGTCCTGGCCAATTCGTACCTGAAACTGGGCGTGGTGCATTGTTTTGAGCAGCAGCATGTCTATGACGCAAGCGCCATCTACATGGGTCTTTCCTCCTATGAACTGGCAGCCAGTCTGGCTCCCACCAAAGGGTATACACTGCTGAATGCAGGAATGGGGTCTGATATCAGAAACAGCAGGGGCAAGTTGGTCTGCTCTGTTTTTATCACAGTTAATAATTTACTGAATACAGCTTATATGGATTACATGAGCCGTTTTAAATATTACCCGGCCAACTATGCCAGTAATCCGGTGAGGGTTGGAGTGTATAATATGGGAAGAAACCTGAGTTTCAAACTGGTCATCCCGCTGGATTTTACCAATTAGGGTTGCTCAAGGTCAGGGGCTGATCCCGACCGCTGACCATAAAATAAGTCTTGGCCGAAAGGCTTTAGGCAGGGGAGACACTTACCAGGTCTCCTTGTATGGATGAAAAGGAAATAAGGAGCCTGCAACTCCTTGAGTTGCGGGCTTCCTTATTATAATGATATATGCAATGGCCGGCGCTCCCATTGCCTTTTTGAATCGAGCGCAGTTTTTTGGCGAAGTCTGTCCGGGCACATCCACTGCCCGGGCTTTCCCTGGCAGCGGTGGTTTAGTTTTTTTGAAATTGGTACCTGATCCGGGCAATCGTGGCAGCCAGCATCAGCAATCCGCAGCCTTCAGGGAAAAGTTTTTCCCCATCCAGCCAGTTCACCCCCCGGTCCTTCAGCTCCGGGTCCATCAGGATGCCATGCATTACAACCAGCAGGGCGGTTCCATAGGATAACAGGTGAATTTTTTTCCAGTTCCCTGCCCCCAGTTTCCTGCGCAGCGGGCGTTGCGTGGTGATGATCACCACCGTCAGGAGGTACAGGGAAATGATGCCCATGGCTACTTCCCAGGGTTGCTTGGGGGCAGCGGCCGGCAGCAGGATATCGCGCAGGTGGAACCCGGCCGTTTTATCAAATACCAGAAAAACAGGATGCAGCAGGACCAGCAGCAGGGCCAGGTATGCCGTCCAGTTATGCACCTCAGCCAGGGAAATACCCCTGACCCAGCCAGGCGTGGCTTTCCACCAGCGGGTGGTTTTATAAGCTGTGCTGAGCAGCATGCCCAGCAGGAAATTGCCGGTTAACACCCCGATGGCCATCAGCCCGGTGACGGCAGAAACATCGAGCATGGAAATATTGATCATAATCGGTTATACAATAGGATTAGTCTTTGACGCCTATAACCGGAATCTGGTTATCATGGATCATTTTATTAAAATCTTTTACATCCCCGGCCATTATTTTTTTCAGTTTATCCAGCTGGGCATCAGCCTGGATCCGTAGCCCGTCAAAGGCTTCCCTGACCTGACGGGTGGGGGGATGGTAACCGCTGGAAGCTACCCGGTAAACGGCTGAAATGCGGTCGTTGATCCTGATGGGGTAGTTCAGCACATCCTGTCCGCTTTTGGCCTTCGTCTGGTAGAGGGCTTCTTCAATGGTGGTAAGCTGATGGTAGAGGCTGTCTCCCATGGGTTTAATATGTTTGGATTGGTTGCTGTCCAGCTTGGAGATAAGTCCTTCAATCTGCCCCCTCAGGCTACGGATATCCAGGATGGCTTTCTGAACGGCAGAGAATTTATCCCTGATTTCCAGCAGGAATCCGACCTGTTCATCATACTGCGCTTCGGTCATCGTAAAATTGGGATCCCCCTTGATGGTGAAGGGTACTTCCAGGGAATCACTACCCAACACAAAATGGGCTGTGTATTTACCGGGAGCGGCTTTGGGTCCGTCCACACTGCCGTTCCACAGAATCATTCCCTCAATTTTAAGCGCCCTTGGGTACTCCATATCCCATACAAAGCGGTTCATGCCGGCAACTGCCTGGGGACGGTTACTGATTTCCTTTTCCTGTTTGTCGTAAGTCCTGATCAACCTGTGTTGTTTGTCATAGATGCGGACCAGCAACTGGGTGGAATCACCCGCTGACTTCAGGTAATAGTTGAACACCACGCCATTGGGCGGATTGACGCCGCCATTGCGGATGTCCGGATAACTGGCTCCTTCCATTAAATAGGCATCGTTTACATCAAACACTTTCAGGTTGGCAGCGGGCATCTCTGCCGGTTTTTGCTGCAGGAGGCTCAGGTCATCCAGGATCCAGAAAGCACGGCCCTGGGTGGCTATCACCAGGTCGTTTTCCTTGATGGTCATATCCGTTACCGGAACCACGGGCAGGTTTAACTGGAAGGGGTTCCAGTGCATTCCATAATCATAGCTGATATACATACCGTATTCGGTACCGGTATACAGCAGGCCGGGCCGCTTTCTGTCTGCCCGCAGACAACGTGTAAAATGCATCCTGCCAATACCATTGGTGATCTCTGTCCAGGTCCTGCCATAGTCTTCGGTATGGAAGATATATGGGGTGAAATCGTCCATTTTGTATTTGGTGCCCACAAAGTAGGCGGCCCCTTTCTTGAAAGGGTCGGTCTCCACACAGTTCCACATCATGAACTTTCCGGCTGCCGGCGGCGTTACGTTTTCCCAGTTCTTGCCCCCGTCCCGGCTGATATGTATCAGGCCATCATCGCTTCCGGCCCACAGCAGGTCCTTTTCCAGGGGAGATTCGGTGGCAGTAAAAATGGTGCAGTAATATTCCACGCTGGTGTTGTCCTTGGTGATGGGCCCTCCGCTGGGAGCCTGTTTGATTTTATCATCGGTGGTCAGGTCCGGGCTGATCATTTCCCAGCTCTGTCCTTCGTTTTCCGTGACAAACAGGTGATTACCCGCAGCATAGAGCCTTTTGGGGTTATGGGGTGAAAAGAATATCGGAAAATTCCACTGGAATCTGTATTTCTGTACGGCAGCACCAGCCCCGGTGGGGTTATCAGGCCATACATTGATGACGCGGTTTTCTCCCGTTTTATGATCGAGCCTGCCCAAAAAACCGTCATAGTTTCCCCCGTAAACGATATCGGGGTTCTGGGGGTCGGCCACTACGTATCCGCTTTCAAACCCGGCTGTGGAAGACCAGTCCGCTTCGGTGATGCCCGCGCCATAGGTCCTGCTCTTGATACGGATGGTCGAATTATCCTGCTGGGCACCCAGTATCCGGTAAGGGAAGGCATTATCGGTAGTCACCCGGTAAATCTGGGCGGTTGGCTGGTTGTTGACCGGACTCCAGTGAACGCCTCCGTCAAAACTCACCTGGGCGCCGCCATCATCGGCAATGATCATCCGGTTTCCGTCTTCGGGGTCTATCCAAAGATCATGGTGATCGCCGTGCGGGGTGTTTATTTCACTGAAGGTCTTTCCGCCATCAGTGGAGCGCATGAAATTTACGTTGAGTACATATACCAGGTTTTCATTTTTGGGATCTACAAATACCTTGTCATAATACCAGGCCCGCTGCCTGATATTTCGGTTATCGGTCAGCAGGTTCCAGCTAAGCCCCCCGTCGGTGCTTTGGAACAGGCCGCCGGCCGCATTTTCTATGAGTGCCAGGAGATGGTCGGTATTTCCGGGCATGACGGCAACGCCTACGATTCCCCATATTCCTTTGGGCAGTCCTTTGTGCTCGGTCAGGTTAGTCCAGGTTTCCCCTCCGTCCACACTCTTATACAGTCCGCTGCCTTCGCCCCCGCTTTCCATGCTATATGGTGTCCTGCGCACATGCCACATGCCGGCATAGAATACAGAAGGGTTTCCGGGTTCCATCACCAGGTCGGAGCATCCGGTCTGGTCATTGACATACAGGGTTTTTTTCCAGGTCTTTCCTCCATCCACCGTTTTGAATACGCCCCTTTCTGCATGCGGCCCGAAAAGATGGCCCATGACTGCCACCCAGGCAATGTCCGGGTTTTTGGGATGAATCAGGATACGAATGATATGTCTTCCATCCCGGAGTCCCAGGTTCCTCCAGCTTCTTCCACCGTCATCGCTGCGCCAGAGCCCGCCCAGTCCCTCGGAAACATTGCCTCGCAGGGAGTTTTCTCCCTCCCCGGCGTAAAGTATGGTTTCATCGGAAGGGGCTACGGCAACCGCACCGATGCTTCCTCCAAAGTATTTGTCGGATATATTTTTCCAGTTATCCCCCCCATCGGTGGTCTTCCAAACGCCACCTCCGGTGGATCCGAAATAAAAAGTATTTCTGTTCTTAAAGCTGCCTGTTACCGCAGCGCTCCGGCCACCCCGAAAGGGCCCGATCAGTCGGTACCGGGTGGTAGTGTACCAGGCGGAATCGGCCGGTCCTGTAGAGATTTCTGCAGGGGCTTTCTTGCTTTTTTTCTGGGCAAATAGGAGGGTGCAGGCGAGCAGGGCAACACCTAGCAGGAGGGCAGTTTTTCTCATAACAGTAGCATTGGTTAATTAGATCTTGCAATTTAAGGGACAAAAACCGAATTCATCCTGACTATTGTGGGTCGGTCCATCCTAAGGCTGGCATTTTTTTTATTAGCGGCTGAAGTGTACAACATGAAATCATTCTATCTTTAAATTCGGCTGACACCAAAGGGGTCAAACCCACTGATTCCAATCATTATTTAATTTATCATTACATGGAGCACCGCCTGAACATTTATCAGATTACCTGGATTGCACTGTTTGTCCTCATGCTATCCCCGGGGCCGGGTATATCCCAGTCCATTGACCCGTCCCTGTTTAACAGCATGCAGTGGCGCAATATCGGACCCCATCGCGGGGGCAGAACAGTTGGCGCGGTTGGAGTACCCCAGCAGCCAAATGTATTCTATATTGCCGCTACCAACGGCGGGGTGTGGAAGACCAATGATTACGGCAGGACCTGGAAACCCATCTTTGACGATCAGCCAACGGGATCCATTGGGGATGTGGCCGTAGCCCCCTCCAATCCCGAAGTGGTCTATGTCGCCAGCGGGGAGGGTATCCAGCGGCCGGATCTTTCAGTGGGGGACGGTATTTACAAATCCACGGATGCCGGTAAAACCTGGAATCACCTTGGGCTGCGGGAAGGACAGCAGATTGGCGGCCTGGCTGTTGACCCCAAAAACGAGAACCGGCTCTTTGCCGCCGTCCTCGGACACCCTTACGGACCCAATACGGAACGCGGGGTCTACAGAAGTACCGACGGGGGAAAGAACTGGGAACGCGTACTGTATAAAGATGAAAATACGGGCGCAGTGCAGGTAGCCATTGATCCCTCCAACCCCGACATTGTATTTGCCGACCTGTGGGCTGGCAGACAGGGGCCCTGGGAAAACGGCCAGTGGAACGGGGAAGGAAGCGGCCTGTTCAAGTCTACAGACGGTGGCACCACCTGGAAACAACTGACCAAAGGATTGCCAACGCCCAAAGAGGGACTTTCCCGGATCGGATTCTGTATCGCGCCTTCCAACGGCAGCCGGTTATATGCCACCGTGGAAGCAGGGGAGCAGGGCGGTATATACCGTAGTGATGACGGCGGGGAATCCTGGGTCAAAATGAACAGTGATGAACGTTTTTGGGGCAGGGGGGATGATTTTGCGGAAGTTAAGGTAGATCCCAAAAACGCTGATATAGTTTACACGGCCGATGTGGTAGTGTGGAAATCCACTGACGGAGCAAAAACCTGGAATGCCTACCGGGGAGCACCGGGAGGAGATGACTACCACCGGATCTGGATCAACCCGGACAATACCGACATCCTGCTGATTGCCTGCGACCAGGGCGGCATCATCACCGTCAATGGCGGGCAGAGTTTTTCTTCCTGGTACAACCAACCGACCGCCCAGTTCTATCATGTCAGCACGGACAATGCCTTTCCCTATAATGTTTACAGCGGTCAACAGGAAAGCGGTTCCATTGGGATAGCCTCCAGGGGTAACGATGGGGAGATTACTTTCCGGGATTACCACCCGGTCGGGGCAGAGGAATATGGCTACGTAGCGGCAGACCCACTGGATCCCAATATTATTTACGGAGGCAAACTTACCCGCTATGATAAGCGAACCGGTCAGGTGCAAAATATTGCTCCGGAGCCTGTACGCGGCGGAAAATACCGCTTTGTCCGGACGGCCCCCGTCCTGTTTTCCCCATTGGATCCCAAAACACTCTATTACGCGGGCAATATCTTATTGAAGACCCGCGACGGGGGACATTCCTGGCAGGAAATAAGTCCTGACCTTACCAGGGAAAGCTGGGATATTCCCGCGAGCGTGGGCATCTACAGCAGTGAGTCTATGAAAAAAATGCCCAGGAGGGGAGTGATCTATACGGTGGCGCCCTCTCCCAGGGACATCAATACCATCTGGGCCGGTACCGATGACGGACTCATTCAGGTAACCAGGGACGGTGGTAAAACCTGGAAGAATGTTACCCCTGCCCAGGTGAACTCCTGGAGTAAAATATCCATCATGGATGCCTCCCATTTTGACGTAAATACAGCCTATGCCGCCGTGAACCGGATTCGGCTCGATGACATGCATCCCCATATTTATAAGACCGCAGACGGGGGTAAATCCTGGCAGGAGATCGTGGGTGGACTTCCAGACGACCCCATCAATGTGATAAGGGAGGATCCTTATCGGAAAGGACTGCTCTATGCCGGCTCCGAAAGGTCCGTCTACGTGTCCTTTGACGACGGTGGACACTGGCAGAGCCTCAGGCTGAATATGCCAGCCACCTCCATCCGTGACCTGGTGATCAAAGACGATGATATTGTTGTGGGCACTCATGGCAGGGGATTTTGGATTCTGGACGCAGTCACCGCATTGCGGGAAGTCACCCCGGGATCTGGAACCATTTTGTATAAACCCGCCAAAACTTACCGGGTTCGCTACAACATGGGGACCGATACCCCATTGCCACAGGAAGAACCTGCCGGCCAGAATCCGCCGGAGGGAGCCATTATTGATTATTATATTTCAAACAAACCATCCTCACCGGTTACTCTAGAAATACTGGATCAGGCTGGAAAACTGATCCGTAAATACAGCAGCACAGATACATTCTATACCATTCCCCCGGTCAACATCCCATTGTATTGGATCAGGCCCCAGCAAATCCTGTCCGCGGAACCAGGGGCACACCGTTTTACCTGGGACCTTCACTATACACCGCTGAATATTCCCGCTTCCTATCCCATCGGCGCAACTTTTGGCAATACGGCGCCGGTTCCGAGTTCTCCCTGGGCGCTGCCGGGAGAATATACCATCAGGCTGACGGTCAATGGTAAATCCTACCTGCAACGCCTTGTCCTGGAGATGGATCCGAGGGTAAAAGCTACGGCTGCTGATTTACAGCTCCAGCATGACCTGTCCAAACAGTGTTACGAGGCCAGGCTTGAGTTGATGAAAATGTCGGCAGACATCTCCCAGGCCCGCAGTGAACTGGCAGCCTCCGGGGATTCCAGCGCAAAAAAGCTGGACCTGCTCGCTGCAGCCCTGCTGCATCAGCCCCGCGGCAGTAGGGAACCCGGTCTGGACAGGCTCAGTAATCTTTTTGGGTCCCTTTTTGGTATCCTGCATGAAACGGAGATGTCTCCTACCACCCAGGTAATAACCGGCGTCCGGGAGGCTTCCGGTCAGTTGGATGAATTGAGTCAGGCATGGGAAACCCTGAAAACCAAAATAGACGCAATAGGCAAATAGAATATGGTAGCCAGGCGGAGGAGAAGGTAACAATCCTTTGCATGGAAAATTAACCGCCAAACCAATAAAGCCCTGTAAGCAGTATGCTGTTTGCGGGGCTTTTTTCTTGGTCCCCGCACCCTATTGACTCAGGGGTAGTCAAACCATCCGCAGAACCTGCCTTGGGAGATCCCTGCTTTGACGCAAACCATCTTGACCTTTATCGGTTGCACCCATTATATGGGGGTGGAATTGGTAAATAATATGGTTATGCCTTCTATGGTTACACCGCAGGAACCGATCTAGGGGTTCAATTGCCGGGTTGTTCATTCCGCTCGGCCGCTATATGGACCAACAATGAGAGGACTATTGTTGAAGGCTTATCCATTAACTCTCCCCCAGATAGTTTTGCCCGGCCAGCTGCAAATGGGGTTGGGCTCGGTATCCGCTGATCCTTATGAATGGCGGATCCTTTAATCCTGGCGGCTGAATTGGGAACCCTTGCCCCAGCAAACCTGGCATGCCGGTTATTTTCTCCTGTTGCTGTTAAAATGGAATCCTCTATTTCAGCCTACCTGGACCAGGAGGTACATTCGGAGTGTACCAATAAGATGGTTCCCTTTCCTATTTTTAGCTATCTCCAGGGAGGGTTGCCCCGGTCCATGGCCACAAAGGATAACAGTATCCCCTAATCGGGCGGCAAATGGACCAAAGGATTTAGCGCGTTGCACCAGCGGTGCAATCCTTTAAGGTCAATAGGCCAGGTACTTACCCGGTTATCCTTTCTCGCCGCAAGCGGGTCGGTCTGCCGAGCAAACACGGAAGGGGCCCATGGGGGAAAAAGGGAAAGTCCAGTGGCCGGCCTCGCTGGAAATGCCTGGCTAACAGGTGGGTCCGGAAATAGTTTCAGGCGCGAGGAGTTCACTTAAGCGATGGGGGCAGGCCATTTAAAGCAACCCTTCCTTTATAGACTGATTTTTTCATTCAGGTGATGGGGCTATGCCTTGGTTCAGAAACTTTACCCGATTGAGTTGGGATGGAAGGGAGTACAAGGGAAATGAAATGACCAGCCGGGGCCATTGGCTCCTAATTTCACTGGCCGGTTTAGATAGTCCCCAAAAAAAGAGGGGGTGGTAAAAACCACCCCCGTTGTGAGCTCAGATATGATGAGTCACATGAGAAATATGTTATGAATTTATAAACCTTGCATTATGGATATTTCGGGTTTAACACAGCAGCACTGCCAGCAGCGGCAGGGTTATAGGCTGTTTCGTTACCGGGAACATCCCAATAATCCATGTAATTGTAGTTGATAAGTGCATTGGTCCACAATTTGCCGTTGGCGTCAATGGCCACTGCATTGCTGCGACCGTTGGCCAGGACTCCCCAGCGCCTTGCATCATAGAATGACATGCCGGAGAAGGCCATTTGGATCCTTCTTTCCCTGCGCACGATTTCCAGTACAGGCAATGCAGGAGTAGTTCCAGCCAGGTGGGCCAGGCCGGATCCCTGCATGTCATGAAGCTGATCAATGATCTTCAATGCAGCATCATTGTTACCCAGGTTGGCCTGGGCTTCAGCCTGCATGATCAGGTTTTCTTCGTAGAAAGCAGCAATTTTAAGTTCATAGGCTCCTGGAGTAATTGAACCATAAACCACTGTTGCAGTGCCATTGGAGCTTAGGCCATTGCCTTCAGGCACCATATAATACCTGGTTCCCACGATCGTACCACGGGTAAAGTCACCGGGATAAAAAGAGGGCAGCGGCAGGAAATTATTCTTGAAACGCAGGTCATTGACAGTATCAAACTCCTGGATGAACCTTTCAGTAACCCAGTAGCCGGGGTTGGTTGTGGTAGCCAGGGAAGCGATGTTACCGCCATTGGCTCCATAAATATCACCCGTTGGATTGGAGTATGCAACAAATTCCTTGTCACCGGCGGAAATACCGGTTCCGGCAGCAGTGAGGGAAGCGATGGTAGCCCAGTCAGGCGTACCGGTGGAAGGATTTTCCAGGATATTTCTGGCCTTCATGGTATTACAGTTGTGCTGCCACATGGTGGCATCCAGCACACCGCCGTTTCCTACCTGGCAGATATTGGGAATAATCTGACCCAGTTCTGAGGCAAAAACAGCCGGGGCTGCGGCACTGGCGGCTGCGGCAGATTTATCAAAATTGGCATTGGCCTCCGCAATGATCTTGTCATGCGTCAGGTAATCACCATTGGTGGTCTGACCGCCTGTGTTATCAATAATGGCAGCGTAATACTGGCTGCCCAAATTGGAATAGGCGAAGCCTTTCCAGAAATAGGCCCATGCACGGATGGTATTCCTCTTGGAGGCAGTATCACCGGTAACTGCTGCATTGTTTACAATGATGAGCAGGTTATTCATGGCCTTGTTCAGCTGGTAGCTGTATGCCCACATATAATACAATGGGTTATTGCTTGCGTTGGCGTTGGTATTGATAATCCGGATCAGGGCCACCTGGGTAGGAGGAGACTGGGGGTTCAACTGTACGGAACCATCGCCATAAGTCACCTTATCAGGAGTACTTAACTGGTTGATGTACTGGTTGGCGGCTTCTACACCGATCACATCACCCATCAGCTCGTTATAAGCATTGGGGTCATTCCAGAAGTTACCGTAAAAACCACCATATTTCAGGCCGTGAAAGCCGGTGACGTATACACTACCCTGTGCGAGCTGGATAATACCCAGGTCGGTAAGTGCACTTGGCGGGGTAGGGCTGTTTGGATTTTTTACATCCAATTGCTTCTTGCAAGAGGTAAACACCCCTGCAAAGAGAACCAGAAGAATTATAATTTTTTTAATATGTTTCATGTTCATGATGTTTTTTTTATAAATGGTTGACTAAAAACCGAGATTCAGACCGACCTGGTAACTTTTGTAATTAGGAATGGTGCTGTGATCTGTACCCCTGTCCCAGGCTGAGTTGTTTCCACCTGAGGAGATTTCTGGATCAAAACCGGTGTATTTGGTAACTGTGATCAGGTTACGTCCTGACAGCACGAGCTGGAGCCTTTTAACGGCTTTCAGGTTCGCGAGTTTGGCCACATCGATAGAAACAGCCACGTTTCTAAGACGAAGGAAAGAGGCATCCTCATAGAAATAATTCTTTGTTCCGTCTCTTTGCTGAACGGCGTAGACACCCCTGTAAAAGGCAGTCCAGGCACCGGTCTGTCCAGCGACGGTAATGGGCTTGTCGTAGTCTCCGTTGATCGCATCACGGTACATCCATTCTTTGGTCTGGTTGTACAGGTGCTGGCCACTGACCCAATCCCACTGGAAGTTCAGGGTTACAATGGATTTATAAGAAAACTCATTGATGAAGGACATATTGAATTTCGGGTTGGGGTCTCCGAAACTATACTGGTTGTTGGAGAAATAAGGCTGTTTGCTAGCCGTATTCACTACCCAGCCATTGCTGGCCACGGAATAATTGGCCTGGCTGGCTTTGTCGATAAAAGGCTGCTTGGTAGTAGGATCAATCTGGCCTACACTATGCAAACCGAGGTAACCATAAAGCTGTCCCACTTTTTCTCCCTGGGCGAGAATATAGTTGGTAGATCCTGCATAGGAAATCTGAACAATCGGCTGGCCACCTTCGATAGAGGAAATAATTGAAGTCTGATGTCCGAAAAGGGTCGTGAAATTCCAGGTCAGATTCTTGCTGGAAAGTACATCAAAACCAATTTTGAACTGGAAACCGCTGGAGGTTAGGCCAAAGGCGTTGTTCAATACTGTTCCCACACCGGTGGAAGGAGCTACGTCTGTTCCCACGATGTCACCCTTTGTTTTCCTGCTCCAATAAGTTGGGGAGAAAAATCCATTTCTGAACCATTGGCCGTTCTGGGCCAGCTTGAAATTCAGGTCTGCACCCACTTCATATTCTTTGGATACTATAACCTGCAGGTTGGGGTTTGGCTGACCGGAAGGATAATAAAGACCATCTGCTGAACCCAGTACCTGGGTACCCAGCACCACGTAACGTGCAAAAGCACCTGGTTGTATACCAGCTTCTCCGTAGGAAGCCCTTATTTTAAGTTCCGGGAAAACTTTGCCCAGGCCGCCATTCTGCCAGAAATTCAGGCTGGAAGGACGGATATAACCATTTACATTGGGAAAGGTAAAGGGAGTATGGCCTGCACCGAATGCAGAAGAATAGTCAGTTCTGAATCCGCCGCCGATACCACCTATAGTACCCCAGTCGAGTTTTTCGCTCACCACAAAACCGTAGGTGATGAAAGGCTGTACATAATCCTGGGTGGTTTTGAAATTGGTTCCTTCCGAAGCATTGATGGGGCTGAACAAAGGAACATCGGTTGCATAGGCACTATAGGCCTGGTAATTGTTGTTCCTATAGTCCCATCCTACCAGGGTTTGGGAAGTGATCGGCACTTTCAGGTGGAAATCGCGATCCAGGTCGAAATGAAAATTGGCGTTGGCCAAAAAGTTCTGGAAGGTTGTTTTGAAAGTGGTATAGTCTACTTCGCCACCCTGATCAGGAGCCCAGGAAGAAAGGTAGTGATTGGTATACAAGGCATTCTTATTGAGGAACTGGTTGTAGATGGTATACCTCTGATCGCCGGTTTCAAAGTTCATGCCGTATTTGGCATCCAGGTCCACATATTTATTGATGCGGTAAGAGGCATCAATGGTCTGGATGACATCTACTGTGTTATTGAGTGTTTTAGAATACTGGGTCTTGTAATTGGGGTTGGATCCGTTTACACCGACTGCATTGCCATTATAAATGGAGTAGTTACCATCTGCATCCTTTTGATCATAGTTTACAAAAGGCTTGGAGTTCAGCAGGCCATAAAACAGGGACTGGTTGCTGTTGGAGGAACCGCCGTAAACGGTATTGCGGGTATAAACCAGCTGCGTAGTGGAGCGGATTTTGAACCCTTTAAATACTTCGAAACCAACGTTGGCTCCAAAGTTGGAACGGTTGTTATAACCCTGGTTCTTAAAATTACTGTTAGCCTGATTATTGGAAGCGTAGAAATTAAAGTCCAGCTTTTCCTTTCCGCCAGAAACTGATATCGAGTTGTTGAGCTGGGTAGCGCTGACCAGGAATTCCTTCAAATGGTCATAGTACTTCAGGTTCTGCCCGTAGGGGTGGCTCATGGAATTGGTTGGATCCAATACGTTGAACAGGGGCGAATTGGTGAACACACTGTTTACTGAATCAAATACAACCGGGTTTCCGGATGCATCCAGCACCGTATTGTTGGCATCCACGGCAAAACCGTGTTTGTAGGCTTTGTGCACGCCGCCGATATTGAGTAAAGTGTTGCTGGCTACGCTGGAGGAAAAATTGATATCCAGCTGACCGGCCTTTCCTTTCTTGGTAAAGATCTGGATAACGCCATTAGCACCCTGGGCACCGTAGATGGCACTGGAAGCTGCACCCTGTACGATTTCTACCCTTTCAACCTGGCTTAAATCCAGGGAATTGAGGCTAGAAGCACCGAGCTGAACGCCATCCACCATGATCATGGGGGTCGTTCCGGCACTGATGGAGTTTACACCCCTCAGTAATATATTAACGGGTGCACCAGGCACACCGCTGATACTGCTGATCTGCGCGCCGGCGACTTTACCGACAAGTGCCTGGTCAACAGAAGCCGTGTTTCCTGGAGGCAGCTGCTCTGCGGTCACAGTTTCAACGGCAAAAGCCAGTTTCTTTTTGCTGGTAGCTGCACCCACACCGGTTACAACCACTTCGCTCAGGGACTTTGCATCCTGATTCAATGAAATATTCACCACGGTGAGTGTTCCGGGTTTTATTTCTTTTGCTTCAAAACCAACACCGCTGATTACCAGGATGGCATTGGCAGGAACCGAAAGTTGAAAGGCGCCATCGGCGCCTGCGCTGGTTCCGGCTTTGGAACCCTTAATTTTAATAGTAGCCCCTGGTATGGGAGCCCCGGTGGCATCTGTAACCTTACCGGTTAACTGTTTAATCTGGGCCTGTGCCACTATGACAGCGAGCAGTAAAATACCCCCTATCATGAGTCTAAGTTTTCTCATGTGTAGTATAGTTTTGGTTATAAACTAACCAAATGTATAGGAAAGCGACCTTTTAAAAAAAATAATGTTAAAGTAATTTTAACATATTATAACAGTAACACCTGTATATATATTCTAATATGCTTAAATTGAATAATTTGGGTTTGATAATAAATATTTTTATTAATTATCTCCTTTTTATATAGTTTCAGTAAAATAGCTGTCCAATATTCCATTAAATCTGTAGTCCTTCTATAAAAGAAACACATATATGCATACAACAATATAGATACAAAACCTCCCTAGATCTTGTTTCCGGTTTTCCCGTAGATCAGCCAGGATGGAATTAATATAACCATGCAACCCGGGATGGCCCTGTTGGAAAAGGGTAGAAATCCCCGGGGAAGGTAGGACCAAAAAGAAACCGCCGGAGCCTGTGTAATACCCCGGAAACAATATATCTTGGCTTTTGAAGTTTAATTTTTGAGGCTGGATGTCAGGGGCTGGGAATGACAGTCCCGGGCTGAAAATCCCCTCAGTGGTGGCTTACTCCCCCCAATATAAACTTTGTTTGCAGGCATGTATCCGGCACTTTTTCCCAGGCCGGGCAGGCGTTTTATCAACACTTTTAAACGATTTCATCTGTTATGAAAAGAATTGTTACCCTCCTTGTGCTACAAATGATTATACTGGTCCAACTCAATATGGCCCAATCCTTTTCCAGCGGATTGGAACTATTCAACCAGAACAAAAGAAAGGAAGCCAGGGCCACCCTCCAACAGGTGGATAAAGGCTCCGGGGCATACGCAGATGCCCAACTGGCACTCACCCTCATTGATGTGGAAGAGGGGCATTCCGATCAGGCATTCTCCCATTTCAGCCAGTTTTTCAGGGTACACCCCAATCCTTACCCTTATTTGTACGCACTCTGGAACAGGGATATTTTCTCCGGAACCGACCCGAAGACCCAGGAAGGGGTGAAGGATTTTATGAAGTACCTGCTAAAGGATCCAAGGGCCAATGCCACCATACAGGCCATGGCAGCCGGGAACCTGGCCAACAGGCTCAAGAACGAAGGCAATATCACTGCATCCAAAGAAACCTACAATACACTGGGCGACCTGCACAACTGGTCCACCGTGGGGGTATTTGAAAATATTTCCTCCAGTGGTTTCAACAAGGATTTTGGCCCGCTGGCCAATCCCGCTCCGGACGCCGTGTTCCGTAATAATGTTGGAACCGATGTAAGATGGTTTCATATTCCCGATGCGCGCAATGACCGCTGGGAAGACATGGAATTTCATTACGACATCAGCAATTCCATCATATACGCGCAGACTTTTCTGCAAAGCCCCCAGGACAGGGATGTTACGCTGATGCTGGGTGTATCTGGTTCAGTGAAATTATGGATCAATGATTTCCAGGTGGTATCTGAGCCCGAGGAAAGAAATACCGACCTGGACGTGTATAATTACCGGGTTAAACTTCAGAAAGGAAATAACAGAATACTCATTCAACTGGGAGCCAGCGAAATCAACAGTTGCAATTTCATGGTAAGGCTCGCCGATAACGAGGGCCGCATTATTTCAGGTCTTACCACTTCCTATGATTACAGCCCATATAATAAAGCATCAGCCTACCCGGTAACGGTAATTCCTTTTTTCGGGGAAGCTTATTTTGAGAACCTGGTAACCCAGGGGAAGGCTACCATCCTGGATAAACTGATGCTTGCCGGAATATACGGACATAACGACAAGCGCTATGAAAACCGAAGGATCACCCAGCAGCTGAAAGCGCAGGCCCCAGTCAGTACCATCATTTCCGAAGCCCTTATTGAAGCTTATAGCAAAGACAATAACAATACGGACCTTACCCGTGAAATCGAGTTTATCAAGACCAATGACCCCGAAAGCCTCATTGCGCTTGAATATCGTTTCAGTGAGGCCCAGAATAAGGAAGATTATGATGAAGCCCAGAAACTGCTGGAAAAAAGGGTGGAACTTTATGGCAATAACGAGGAAACCGAGCTCAAACTTATAAACCTGCTTGCCAAGAAAAAGGATATTGAAAAAGTGCTGAAAATTATTGAAACCGACTACAAAAACTATCCTAACAGCGTGGCTTTTGTTTCCATCGAATACAACCTTCAAAAAGATGCCTATAAAGATCCTGTCAAGGCCATAGCGGTATTGGAAGAATTCCTGAAACATAATTACAATGAAGATCTCATTGAGGCCCTGGTCAATGATAAAATGAAGCAAAACAAGAAGCAAGAAGGGTTTGACTTGTATAAGAAACTTATCGATGATAAGCCATACGCCACCCTTCGTTACAGTAAACTGGCTGATAAATATTTTGAAACCCAGGATTATACCACCTCCGTACAATGGATGCAAAAGGCTTTGGACAGGGCCCCGTATGTGGGAAGTTTTCATTACTCCAAAGGGCTTATTTTTGATGCGGCAGGTAAAAAAGACGACGCCATTGCCTGCTACAAAAGGGCCATCCAGTATGCTCCAAACAATTATGAAGCACGCAAAAAGCTCCAGCAGCTGGAAAACAAAAAGGATGTTTTCAAAAACTTCCGTGAAAATGACATCGCCGCCCTGTATAAGGCATCCCCTAAACCCGCGGAGTATCCCAATGACAACAGTATTTACCTGTTAAAGGATCTCCAGCAGGTAATCTATCCGGAAAATGGTGCCTCCGAAGAAAAGAATGACCTGTTGATAAAGATATTCAACCAGGCAGGGATAGATGAATGGAAGGAACTGACCATCAATTACAACTCCTACACCCAGCGACTGATCATTGACAAGGCGGAGATTCTTAAAAAAGATGGAAGCAAGGTGCAGGCTGATATCAATGAAAACCAGATTGTCTTTTCTTCCCTGGAGATCAACGATGCAGTTCATGTCAGCTATAAACTGGAAAACGGGTACAGCGGTAAACTGGCCGAAAATTTCTGGGAGGAATTCAATTTTAACAGTGGATACCCTATGAAACTTTCCCGGTACAGCCTGCTGGTACCGGCCCAGCGGAAATTTGATTTCCGTATGTACAACAGCAACCTGCAGCCGGAGATCACCGATGCCGGGGACGGTTTTAAGTTATATATATGGGAAAAAAGAGATAACCCGCGTATTGAAAGCGAGGCCTCCATGCCTGCTTTCACCGATGTCGTGGAAAGGGTGGTTGTCACCTCCATTCCGGATTGGAACTATGTAGCCAACTGGTACAGTGACCTGAGTAATGTAAAGGTGAAAGCCGATTTTGAAATCAAAGAAAAAGTGAAGGAACTCCTATCGGGCAAGGAAAAACTCAGTGAACTGGAAAAGGCGAAAGTGATTTATAATTATATCGAAGAAAATTTCACCTACAGCAATGTCCCCTTTTTGCACAGTGCCCTGACTCCGCAGCGGGCCAGCAGGACCCTGAACAGCCGGCTGGGAGACTGCAAGGACCTCGCGGTCCTGTTTACCAGCATGGCCCGCGAAGCCGGGCTGGATGCTAACCTGGTGCTGGTGGACACAAGAAATGAAGGGGAGAAGAATGTTGATTTGCCCCTGATTGGTTTTAATCATTGCATTGCCCAACTCCATACGGGCGGCAGGACTTACCTGGTAGAACTGACCGACAATAACCTGGCATTTGGCACCATGCCCAATATTTTGGTCAATGCCAACGGCCTGTACATCCCCAAGGATGGTCAGCAGACAACCGTTGCAGGTCTGGTTAAGCTCAATTCAGTCAACCGAACCCTTAATACCATCGACCGGACCAGTGTACTGAAAATTCTGGACAATAAGGCGGAAATCCAACGCAGCAGCAAAATTGCGGGGGCCGAGGTGAGCGCAACCAGAAATGCCTACCGAAACCAGAGTGAAGATGACCGGAAGAAAGCCATTTCCCGTTCCTTAAGCAATGAATTCAGCAATGCCCTAAGTCTGAAGGAACTCAGCTTCCGGAACCTAGATAACCTGCTGGATACTGTAATGATGGAATATCGTTTTACCGTCGATAATTATGCCAGTGAGATAGCCGGGATGAAAATCATCAAGGTTCCCTGGACCGATGCCTACAGTTCCCTGGAGGTGGTGTCGCTGGAAAAAAGAAATTTTGCCTTGAATCTCTGGAGTTTTTCTTCCACCCCCTACGACCGGGAGCAGATAACCATTGTACTTCCCCAGGGGAAAAAATGGGTGGAGATTCCTAAAAACGTCAGCTATCAGTGCCCCAGCCTGAGCTACAGCCTGAGCTATACGGCAAAACCCGGGCAGTTGATCGTGACCAGGGAGGTCAGGTACCTCAAAGACCAGGTGTCTGTGGGCGAATACCCGGCATTCCGGGAGGTAGTAAACCGCATGGCTGAAGCCGATAAAAAGCAGCTGGCATTCAGGTAAGTTCCTTTGTTGAATTCAGACTTATTTTACATTAATTTTCTTTCACCCATACAGGTGTTTCCCCAAAGGAAGCACCTTTTTTTTACTCAGATCCAGGGTGTTTTCCCATCCTTTAAAAATACAGCGCTGCACAGTACCTCCCGGTCCGGCTGAATCCAAATGCATTGGCCCGGCGGGGGATTCTGCCCTGACCGGGACCCAGATAAAATAACGCAATCGATTGAGTGGGCTGGTTCAATCGATTGCGTAGCTTCCTGCCTGAAAGCCTGCAGGAAGGGCCTTTTTTTTCATTGGTATTTTTATGCTACCTTCTGGCTTTTCCAGATGCATCCCAATGGGTTTGCGAGCATCAAAAAAATAATATACCTATTTAAAGTACGGTTCTATATGATTAAAGTTTTCTTATTGGCTGTCCTGATATTGCTCCTGTTGACAGGATGGAATCGCCCGGTTCCATTGAAGGATCCCGGTAACAACTTGTCTTTTCTCCTGGATACCATGGTTGAGCGGGAAGTCAGGCTTTCAGCAAACGGATATATTCAGCCTGCAGAATCAGCAGATTCCTTGAACCTGATCGATGGCCGGGGATTATCCCACTGGTCTGACCGGCACCGGATAGTAAGGGTGTATTTTTATCCCCAGCATACAGGCAGGCTTGTAGTCCGTCTTAAGATGAACCCAACAATAGGCCGTTCAACGATCAGGGTGAGGCTCGACAGTTCAGGTCCGGGTCATCTCGTTCATACCGGGGGAGCTTCCGGGGAACTGGTGCAAACGGCGGGCGAATTTGAAGTGGGCAGCATCCGGTACCACTGCATAGAGATTAGCGGAATGTATAAGCAGGGTCCTTATTTTCCGGATCTGTCTTCCCTTATCTTTTCCGGACCTGCGGCAAAGGACCTGCTGTATAACACCAGTGAATACCGGGGGGCTGCGTCCACCCACCTGAGGTATCCCATTCCCGGCGACAGTGCAGCGGCCTGGTTCTATACGGAAGTATCCGTACCCACCGGTGTGGATGCGGACAATGCCTATTATGAAACCAATGGATTTGCGGATGGTTATATGGGCATCCAGGTTAATTCTCCCAGGGAGCGCAGATTCATTTTTTCCATCTGGAGTAATTACAAAACCGATGACCCGGCCAGGATTCCCTCTGATTATGCTGTCAAATTAGTGAAAAAGGGAGCGGACGTATTTACGGGTGAATTCGGCAACGAAGGCTCCGGCGGCCATAGTCACCTGGTGTTCATGTGGAAACCCGAGACCGTCTATAAACTGCTTGTAGGGGCAAAGCCTGCCGGCGACCATACTATTTTCACCGCCTATTTTTATGCGCCGGAAAATGGTAAATGGCAACTGCTGGCCCAATGGGATAAAAGCAGGACAGGGGGCCAATTACTCAAAGGACTATATGCATTTGTCGAAAATTTTGGGGATAATGGAAATGATTATTTCAGGGCGCGCTATGGAAATCAGTGGATATGCACCCCATCGGGTAACTGGCTGGAACTGACCCGCTGCATGCTTACCACCACAGCCAGTCCCTCCCGCCACCCCAGGTATGATTACGGGGCCGGCGTCGAAAATAACTGGTTTTATATGTTCACCGGAGGGTTTCGGGACATGAACAACCTTGAGCCCCATTCCCAGCTGGTGCGCAAACCAGGCGGAGTCCCCCCACTAATAGATTTTGAGGCCTTGCCGCAGCATTGATGGCAGCTTGTCCGGTGGTATCTATACGGGCCCCCTGGCCATCACAGTTCCTCCAGGGAAGCCGGAAAGTGGTTTATTTAGTGCAACGAGTTGAATTTACCTATCTTAGATATGAGTAGAAAAAATAAATTAAAAATGGCCAGATTAGGTTGTTATTTCATCGTATTTATTGGGTGCTTCCTTTTTCAGGTGAGCGCGCAGTCCGTGCAATATACGGTCGGACACGATAATTGGAACCCAGACTCGCTGGGAAATCACCGGGCAGTCATTCACTATCAGGGCAGCGGACAGGTGGCCAAAGTGATCATCGCATGGAGGAGAAGGGATACCGATCCGCAAAACCGCCGTGTGATTGTTGAGGACCCCCGGACGCATAAGCGGGTGCTCAATGCCTGTACTGGGGTAATTAACCGCGAATCCGGCGAGGTGTATTTCCAGCCCACTTCGGGCAAGGGCACCTACTACATTTATTATATGCCTTACCGAAACGAAGGGAGGAGTAATTATCCCCGGGGGGTGTACAGCAGGCCTGATACGACGGCTGCACCAGCCTGGCTGGAAGCTGCCAGAAAATATGCTGGAAAACCCAATGCCACCTGTAATGAAATTCAGGCCATAAATGCTTTTAACAGTTTTTATCCCATGGAGGTTATCGCCACCTCAGCAGAAACCAGGCGGCTTATCCAGGGACATCCCGGGGAGGATTTCCTGGTTTTCCCCGAGGATCGTGCATTTTCCATCCGCATGAATGATGATCTTCCCCAGCGCTGGATCCAGCGCGGGGTAACAGACCAGTTCAGCGGTCAGGCGGACCGGGATGAAAATTATTCCTTTCAGCTGGGCGTATATGCAATCCAACCGCTCAGCCAGGTGGAGGTTTCCTTTTCTGATCTCCTGGGGCCCGGGGGTAGAACAATACCCGGCAGACTGATCACATGCATCAATACAGATGGCATCAATTATGACGGGACCCCTGTCAAAAAGATAGTGGACATGGCTTCCGGTAAGGTCCAGGCCCTCTGGTGTACCCTGCATATTCCGGATACATTGGGAGCGGGAACCTATAGTGGTACCGCTACCATCCGGGCAGCTGGCGGGAAGGTCAAAGGGGTTCAGATACATATTACGGTAAGCAGCCTGAAAGCAGTTTCCTCCGGGGTGGGCAGCCCGGAAAAAATGACCCGGCTCAACTGGCTCAATTCCACACTGGCTCAGGAAAATACGGTAATAGACCCTTATACGCCATTGCAGGTATCAGGCAACGCAGTCAGCCTGCTTGGACGTAAGCTGATCATCAACCCCGATGGTTTGCCCAGGCAAATACAGACTTTCTTTAATGAGGAAATGACCGGTTATACATCACAACCCAACAATGAACTGTCTGCCCCGATCCATTTTCTTTTTTCCGAAAGCCGGCAAAGCACCCCCATGCCCTGGAAGCATGAGGGGCTGGAATTTACCAGGATGGAGCCCGGTACCGTTCAGTGGAAGGCTTTAAATACCAATGATGCACTGTCCATGGAAGTGTCCGCTTCCCTGGAGTTTGACGGTTTTGCATCTTATGTGGTTAAGGTCACCGCCCGGCGGGATGTGGAAATTCATGATATTTCCCTGCAGATCCCCTTTGACAGGGAAGCGGCCAGATACATGATGGGCCTTGGTCAAAAAGGGGGCTTTTTGCCGGACAGCCTTTCCTGGAAATGGGAGGTTGCGACCAGAAACCAGGACGGGGCCTGGATTGGAAACGTCAATGAAGGGTTGCAATATTCATTAAGGGACGAAAAATATGTCAGACCGCTCAACACTAACTTTTACCTTCAAAAGCCACTGCAGCTGCCTGCTTCCTGGGGTAATGGCGATAAAGGCGGCATTACCATTTCCCGGCAGAACGGATCGGTGGTTGCCAATAATTACAGCGGCTCCAGGTCCTTAAAGAAGGGGGACGTACTGTATTATAATTTTACCCTGCTAATAACCCCTTTCCATCCCCTCAATACTTCTTTTCAATGGGCTACCCGGTTTTACCATCGTTATAACAACCTGGATACCATTCGGGCGGAGGGTGCGACGGTCGTCAATATCCATCATGCCACCCCCATTAACCCCTGGATCAACTACCCCTTTATTGAATGGAAAAAAATGAAGGGTTATGTAGATTCGGCGCACCGGCTCGGTTTGCGGGTGAAAATATACAACACCATCCGGGAATTGTCAGACCACGCCTGGGAAACTTTTGCCCTCAGGAGCCTGGGGCATGAGGTTTATTCACCGGGAAAAGGAGGCGGCTTCAGCTGGCTCCAGGAGCATATTGGTACGGATTATATCGCCGCCTGGTTTGTCCCTGAATTAAAGGATGCGGCCCTGGTGAACAGCGGGATGAACCGCTGGCACAACTATTATGTGGAAGGGATGAACTGGCTGGTCAGTCAGGTTGGTATAGATGGTATTTATCTGGATGATGTTGCCTTTGACCGGGTAACCATGAAGCGGATCAAGCGCGTGCTGACCACTGACAGGCACCCGGGAATCATTGACCTGCATTCGGCCAATCAATACAATAAGAACGACGGATTCAATAACAGTGCCATGCTTTACATGGAGCATTTTCCCTACCTGAACAGGCTTTGGTTCGGGGAGTATTTTGACTATGAAAAAAATACCCCGGATTTTTTCCTCACCGAAGTCAGCGGTATACCGTTTGGCCTGATGGGTGAGATGTTGCAGGGTGACGGCAATCCATGGAGGGGTATGATTTATGGCATGACCAACAGGCTGGGGTGGTCAGAAAAGAGTGATCCAAGACCAATTTGGAAATTATGGAATGAAATCGGAATGGACAGTACGGATATGATAGGATACTGGAGTTCCGCATGCCCGGTCAGGACAACCGATCCTAAAGTGCTGGCAACGGTGTATAGGAAAAAGGGCCTGGCGCTGATCTCGCTGGCAAGCTGGGCCGATTCCACCGTTAGGGTAAACCTGAAAATTGACTGGGACAAATTGGGTATCCAAAAACAAAAAGCATCCCTCTGGGCTCCGGAGATCGCCGGTTTTCAGCCGGCAGCCGCATTGGGAACTGCCGATTGGATAACGGTGGAGAAGGGCAAGGGCTGGCTCCTGGTTATCAGGGAGCAATAGAGGCCGGCCATGGATTTTAACCTGTCAAATAAAAATAACTGCCCAAACGATAAAATGCGATTATGAGAAAATCAGTGATTTTTTGGATGCTGCTGCCCTTGTGCGGACTTTATGCCCAGCATCCAGCCAGCTTCCGGGAATACCAGAAGGTCTTTACGACCTATCCTTTTTCAGACCCTAATCCCATCCCGCTGCTCGGTCCGGTCTATCCCTATGGCCGGTTTGACGGATTCACATCCACTCCTGTGGAAAAGTCCTGGAAGGTGGTTGAATTGGAAAATGATTATATCAGCCTGATGATCCTGCCGGAAATCGGGGGTAAGATTTGGTCGGCCACCGAAAAATCCACCAACCAGCCATTCCTCTATTATAACCATGTCATAAAATTCAGGGATGTAGCCATGAGGGGACCTTGGACCAGCGGTGGTCTGGAATCCAATTTCGGCATTATTGGCCATACACCCAACTGCTCCACCCCGGTGGATTATATGGTAGTCACCAACGCCGACGGCAGTGTGAGTTGCTTTATCGGTGCCCTGGATTTGCTTTCACGCAGCAACTGGAGAGTAGAAATCAATTTGCCAAAAGATAAGGCCTATTTTACCACCAGGGCCTTCTGGTATAATGGTTCTGAGTTGGAAGAGCCCTATTACCACTGGATGAATGCGGGCCTCAAGGTAAAGGGAAATTTGGAGTTCATTTACCCGGGAACCAGTTATCTGGGACATGAAGGCGAGCATGCAGACTGGCCATTGAATAAAAGTAACGGACATAATATATCCTTTTATGAGCAAAATAATTTCGGAGGGTATAAATCTTACCATGTCTTTGGTAAGTATACAGACTTCGCGGGCGCTTACTGGCACCAGGATGATTTTGGTATGGTCCGTTACGGGACCCATGATGATAAAGCCGGCAAAAAGATATGGATTTGGGGCCTCTCAGGCCAGGGCATGATCTGGGAGAAACTGCTGACCGATCATGATGGTCAGTATTTCGAACTGCAGTCAGGAAGACGTTTCAATCAAAATAGCGAACAAAGCAGCCTGACCCCTTTTAAACAAACCTCCTTTGAACCCTATGGTTCGGATGGCTGGAAGGAATACTGGTATCCCGTGCTTCATACAAAGGGGATATCTGTTGCCAATGAGTATGGTGCCTTGAATTTGAAAGCCGAAAACGGGTGGTTGAAAATATATTTCTCTCCGGTGCAGGCTCTTTCCGATACCCTGGTCATCCGTGAGGGCAGCCGGATTATCTATCGTAAATTCTTAGAGTTGCAGCCGATGCATACCTGGTCTGATTCCCTGCAGATTGCCGATGCGGATAAGACCATGCAGGCAGTCTTTACGGGAAATAAACTCCGGCTCAGCATGGATCCTTTGGATAATGCGCTGAGCCGCCCTTTGGAAACGCCCGGTGATTTTGACTGGCAATCCGTTTATGGACGCTACCTGCTTGGCAGGGATGCCATGAGCGGCAAATCCTATAGAGAGGCCGAGTTAAAGCTGGGTGAGGCCCTGCAAAAGGATCCCAATTACCTGCCGGCCCTTTCCAAGATGGCTGAGCTGATGTACCGGAATATGCGCTATACAGAGGCCCTGGCCTACGCCCGTCATGCCCTAAGCATTGATACCTATGATGGAGCCGCCAATTATTATTACGGCCTCATTAACCTGCAGTTGGGAAATATGGCTGATGCCAAAGATGGTTTTGACATCGCTGCCCTTTCTCAGCCCTATCGGAGCGCTGCCTATGCCGTACTTGCCCGGATCTATTTTCGCGAATCCAGCCTGGGTAAGGCATCCGTATACGCACTTAAAGCCCTGGAGTATAACCGGACCAATATGGAGGCCCTCCAGCTCCGGGCCCTGATTTACCGATACCAGGCAAACAGAGTGGCAGCCGGATCTGTTCTGGATAGTATGGCCGCCCTGGACCCCTTGAATCATTTTGTGCGGTTTGAAAGGTACTTATGGAGCCAAACCGCGGAAAACAGGCAGGCATTTCTGTCCCAAATCCGCAATGAGATGCCCCAGGAAACCCTGTTGGAACTGGGTATTTGGTATTATAGGGCTGGTTGCCCGTCAGATGCCCTTCAGCTTTTTAACCTGAACAAAGGGTCGGTGGAAGCCCTATATTGGATCAGCTTCCTGCAAAAATCCCCCCTTGATATCTCCGGGTTGGACCCGAATTTGTTTTTCCCATTCCGTTCAGAGACCGCCCTGGTCATTGAGCAGCTGCGCAAACGGGAAGACAGCTGGCAGCTGAGATACCAGCTGGCCCTGATCTACCAGGACAGAAACCGGCTGCAGGAATGCAGGGATTTGCTGAATTCCTGTGGTAATGAACCCGGTTTTGCCCCTTTTTACGCCGTAAGGGCTTCCATTTGCAGGGAATCAGCCGGCAGCCGCAGCGCGGATGACTTAAAAAGGGCCCTGTCATTGGATAACCAGTGGCGCTATCATAAACTGCTGGCTGAATATTATATATCCGTCAGGCAGTTTGACAGCGCTTTACAGATAGCCGGTCCTTACTATCTGGGACATCCCGACCAGTACATCATGGGTATGCTATATGCAAAAACCCTTTTGCTCAATAAGAAATACAGTATGGCTGACAAAGTCCTGACCAGACTGCAGATCATTCCTTTTGAGGGCGCAACCGAAGGCCGGGAACTTTACCGGGAAGCCAAGCTGATGCAGGCTGTTGGGTTCCTGGAGCAAAAGAAATATGCCAGCGCACAGGCCATGATCCGCCAGTCCATGGACTGGCCCGAAAACCTGGGCGTTGGCAAGCCCTATGAGGCAGATATTGATGTGAGACTGGAAGACTGGATAGCAGCGCGTTGCTACCTGGCAACCGGAAATAAGGAGGAAGCCCAGCAAAGGGTCGATAAAATCATAGCCTTCAGTCCCCGGGTGGAAAATACGATTCGTAATTTCATCCCTGCAAATGCCCTGGTTACCGCATGGGCCTTCGAACTGAAAGGCCAACGGGAAGAAGGCAGGCAATTTCTGGAAGCACAGGCCAGAAAATTCCCCTCCAATATAATTTTACCATGGGCCCTTGCTGTTTTCGAAAAAAACGCTGATCATAAACTGGAGGCCCAGCAAATGGATGCAAATGCCCGCATCCTGGAAAGACTTATGGATTCAAATACCAAAAACAGTCATTGAAAAACCTTTCAACATTTTGGAGCAGGTCTATATTCCCGCGTTGTATTTGCCTGGCCGAACTGCTGGCCATGCTCTGCTACTGTGGGGCAGCAACCGGGCAGCTGCCTGATAGCGCCGACTCCCATATCTTCTGGCGTGAGTCATTCCATGAAGGTCATTTGCCCCCGGGATGGAAAAATGTGGATGTGCATCAGCTGGGTTGCGAATGGACAGTAACCAACCAGCCCTACCCGGGATCATATGGATACCAGCAGCAGGCGCCTCCGATTGCCTCCGTAAGCAGGGGGTTTCACCTGCAATACCAGGCCGGTTATATTGTTGATGAAGACCAGCCATCCTGGCAAAAGAAAAAAATATATCCGGATGCCTATATCCAGACAGCCCCGATAGACTGCAGCCGGCGGCAATCTGTTAACCTTCGTTTTCAACAGACCTTTCGCTACAATGACTATTCCCGGTCCGACACGGCCGGTTTATTTGCCGGAGTCAGTACCGATGGGGTAAACTGGCATGATATCAATATCATGCACCAGGCTCCGGCTTCTGCCGACATGTTCGTCCCCATGCAGGAAGACATAAATATCTCCCGTTGGGCTGCCAACCAGCCAACAGTATATATCCGGTTTTACTGGAAAGGGTTTTTTAGCTGGTATTGGATGATTGATGACATGGAACTCACTACCTCCTATCAGCGGGACATCGGTTTGGTTCGATTGGCTTCCCAGCAGGAAGCCGGAAATGATTTTGGACACCGGGACTCTCTGGTCGTGCGCATTAAAAACAGCGGATCAGAGGCAATCAAAGAGGATTTTGATGTATCAGTGACCCTGGACAGGCAGCAGCATCCGCTTCTGGTACGGGTTCCTGCATCCCGTTTTCCCTTTGCTGCTGATTCAGAAATGGATGTCCGTTTCCCGGACGTTGACCTGGCCTTGCTTCCTTCGCACCGCCTGCATGTTGGGTTAAACCTGCGCGGGGATGAAAATCCATCCAATAATGCCCTGGACCTGACCATACATGCCAAAGCAACATCCCTGGGGCGTATCACCGGATTCCTGTCAAATGATTCGGAAACGGTCGTGGAATCAGGCGTTTCCAAACTTAAAATAATTTTTTACCGCGAAGATATTTGCCGGGTATGGCTGGCACCGGATGGGGAATTCTCCGACCCGGCAGGGACCGAAATAGTAGAGAACCTTCCCAAAACCAGAGCTGTCACTGCCCTGACCGATAAGGGAGCCTATTATGCCCTGCAAAGCAAACGGTCCGTGCTCCGTATTTACAAGTACCCCATACACCTGGCCATGTTTGACAGGGATGACCAGCGCTTAATTTGGGAAGAAGCTACCCCCTTGGTATTTGGCGCGCAGACCACCCAAACGCTCATTCGTCAACCGGGAGAATATGTATATGGCTGCGGGATGCAGAACGGATATTTTTCGCACCTCAATAAAGACCTGCTTATTGAAAAGGGGGGCGGATGGGATGATGGCGGAAGGTCAAACCCCGTTCCATTCTATATGAGCACGGCAGGCTATGGCGTATTTAGAAATACCTTTGATGCGGGCAAATATAGCTTCCGGGATACGATGAGGTTATCCCATAATGAAAACCGCTTTGATGCATTTTATTTTTTGGGTACTTCCCTAAAGGAAATTCTGGGTCTTTACACTTCGCTGACCGGTAGACCTTTTTTAATGCCCAGGTGGGCCCTGGGCCTGGGAGACGCCAACTGTTATAATAAACCCGGGCGGGACAAGCAGGCGCAAACAACCCCGGTGGTAATTTCCCGGGTGGCCGACCGCTATATCCAGCATGATATGCCAAGGGGCTGGATTTTGCCCAATGACGGGTACGGATGCGGGTATGATCACCTGGATTCCGTTATAAGGGAACTGTCCAAACGCGGTTTTCACACCGGTCTGTGGACTGAAAACGGGGTGGACAGGATCGGCAGGGAGGTGGGGGAATACGGCAGCAGGCTTTGTAAATTAGACGTGGCCTGGGTAGGGCCCGGTTATAAGTTTGCCCTGGATGCCTGCCGGTCAGCCTACCTGGGCATTGAAAATAATTGTCCGGAACGCGGATTTGTCTGGAGTGTGATGGGATGGGCAGGCACCCAGCGATATTCCACCGTCTGGAGTGGCGACCAGCAGGGAAACTGGGAGTATATCCGCTTTCATATTCCATCGGTAATTGGCGCCGGACTATCCGGATTCAATGCTGCCACAGGGGATGTGGACGGCATTTTTGGCGGAAGCGATTCCACCTTTACCCGTGATCTGGAATGGAAATGTTTTACCCCTGTTTTTATGGTGATGAGTGGCTGGGCCAAAAAAGATAAGCAGCCCTTTGTGGCCGCCGAACCTTTCCGGTCCATTAACCGGAATTACCTCCAACTCAAAATGAGGCTGACACCCTACCTATATACCTATTGTAATATGGCCCATCAAACCGGCGTACCCACTGTCCGGGCCATGGTCCTTGAATTCCCCGGCGATTCGGTTACCAGGGGAACGGCTACCCAATATCAATTTATGGCTGGGGAATGGTTGCTGGTGGCTCCCGTTTTTAAGAGTGAAGCAAAAAGAGACAGCATCTATCTTCCTGCGGGAAAATGGACGGATTTTTGGACAGGTGCGCGATTTGGCGGAGGCGCCTGGATTAACAATTATCCGGCCCCCCTTGACAGGTTGCCTGTTTTTGTCCGCGCAGGAGCCATTATTCCCAGCTATCCGTTGATGCATTATGATGGGGAAAGAAAAGCCGATACCCTCACCTTGGATATCTATCCGTCCGGAAAATCCGCTTTCGAACTTTATGAGGATGATGGACTCACCCGGCAATACCAGCAGGGGGCGTTTTCAAAGACCCGCATAGAAGTACAGGGGGGAAACAAACTGACTGTTACCATTCACCCTTACCGGGGTAATTATCAAGGCATGCTGGCCAGCCGCTGGTACCTGATCAGAATTCACGGGCTGATGGCACCCAAAAGGGTTTCCTTCAATGGAAAAAAGATCCAGCAGTTCATGCCCGGTTTAGCTAAACACAAACCCGGAGAGGAGGTCAGCTATTTTGATCCCCGGGAACAGGGCGGGGTATTAACCTTCAGGAGTATGCTGGTTTCCACTTCAGTTAAACAGCTGCTGGAACTGGATTATAAGTAATGGTTTTCGGTGGTATTACCGGTCTTCATCAGACCATTTTATACCATCAGCAATAGGATCGTCAGGACCATTCCTGCCAGTGTAAAATAAAGTCCTTTTTTAAAAATGCTTGTTTTTGGAAGAAACATCCAAAATGATGAGATAACAAAAAATAGTAATGACATTGCAAAAAAGACATTCAGGAAGAACAATGGACTGTGCGTATCTGCCTTATGCAATCTGGTTAACTTTTCAATGAAATAAGGCCATTGCTTTGAAGTGTATGTTACCACCCCGGTGGATTTGTTATAGGTACCCTGGCCCTGCTTAAAGTTAATGACCGCTGGGGTTTCAAGGGTGACGGTGAGATCACGCATACGCAGTTCACGGCCGAGGTCCCCGGGTTTTATATTTGGCCTTAACTGCCGCTCTATTTGCTTTTCCTGTTTCAGGAAATTGGTTTCCCTAAAAATCATGGCGGTTCCGCTTAGGGCGTATACCGCCATGATTCCTGCCAGAAAGTAGCCAAGGTACCTGTGAAAAACCCTCATGGTCGAATGCATTTTAATGTTGCTCATGGTATTTGCCTGTTATTTGGTTTTCAATAGAAATTCCGTCGTTGTACCGATATATGTATTTGGAAAATAGGGTAAGGTGAACCATTGCCGCTGGCCCTTCAGCCGGGTAAGATGAAAGACCCAGGCCGGATGCAGGAGCAGTAGCGCCCATTCGGAAAGGTTGATGGTTCGGTTTCAAAGCTATCGGGATTGGTTCAATCCCGGCCGAAAAATGAGACGTATCCTTAAAATGGCGCGGCAAACTGGAAATTGGCTGCCATCTTAGGCTGGTTTTAATTAATATTGATAACCCTTCACGGTCAGCCCTCCTTTCACCTGCCCGTAATTCAGAGTTGTTTTTTTATTAAATATTTTTTTATGCGAATAATTCAACCCTTTTCAATCAAACCCCTGCCATTGATGGTAGTGGCACTGCTGATTTTCGGGCTGCCGGTTGCTCAGGCCCAGCCATCCCCGGACTGCAACCTCAGTTTTGATACCCTTGCCGGACGCTGGGATGATGCCATGCCGCTGGGAAATGGCATGCTGGGCGCATTGGTTTGGAAAAGGAATGACATGATGAGAATCTCCCTGGACAGGGCCGATCTTTGGGATGAACGTCCCTCGCTGGACCTGAAGAAGTTCAATTTTGAGTGGGTTCGTCAGCAGGTCCTGGCCAACAGGTATGATACGGTTCAACGCTTGGGTGACCAGCCCTACGAAGATTCAGCCTATCCTACCAAGATACCTGCGGGCGCCCTTGAATTTGATATTAAACCTTTCGGACCGGTACGCTCCAATGTGCTGGATATATCCAGGGCCCTTAACACCATCCGGTTTGAAAGCGGGGTCGTCTGTAACATTTATGTGCATGCCACCCGGATGACCGGCTATTTTGGGTTTGACCACCTGCGGGGAATACCCTGCTTACCCCTATTGGGCATTCCCGGTTACAACACCGGCCTGCCTGGTGGAAATGGCAACAGTGTGGAGGGGCTGGGCCTGCCCAGACTGGGTTATCCAAAGGGCCGGGTCACCCGGCAGGCTCATTCCATTTTGTATCACCAGCCAACTGCCGGAAAAAATTATTATGAGATCTATGTGGAATGGAACATGGTTTCCCCCGGGCATATGATCGGGGCCTGGACCATTACCTGCAATAAACCTGCAAGGGGCCCGCTATTACAACCTCGGCCTGCGGAACCTACAGGATGGTCAGCCCACCAGAGTTGGTGGAAATCCTTCTGGCATGCCTCCTCGGTTTCCATACCCGAACCGGCCCTGCAGAAACAATATTATCTGGAAATGTATAAACTGGGATCTGTGGCCCGCCCGGGGGCTCCGGCCATTACACTGCAGGCCATCTGGACGGCAGATAACGGAAACCTGCCGCCCTGGAAAGGCGATTTCCACAATGACCTCAATACCCAGCTCAGTTACTGGCCGACTTATACTTCCAACCACCTGCGCGAAGCCGCTACTTTTACAGACTGGCTCTGGAAAATCAGGGGAGCGAATCTGCGTTATACGCGTCAATATTTCGGGGTAGGGGGGCTTAACGTTCCCGGCGTGGCGACCTTGCACGGATTTCCCCTGGGAGGTTGGGTTCAATATTCCCTGTCGCCTACCATCAGTGCCTGGCTGTCACAGCATTTCTACTGGCAGTGGAAGTATTCCATGGATAAGCAACTGCTCATTGGGCAGGTATATCCTTATTTTCATGAGGTCGCTGTTTATCTCGAGGAGATCACCCGGGTGCAGCAGGGAAAGCGTGCATTGCCCTTAAGTTCAAGCCCGGAATATTTTGACAACAGCATACGGGCCTGGTTCACCACCTGGACCAACTATGATCTGTCCCTGGTTAATTATGTCTTTAGCCGGGCCGCGGAAGTCTGCGATTCCTGTGGAAAAAGACAGGAGGCCATCCACTGGCGGCAGCGGGTCGGAGAACTTCCCGGTTTTGCCATTAACCAGACCGGATTGATGGTGGCCCCCGGCCAGGAGTTGGAACAATCCCATCGGCATATGTCTCCCTACATGGCCATTTATCCGCTGGGCCTGCTTAATGTAGACCATCCTGAAGACAAGGTGGTGATAGATCAGTCCCTTCGTCACATAGAACAGAAGGGCACACGCCAGTGGTGCGGCTATTCCTTCAGCTGGATGGCCTGCCTGTATGCCAGGGCGCAACGCGGCGACAGCGCGGCTAGCATGCTGCGCATCTTTGCGTCTAATTTTTGTGCTCCCAACAGTTTTCATCTCAACGGTGACCAGAAGGGTGGTCAGTATTCTGATTTTGTATACCGTCCCTTCACCCTGGAAGGAAATTTCGCCTTTGCCCAGGGCCTGCAGGAAATGCTGCTGCAGAGTCACCAGGGTTTTATCCAGGTCCTGCCTGCGGTGCCTGCATCCTGGGATGATATCTCCTTTACAGACCTGAGGGCAGAAGGGGCATTTCTGGTCTCCGTGAAAAAGCAAGGGGGTATCTTAAGGCTGGTTACCATCAGGTCCGCCCGTAATTCCCTGATGCGCATCAGGCTCCCTTTTAAGACCTTTTTGTTATCAGACCCTACAAAGAAATATAGTCTCAGCGGCGATATTCTTTCTATTTCCATGGCAGCCGGGGAGATACTGGAGATTCGCAATGGAAACCAATAACGTGTCGGCCGGGGGATTAGCCGTGTAATTCCAGTTTCGGTTCGAGTATAATTTTGTAGGGACCCGCCTTTTGTAGCTGGCTATTCTTATGGTCGTCCAGCAGCTGAAGCAGGATCTCAGCTGCTTTGGTTCCCTGCAGATAGGGGAATTGTTCCACCGAAGCAATGGGGGGATTATCCATATAGGTGCAAACGGGAAGGTTGGCGAAGCTTACAAAAGCGATGTCTTTATTGATTTTTATATTGGCTTTCTTGGCATATTGAATGGCATCCAGGGCTACGTAATCATTAAAGGCAATGACGGCCGTAGGCCTGGGTTTGAGAGAAAGCAGCTGTTGCATGGCTTTGTTGGTGCCTTCCAGCGAAAGATCAGTTGAACTCACCAGCCTCGGATCCAGCTTTATTTTGTGTTTTTTTAGTGCCCCTCGGAAACCCTGCAGCCGTTCCCTGCTGGCAAGCAGGGTATCGGGACCGTTGATCAGAGCAATACGGTGACGCTTCTCACCGATCAGGAAATCTACAGATTCCTGAATGCCGGTTTCCAGGTTACAGGCTACATAATGGATATCGGGCATGGCCGGTATCCTGTCAAAAAATACCACCGGGATTCGGTAATTTTTCAGGCTTTCAAAATGTTCATAGCTGGTGGTATTTTTCGAAACTGACACCAGGATGCCGTCCACGCGGTGGTTCTTCATAGTCTCCACAATTTGTTTTTCCCTTTCCTTGTCATCATGGGACTGACCCAGCAGAACATTGTACTTATGGGCATTGGCGAAATCCTCAATACCGCTGATGGCCGAAGAAAAGAAGGATTCAGACAGGTTGGGTAGAATCACGCCGATGGAAAAGGTCTTGCCCTGCTTGAAAAAGATAGCCGTCTGATTGGGCTCATAATTGAGTTTGCGGGCAAGCTCCTGCACCTTCATTTTGGTCCTCAACCCAATGCTGTGGTGATTGTGCAGTGCGCGGGAAACGGTGGATACAGAGATATTGAGTTCTTTGGCGATTTCTTTGATCGTAGGCAGTCTTTTTTCCATGGCACCATGATTTCATTTTTTCTGGCAGGATAAAGGTATAAAAACAGGCCGGGACTCCCCGTTTCCGGAATTACCAGCCAGCAGCCCTCAGCTGCGCTCCTGTATCTGCCCTCCGGCTATATGCATTGAGTCTTGTAAGCAGGGAGGCTTATTGAGACGGGATGGGCCACAGGCAGGAACCTAGACCCGCTGGGTAGAAAACGCCCTTTATTGGTCACCCTCTTTTTTGGTTTTACCGAAAAGCCGCTGCAGCAGCCCCTTTTTCTTTTTATCGGGCGGCAGGGCCGGCGGCGGGGCCGAGGCTTTTTCGTCCTTTTTGGTCTTATTGACGTTTTCCATGGTAGCCTCTTTGAGGATCTTTTCCTCATCGCCGGATAATTTCGAATCTACCGGCACTTTCTGTGTGGTGGTATCCATATATTCACTGGCATTGCCATTACCGGCATCCACGCCTTCGGCTCCCGGCGGGGGTGTTTTGTCAATGATATTCTGATAATCATACATGCCTTCCGTCTTCAGGTTTTCTGGCTGCACGAATTTAATCTGCCTGTCAAGCCCCAGGGTCTTGTCTGAGAGCGCCTTGGAAAAGAAATATTCCCAGATGGGCATGGCTGCTTTTCCTCCTTGTCCCAGGCCACTTTCCAATCTTATGAACCTGTCATCACAACCTATCCATACTCCTGCGAGTAGTTGGGGGGTATAGCCGAAAAACCAGGCGTCAGAATTGTCATTGGTAGTGCCGGTCTTGCCGCCCATTTCCGCAACACCAAGCCTATTGCGCAAACCCACGGCCGTTCCTATATCTACCGTTCCCTGCATCATACGGCACATGGTATAGGCGGTCGCCTGGCTGATGACTTCTTTCCTTTCTGTATCAAAACGGGCCAGTACATTGCCGTTCTTATCTTCAATTCGGGATATGTAATAGGGTTTTGAACTAAACCCGCTGGAGGGAAACATCGTATAGCCCCACATCATTTCGTACAGGGACAAATCGCAGCTTCCCAGGGCAATGGAAGGGTAGGGCTCCACTTTGGTTGGGATATTAATCTGTTTTAGAAAATCAGCAAATCGCTGGGGACCTACCTGTTTGAGGATATAGGCCGAAGCGCAGTTCAGGGAATAAGCCAGGGCCGTGGCCATGGTTACGGTGTCTCCGTTGCCTTTGCACTGCCCCCTGGCCGGAACCATGCCGGATCCGGGGAAATACTGGGCCGTATTCTGAACAAGGCTTTCCGGGGCAAATCCGGCTTCCTCGATGGCCAGACTGTACAGAAAAGGTTTAATGGAGGAACCGACCTGACGCTTGGTGTTGATATTGGCGTGGTCGTATTTATAGGTTTTGAAATCGATGCCCCCGATCCAGGCTTTTACAGCCCCTGTGATGGGATCCATGGCCATAAAGGCCGTTTCCAGCATTTGACGCGAATATTTGATGGAGTCCAGCGGTGACATGATGGTATCCTTTTCACGACGCGCATTCCAGGAAAATACTTTCATGGGTACGGGCTGGTTAAAGGATTTCCTGATATCAGCATCACTGAATCCGTCGTCCCTCATATTCTCCCAGCGGTCAGAATTCTTCATATAACCCTCCAGCACATTTTTGTGATCCTGCCAAACGAGCCCTTTTCTGACGCTGGACTGCGCTGCCAGTACTTTTTGCAGAATGGGCATATGTTTGGCTACCGCTTCTTCAGCATAAAGCTGCATCCGGGGATTGATGGTAGTATAAATCCGTAACCCGTCTTCATAGAGGTTATAAGGCTCATTGGTGGAAGGGTTCTTGTGTTCCTTGCACCACCTTTTGAGCTCATCACGGATGACATCCCTGAAATAGGGTGCCAGCCCGTTGTTTTCGTCAATTCTTTTATAATTACTGAGGTCGATGGGCTTTTGCTTGAGGGCGGCCACTTCCGACTCAGACAGGAAATTGTTTTTTACCATCCGGTTCATGACGGTATTGCGCCTTTCAATGGCCGCTTTTGGGTTTCTGCGCGGATTATACAGGGTGGGGGCATTGACCATACCTACCAGCACGGCGGCTTCATCGACACTCAGACGGTCCGGCTCCTTCTGGAAAAAGGTGCGGGAAGCATTCCGGATTCCATAGACATTGTCGCTAAAGGGTACCTTATTGAGATAAAGGGCCAGGATTTCTTCTTTGGTAAAATTTCTTTCCAGCTTGATCGCAATAATCCATTCCTTGAGTTTTTCAATAAAGCGCCGGGCCATATTTTTTGATCCCTGGTCCAGCATATTTTTAGCCAGTTGCTGGGTGATGGTACTGCCCCCGCCGTCCTTGCCGAATTTTACCACCGCGCGCAGCACGGCCCATCCGTCTATGCCGGAATGCTCGTAAAAGCGCTCATCCTCGGTGGAAACCAGCGCATGGATGACATTGGGGGATATATCCTTATATTCAACATTGCTCCGGTTGCTCTTGTCCTTATAATACTTGCCCATGGACGTGCCATCCTCTGCATATACCTCTGTTGCCAGCATAATGGAAGGATTTTCCAGTTGCTTGAGGGAGGGCAGGGTCCCAAACAGATTCAGGTTGATCATGATGATGAAAACCAGGAAAACAGTAATTCCGAAGAAAAACAATCTCCAGAAAACACG
Organism: uncultured Bacteroidota bacterium; assembly: GCA_903906365.1. Lineage (GTDB taxonomy): Bacteria > Bacteroidota > Bacteroidia > Chitinophagales > Chitinophagaceae > Puia. Next base: position 72,917 of record CAIVKC010000057.1, on the reverse strand, counting down.
TGTTGCTTTAGACATAAAAGACTGAATTATTATTAATTAACGGATTTCTCCCGACTGGATCAACAAAAATCTTACCCGAAAGTAACAAAAGAACAATTCAGCCGGAATAAGCATCTATTAAAATAGCGGGAATTCTTTTATTGCACCTGATTCCCTGTCAGGATGTTAAAATTTTCCGGGGAAATAGGCAGATAAAAATTGTTGGTATGCTGGCAGGTTGCGGTTGGTCAGCAGGAGATCCAGGTTGCCGGCTGTTATAATCAGGAAACTGTATTTTCCCTGGGGCAGCCAGGGAATGATATCCCGGGGTGCCAGCTTTTTAACCTTGGCCATATAATCCAGGGCGGATTTGGCATCCTCAAAACCGCTGATGACTGCCATTTTGGTGGTATCCGAAAGGGACACATTCATGATCTCAAGGGGTTTGCCCGGATCCGCTGTTTCCCGGTTATAGCGGGAAAACGCATTTTTTGTTTCTGTCACATATACCGGATCCACCTTATTGACCAGCACCACCACCGAATGGGGCATTTCAGGTGTATAGGCAAAAACAGATTTGATGTTTCGGGGCTGGTTGGCCAGTGCCAGGGAATCTGAGCGCAGCCTGAGCAAAGCGCCTGACACAGAATCAGCCTGTTTTTTAAGCCTGGCGTAGGTGAGGGAATCAGCCTGAGATTTTTTCATAGCCGCCTGCAGGGAGTCCATTTCATGGCGCATCCTGAGCAGCAGCGTTGAATCCAGCCGTATTTTGGCGGCCTGGGCTCCCATGATTTTCCGGTTTTCCAGGGCGGTCAGCAGGGAATCAGCGGCCCTGTTCTGGGCGGTTGGCTGAGGCTGGACTTTAATCCTGGTGCGGGCCAGCTGGGTGGTGTCATCACGGGATGGACCTGATTTGGCGGAATCTCTTCTTAAGGGCTGGTTTCGGACCAGGTCAGGCGCACTGACCACCATTGAATCCTCTTTGACACGTTCTATTTTTAACCGGGTCAGGTAGTCTTCAATCTGTTTTCGGCGTCCGAGCACATCCAGGAAGTTCTTGGCTTTGATGGACATAGGGCTGCCGGCAAATTCCTTCATGATATGGTTGAGCAGCCTTTTTGCCGAATCATCCTGCCTTTCCCGGATAAAATAAATGGCTTCAATATAGAGGAGCTGGGAGGTCCAGAATTTCTTGCCATACAGGCTGTCAGCTTCCCTTTTTTGCGCCAGGGCTTCTTCAAAGCGTCCCTCAATGAATGCATTGTAGATGGTTTCGTATTTCCTGGTCGCCTCCGTCTTCAACCCGTCAGCCACCAAAGCGGCCGCCGCCGGGTCTACGATCTGGGCTGTTCTTTTGCCCTTGGGAAACAATTGTTTCATCATGGCAAGGATACGGGCAGCATTGGCCTGGTCACCGGCCTTCCGGTAGCAATAATAGAGGTTAAACAATACATCCTCTTTGGTTTTGGTTTGGGGAAATCTAGTGAGCAGTTTTTCGTAGGTGTCGATGGCAGCCAGGTAATCCGGCAGACCTTCCTGATAGGAGATCCCCAGCACCAGCAGCGCATTTTCCACGGAATCCTGGGATATCTTCATCTTCTCTTCGGTCAGAGGAAGTTTGGACAGCAGGGACGCGAAGGATACCTCCCTGGATGCATTATCTGCCTCTGATGCCCCGGCAGCCCCGGGTTCACCGCTTTTGTCATTGAAAACCCGTCCCGCCTGTTTGGAGGACAGGGAGTTCAGTTGCCAGTTGTCGACGTTGGACCGGTTACCCCATTTGGATTTGAAATCCGTAAAACCCCTGGATTTCAGGGATGCATTGTAGAAATACCATTCCGCATTGGCAGATCCGTTGTCAAAAAGACCTCCGGAGCCTGCGGCGCTACTGCCCTGGAAAAAGGAATCCCCGCCCTGCTGCTCCTCATCACGAAGGCCCTGCTGCTTGCGGATGGATTTGACCATTTTTTTGATAAAGGCATCCCGCTCAGCCTGGGGCAGGCCGGCCAGGCGTTGCAGGCTGTCCTGGCGCTCAATGATATTTAGCTGTATTACGATTTTTTCCAATGATTTGCGGCGGTCATTGAGACTGGCAGGGTCTTCCACTGCCTGCGGATCGTTTACATTGACACTGTCATAATAGTTCTTGGCCAGCTTATATTTTCTGTCTCCGTAGGTAAGGTCGCCCAACTGCAGGAAAGATTTGCTCTTTTGTGTGCTGTTGGGCTGGGCAAACCGGGCAGATTTCAGCAGGTAACCTTCGGCTGCCGGCTGGTTATGGTTTTCCAATTCAATCTGGGCTACGGCGTAATATATTATATCCCTGTAACTTTCATAACGGTCTTTTTTTGCCATGTTAACTAGGGCGTCAATATTTTTTTGCAGAATCAGGTTGTCCCCCTTGTTCTGGCGGATGAAATTAAGCCTGGCGTATACTTCCATGACCGGGTCGTAGGTCTCCCGGAAGACTTTTTCAAAATAGGTTTTTGCCTCCTCTGTTTTACCAACCCGCTCATACATCTGGGCAATCAGATACTCCCAGCGCGCCTTTTCATTGGTGCTGGCCGCGTTACCCAGGGCAAGCTTCAGGTGATAGGCTGCGCTGTCGTATACTTTCTGCTGGTAAAACCAAAGGGCCTGCACCTCTTCGAGGTCATTGTGTAGACGTGCCGGGAACTGGGGATCGTGCTTTAGTATTTCAATGAGGCCCGCCGCTTCCGGGTAAGATTCCTTTGAGATATAGGTTTTTACCAGCCAGATGAAAGCCTCATTTCGGCTGGGGGGAAGGGTAAACACCTTCTGAAAGGCATTTCGTTTTTCCGTGGTTGAAATGGTAAAGGCATTACCGCCTTCCTCTGCGTTGGCATTACTGCCGATGGGTATGTCATATCCGCCCTTTTCTTTGGGGGAAAAGGCATAATTGACGTACTGGAAGGTGATGTAGGCAGAGTCGGGCATGTTGCGGAAAAAGTAGGACTTCCCCATCAGCATATAGAGGTTATCAATCCAGGCATTGCGGAGGTCATGAATCAGGATTCCTGCCGAACACTTGTAAATGATGGAATCGAGCTCCTTTTTGTCCCTGGCCGTGCCTTCCAGGCTGTAATTGTAGAAGGACAGCAATTTGGTGTAATCGTCCCTGTGCTGGACCTTTGCCCGGGCCACCACCTCGTTGAGTTTATTATTGGCGTTGAAATAAAAATTATAGTGGGTAATATTGTCCTGCATGAAACGCCTGGTGGCCGTGAATTTTGTGTCCGGGGTTTTTTCGGCACCCAGCTGCTTGTTTTCATATTTAGCGGGGTGTTTCAGGTCCATGGTGGTCACGTCGGGCTGCCCGAATCCCTCCAGGTAAGAAACAAAAAGCAGTACAGAAAGCAAGATGGTATTTCGGTTCACAATATCCTTGTTGCGTTTGCAAGGCAAACTAAACCCTTAATAACTGATTTTCAAGAATATTATTATAAAAATCAGCGATTTTTAACCTGATTTTAAAGCATTGGCAATAAGTTGCTATCTTTAAATGCAGCAATCTTAACATATGGCCAAATTCGATGCCAATTCCACCTTCAAACGATTGCAGAACCGCTATCGTCTGGTCGTAATGAACGATGATACCTATGAGGAAGTAGTTACCTTCAAATTATCCCGTTTGAGCGTTTATATTGTACTGAGCACGATTTTTGTGCTGCTAACAGGCCTGACCGTGGCCCTGATCGTGTTTACCCCCCTGAAACTCTATATTCCCGGTTATGGGGATGTCAACAATACCAGGGAACTGCGCGAACTAAAAATACGCACGGATTCATTGGAACAGACGGTAAAATACCAGGATCAATACTTACAGAGCATAAAAAGCGTTTTACAGGGTAAAGTAGCGGTTAAACCGGACACGACGGCCCTTAAAATACCGAAAGCTGAAAAAATTGATGACTAAAATCCCATACAATGTTTAACTCAAAATCCAAATCCGGTGTAATAGACGGAGAAATTCCTACCGGCAACAGCGCCAGCCTCATAGGCGCCGGCACTTCCATGAAAGGAGATATTACCAGCAACGGGGATCTCCGTATCGACGGCATCCTGAAGGGCAATATCCACTGCAACGCAAAAGTGGTTATTGGCGCCAACGGGGTAGTGGAAGGTGACGTCCATGGCCAGCAGGCTGACATCATGGGAAAAGTTACCGGAACCATCCAGGTCAGGGATCTGCTCCAGCTCAAAGCCGGTAGCGTCGTCAACGGCAATATCAAAGCCGGTAAGCTCCAGCTCAAAGCCGGTAGCGTCGTCAACGGCAATATCAAAGCCGGTAAGCTCCAGATTGAGCCCGCCGCTGCCTTTAATGGGGAATGTCATATGGGAACAGAAAGCCACGCCAGCAGCAATGGTAAGGCCAGTCCCGAATTCAACAAGGTACTGGTTGACTCCCAGGTGGCCTAAATGCGTGGAGTAATTCCTGTATTTTATTATAAATAGCTGATAAGCATTTTGTTATAATGTTTATTGGGAATTGCATTGCCAGATTTTCTGGCAAGGCTTCCGCCGAATTGTCTCCAATATATCGGGTGGGTCGTTACCTTTGCGGGAATTTCAATCAACAAGTATCGATACCAGACACCTATACATGGAAAATTTAACCGTCAAGCGGCCTGTTTTACTGATCCTCCTAATTTTCATGGTCATCAGCCTGCTGTTGATCGCCCTGGGCAACCCGCTGGGAAGCTGGGGGGTGGATATGAAGGTGTTGCTTGGCGGCAACCTGATTTTATTTCTGGCCGCCCTTTTATCATTTTACCTTTTTCGCAAAGGGCTTCAAAGTTCAAGCACGGGAGGCTTCCTCAGAATGACTTATAGCGGTATGTTCCTGAAAATGGGCATATGCATCCTGTCTGCCGTAATTTACGGGCTCATCCTTAGAAGCAGGATCAACAAGCCGGCATTGCTGGTTTGCTTTCTGTTCTATTTCATCTATACCTTCGCTGAGGTAAGCATTTTACTCCGGCTGAGCAAGCAGCAAAAAGATGCCTAAGAAAGAAGCCCCGCTGGATTATTTAAAGCAATTTATACCGGAGGCTGCCGCGCCCCGCGTACTGGAATACCTTCACCAGTACAAGGTTCACCTTACTATTACCCGGGAACGCAAATCTGTTTTGGGTGACTACCGCCATGCTTTGGCAGAAAAGAACCACCGCATCAGTGTAAATGGCAATCTGAACAAATATGCTTTTCTGATCACCCTGATCCATGAACTGGCACACCTGGTAACCTTTATGCAGTTTTCCAACCGGGTGCTATCCCATGGCAGAGAATGGAAAAGCATTTACCGGCACATGCTGGAAGATTTTATACGGCTCCAAATTTTTCCCGCGGACATCCTGTCTGCATTCAGCAGGACCTTGCATAATTTGCCGGCAAGCAGCTGCGCGGATGAAAACCTGATGCGGATATTAAAAAAATATGATATCAAAACCGACGGGCTGGTTCTGGTGGAAGATTTACCTGAAGGCAGCCTCTTTGATGCAGGCAAGGGAAGAATATTCCGTAAGGGGAAAAAACTCCGTAAACGTTTCCAGTGCGTAGAAATCGCCACCCGCAGAACCTACCTGTTCAGCCCTATTTTTGAAGTGCTTCCAGCCGGAAATGAAAACTTATCCACCTAAAGCAGCTATTGGGACAAAATCAATGACTATTGCAGAAGACCCTTACCCGGGCCCGTTTTTAATCTAATCCCCAGCAATGGCCATATCCGTGGTTGATACATTAACAGGGAAATATATACGAATCCATGCCAGTGCAGGATGTTCATCAAACCCCTGGCTGCAATTGGTCGTTTTCTTCCTCCTCTGACACCTAATGGACCGGGGGACCCTTTCCATCCCGGTTCCGACCGTTCAACCCGGCTTAGCGGGGACGCGAGGCGCAGTTATCCCCAGGACACAATCTGGCAGTTTAAAGCCCGCAAAGGCCAGGAGCCTCCTGGCCAACCTTTTATTGGGCGGGGAAAGCTTTCAGTTCCATTCTTTTGAAAATATATATTATCTTAATGCCACAATTATAACCCGTGCACAAAAAATCATTTTATTTTAAGATCTTTCTGTTGTTATTGCTGGCTGGCCCGATATCCTGCCGGGATGAAAAAAATGAGAAAAAAGCGCCTGAATCATTGACTGGGGTGGGGGGGAATGGCGGGCAATCAACCCAAAAAGGGGACTCGGCCCTTAAGGGATCCCAAAGTCCATCGGAGGGAACCACTACCGGCAGCTCAAAGGGGGATAATCCATCCCCGACTCCCGGGACTGAAGCCAAATCAGCTGCCGTGGAAAAAAAATCAAAGGCGAAGGTGACAGTTTCCCCTGATACGGTCAGCGGGGAGAAAAAAAATCCAGCTTCCAAAACGGCAGCGCCGCCTGCGGCCTCATCACCCGCCCCGCAGCCATCTGTTTCAGCGCCCGCGGCGTCCACGCCGGGGCCCCCCGCAGTTTTTGTTCCCAAGTTTGGAACCATTCCCAGAAATGCCACTAATGATAATATAACCGGATTTCTCAATGCATTCCCGGATAAGCGAACAGTGATAAAGATCAATTTTGACGCTGCGCCGGATGAGGAAATGAACGGTGTCAAGGCCCAGATCACCAAAGTGCTGAAAACCGCCGGATATACCAATGTAGTTTCCCAGTCCCAAACAGTGGAGCCCAGGCGAATGCCAACAGAAATTCATTATGAATTGCAGCGGGATGGCAGTGTCATTTTCTGGGTGCCTGTGGCACCCCAGCCTTAGAAGCTAAGGGCGGTCCTCCCGCTGAAAATCCAGGCGGGTTGGAGGAAAGCTTATAATTTTTTCAGCATCCAACGGTCACAGCCAAAATGGCCCGTATTGCCCATTGGACCCGAGAGGTATTCAAAGCCGAACTTTTCATATACGCTGAGCGCTTTTTTGAGTTCCGGCATGGTTTCCAGGTAGACCTGCCTATACCCTGCTGACCTGGCATATTCCAGGCATTGGTTAATGAGCATCCTGCCCAGCCCTTTTCCCCTGGAACCGGGAGCGAGGTACATTTTTACCAGCTCACAGGTATCTGCAGGAAGTCCTGCTGAAGGGAAAATTCCAGCCCCGCCCAGGATTTTGTCTCCGTCAAGCGCCACATAGTATATGCTTCCTGGCTGCCGGAACAACTCAAACAATGCATCTGTGGTGGGGTCGAAAAATACGGTGCCAGGTCGGTTGGCGCCAAATTCAGCAAGGGATTCCCGAATGATGATGGCCAGATCAGTATTGTCCTGCGGCTGGATTGTCCTGATAACAATATTTTCCATGCCGCTAAGATAAGTACAAATCCTAAGGGGAGTCAATCCCGATCAAGCGCCCAAATCAACGGGGCCGGGTTGACCGGTCGGATAGAAAGGGAATTTCGTTTCTTCAGCCGGATGCTAAGTACCCAATAAGGCCATAATGCCATACAATACAATCAGGGATAGGATGATCAGGCCAATGAAAGGTTTATCTGCTTGGTTCATAGGGGGGGGCGTTTAGCCAATCGTTTATTTATTAACGACGTATCCGGGCTATTATTTTTGGTCCTGATTGCTTATTTGTGTTTCTGGAAGAAACCATTAATTGGTGATCCGGGAAAATGCGTAACTGCCCGGTAGAAGGTGGTACAACTGGTCAGAATAACCACGACCCCCACTGCCATGAACATGGTTTTCAGCGGAAGTTTGCCTACCAGTCGCGCAGCGATGGGGGCCGCCAGGAGCCCCCCCAGGATCAGTCCGGCTACATCCCAGAGGGGGATATTCTTCAGGAAGATAAAAAAGGTAATGGAACTGGCCAGCACCACAAAGAATTCCGCCAGGCAGACCGATCCGATCACAAAGCGGGGGCTTTTTCTTTTGGAGATCAGGGTGCTGGTGACCAGGGCGCCCCATCCCCCTCCGGCAAAAGCATCCATCAAACCGCCGGCCGCCGCCAGCCATCCGGCATTTCTTACCCGGTCCTGGGTCCTGCTTTTCCTGAATGCCTTGCGGATGATGAAATAACCCAGGTAAATGGTATATAAGGAAAGGGGAATACGCACCAGGTCGGCATAGGCCTTTCCGAAATAGGCAAGGCTGGCCCCCAGTATGGCTCCCAGGGCTCCGGGGACAACCAGGGCACCAAATAATTTTTTATTGATGTTTCCAAACCGGTGGTGACTGTAACCAGATACCCCGCTGGAAAATACCCGCGCAGAATGTACCCTGCTGCTTACAATGGCCGGGTTGACGCCATAGGCGAGCAGGAAAGTGGTGGAGATCGTTCCATAGCCCATCCCCAGGGAGCCATCCACCATCTGCGCCAGGAAACCCGTGATCAGCATTATCAGAAAGGACCTGCCATCCACATACCGGGGAATGGTCTGCACTGTGACCAGTATTCTGTCAAAGGGTACCAGCGACAAAATCCCGTGGCCCAGTATCATAAAGCAAAATGCAAATAGGCACCATTTTACGATCTGCTGCCATTTTTTTTCCTCTGGCTTTTCGGGCTGCTGAAGCTTGCTTTGCTTGGCCACAAGTACCCTGGTGAGTTCGCTGGTGTCCTGGAGTGGTCCCAAGATGTCCTTTCCTAAATCAGCCGGTACATGCAGACGATTGCCGCTGGCCTCGGCCGGCGTCGGCTTTATAGGGGCTTTCTCCCCGTCCATGGACCCCAGGAAAAAGTCACAGAGTTCCGGCCGGCCGGCAATATGTATAAGCTTGCCCCTTTGTCTGGCTTCCCTCAAAAGCGGACCGGAGACAGCCGGGTTCCTGACAGCACCCAGGATGAGATCAGCCTGATCCAAATCGACGGGCAGGAAGGCCCGTTCCACCAGTTCGATATGCCTGTGGACAGCGGCCAGTTCCCGGATGGCTCCAAGGATCTGCGGGGCAACCAGGCGGACGGGAGTTGTCGGTGCGTAGCGCAGCATTTCCTGCAGGTTCTCCAAGCCGGTGGATCCTCCCCCTACTATGAGCAGGCGCAGGTTTTCCACCCTGATCAGGGCGGGCAACAAAGGCCCGCTGCCCGGAGGAATATCAGCCTTGATGGCCTGCTGGGCGAGGATGGAAGGGGGCTGGCTCATTTATTTTTCCGGGTGCTGGTTTCAAATACAATGGTCAAATAATAAAATCCTCCAATGGTTGGTCCCCCAATGTATTGATAATACCTGTGATTGAAGATATCCGTAGCGCCCAGTTTGAGCACACTGGACCAGGCGGGTACCCGGTAATTGACCTGGGCATCTATGGTTCCATAGGCAGGCACCGTGCCGGTGGCAAGCGGGCTGTTCCAATAAAAGGCCGTTTGGTAATGCCACCCAATATTGAACCCGGTATTGGGCAGTACCTCCCGGTTACCCAGGGAAATATTGGTGATCCAGCTGGGGGTATTGAAGGCGGGAGTAAAGGCATCGGAGGAAGAAATGCTGGCAATGGCAGCATAACTGACATTGGTGGTGATATTGAATTTTTTATAAAAATTATAGGTTAAACCTGCTTCAACGCCCTGGTTGGTAACCAGGCTCTTGGAGTTGGTCCACATCTTAAATTTGTTTACCTGTTTACCTCCGTTATAGGCGTACACGGCAGTGGAGTCATCCACTCCAATGGTACCCTTGTAGGGCTGGGTCACGTCCAATTGACCTATGAAATTATTATAAGCACTGAAATAGTAATCCAGGTCAATAAAAAGCCGGTTGTCCATCAGGACTCCCTTATAGCCCAGCTCCCAGGAATTGATATGCTCAGGCTGTATGTATTGATAGGTGCTTTTTACCAGCCGGCCCTGCTCGCTGGTAATTGCGGCAGACTGCGAAATACCGTTATTGATATCTGCATTGACCGCATTTTTGAAGGCGGTGACAGACGTGTTGATATAGGAATTCTCAAAAACACCGAGGTGGCCTGAAGTTACCCGTAAGCCCCCGAGGCGGCGGACACCTCCGTTGTTTACATAGGCAAATCCTTCGAAGAGGGTGGGAAAGCGGTAGCCGTTCTGGAATGAACTGCGGAAAAAATGATGCTCATTCGGCGAATAGACCACGGCTATGCGCGGGTTTAGTTTCGGAGAAAAATATTCTGATTCATCAATGCGCAGGGAAGCGCTTATTTTAAGCCTTTCATCCAGGAGGTTTTTGGAAGCCTGCAGGAACCCCCCGAAACTGTAATAGTAAAAGTCTGCGCCTGATTGCTTGGGATCAGCGAAGGAGGCGGGGTTTACATAATTATTGCCATCCGGGGTCACTATATATTTGCGGTAATTGAATCCGGTCAGCACCTGCAGGTAGGGTATGATCTTTGACCAGTCGTATTGGCCTTCCAGGTGGAGGAAAGCGGATTTCAGGAGCAACTGGGCACCCACTGTATCCCAGTTATTGGTATGAATGATCTGGTTTCTGACGCTGTCAAAGGCGCGGGTTCCCGGTTGGAATCGCCCCTGGTCGGCAGCTGCTCTTGCAGCATCATGAGAGGCAGACACATTGCCACCATTGTTGAGAAAGGCCGCGTTGAAGGCATTGGTATAATCTGCGTACCAACGGCCGGGTTTTTTGAAGGCCAGGTCAATGTTCTCAGCCAGTGGCCTGTAATTGAAAGAGTTGTTCCCGGTATTTTCACTTGTGTAATAGGCCTTTAATGTAAAATCTTCTCCCTTAAGCGATAAAACATGCTGCTGGATGGTCTCTCCATCCAGCCTCACGCGGTTTCCCCGCTGATAATTGTTGGTGGCAACGCCAATGCGGTAGGAATAGGAGAGTTCTGTTTGCTTGGAAAGCTTAAAAAATAGGGCCGCATCCAATTTGGTGTTTTTAAGTGCATAGTCGGTGAGGTCCTTTTCCCGGTAACCGGTACGGGAAACATCGTACTTTTTACCCTGCAGTGTAATGGTTTTTAGGTCGGAATTGTATTCATCCCCGTATCGGTTTATCAGGTCTGCCGCGGGGTTGGAGGAGACCAGTGCCAGGTTGGTCTTATTGCCTGCATCATAGTACTGGTCATGATAATTGCCGGCTATCCAGTCCGTTCCCCTTGAAATGGACGCGTTGATTTTGAATGCAAATATCTTGCTGACGGCCTTTGCATAGCGGATGGCATATTCGGAAAATAGGGCGGGATCATGGTCTTTGCCATCCACATGGTTCACCCCCGTCTTGACATAGACACCCAGGCCCTGGTACTGGAAAGGTGATTTGGTCTTCATGTTTGATATGCCATTGACCGCGTTTAGGCCGTAGAGTGCGGAGGCTGCTCCCGGAATAAGTTCCACACTCTCAATATCAAGTTCGGTGGGGCCAACCGCATTGGCAATCGGTGCTCCGATACCCGGAGAAATATTATCGACTCCGTCCACCATTTGAAGGAACCTGGAATTGGTCGTTCCGCTGAACCCCCGGGTGTTGGGAACCTTAAAGCCCAGGCTGAGTGTGGTCATCTGCACCCCTTTCACGTTTTCCAGGGCGTCAAAAAAACTGGGAGCGGGACTTTCCTTGATACTGCGCAGGTCGAGTTTTTCTATCGTTACCGGGGACCGGAGAATGCTCTCAGATACCCGGGAGGCCGTGACAACCACCTGGTCCACGAGCAGGCTTTGGGCATGCAGCGATATGGAGATATCCGACTTGTTTTTGTCCGTAATGTAGAATTCCTGTGTCTTGTATCCAATGGAGGTTACAACAAGGGTTATAGGCAGGGAGCGCCCGGTTTTAATTTGAAAACTTCCGTCTTCCCCGGCGACTGTTCCCGTCAAAGTCCCTTTGATACGGATGGAGGCGCCTGCAAGCACCTGACTATTGAGCGAATCCTGGATTTTTCCGGAAATGATAAAAGATTCCTGGGCCAGCAGGGACAAGGGCAGCAGGGCAACTGAAAGCAAAAGCAGTTTGTATTTAATAAGCATTAGTCCATTAATTAAGTAGAATATATAATCAAATTTTTTTAACGGATATTTATCCGGATACCCGGTTTTGCGGACGGTAAGGGTGGATACAACAGGATTGCCTGCAACAATAGCCTACCTGACAAAAGATAATCATGGGCCCTGCTTCGGGCATTAGAAATTGTTTCATGCAGCAAATGTAAGGTTTAACTCTATAAAATTAGTAGACTAATTAAAATATTATTTCCCTCAGACCCATCCTTTGCGCACCGAGAAGTCCCCAAAGGATTCCGACGGATTTCTTTCCTGGCTGAAAACCCCCAGCAACTGGTCTAATTCAGTCAGAATGGCTGTTTCATCGAGGTTTTCCCTGTAGATCCGGTTTAGCCTGGTTCCCTGGTGGTCCCCGCCCAAGTGTAGGTTATAATGGCCATAGGCCGTGCCGACAAAACCGATTTCAGCGGCATAGGGCCTGGCACAACCATTGGGACATCCGGTCATTCGGGTAATGATGTTTTGATCCCGGAGGCCGTGTTTGTCCAGGATTGGTTCTATTTTTCCCAATAAGGAAGGCAGGTAACGCTGTGCTTCCGCCAGTGCCAGTGGGCATGTATTGAAGGCCACGCAGGCCATCGCATTTTTCCGGATGGAGGAGGCCGCTGCCGTATGGGCCAGGATCCCGAATTTTTCAAGAATCAGGTCGAGCTCCTTTTTATCTTCAGGTTTAATATCTGCCAGGATGAGATTCTGGTTGCCGGTAAAGCGGAAAAGGCATTTTCCGGTTTGTGCAATAGCCAGCAGCGCCGATTTCAACGGGTGGCCCGCTTCGTCCGTAATCCTCCCGTTCTCTATGAAAGGAGTGTAAAACCAATTGCCCTGTTCATTTTTCTTCCAGCCATAATAGTCCTTTCTGTCAGTGAAGGAATAGGGCCTGGGACTTTGCAAATCGAATCCCATGCGTGATTCCAGCTCTTTTTTGAACCATTCCAGCCCCAATTTGTCCACCGTATACTTAAGCCTCGCCAGTTTCCGGTCGGTGCGGTTTCCGTAATCGCGCTGTATGGTTACAATTTCATAGACAGCCTTTAACAGGTTTGTTTCACCGGCTACAAATCCGATCACACTCCCAAGCCTGGCATAGGTCGCGGGGTTGCCGTGTGTAGTGGACAATCCACCTCCTACCGCAATGTTGAAACCCATCAGTTGCCCGCTTTCCACAATCGCGATCAGGCCGATGTCATTGGTAAAGAGGTCTATGTCATTGTTGGGCGGTATGGCAATGGCGATCTTGAATTTCCGGGGCAAATAGCGGTCCTGATACAGGGGGTCTTCCTCCTGTTTTTTGTCCGCTATTTTTTCCTCATCCAGCCATATTTCATAGTATGCGCGGGTCTTGGGCATCAGCAGTTCACTGATCTTTCCGGCATAGGCATGAACCTGTGCATGCAGGGGGGACTGCCCCGGGTGGGCTGCGCAAATGACGTTTCGGTTAATGTCCCCGCAGGTGGCTATGGAATCCAGCCTGGCCTCACTGAAGGCAAGGATAGTGGGTTTGATCTTTGACTTGAGCAATCCATGTAACTGAATGGTCTGCCGGGTGGTGATCTTTATGACACCGGTTGTGTTTTCACCGGCTATATCATGTATTGCCATCCACTGCTCCGGAGTCAGGAGCCCTCCCGGGAGTCTGAGCCTGATCATGAATGAATAGAGCCTTTCCAATTTTTTGGCTGACCTTTCTTCCCTGCGGTCCCGGTCATCCTGTTGGTACATACCGTGGAATTTTATGAGGGCCTGGTCTTCCTCGCTGATGGCTCCTGTCAAATCGTCGAGCAGGCCATCGGCGATGGTGCCGCGGAGCCCCTGGCTGGCCTGTTTTATCTTTTCTATGACCGTCAAATTGGTTTTATCCATCATGGGAAGGGTTGTTGCTGTGAATGGTATTGTTATGAATGGGAAGTGTTAAGCCATGCCGGGAACTTTAATAGACATCCCGCAGGTATCTTCCCTGTTCTTTTAGCATCTCCAGGTATTGGACTGATTCCTCCGGGGTTCTGTTACCGCTTTTGCCAATGATTTGCAGCAGGCAGTTATCCACATCGGTACTCATGGGTTCCCTTGCCCCGCAGACATAGAAGCTGGCGCCGGATTCCAGCCATTCAAAAATGGCATCGCCTTCCTGTTGCATTTTGTGCTGCACATAGACCTTTTGTTTGCGGTCCCTGGAAAATGCCAGGCTGATCCGGGTCAGGACGCCTGAGTGCTTCCAGTTTTGCCATTCTGTCTGGTAGAGAAAATCGCTTTGGAAATGCTGGTCTCCGAAAAACAGCCAGTTTCTGCCGGTTGCGCCAGCTGCATCCCTTTCTGCCAAAAAGGACCGGAAGGGGGCAATGCCCGTTCCCGGACCCACCATGATGATGTCCTTGTCTCCAGCAGGGAGCCTGAAACTCTTGTTGGGATGGATATAAAAATTAAGGGTGCTTTCCAGGGGGATCCTGCAGAGCATATCCGAACACAATCCATGCTTAAGCTCCCCGTTTACCTCAAAACTGTCGCGGGCTACTGTCAGATGAATCTCCCCGGCATGGGAAAGGGGGGATGAGGAAATGGAATAAAGCCTCGGAGCAATTGGCTCCAGGATACCCATGACTTCTTCAAACTGTCCGCAGTCCAGTACCGGGTAAATTTTAAGCAGGTCCGTCAGGCCAATTCTGGTTTGGGGAATATCCTGCCGGGTAATGGCCGCATATTTTTTTACTACCCTCTCCGGGAGGTAAAATATATGCAGCTTATTCTTTAGTAATTGGTAAACAGTGAATTCCTCGCCTTTATGATGTAGTTTTTTCTGCGCGTCAATGCCCGTAAGTTTCAGTATGGCTTCCACGGCCTCAGGTGGGTTTTCGGGAATGATTCCCAGAGAGTCACCCGGCAGGTAGTCTGCCTGCTCAGCGGACAGCTCGATGTGATGGGTCTGTTTGGCCGATCCCCTGTCATTTAGATTGACATTGGATAGGATCCTGCCCTGATACCAGGCTCTGGTACCGGTTTTTTGGGGTGGTACAGGCAGGGGTGCTTCTGCGGGTTTTTCCTCCGTGCCCAACTGCCGTAAAACCGAGTCAAACCATTGGACTGCTTCCTGCTCATAATCAACGTCACAACGCTGCAGGGAGACGATACGCTGACCGCCCAGTTGTTGCAGCTGGATATCCACATCTTCTCCTGCCTTACAAAACAGCGGGTAGGAGGTATCTCCCAGGGCGAGTACCCCAAATTTCAGTTTATCCAGCCTAAGTGGACTTTGGTGTATGTGGTCATAGAATTTTCTGGCCGCAGCAGGGGGTTCCCCCTCTCCCTGGGTGCTGATCACGGTAAAAAAGAATTCTTCCTTTCCCAGGTCATTGAGCCGGTACTGGTCAAGGCTGACCAGTTTGGCTTGAATGCCGTTTTTTTTGGCCTTCGCCGCAAAAGCCGCAGCCAGTCGCTTGGAATTGCCTGTCTCCGTTCCATAAGTTATGGTAATCTTTCCGCCCTTGGTTATTGCGGCCACTGGTTCCTGTGTTTCCTCCTGATGTCTGATGATACCGGACAGGTATCCGTTGAGCCAGACCAGTTCCTCTTTACTGGAACTCTTTATGAGGTCATGAATTATTTTAAGTTTGTACGCTGTCAGCATAATAACCAGATTTTTAAGGTGGCCCCTCCGCCGTTTCAGGCCCGGGCAGAAGCCTGGCTGCTATCGGCAACCGGTTTGAAATAATTTTCACCGCCTTGGTGATTTGCCACCCACCGGAATTGTTCATGAAGTCCGGCTGTTTTTCCAATAATGATCAGTGTCGGTGACACAAAATTCTTTGTCCGGTGAAAAAAGCCAAAGTCCCCGATGTTGGTCAGATGGACCTGCTGGAAAGGTGTAGTTGCCTGTTCCACCAGGGCCAGGGGCGTTGACCCGGACATCCCATGGGATATTAGTTGGGCGATCAAATCATCCATTGATTCCGATGACATATAGAAAACAAGGGTGTCTTGTGAATGAGCCAGATCCTGCCAGTTTGCCGTGGATAATAGTTCCTTACGGTAAAAAGTCATAAACCGTACGGCAGTTGAATAGCCTCTTGCCGTAAGCGGGATTCCCGCATAGGCGGCCGCACCAAGGGCCGCGGTGATGCCGGGAACGATTTCATAGGGGATATCATGCTGCACCAGTACCTGTAGTTCATCCAGCACATTCGAAAAAACAGACACATCCCCACCTTTGAGGCGGACCACCAGTTTGCCCTGTAGTGCATATTCCACCAGGAGCTCGTTAATGGTTGACTGCGGGGTTGAAAAACCTTTGCTGCATTGCTTGCCCACATGCAGCACTAGGGCGTCGGGGTTGGTGTATTCCTCCAATATGACATCGCTGACCAGCCTGTCTGAAATAACGACATCGGCCCGTTGCAGCCAGCGGAAAGCCTTGATGGTCAGTAATTCCGGGTCGCCGGGTCCTGCACCCGCCAAAATGACCTTGCCTGTATGTTGATTGTTGTTCATTTTTTCGGTTCAGATACCTTATTGAATCATGCAGGCTCCTACAGTTACGTTACTGGTTTCGTCGATGAGTATCGCTCCTCCGTTTACCCTTAGTTCCTGGTAGGAATCGAAGGGAAGAGGAGCGGCTGTTCTGATGCGTACTTTAACTACATCATTGAGGCCGGCCTGCTGAATAGATTCATTTTTTTCCAGTGTGTTTACATCGAGTCTGTAAACTATCTCCTTCACTACACTTTTCACCGTTCTGCTGTTGATCTGCAGGAGGTATCTGTTTCCACGAACCAGGGGTTTTGCATCCATCCAGCAAAGTAATACCTCAAGGTCCTGGGAAACCGTTGGTTTATGATTGTCCTGTACGATCAGATCACCCCTGCTGATGTCAAGATCATCTTCGAGTTGCATCACAACACTCTGCGGGGCAAAGGCCTCTTTGACTTCAATACCTCCTATTTCCAGGGATTTGATCCGGCTGGTGGTGCCGGCTGGCAAAATGGTGATCTGGTCTCCTTTTTTATATATGCCGCTGATAATTTTTCCGGCATAGCCACGGTAATCATGCAATTCCTCGGTCTGTGGCCTTATCACATATTGTACGGGCAGCCTGGCATGGGTCAGGTTGAGGTCTTTTTCCACTTCTACTTTCTCGAGTAGTTCCAATAGGGTGTCGCCCTCATACCAGGAAAGTCGTGCTGATCTGTCCACGATGTTGTCTCCTTTCAGGGCACTGATGGGTATGTAGGTGATATCTTTTAAATGCAGGGTCCTGGCCGTGTTGGCATAGTCAATGACAATATTATTGAACACATCTTGGGAAAAATCAACCAGGTCCATTTTATTGATGGCAACCACGATGTGGGGAATATTAAGCAGGGAGGCAATGATGGAGTGCCGGCGGGTTTGTTCCACCACCCCCTGGCGGGCATCAATGAGTATGATGATCAGGCTGGCATTGGAAGCGCCGGTTACCATATTGCGGGTGTACTGAATATGACCCGGGGCATCTGCGATAATAAACTTCCTGTTGGGCGTGGAAAAATACTTATAGGCAACATCAATGGTAATACCCTGTTCCCTTTCGGCGCGAAGTCCGTCTGTCAGGAGAGCCAGGTCAATTTCTCCATCCTCTTTATTTCGGCTTTGTTTTTCCAAGGCCTCCATCTGATCAATGAGTATGCTCTTTGAGTCAAAAAGCAATCTTCCGATGAGGGTACTTTTCCCATCATCTACACTACCGGCTGTAATGAATCTTAATATATCCACGTTAAAAGAAATTAATGTTTGCAAATCGGAGTGCCTTCCCTGTAAGCCAAACCCGCTGTTCTTTTATTTTATGCCGGCATTAGAAATAGCCGTTCTTTTTCCTGTCTTCCATGGCGGCTTCCGACACCCTGTCATCAATTCTGGTCTCTCCGCGTTCACTGGTCTTTGTGGCAGTGATCTCGCGAATGATATCATCCAGGGTGGATGCCGTTGATTCCACTGCTGCAGTGCAGGTCATATCTCCCACCGTACGGTACCTAACCTGCCTGGTGATGACCCTGTCGTATTCGTCCAGCCTGATGAAAGGTGATACGGCGACCAGTTGCCCTTCATGTTCAATGACTTCCCTGTTGTGGGCAAAATAGATGGAAGGAAGTCTGATTTTTTCCCGACGGATATAATTCCAGACGTCCAATTCCGTCCAGTTGCTGATGGGGAAAGCGCGAACGTTTTCACCCTTGTTTATTCTTCCATTGTAAATGTTCCATAATTCAGGCCGCTGGAGTTTGGGATCCCACTGCCCAAATTCATCCCGGACAGAAAAAATCCTTTCCTTGGCCCTGGCCTTTTCTTCATCACGACGGGCTCCGCCAATACAGGCATCGAATTGAAATTCTTCGATGGTATCCAGCAGGGTGAACGTTTGCAGGGCATTCCGGCTGGCAAATTTTCCTTTTTGTTCGGTCAATTTTTTTTCCCGGATGGTATCCTCCACTTTTCGGACTATCAGTTTCTCGCCGATGGAGAAAGCCAGTTCGTCCCTGTAATCAAGGGCTTCTTTGAAATTGTGACCAGTGTCTATATGAACCAGCGGAAATGGAAATTTTCCCGGGCGAAAAGCCTTTAAGGCCAGGTGCACCAGGGTAATTGAATCCTTTCCCCCGCTGAAAAGGAGGGCGGGTCTTTCAAATTGACCGGCCACTTCACGCAGGATATGTATGGATTCCGATTCCAGGTGGTCCAGGTAGTCAACATGTCTGGTGGATGATTCCCGGCTGTTGGTTGTCGAATCTGCTCCCATGGGATTATTTCTTATAATAGGTTATAAATGGCTGGTAGAGTTGAGTTCAAAGGCGATTGTCAACGGTGCGTTCTCAGGTGGAATGGGTGTGCAGCCCGCATTCCTTTTTTTCGGCATCTTCCCACCACCAGCGCCCTGCCCGAAAGTTTTCACCCTCCTTGACAGCACGGGTACAAGGAGCGCAACCTATACTGATAAATCCTTTATCATGCAGCGGGTTATAGGGTACATTCCGTGCGTGCAGGTATTCCATGACCTGTGGGGTCGTCCAATGAAACAGTGGGTGGTACTTGATAATCTTGTTGGTATCATCCCATTCCACCTGCTGCAGATCTCCCCGCTCCGGAGAATGTGCGGAGCGAAGCCCGGTAACCCATACAGCCTGACCTTTCAGGGCCCTTTGCAGCGGCTCTACCTTCCGGATATGGCAGCAGGTTTTGCGGTTGGTCACGGACTCATAAAATGCATTGGGTCCCTTTTCTTCGAGGAAAGGTTCTAAAAGCCGGCTGTCCGGTAAATATGCCCTGATGGTGGCTTCATATTTTTCCCGGGTGCTGTTCCACAGCGAATAGGTCTCCGGGAATAAGCGGCCAGTGTCCAGTGTAAAAACCGAAATCTGAATTTGATTGCTGAATATATGATCACTGATCACCTGGTCTTCAGATCCAAAACTCGATGAAAATGTCACTTGGCCGGGAAATTTTCCGGCAAGGAGCTTCAGGGAATCCGCGATGGTTAGTCCACTGAGTTGGTCGAGTAATTGGGGAATTATTGTAATATGTCTGTTTTCCGGCATGTTTTATTATGGAAATATGTTAATAAAGAAAAGTGGGGGGCAATATCGGATGTCGCCTCAGCAACAGCAATCGTTGGAATGGATGGGAAGCGGCCTGCTCAGAATAATAATAAAATGCATCATAGCCATTATTAAAGTCTACCAATAAGATGGACAAAGGTAAAGGAGGAACCTTACAAAAAAAAATTTAATAGCCAGTATATTCTTTCCTGGTTATTATGGGTATGAAGTGCAATACTTTGCAAATAGCTCCTAAGTGATTTCCCCGGAAGGGATCCGGGCGGTGCACCGGCAAGGGATGCCGGGAAATAGATGGATTCATTCATTGGGATCTTCCCAATCTTCTTCCTCCTCACTGGCCTCTTCCAAGGGTTCTGTTTCGGGCATTTCAATGTCTTGCTCCTGCTCGGCAGCAGCGGCAAAATCAGCAAACCAGCCCCCTTTTTCAAGCAGGACTGAAGGGCTTCCTTCCTCTACCACCTCACCTGCGTCAAGCACTATCACATGATCGGCATCCCTGACCATGGAATACCGGTGGGCAATGATAATCACTGTATTTTCCCTCCTTATTTCGTCCACGGTTTTTTTGACCTCCGCTTCCGTGGCGTAGTCAAGGTTGGCGGTGGCTTCATCCAGGATCAATATCCGCGGGGAGGCAATCAAAACCCTTGCGATCTGTATTCGCTGTCTTTCTCCAACTGAAAGCCCCATTCCGCTTTCACCTACCAGGGTCTGCAATCCATCGGGCAACCTCCCCAGGGTAGATTGCAGTCCCGCTGCATGGGCCGCGAGGCTTACTTCCTCATCGCTTGCCTCAGGTATTTTGTAACGGATATTATCGGCCAGGGTTCCCCTGAAAACGGCCCCATCCGTGGCTACGATTCCAATCTGCTTTCTAAGAGAGGATGCATCCACAGAGGCAAGGGATTGCCCATCGATGAGGATTTCACCCGAGGTGGGCTCGTATAATTTCATCAGTAAATCGACCGTGGTCGTTTTTCCTGCACCTGAACTGCCGACAAGCGCTGTGGCTTTACCCGGTTCGAATACGATGGAAACATCTTTTAGCACTTCCCTGCTTGCATCATAGCTGAACCGGACATGCCTGAATTCAACTCTGCCAGATCCTATAAGCAGGGGATTACCTTTTTTTTCTTCTTCCCCGCTATCAAGCAGCCGGAAAGCCCGTGCAATGGATGCCACATTCTGTTGAAGGCTAACCCAGAGGCTGGCCAGGGAATCTATCGGGCTGTAAAGCCTGTCCAGGTAAGCCACAAACATAACCACATCCCCCGGAGTAAGGCGGTTCTGGAGGGTGAGATAACCACCGTATCCCAGTACCAGGGCGGTGGAAAAGTGCGTGAGCAGTGTTTCCCAGAATACATATTTGTTGGAAAGTCTGGAGCGGTCCACATAATCCTTATAGGCCTCATCTGCTATCTGCTGCAATTGCTGTACCTCCCGATCTTCAGCGCCTGAAAGCTTGACTGTTTTAATGCCACTTAAGGCATCCTGCATTCTGGAAGACACCTCTTCCCAACGTTCATAATAACTGGAAAGCCCCGATTCCAGCTTTTTGGCGGAGACCCAGGCAATCAGCAGGTAAAAGGGGATAATGATCAGCGAAACAGCTGTCAGGGATATGTTTTCATAGAACATGATGGCCATGATTCCGAGCAGGCTGATCAGTTCGGGCAGTATCTGTTGGGAAAATCCGTTTACAATGGATGTAACCTCTTCAGACTGGTCAATTTGCTTGGAAAGGGCCGCAGTGGCTCGTTTACCAAAAAAACCCAGCGGCAGTTTCAGAACATGGGCAAAGGTGCCCTGGATAAACCGCTGCTCGATCAGGCAGGAAAGCCTCACGTTTTTATTTTCACCAATCCGCCAGAGAATGGTACCCAGCAGGTTGATGGCAAATAGCAGGATTACTGACCATAAGAGCGTATCAAAAGCCTGCTCGGGTGACCGGGAGGCAATATGGGTGGTACTGTGCGGTTCTTTGGCTTTTTTCTTTTTTACCTTCTTGACCACCGGCGGCTTGCTTGGCACGGGCAGCTTTTTTCGGTGAAGGCTGTCTGTCCTGGTAATCGTTTGAGGTCCGGCTGAAGGGGAGGGGAGTTCCTCCTCTTCGCTGAGAATACCAAATTCTTTTTTTGTGTCTTCCTTGGCCTGTTTGACAAAAAGTCCAGCAACATCATTAATGGCTTCCCGGTAAATGAGCGGTTCTACCAGGCTTGCGCCCGTACTTAACAGACTCAGCAGGACTACCCAGAGGAACTTTTTTTTATGGGGTAGGATCAGCCGGTAAATGCTATTCCAGACATTATGTTTGATATTCCTTGAAATTTTCATGTTGCTTTAAAAAAATGGCCGGTGTATAATACTGCGTGAAATTAATGATTCCGCCGTCAGCAGTCCTGCGCTAACAGGGATTGGTAAAATTATTATGGAATCAGAATAAAAAAATTAAATTGTGAATATAATCCATCAGACAGCTGAGCCATTCATAAATTTTAATTTTTCTACCAATGCATTCATCATCAAGAAGGGATTTTCTGCGGAAAACAGCGCTGGTTGCCACCGGTTCAGCGCTTATGGGTGGTAAAGTATTTTCTTTTATGCCCAGGCATAGCACCACGCTGGGGCTCCAGCTCTACACTGTCAGGAAGGAAATGAAAAATGACCCGCTTGGCACCCTGCAACAATTGTCCAGGATGGGCTACCTCAATGTGGAGCATGCCAATTATTCGGAGCGTAAATTTTATGGATTTAAGGCGGCTGAATTCAAAAAGATCCTGGAGGATCTGGGTATGAAAATGCCCAGCGGGCACACGCCCATGGGCCCGGAACACTGGGATAAATCCGCAAAAGATTTTACAGATGCGTGGAAGTGGACCGTAGAGGATGCTGCGCTGGCTGGTCAGCAGTATGTAATAAGCCCCTGGTTGGAGGATAGCCTGAGGAAAACCTATGATGACCTGGTAGGATTTCTGGACATCTTCAACAGGTGCGGTGAATTATGCCGCAAATCGGGGATGAAGTTCGGGTACCACAACCATAACTTTGAATTTAATACTTCCATTAACAATGTGCAGATTTTCGATATAATCCTGCAACATACCGATCCAGCCCTGGTTGCCCAGCAACTCGATATTGGAAATATGTACGGGGCAGGCGGGCGGGCCATGGACTTAATAAAGAAATACCCTGGTCGTTTTGAACTGATGCACGTCAAAGATGAAATCAAGAGCACCACAGCGGGTGAAATGGAAGACGGCTATGAAAGCACCATTCTCGGCCAGGGCGTCCTGGGAGTCCGGGACATACTGGCTGCAGCCGCGGCCAAAGGCGGAACCACCCGTTTTATCATTGAACAGGAGTCCTATCAGCTTAAAACACCTCTGGAAGCGGCGGCAGAAGACCTGCAGGTTATGAAAAAATGGGGATATTGATTTCCCCCCCCCCTTTTTTCCAGGAAAAATCAGCTGATGCCCAACAGCTCAACTTCGAAAATGAGGGTACTGTTGGGTCCGATATGGGAACCCACTTGCCTGTCTCCATAACCGAGGTGGGGAGGGATAAAAAACCGCCATTTACTTCCCACTGTCATAAGTTGGAGTCCCTCTGTCCATCCCTTAATAACCATATTGAGGGGAAAGGTGGCCGGCTGACCTCTCTTTACGGAAGAATCAAATACCGTCCCGTCCGTCAGGGTACCATGGTAGTGGCAGGTTACCTTACTGGAAGCAGCGGGTTTATCGCCCGTACCTTCAGTAATAACCTCATACTGAAGGCCGCTGGGCAGGGTAACGATTCCGGCCTTGCTTTTATTGGCATCCAAAAAATCCTGGCCCGCCTTGAGGTTAGCGGAAGCTTTCTCGTTTTTTAATTGGAATAATTTATCTGTAATACCCATAATTTTTATTGCGAATTTAAGTGAATGTCTCCGTCTAAAACAATAAAAAGGGTACATGATCCCAGGTACCCTTTTTATTGTATCAATAATGAAACCATTAATTTTTCAGGGAAGCGATATCAATCACGAACCGGTATCTGACGTCTCCTTTCAGCATTCTTTCGTAAGCTTCATCTATTCGGGAGATGTCGATCACTTCGACGTCACTGACAATTTGGTGTTCCGCGCAATAATCAAGCATTTCCTGGGTTTCCTTAATTCCGCCAATAAGTGAACCCATAATGCTCCTTCTTTTCATGATCAGGTTAAAGGCAGGAATTTGAGCAGGGGCTGGAGGGGCTCCCACTACGATCATCGTGCCATTGGTATTGAGCAGGTTAAGATACATGTTGTAGTCATGCGGAGCTGAAACGGTATTCAGGATCACGTCAAACTGATTCTGAAGACTCTTCATGACATTTGCATCGGAGGTGAGGGCAAAATGATGGGCGCCCAATTTTTCCGCGTCGGTTTTTTTGGAAGGTGAGGAACTCAGCATGGTTACTTCTGCGCCAAAGGAGGCTGCAAATTTTACGGCCATATGGCCCAGGCCACCGAGCCCCAGTACGGCAACTTTGTGACCTTTCTTAACTCCGACATGACGAAGCGGTGAATAGGTGGTAATTCCCGCACAAAGCAGTGGTGCAACTCCTTTGAGGGGAAGTTTGTCGGAAACCTTCAGGGTATATTTTTCATCCACCACGATCTGGGTGGAATATCCTCCGTAGGTGGGGGTTTTTCCGTCTTTTTCATACCCGTTATAGGTGCTGATCATACCATTTTCACAGTAATTTTCTTCTCCTTTCAAACAACTGGGGCAGGTCCGGCAGGAATCCACAAAGCAACCGACCCCTGCCAGGTCACCCACTTTAAAAAGCTTGACCTGATCTCCAATCCGGGTAATGCGCCCCACAATTTCATGACCTGGTACCATGGGATAAATGGAATTGCCCCACTCATTTCTTACCTGATGAACATCGGAATGACAGACCCCGCAATACAGGATCTCTATCTGTACGTCATGTATCCCCGGCTCTCGCCTTTGAAGGCCAAATGGACTCAGGTGCGCTCCCGCACTGTGCGCTGCATATGCTTTGGTTGTGCTCATAGTATTTTTTTGTTTGAGGTTAATAAACAAATGTAATAAGCTTTGGTTTAAATCGGCATTAAGAAATTAAGCAGTAAGGATTTAAGTAGTCTATAAATCCCCCAGCAGGACCGGCTGCCCGGAAAATTTCTGTAGCATCAACGCAGGAAATGCTGCATTTGCTGGAAGACCGAAATAAACATGGTATACTTATTCTGGGTTGGCGGAAAAGACAGGGTTTTTTGTTCCATGATCGTCTTTAAGCGGTCATTGGCGGCTTGGCAGTCCAGGCTGTCAAAAAAGAAGGATTTCCATTCCGGCGGCAATTTGTCAAATGGCTTTAAGGTGAAACCATTTCCATAAATTTTCAGGGGGCTAGGGGTAGCCCTTACATCCACGCTGGTAATACCCGATTCCAGGGCCCATCTGAAATACTTTTCCCAGAACCGGCAATGATTAATGAGCCGACTGTTGATGGCATCCTGCGATTCCCTGATTTGGGGTGGTATGCGCCACAGGTTATTTTCCATTGAAAACGGGTTGCGCAAGGGATCCTCTGCCATTCCCGGCTGACTTTCATAATTATCCACGGTCTTGTCCTGTCCGCCCAGTTGTAACTGGTTCCCGGCTGCATAAAGCACGGAAAGCCTGGTAACCTTTGCTTGCCGGCTGGTCAGCCGAATCACTTTTTCTTTGTAATCCCATGTTCCGTATTCGAATATCCCTGTATACCGGGTATAGATTCCCCCGGATTGCAGGTTTAGAAAACTGGCCGGGGACTGCAGGGTATCCCTGCCTGGAAGCGCGTCACTGCTATAGGTATAGAACCAGCATCCCTTCAGATCCGGTCCTGATCGGTTACAGGCACCAGCCAGCATAAGGAAGCCCAATAGACCGTATAGTATGGCATTTTTTAACATTGTCGGGGATTGAATGGGGGTAATGGGTCATCACCCCTTACAAATGTGGATCTATTTTTTGGTCCGCCAAACTTCCTTTTCAGATCACCCTACCCATATTTTTTTGATTATACCAATAGATGGTTTCGATTTTGTGCCCAGGGATCGAATTCCCCTGCGGCCCTGACCAGTCAAAATATCCAAAAAAATATTATAGGCCAACAGAGGATGCAGTCAGGTGGACCGGCAAAGCTGCCCTGGTTGCCATTTGGGATGGGCTGCCCCAAGCATAAAGGGTTTAATAGGGCCTCAGGGAGCAAGCAAGGATGGCCAGGGGCCTCCGGTTTAAAAGGATGCTGGTTTTCTGCCTCCCTAAAATTACCCCCTTAGTTTTTTGGATCCCGGTTGGAACAGGTCTGCCGGTTCTGGTAAAGTCTTCGTTGGAATTTAGCCTCATGGGTCCGGATGGGGCCGGCTCAAAAAAACCAAAGGATACAGTGTTTCGGGCTGCCAAGGCATATTCAGGGAGTGATTTCAGGGGAGCAGTCCAAACAGAGGCAGGGACTGCACAGCCAGGGCAGACTTGACATTCAATGACCTGCTTTTGTTACCTTTAGGTATCAAATGGTTTATTTGTATGAAAGAAGTATACATTATCGAAGCCCTGCGTACCCCCATTGGAAGTTTTGGCGGAGCGCTCAAAGATTTTTCTGCCACCCAGTTGGGCGCTTTTGCCATAAAAGGACTGCTACAGAAAACGGGACTGTCTCCCCAACTTATAGAGGATGTACTGATGGGTTGCGTTTTGCAGGCTAACCTCGGACAGGCTCCTGCCCGCCAGGCTGCCAAATTTGCGGGGCTGCCCAACCACGTCAATTGTACCACCGTAAATAAAGTGTGCGCCAGCGGCATGAAAGCTGTTTCCCTGGCAGCCCAGAGTATCCTGCTGGGAGACGCCCAGATGGTGATTGCCGGGGGAATGGAAAGCATGAGCAATGTGCCCTATTACAGCCCCCAGCTTCGATGGGGTAATAAATATGGGGATGTTTTGCTCTCTGATGGCCTTTCCAAGGATGGCCTGACTGATGTCTATGATGGCAAAGCCATGGGACACGCAGCAGAACTTTGTGCGCGCGAATGCGGTATCAGCAGGCAGGAGCAGGATGACTTTGCCATAGAGAGTTACCGTCGTTCCCAGGCTGCCGTTCTGGAGGGAAAATTTTCCCGGGAAATCGTGCCGGTGGAAATCCCCCAGCGTAAAGGAGAGCCTGTATTGTTTGCCCGGGACGAAGAACCTTTCAATGTCAAATTCGATAAAATTCCCGAACTAAAGGGGGCTTTTCAAAAGGATGGTACGGTTACAGCCGCCAACGCCAGTACCCTAAACGACGGGGCTGCGGCCCTGCTGCTGACCACCAGGGAAAAGGCTGACGAACTCGGCCTTACACCCCTTGCTGTCATCCGCAGTTACGCGGATGCCGAGCAGGCGCCGGAATGGTTTACGACCAGTCCCTCACTGGCGGTGCCAAGGGCGGTTGAAAAAGCCGGACTGAAAATGCAGGATATCGGCTTTTGGGAACTCAATGAGGCCTTTAGCGTGGTGGGGATTGAAAACAGCCGGCGCATGAAACTAGATCCGGCTCAGGTAAACATACATGGGGGGGCGGTTTCTATCGGTCATCCGTTGGGTTGCAGCGGTGCCAGGATACTGGTAACCCTGGTACATGTCCTACTGCAAAAAAAAGCGCGGTATGGTGCAGCAGGCATTTGCAACGGGGGAGGTGGGGCCAGTGCGATGGTCATAGAAAATTTAATGCTGTGATTACAGGCTCCCGGTCTGAAAAAAACCCAGGATGCTGTCTGTAATTCCTGCTCCTATACATATAACACACTAAGTTCCGTACTTATGAAAAAATTGATATTGGCCGTTATGATCTTGTCAGGTCATTTTCCATCCTATTGCCAGCATTTCATCCAGGGTCTGGGGTTGTCTGTTATGACTACCCGGGGCAGTGGATTTCCCGCAATAGTGACAGGAGGCATTACCTACAGCCCCCGATTCATTGTGAAGGAACTGGAAAATGGTTCGCTGACCATTGGCCTTCCGTTGAGCCTGGGATTGAGCTATTCTCCCGACACCCGTTCAAATTTTGCCAGCGCGAGTGCCCTGATAAATTTGCCGTTGGTATTTAATTACAATTATGGATCCGGCTCCACCCGTCATAATGCCAGCCGTTTTGGGTTTTTTGCGGGCGCCGGATGGGGTTATCATGCGGCAGATTACGCAGGAAATGACAATAACGAATACGCGGTTAACCGGGAGTTGGAAGCCGTTGGCCCCTTGTGCAATGTGGGAGTGCGGGTAAGGGTAGGCAGACATTCCCATAATATGGAATGGAAGGCTTCCTATATGAAAGGAGTCAACACCGGCAGTGCGGATATTTTCGGTTTTGCCGCAATTTTTAATTTTTAATGGGAATATGTACCAGTGATTTTGGCCGGTATTCTCATTCAATCTTTCGATCATTATGTCACCGATCCAAGTAAATATTCGCATGGCTACCCTGCAGGATGCAGAGGTCATTGCTGAAATTAGCCGCCAGACTTTCCATGAAACTTTTGCCCCAAGCAATTCTTCCCAAAACATGGACAAGTTTATGAACACGCAGTTTTCAAAAGAAATACTGATTGGTGAGGTGGCTGACCCCGCCAATACCTTTCTGCTGGCCATGCTCGACCAGCAGCTGGCGGGATATGCCAAAGTCACCCAGTCAACCGGACCTGACGGATTGGAGGAAGAAAAAGGAATTGAAATTGCCAGAATTTACTGTTTACGGCAAGCCATTGGCAAAGGGGTGGGAAAGGCCCTGATGCAGGCTTGCCTTGAATTTGCAAAGAGCCTGAAAAAAGAGTCCGTCTGGCTGGGTGTATGGGAACATAACCATACCGCCATTGATTTTTACAGGCGTTTCGGATTTGAAAAATTTGACGAGCATGTTTTCCAATTGGGGGATGATCCTCAGACCGACTGGCTCATGAAAAAGAAAATATTATAAAGTGAAGTGGTTCTAGACTGAACCGGTTTTCCCGTCAACAAATTATGGCAAAACAACAAAGCGGTCATTTGAGCGGTCAGCAGATCACGTTAATGGCCATATGCACCGGATTAATTGTAGCTAACATATATTATTGCCAGCCATTGGTGGTACTGATCGGCAGGACTTTCGGGGTCTCAGAATCCAGGGCTGGAATGGTTACTTTTTTAACCCAGTTTGGCTATGCTGCGGGATTGTTGTTTTTTGTTCCGCTGGGCGATAAACTGGAGCGAAAAACACATATCATCATTACTACTGCATTGACGGTCTTGGCCCTGGTGGCCGCGGCGCTTTCGCCAACCCTGCTTTCCCTGGAAATAGCCGGTTTTTTCATCGGAATGACATCCATCGTCGCCCAGTTGATCTTACCCCTGGCTGCACACCTGGCTGTACCTGAAAAAAGGGGGCAGGTTATTGGTACCATCATGAGTGGCCTGCTTATTGGTGTGCTGCTTTCCCGGACCTTCAGCGGCTTTGTCGGAGCCTGGCTGGGATGGAGGGGCATGTATTGGGTAGCGGCAGGCCTCAGTGCTTTCCTGCTGGCGCTTATGCGCTTCTCCCTTCCCACTTCCAGTCCACAGTTTCCGGGAGCCTATTCCTCACTGATGAAGTCCCTGGTTTCTCTGATTTACGGACAGCGGTTGCTTCATGAAGCTGCAGCCATCAGTTTCTTTTCTTTTGCCACCTTCGGTATGTTTTGGACAACCATGGTTTTGCATTTTGCCGGCCCCCCGTTTCATTTCCACAGCGATAAACTCGGCCTCTTCGGGCTGGCTGCTGTATGCGGAGCCCTCATTGCCCCCCTTATTGGTGGTTCTGCAGACAAAACCAATCCCCGCATTGCCATCGGTATGGGGATTTTGGCCATGGTCATTGCTTTTATTCTTTTTTATCTGGGTTCACTTTCCCTTCCCTGGTTTATTGCAGGAATCATATTACTTGATCTGGGCCAGCAGTCCATACATGTCTCCAACCAAAGCCGTGTATTTGCCTTGCTGCCTGAAGCCAGAAACAGGCTCAATACCGTGTATATGACAATAAGCTTTCTGGGTACTGCAGCTGGGTCTTTTTGGGGGCTCCGGATCTGGGAAGGTTTTCACTGGACGGGTATTTGCCTGACAGGCCTGATGTTCCTGGCATGTTGCAGCGGGGTATTCCTGCTCACTTTTCAGAAAAAAAAGGCGGGCTCCGAAATCGGAGTTCCCAATCCCTGATCCCCTTAGTTTAAAACCCGGCATTCAGCGCTGAAAAAATAGTGGAGTTATTTTTAATTTCACTTGCAAATACAGGACTTTAGCTGTAATTTTTCCTCAGATACTGTTGATCCGCTTTTATTTCCGTTCCAATATATTTTTATGATGGCCTGGTAATAGTACCCGTCCAGGCGCAGCTTGCAGATTGCCACCCTCTGAAAGGCCGGTAACTCTTTGTACGATAACGATTTGTCTGAAATTATTCACCCAAATATAAAGACTATGAAACAGTATTTTTTCTTGCTGGTTACCCTCTCCATGCTACTGCTGGCTAATGCCGCGAAGGCCCAGGTTACCACACTCGCTGTACCGGCTGCCAATACCCCGCTAAAGGGCAGGAACCTGATCAAATTCAACGTATCAGGCATTTTGCTCAATACCTATGACCTGCAATATGAAAGGGTGCTGAACAAAAAACAGTCCATTGCACTCACAGTAGGCATAGCCCCCAATGTACCTTTGCCCTTTAAGAGCACCCTCATCAGCGATTTTGGGGGAAATGAAGACGCAAAGAGGGCCATACAGACCACCGTATTTACCAGATACACCGCCACCCTGGAATACCGCTTTTATTTCAGCGGTCATGCTCCCCGGGGACTATATTTTGCGCCTTTCCTCCGGTACATGGACATGAAACTCGATCAGGATTATACCTTCACGCCCAGCGACAACACATTGCATACGGCCCATCTCAATGCCATGTTTAATGGATTTGGAGCCGGTTTCCTGTTGGGGGACCAGTTTCTGCTTGGAAATCATTGGGCCATAGACTGGTGGATCATCGGTCCCTATTATGGTCCAAATATCACGGCCGACTTTATAGGCGTCGATCCGAAGATGGGGGATATGTCTGCCCAGGACCTGGCCAATCTCAAAAGCAATATCGAAAGCGTAAAACTGCCGCTTTATACTACTACGGCAACCGTTACCCAGGCTACCAATACCGTGGAGGCAAAACTGGTTGGACCCTATTATGGAGTCAGGGCCTTTGGTATCTGCCTGGCTTACCGGTTCTGACAGGCTCATCTGGAATGGGGTCAAATCCGATCATCCGGGGCATTCATACCTTGCTTTTGGGAGTGCCACTGCATAAAGTCAGGATAGGTCAATCATTGAATGGCTGGCCGCTACATCCGCTTATCAAATTGCCCGGTTATTTGGGTTGGTGCCAAAGGGAGTATTGTCAGTTCTCCAGCAGTTTGATTCCTGTCTGGGTGAAAGCAATTTTTCTTTGCTTATAGAGATTGCCTGTGGTCATCTTGAAGGTCTTTTTGCTCATTCCGAAAAAAGAATAAATGTCTTCGGGGGCAGATTTGTCATGATAGGGGAGGTAGCCATTATTTTCCTTCAGCAGGCGGATCAGTTTACCGGTTTCATCTTCCACCCGGGTATAGCCCGGCTTGCCTGCCGAAACATCTATTTTGTTCTCAGGATGGATTTTTTTGATAAAACCCTGAAAACGGTCCCCGACCTGAATATCCCTGTAAATTTCATTGAAATGCAGTACCCCCGTATGGCGGTTGTTGATAATGACCACGTACCCAATATCGGTCCGTCGGTATACAACCAGATCTACGATGTCCTTTTCAGCCACCGTGAGCGTTTCATTGCTCAGGTAATGTTCGAGTTTTTCGGAGGCCGCCAGTCTTCCCGTTTGTTCATCCAGGTAGATTTTTACCAGGTAATCACCTCCGGGTATCATCCGGGTAATCTGTTTGGACTTGGGAACAAAGATGTCCTTCATCAGCCCCCAGTCCAGGAAGGCTCCCTGAGGAGTAGTGCTGACAACCCGCAGTTTGACAATATCACCCAGTATGCCATAGGGCTGTTGGGTGGTTGCTATGACCCTGTCCTCCCCGTCATGGTACAGAAATACCTTTAGATCGTCTCCGAGTTTTACCCCGGCAGGCACAAAACGCTTGGGAAGCAGGATGCCTTCCTTTCCATCATCAAGGATCAAACCGATGGTCAGCGATTTTATCACCTTCAGCACATTATATTCCCCTATGTTTACCATACTGCATCCTGATTAAGATAGGGACAAAGATATTACTAATTGAAGCTTCTCCTTCCAAATTAAAATGGGGGTATTTTTTCCTCAACAGGGCGGCAACAAAATCCACTCCATGATGAGTTATGCACAATTTCCCCAACCCAAAGACTTCAGGATGCTGTTTAATTGCCAATTAACAAATTACTAGGATTTCTTGGAACAATAATTTCATGACGTTAGATTCCACCTCATTTAATTTTTATACCTAAAACCGATACAGCCGAATAGAATTCTACCCAGGTAAAGATTTTTCTACACTAAAACAAACTACCGATGGGTTGTATTCAGAAAGGAAGCCTTTTGATGGCTGGATTATGGATCTGTTCTGCGTCGTTGTATGCGCAACTGGAGTCGAACTATGAAATCGGGGTTAATATCAATGCATTTGTCTATCAGGGAGATCTGACCCCTTCACCTGCCGGTTCGCTGAAAACCATGAAACCCGGTGCTTCCGTTTGGGTGAACCGGTTTTTGAACAACTGGTTTTCTCTGAGGGGCAACCTAGCCTTGGGGACCCTGCACGGGGATGATGCTGCCTATGCCGAACCGGCCTGGCGAAGGAAGCGCAACTTAAGTTTCACCAGCCCGGTGGTGGAGTTTTCGGTGCTTGGCGTTTGGAGTATTCTCGGCAAGAACGGCGGCCGAAACAACCATGGTCTGGCTCCCTATCTGTTTGCGGGGGCGGGCTATGCATGGCTCCATATCAACAGGGATTGGAGCCGGTTCAATACCACTTATTTTTCTGCAGAAAGCCGCACTTTGAACGGGCTGGCAGCCGATACGGTTCACCGCCTTCCTTCAGGCATCCCTGTTATACCGGTGGGTGTCGGTTTGCGTTATGCCCTCAGCCGGCATTTCTCAGTAAACGCTGAATTCTCCTATCGTTTCACCACGACCGATTACCTGGATGGTTTCAGCCAGGTGGCCAATCCCCAAAAAAAGGATTATTACTATACTTTTTCCGGCGGCCTGATATATTCATGGGGAGAAAAGGACCGAATGGCCTGCCCGGTCATCAAATACTGAATGCAAGCGGTCTGCTTGTCCGGCTGGGTCCGCTTGCTGACCCATGGGGTAAATACGCCATAGGGAATATGGCGGAATCCGGAAGGGGTCCTTTGTTCAACCGGACCCTCTGTTTTTACACATTCCATTTTCCCCCGCGGGTTGGCCCAAAGGCCGACAAGTGGGGTGATTCCCAATTCCGTGGAAGCAAAAGGGTGAACCAGCCCTCCAAGGCCTGGCAAAGAGCCGGGGCAGGCAAAACATCCCTTCCGGTAAGAGGGCCAAACAACTTTTGCTCATTTGGGCCATTCCCAATATTTTTGCCACTCGAATAAATACCAAAGAATGAGACAAATTGCTTTTAGGGAGGCCCTTCGGGAAGCCATGAATGAGGAAATGCGCCGGGATGAACGGGTTTTTTTAATGGGGGAGGAGGTTGCTGAATACAATGGCGCCTATAAGGTCAGTCAGGGGATGCTTGATGAATTCGGACCAAAGAGAGTCATAGATACACCCATTTCCGAACTTGGATTTACGGCTGTTGCGGTCGGGGCTGCCCAGAACGGACTTCGTCCCGTGGTGGAATTCATGACCTGGAACTTTGCCGTACTGGCCCTGGACCAGATTTTGAATACGGCCTCCAAGATGCTGGCAATGAGTGGCGGCCAGGTGGGATGCCCCATTGTATTTCGCGGACCCAACGGATCTGCCGGACAATTGGGTGCGCAGCACTCTACCGCGTTTGAAAGCTATTACGCCAATATTCCCGGACTAAAAGTGGTTTCCCCCAGCAACGGTTACGATGCCAAAGGCCTGCTCAAACAATCGATCCGTTTCGAGGAAGACCCGGTCATTTTCATGGAAAGTGAAGTGATGTATGGGGAAAAAAGTGAAGTTCCGGAGGAAGAATATTATATTGAACTGGGTAAGGCTGATGTTAAAAGACCAGGCAAGGATGTTACCATCGTTTCTTACAACAAGATGATGAAAGTGGCGCTCGGGGCTGCCGCCGAACTGGAAAAGGAAGGTGTCAGTGCCGAAGTGATAGACCTCAGAACGATTCGCCCGCTGGATTGGAAAACCATATTGGAGAGTGTCAAGAAGACAAACCGGCTGGTGATTGTGGAAGAGCAGTGGCCCTTTGCTTCCATTTCATCCGAAATTGCCTATACCATACAAAAGGAGGGATTTGATTACCTGGACGCGCCGATTCGCCGGATTACCTCGGCAGATGCCCCGCTGCATTATGCTCCTAACCTGGTTGCCCTGGCCCTGCCCGATGTAGCCAGGACGGTGAGGCTGGTAAAAGAGGTCATGTACCTGAAGAAATAGCCAAGCACGCAACACATTTAATTACCCAATACAAGTAAATCCCGGAGCCAAGCTTCGGGATTTATTGTTTCTGAATTGTTTTTTCTCTTTATCTTGATTGCCGCTAAATAATAAGTTATATGAAGAAATTGATGATCATCCTGCTTTTGGCCCTGACCGGATATTCAGTGTTTTGCCAGGAAACCTACAGGCCCGCTCCTGAAAACCTGGTTGCCAGGAAATGGTTTGACAGCGCAAGATTTGGCATGTTTATCCACTGGGGCGCATTCAGTGTGCTTGGTGACGGTGAATGGGTAATGAACAACCGTAATATCCACGTATCTGATTACCAGCGTCTCCTGCAGGTCTTTGACCCGGTGGATTTTGACGCAAAAAAATGGGTGGACATCGCCAAGGGGGCCGGCATGCAGTATATCACACTGATCACCCGGCATCATGACGGATTCAGCGACTGGGATACCCGGCAGTCCGAATGGAAGATTACCAATACCCATTGGGGGCAGGATGCCGTGAAACTGCTGGCAGCTGAATGCCACCGCCAGGGTATAAAGCTCTTTGTGTACTATTCACTGCTGGACTGGTACCGGGAAGATTATCCCCACGAAACTGGAAGAACCGGGCAGGGTACAGCAAGGAAGGGAAAGGGCGATTACGCCCAATACCTGGGATTTATGAAAAACCAGCTCACCGAACTGCTTACCAATTATGGAGAAATCGCAGGCGTATGGTTTGACGGATATTGGGACCAGACCGCCCCGGAGGGGTATGAAGACCGCCATTCCAGAATAGACTGGCACCTGGACGAAATCTATGGTTTGATACACCGGCTGCAGCCGCAGTGCCTTATAGGCAACAACCATCACATGAACCCTTTTCCGGGTGAAGATTTCCAGATGTTTGAGCGGGACCTGCCCGGGGAAAACAAGAGCGGCCTGAGTTTTCAGCCGGTGTCCGATCTGATGCCAAAAGAAACCTGTGAAACCATGAATGAGTCTTGGGGATTCAACATCACCGACAGAAACTATAAATCTGCCCGCGAACTGTTACATATGCTGGTCAGGGACGCAGGCTATGGAGCCAACCTGCTTCTTAATATCGGACCCTTGCCCAATGGGGCCATACAGCCCGAATTTTCCACCAGGCTGGATTCAATGGGTACCTGGTTGAGAGCATACGGGGAAACCATTTATGGAAGCCGTGCAGGATTTCTTAAGCCCCAGACATGGGGCGCGGTGACCGAAAAGGGAAACAGGGTCTTTTTACACGTGCTCCAACCGCAGGGGGATAAGCTTTTTTTTGTAACCAAATATAAAATAAAGTCAGCCAGGCTCTTTGGGACCACCCAG
This sequence comes from uncultured Bacteroidota bacterium, assembly GCA_903906365.1. Taxonomy (GTDB): domain Bacteria; phylum Bacteroidota; class Bacteroidia; order Chitinophagales; family Chitinophagaceae; genus Puia. Next base: position 37,410 of record CAIVKC010000057.1, on the reverse strand, counting down.
GGGGTAAAATGGCAGACCCTTACCGATGGTTATGTCATGGTAGACCTCAGGAACCTCTCCAAGGATGCGGTGGATACCATTATTGAACTGGACGTGTCCAAATAAAAAAGACCAGGGTTTCATTCCTGGTCTAAGCGGGGATTGTTATCCATTTTACTACCTAGTTTATAGAATTGCTTTTAAGGCAGTGTTAAACAATAATAGAAATACGTATACGCATCCTATCAGGAAACTGCCGAAAATAGTTAATCTTAAAAATAATTTTCCGGTGGGCTGGACCTGCAGCTGGGGATCTGTTTTCATAAGGGGTATAAGTTTGGATGTTTAAGAGGGTTTCATTCTTAGGATCAGGTTAACCACAAATTAGTTTGTTTAAACGGTGTAAGCAAGGCAATATTACTTGGTAAAAATACGCTCCATCTGCTATCATGAATCCGCTGTCCCTCAGGGCCAGGTCCTGAATCGACCCGAAGGAAAAAGCCATTCAGGCGTTTGTACAGGGCCTTCCCGGAGGATATACCAGGGGCTGGGAGAACCCGGATCTGGGTTGACGACCAGGTGTATGTCCTGGGCCGGCATATAACTTTGGGCCAGCAAAAAAATTTTTTGTCCGCTTTCATTGACGGCCATATCGGCAATCATCATTGCGTGGCCGGGTGATCCACCCCGTATAATCACGTCACCCGCCCGGATTTGATCCCAGCGGGTGACTTTAAGCTGACGCTGCAAAGACAGGGTTCCGCAACCAGCAAATACCCCTTCCAGGAATCGATCAAAATGCCTTCGGTCCCGGTTGGATCCCAACCGGTAAGGATGGCCGATGTTGTCATAAAAGACCAGGTCATCATACATTCCCCTCAAATACAGGTATTCGGCCCGCAGCCGCATTACGGCGTCTGCGCACTGCTGAAGGTCCCTTTTCCCTACCGATAGGTCCAGGACAGCAAATTGGGCCGACTGATTGGCTTTCAGGGTTCCATCAAAGAGGCGTACGCGGGTATCTTTTTTTAAAGGGATGCCACGCAGCCATTCTCCAAAACCATTGGCGGGTTCCCGGACCCTTCGGTATCCGGCAGGAAGGGGGATGGAGCCGATAAACGGGTAAGGATTTTGACTTAAGTCCGTTTTGAATGGCCCGGTTTTTTTGGAGACAGCCGTCTGCTGAGTGTCAAGGCACAGAAAAGCTGGCAGAATAATTGCCATGAGCAGGTTCGGTTTCATATTGTATTTTTGATAATTCAAACGGAAGGATTCCGTAGAGCCATTTTTCCATATCAAAAGACCGTTAAATAGTATGTCAAGCATTCTGATCATTGATGATGAAAAAGCCATCCGCAAGACGCTGAGCGAAATCCTCTCCTACGAGGGGTATAAAATGGAAGAGGCGGCAGACGGAGAGGAAGGACTGAAGAAATTCAAGGAAAAAGAGTATGATGTTATCCTTTGCGATATCAAGATGCCCAAGATCGATGGTATAGAATTCCTGGAAAAAGCCAAGGAATTCAATCCGGACATTCCCATCATTATGATTTCCGGCCATGGTACCATTGAAACGGCTGTGGAAGCAGTGCGCAAGGGCGCCTATGATTACATATCCAAACCCCCTGATCTCAACCGGCTGTTGATCACCATCCGCAATGCGATGGACAAGACCTCCCTGGTTGCAGAAACCAAAGTGCTGAAACGGCGGGTAAGCAAAACCCAGGAAATGGTGGGTGCTTCCCTGCCGATACAAAAAATAAAGGAAACCATCGATAAAGTGGCGCCCACCGATGCCCGCATCCTCATAACCGGGGAAAACGGCGTAGGGAAGGAACTGGTAGCCCGCTGGGTCCATGAAAAAAGTAACCGGATTTCAGGACCGCTGATTGAAGTGAACTGCGCAGCCATTCCCAGTGAACTGATTGAAAGTGAATTGTTCGGGCACGAAAAGGGGTCCTTTACTTCTGCCCTTAAACAGCGGATCGGTAAGTTTGAACAGGCCAATGGGGGAACCCTTTTTCTGGACGAAATCGGGGATATGAGTCTCAGCGCCCAGGCCAAAGTGCTACGCGCCCTCCAGGAAGGAAAGATAACCCGTGTTGGCGGTGACAAAGACATCAGTGTGGACGTCCGGGTAATAGCCGCCACCAATAAAGACCTGCTCAAGGAGGTGGATGAAAAAAATTTCCGGCTCGACCTCTACCACCGTCTCAGTGTGATCATAATCCATGTACCGTCCCTCAACGAGCGCAAAGATGATATCCCATTGCTGGTGGATAAGTTCCTCACTGACATATGCGCCGATTACGGCACTTCCAAAAAAGCCATTGATGAGGAAGCCATCAGGGCCCTGCAAAACCATAACTGGACCGGAAATATACGGGAGCTCCGCAATGTGGTGGAACGGCTGATCATACTGTCGGGAAAGACCATCCTGAAATCGGATGTGGAAAACTATGTGCTTCCCCAAAAATAAATCCCTCCCTGCATGAAATGGGTCTATTGCATCAGTGGCCTGGGTGCCGATGAACGGATATTCCAACACCTGCAAATTCGGGGATTTGCCCTGAAACATCTCCGGTGGATCCAGCCTTTGTCCGGAGAAAGCATGAAGGAATACGCATATAGGATGTGCGCACAGTTGCCAGAGGGTCCTGTTATCCTTCTTGGGGTCTCCTTTGGGGGCATGATGGCACTGGAAATGGCCAAACACAAACCAACCAGGCGGGTGATACTTATTTCCAGCGTAAAATCTTCCCGGGAAATGCCCCCCTGGATGCGGATCTCGGGCAGGCTAAGGCTGAACCGGCTGGCCCCGGCAAGACCCTGGAAATGGCTGGCGGGCATTGAGAATGCTTTTTTGGGCGCCAAAACCCCGGAGGAAAAAAAATTGGCGGGCGAATTTCGCAGCCAGGTGGACAGGGAATACCTGGCCTGGGCATTGCAGCAGGTGCTGACCTGGCAAAACAGCTGGCAGCCTCCCGGTCTCATCCACCTCCATGGGAGCGGTGATCATACCTTTCCCATCCGTAATATTCGTCCTACCCATACCATAGCCGGCGGGGGGCATTTCATGGTCATGAACCGGGCCGGTGAGATCAGCCGGATACTGGAAGAACTGTTAAACAAATCCGACTGAGCGGCCTGCTTAAGTGCGCCGGGACCAGGCTTTTAGCAAAACTTTCTACGCTAATATTTTGGCAGGACAATTATTATGGTATTTTTGCCCGAATTTAAAAGCAGGTATAAATGACTCATAATGAAGTTTTATCGATTGCCCTGATTATTTTCATGCTCAATGTGCTGCCCATGATTGGGCTGTATGGCATGTTTCGCAAGGCATCCGTAGCGGGTTGGAAGGCACTTATCCCGTTTTATAACATATGGGTGATGATTTCCATTGCCCAGCGGCCAAAATATTGGTTCTTCCTGATGTTTATACCTGTAATCGGCTGGTTCATTGCCCTGGCGATGTTAATTGAATTTGTGAAGACTTTCGGTAAATTCAAGTTTTACGAACACGCCCTCACCGTCTTTTCAGCGGGATTGTATTTTATTTATGTCGGGTTCAACCACAAAGACACTTTTAAGGGGGTGGAAGCGGTAAAGTCATATAAGAAATCCTCCTCGAGGGAATGGATAGACGCGGGTGTTTTTGCCATAGTGGCTGCAACCATCATCCGGACCTTTGTTTTTGAGGCCTATGTGATTCCTACCGGATCCATGGAAAAAACCCTGCTGATCAATGACTTTCTGTTTGTCAGTAAATTCAGTTATGGACCGAGGATTCCCAATACGCCGCTGGCCGTGCCTTTTGTGCACCATACCCTTCCCCTGATCAATACCAAGTCCTACGTGGAATGGATAAAGATTCCTTATACCAGGTGGTTTCCCAGCCCGGTGAAAAGAAATGATGTGGTTGTCTTTAATTTCCCGGCGGGGGATACGGTCATCAACCGGGACGAATACCAGTCTGCCAATCCATATTACGATGTTTGCCGCCAGCTGGGTAACGGCAATATTGATATCGGCAGGAAGATTGTACAAAATGACCCGGACGAATACCCTTTGGTGGTGCGCCCCGTCGATAAAAAGGAAAATTATATTAAAAGATGCATCGCGCTGGCCGGGGATACCCTGCAGTTGAAAAACCAGGTGGTTTATCTCAACGGGCAGCCAACAAGCCTCCCCCCGCAGTCAGAGACCTATTATTATGTCCAAACCGGCGGCCAGCAGCTTGATGAAACCGTTATGAAGGAGGAGTACAACCTGGATATCAATAATTCAGACGAAATTCAGCCCGCCTCGGGTAGCAATAAATACCGGATGCTGCTTACTGCCGCGGCCAAGGAAAAAATGCTCAAGAACGGACTCGCCAAATCGATGGAGCCCGAGCTGGACACCTCAGTGGCTCCCTGGCAGGTTTATCCCCATGACCATCGCTGGTCGGTAGACAATTTCGGCCCCATCTGGATACCCAAAAAAGGAGCTACCCTTACCCTGACAGCGGACAATTACCCGGTTTATGAGCGGGCCATCAGAACCTATGAAAAAAATACCCTTGAATTCAGGGAAGGAAAGTTTTTCATCAACGGGCAACAGACCGATCAATATACTTTTAAAATGAACTATTACTGGATGATGGGTGACAACAGACATGGCTCCCAGGATTCCCGTTTCTGGGGTTTTGTACCAGAGGATCATATTGTCGGAGAAGCCTCCCTGATCTGGATGAGCTATGATAAAGGCATTCGCTGGAGCAGAATATTCAGCAAAATCAGGTAAATGAGAAAACCGGTGGCCAGGCACCCCAGGCCTCACCCGGCATACCGTATTGTCAAACAAACCCAACTTCCTTCCCTATAAACCGGGAAGGATTTTTTTTAAACTCACTGCAGATGGAAAAAAAGGAATTTGCATTTTCTTATGAGGTCTACCCATCCGCTCATGATTTACCGGCTGAGGAATCTGCCTTGCTGCACCAGGCCCGCAGCGCCACCGCTTTGTCCTATGCCCCCTATTCCCGGTTCCGGGTAGGGGCGGCAGCAAGGCTCCGAAATGGAGAGGTATTGACCGGCTCTAACCAGGAAAACGCCTCCTTTCCCGCAGGACTCTGCGCAGAAAGGGTCCTGCTGGCCGCCGCGGCGTCTCGGTATCCTGGGGTGGCGGTGGAACTGATGGCCATCAGTTACCGCAATGAAAACGGGGCCAGCCAATGGCCTATTTCCCCTTGTGGGATCTGCAGGCAGGCACTGCAGGAAAATGAACAGCGCGATGGTATTCCGATTCGTTTGGTCCTCGGTGGGTTGGAGGGGCCCGTCTATGTCATAGAGGCGGCTTCCCATTTACTTCCGCTGGCATTTACCTCCCGGGAACTGATTTGAATAACCGGGGGTTGGGCAAGAAAGCCCAGATGTATCTTCCTATTCAGTACCTGAGTACCAGATCAGTTTGCGGATAACCCACACAGGTCAGCACCCAGCCCTCCCTGATCTCCGCCGGGCCCAGCACTTCATTGATGCTCATCCTGACCCGCCCTTCCAGGCATTTAACCATGCAACTGCTGCATACCCCTCCACCGCAGCTATAAGGCAGGAGGATGTGCTGGCGGCGGGCCGCCTGTAAAATCGTATCAGGGTAGCTGCATACCAGCTGCCGTGTCTGACCTTGCAGAAACAGGGTTATGTTCCTTGGTGTTCGGTCGATGTCGGAAGGTGCCCCGGGGGCCAGGGGGGCGCTGAAAAATTCTTTTCTGATCTGGGTGGGGGCATATCCCATCATGCTGAGGGTAAACTGGCACATACGCATGAACCCCGCAGGACCACAGAGGTAAAAAAGGGTTTCACCCATCCCATTGTCCTGGGACCGGATCAATTGCTCCAGCAGTAGGTTGGTGAGCCGGTGGGGAATATTTCCTTTTCCCATCGGCCTGCTGAGCAGGATAATCCTTTGCAGCCTGCTGCCCCACCTGGCCTCCATATCCAGCAGGGATTCATTGAACAGGATATGGTCCTGGTCCCGGTTTTGGTAGATAAGCACCGCCCGGCTCCGGGGTTCCTCGGCCAGCAACTGCCTCAGCAGGGGAACAACTGGCACGATTCCGCTTCCTGCCACTATAAAAAATATCAGCCTGCTGTCCTTTGGCCGGGTTTCCAGGATAAATTTTCCGGCGGGGGGCAGGCTATTGAGCCATTGACCGGGAAGAATTTCATCCACAAGCCACCTGGAAACCTCTCCGTTGACCACCCGGCGGACCGTAATGGCCAGCGGTTGCCCCGGGCTGGAGCAAATAGAGTAGGATCGCCGGAGTTCCCGCCCCCCTTTTGATATGATCAGGGTCAAAAATTGCCCCGCCTTATAGGCCGGAATGCTCCCATCCGCTGTTTCAAGCAAGAGGGTGGCCGCTTCCGGCCCCTCCCTGATTTTTGATTTAACCTGAAATGCAAGGGTCTCCATGGAACAAAATAAGGAAAATGTGGCCAAACAAGGGTCTGGTTTCAGGACAACGGACCATTTAGGCTTTGATCCTTCCCTGGGATTATTTATTAAAAAATGGAATATTATAGCCAAAGGCTTAAAACAGGCAGCCCGGAGCCGACTTAGCTGCTTTCACCGGTAAAATTCGGCCTGATTGCCTTTTATCCAAATCAAATGAAGTAAATAAGAGAAAAAACTAATTCTTGTTATATTTGATGCTTACTTATTGCTAAACTGTTCATCCATGTATTTTTTGCAAGCTCGAACCATTTTCGGTTTTACATTATTCATGTACATTTTTCCCCTGACCTCCTGTAACAGTAAAAAGGGCCCTTTGGCCGCCAAACAGGCCGCCCCCGTTGTGGTGGACGTGCTGGTGGCTTCCACGCAGTCCATCACCAATAACCTGGAGGTCAATGGTACTGTCGTAGCCAATGAGTATGTGGAGCTGCATCCGGAAGCAAGCGGACGGCTTATTTACCTGGATGTTCCAGAAGGCAAAAGGATTCCGGCAGGCACCCTGATAGCCAGGGTCAACGATGCGGACCTGAAGGCGCAGGTTGAAAAAAGCAAAGTGCAGCTGGATCTGGCCCAGAAAACCGAAGAGCGCTACCGTCAGCTGCTGGCAATAAACGGTATTAACCAAAGTGATTATGATGCGGCCCTTAATACCGTAAACGGCCTGAAGGCAGATATGGATTACAACCAGGCCCTGCTGGACAAAACAGTGCTGAAAGCGCCATTTGACGGGATAGTGGGGCTTCGCAAAGTGAGTCTGGGAGCTTACGTTTCACCCACCACCCTTATAGCCACGATGCAACAGCTTAACAAAATAAAGGTAGATTTTACACTCCCCGAAGAATACGGTTCCGTCATAAAAGTAGGTTCCACAGTGGATGTGGAGACCGATGCCAACCTGAAGACAAGGCGTAAGGCGATGGTCATAGCCATTGAACCCCAGGTAGACCAGTCCAGCCGCAACCTTACGGTGCGGGCCATCCTTGAAAACAGCAACCCCAATCCGGGGGCATTTGTAAAGGTATATGTCAGTGCGGGGGTGGATAAAAAGGCCGTGATGATACCCACCAATTCCATGATACCCGATGATAAGAATAATCAGGTGATCGTGGTAAAGGGCGGCATGGCGAAGTTTGTCAATATCACCACAGGGGTCAGGCAGTCCAATAATGTGGAAATCACCCAGGGTTTAAATGCCGGTGATACGGTAGTGGTGACGGGAGTCCTCTTTGCCAGGCCCAAAGCGCCCCTGCATATCCGCAGTGTCAAGACCCTGGAGCAATTTGCCGCGCTGAACAATAATACCAGTGACACGAATTAACCAACCCAAAACGATTTCCCCGGCATTTTGATATCAGTAAAATTTAGAACCGTATAAGCGTCATCATGAATATTTCAGAATTATCCCTGAAGAGGCCCGTATTAGCTACCGTAATGAATCTTATGATTATATTATTCGGTGTGGTAGGGTATAATTTTCTGGCCGTCCGGGACTACCCGGCCATCGATCCGCCTATCATAACGGTTAGCACTTCCTATACCGGGGCCAATCCTGATATCATTGAAAGCCAGATCACCGAGCCGCTGGAAAAACAGATCAACGGGATACCCGGTATCCGGACCATTTCCTCAACCAGCTCCCTGGGCAACAGTAATATCACCGTTGAGTTTAATCTGGGTTTTGACCTGGAGGCCGCCGCCAGCGACGTGCGTGACAAAGTGGGCCAGGCTCAAAGAAGTCTGCCCTTGGACATAGACGCCCCTCCGGTGGTCACCAAAGCAGATGCCAACAGTGATTTCATTTTGTTGCTGACCGTACAAAGCCGAACCAAGAGCCTGATACAACTCAGCGATTATGCCGATAATGTGCTACAACAACAACTGCAGACCATTGAAGGGGTAAGTTCCGTTTTTGTTTTTGGCGACAAGGGTTATGCCATGCGCCTATGGCTGAATCCCGATAAGATGAACGCCTATAATGTGGCATTCAATGATATAAGTACGGTCCTAAGTAACGAAAATGTGGAACTTCCGCCCGGGAAAATATACGGCAACAATACAGAACTTACCATAGCCACCAAGGGCAGGCTGACCAGTGAAAAACAGTTTCGTGACCTGATCATCCGGGAGGACAGTTCGGGCATTGTCAGGCTGGGGGATGTTGCCAAAATTGAGATAGGGCCCCAGTCCCCCGAGCAGAGCTGGAAATACAACGGTGTCAATGCAGTAGGCCTTGCCGTTATTCCCCAGCCCGGTGCCAATAATATCGCCATAGCCGATGAATTCAACAAACGGCTGGAGATCATTAAGAAGTCAAATAAGGCGGACCTGGAATTCAACGTCCTCATTGACAATACCAAAACCATCCGCCAGTCGCTCAACGAAGTAAAGGAGACTCTTTTGATCTCCTTTGGGCTGGTCGTACTGGTTATATTCTTCTTTTTCAGGAACTGGCTGATTGCCCTGCGCCCCTTGATAGACATACCCATATCCCTGATAGCTACCTTTTTTATCATGTATATCGCCGGTTTCACGATCAATATCCTGACCCTGCTGGGTATTGTGCTGGCAACCGGCCTGGTCGTGGATGACGGGATCGTGGTGACTGAAAATATATTCCGAAAGCTCGAAGAAGGACTCCCTTTGCGAAAAGCGGCCCTGGAGGGAAGTAAGGAAATCTTTTTTGCGGTAATTTCCACCTCACTGACCCTGGCCGTGGTTTTTTTGCCGGTCGTATTCCTGCAGGGATTTGTGGGAAGGCTCTTTAGGGAATTTGGCGTGGTGCTGGCTGCAGCCGTGCTGATTTCTTCTTTTGTATCCCTTACCATTACCCCGGTTCTCAATGTATACCTGACCCGAAAGGACGCTTCTCATGGGTGGCTCTACGAGAAGACCGAACCCTTCTTTCAGGGCATGGAAAACGGGTACAAGAGGCTCCTGAAGGCCTTTATGAAGATACGCTGGACCTCCCTACTGATCATTCTGGCCTGTTTGGGTATTATTGTGATGGTACTGGTTAACATTCAAAGTGAGCTGGCTCCCTTGGAAGACCGCAGCACGGTCCGTTTCTCAGCGACAGCCCCGGAGGGTACCAGTTTTAGTTACATGAATAATATTTCTGACAGTATTGCGGCCTATTTATATGACTCGGTTCCGGAAAGGGATTTTGTATTTGTAAGGACTCCTGCCGGTAATTCCGTCAATACCTCTGCGCCCCGCATCGGGCTGGTGGATCCCAAATACAGGACCAGGAGCCAGGCGGAAATCGCCAATGACCTGCAGCGAAAAGTGGGCAAATTCAATGACGCCCGTATTTTCGCCATCCAGGAGCAGACGATTTCAGTGGGGTCGGGATCCAGGACCAGCCTGCCCGTTCAGTTCGTACTGCAGAACCAGGACCTCAACAAGTTAAAAGACATGATCCCCAAGTTTCTTGCCGAAGCAAGAAAGGACAATACCTTTTCCAATGTAGATGTGAACCTCAAATTCAATAAGCCGGAAGTGGATGTGACCATTGACCGAATGAAGATCAGGGACCTGGGGCTTTCCTCCAAGGATGTGATCTCTGCCATGCAGGCCGCTTTTAGCGGAGGCAGGCTGGCTTATTTCATCATGAACGGTTACCAATATTACGTCATCGCCCAGTTGGAGCGATCCCAGAGAAATGAGCCAGGGGATATCAGGAACCTCTACGTTAGAAATAATAAGGGAATCAATATTCCCCTGAGTGCTGTCATTCACCTTGAGCAGAACAGTAATCCCTCCACCCTTTTCCATTTCAACCGCTACAAGGCCGCTACCATCTCGGCTTCCCTGGCCGAGGGAAGGACCATCGGAGACGGTATCAAGGCCATGCAGGGGATTTCCTCCCGGCTTCTGGACCAGACCTTCCAGACCCAGCTCAGTGGTTCTTCCAGGGATTATGCGGAGAGTTCTTCGAATATTCTTTTTGCATTTGGCCTGGCCCTCATACTGATTTATCTGGTGCTGGCTGCCCAGTTTGAAAGTTTTATTGACCCGCTGGCCATCATGCTGACCGTTCCGCTGGCCCTGGCAGGCGCCCTGCTCAGTCTTTGGGTCTTCCACCAGACGCTGAATATATTTTCGGAGATTGGAATGATAATGCTGATCGGCCTGGTTACCAAAAACGGTATCCTCATTGTGGAGTTTGCCAACCAGAAAAGGGAACACGGACTGGCTAAAATGGAAGCGGCGGTGGAAGCGGCTACGCAGCGGCTGCGGCCCATCCTGATGACCAGCCTGGCCACCTCCCTGGGAGCTTTGCCCATTGCCCTCAGCCTGGGGGCTGCGGCCACCAGCAGGATCCCTTTGGGGATTGTGGTGGTGGGGGGGATCCTGTTTTCACTCATTTTGACCTTATTTGTGATACCGGCTGTTTATACATTCCTATCCAGCACGCATAAGGTGCATTTAACTGAAGTAAATGACTAATAACATTGGAAAAAATACAGGGAGCATGAAAAAACTGACCATCCTTGTGGGCATACTATCACTGTCAGCCGCTTTACATGCCCAGCAGGGACTTACCCTGCAGGATGCAGTGGACATAGCACTTAAAAACAGTCTGGGAATACAAATAGCGCGCAGCAGCGTCCAGGTGGCCGGAATCAACAACAGTTATGGAATCGCCGGGGGACTTCCTTTGGTTAGTGCCACTGCATCTGATAATGAACAGCTGACAAGCATCAAGCAGGTATATGCCAATCCCGCCAACAACAAGAGCAGCAATAATGCCAGCTCCAACAACCTGACTGCCGGACTAAATGCTTCTGTCCTGGTTTTTAATGCCGACCGTGTGAGCAACGCCAAGAAAAGACTGGGGACCATCGAAACCCAGACAAACCAGCAGCTGAGTTCCAGGGCGCTGGGGATCGTCTATAATGTCATGCTTAAATATTTTGATATTGTCAGGCAACAGAGTTATGCCAATACACTGGAAATATCCATTGAGGTATCACGCAAGAAACTCGAAATTGTGCAGAAGCAGCAGAGCTTGGGTCTGGCAAACAACGCCGATCTTTTTCAATCGCAGGTCGATCTCAATACGCAGATTCAAAATCTTCAGGCGCAGCAGCTCGTCGTGGACCAGGGCAAAACCGACCTGCTGACCCTGCTGACCCTGCGGCCCGATTCCACCCTTTCCCTGACTGACAGTATTACCATCGACAAGAACATCCGGCTTGATTCAATCCTTACCGGGGTAACCCAAAATCCGGATATACAGGCTGCCAACCTTCAGATCAGCATCAACCAGTTCATCCAAAAGGAAATCGGAGCACTGCGCTATCCGGCCTTGAGCCTGGGTGCCGGCTATAATTTTAGCCGAACCCAGAATGCGGCCGGGTTTTCCCTGCTTAACCAGAATTACGGACCTTTTGCCGGAGTCAATCTGGCCATCCCTATATTCAATGGGAATATCTACAAAAAGCAGCAGGAAATTGCAGGCATAAATATTCGCATGGCCAATCTGCAGAAAGACACACTCGTTCTTAATTACACGGCCAATGCGGTAAAGAGCTTCCAGGCCTATAACAATAACCTGCAGCAGCTGGAAACAGCCAAGCAGAATTACGAACTTTCCCAAAAACTACTGGACCTGGTGACCCAGCGTTTCCAGCTCAGACAGGCCACCATCGTGGATGTGAAAAATGCCCAGCAGAGCTTTGAGAATGCGGGTTATCTGCTGGTCAATATCAGCTATGCTGCCAAAGCAGCCGAAATTCAGCTCAAGCGCTATGCCAACCGGCTCAAGTACTAGGGGGTACCCTTTTTTTCTATCCCGCCGGAAGTTTCCCACCCCCAAAAACGGTTGACTGCCCTGCGCTACAGGCTCATTTCCGGCAAGCGCTCCCTTTCCGGTACATTACTACGCCAACATAACGGTTGGATATAGGGTGTTTGCCCGGCTTATTGCCCCAGGGTGGGCAGCGCAGCCGGGTTGTGCTGTATTTTTCAGAAAAAAAAATTCCAAGCGGGAAAGATCCTGTACCAGATGCATCCAAATGGGCACTCCGCGCTATGTAGACAATATAAGGTTCCTGACCCTCAGCGACAGGTTGTATCAACCGGATGTTTTTGACATATCATGGCACCGGGCCTGCAGCATAACTTCAAATAAGGCGGGTTTTGTCCCAGGACTCCTGCAATGGCTAAAAAAGAGTCTGGATGCCGTAAGTGATTTTGGCTTCATGCTCCAGCAGCCATTTTTTTCTCCAAAGACCCCCGGCATAACCGACCAGGTCATTATTTGAACCGACTACCCGGTGACAGGGTACTATGATGGCTATGCTGTTCTTGCCGTTGGCTGAGGCAGCAGCACGGATTACTTTGACGTCACCCAGCCTGCGGGCCAGTTCCAGATAGGCAATGGTTTTTCCAAAAGGGATTCCCAGCAATTCATTCCAGACTTTTTGCTGAAAGGCAGTTCCTTGCTGCTGCAGGGGGACATCAAATTGCTTGCGCTGGCCATGAAAATACTGGATCAGCTGTTCCATGCACAGGATAATGGAAGGCGGCAGGATAGGGGACTGTTCCGGGGAAGCGGCCTGCGGTGCATCATCCATAAAATGAATTTCACTGATATAATGTTCAGTGCCGGAAATCCGGATCAGGCCCAAGGGAGAGTGATAATAAGCTGAGAACTGCTCCTGCATTTTTAATAAATGGTTATCTTTTTGAAGGGAAGGGTTGTCATCCCACCTGCCAGCCATTTTCCACCTTTCGGTCGGGTCCTATTAAAACTACCTCTTTTTTGTCAGTATAAATACCAAGAACCAGGCATTCACTGAAAAAGTGGGCGATTTGTTTGGGCGGGAAGTTCACAATGGCGATGACCTGCCGGCCCGTCAAATTTTCTTTATTATAAAAATTAGTAATCTGTGCGGAAGAATTCCGGATACCCAGGGATCCAAAATCGATGCGCAGCTGATAGGAAGGTTTTCTGGCTTTGGGAAATTCTGTAACTTCCATGATGGTTCCAACCCTGATATCCAGTTTTTCAAAATCATCCCATGTGATGGTATCCATTAACTTTATTTTAAACTAAAATTACGAATTACATGAAACGTACAGCAAACGCCGTTTGGAACGGCTCCGGCAAAGACGGAAGCGGTCATTTAACTACCCAGAGTACTACCCTTAATCAGACCCAGTATTCCTATAAGTCCCGCTTTGAGCAGGGAGTAGGGACCAACCCCGAAGAGCTCATTGCAGCCGCCCATGCGGGTTGCTTTGCGATGGCACTTAGTTTTGAGTTGCAGAAAGCCGGTTTTGTGGCAGAGAGCCTGGATGTCACAGGGGAAATCACGCTGGATCCCTCCCAGGGCGCCATTACCCATTCCCATCTGATCTTAAAGGCAACCGTCCCCGGGATCAGCAAGGAACAATTCGATACTTGTGCTGCAGGTGCCAAAGCAGGTTGCCCGGTAAGCAAATTGCTGAAGGCGGAAATCAGCCTGGATGCAACGCTGCTGTAGAACCCGGAGACCGGATGCATTTTATACATGAATATGAAAGGTGTGTTTCACACCTTTCTTTCTTTGCCCCGGTGTTATAAATTTTGAAATATTTCATGCCCCATACTCTAATAAATGTTTATTTGACGTATATTACTTCCTCAATTTTATTTCAACGATTGTCATAGAAAAAAACAATGAATGAAAAACAAAAAACCATCTGACAATTCCCGCAGGGAATTCCTGAAAAATTCTTCACTGGCCGCTGCCGGTTTTTTTATTGTTCCCCGCCATGTCCTGGGCAGGGGATTTACGGCTCCTTCTGACAAGCTTTTTGTGGCAGGAATTGGCGCCGGAGGAAAGGGCTCCTCTGATCTGGAACATTTTTATAAAAGCGGAAAAGCTGAAATCGTATGCCTCTGTGATGTCGATGACCGCCAGGCAGCTGACACCCGCAAGGCCTACCCCAAAGCCAAGTATTACAAGGATTTCAGGGAAATGCTGTCCAAGGAATCAAAGACCTTCGACGCGGTTTCCGTCTCCACCCCTGACCATACGCATGCTGTGGCCGCAATGGCCGCCATGCAGCTCAATAAGCACGTCTATGTGCAAAAGCCCCTTACCCATGATATTTATGAGGCCCGTATGCTCACGCAGGCAGCCCACCGGTACAAAGTGGTCACCCAGATGGGTAACCAGGGGGCTTCCGGAGACGGGGTGAGGCAGCTCGTTGAGTGGTACAAGGCAGGCGTGGTGGGTAATATTCATACGATTTACTGTTTTACTGACAGACCGGTTTGGCCCCAGGGACTCCAAAGGCCTGCCAGCGCATCTCCCATCCCCCAAGGTCTCGACTTTGACCTATGGCTCGGAACGGCTCCCCAAAAGGATTATTTTGAAGGCATGCTTCCCTTCAACTGGAGAGGCTGGTGGGACTACGGAACAGGTGCCCTCGGTGATATGGCCTGTCATATCATGGCGCCTGCATTTGCCGTCCTGGAACTGGGCTATCCCATTTCAGCAGAATGCAGCGTAGCCACCCGTTATTTTGAAAACTGGCATAAGATATATTCACCCGAAAGCGCACCGATAGCCTCCCATATAACGTTGACTTTTAAAGGCAAGCATGGTCATCCCGATGTGGAATTACACTGGATGGATGGGGGCATACAGCCCACCAGGCCTGCCGAACTGGGTCCCAATGAGGAACTGGGTGATGGAGGCAACGGCGTGATATTTGAAGGAACTAAGGGTAAAATGATGTGCTCCACCTACGGCATCAACCCGCAACTGCTCCCGACCTCCAGGACCAAGGAGGTTCATGTTGCGCAAACACTGGCCCGCGTGCCAGGAGGGGATGATGGACACTATGCTGCCTGGGTCGAAGCCGCCATTGCAGGATACGGCAGTGAAAAGGCCAAGAACCTGAGTTCTAATTTTGACATTGCCGGCCCCCTGACAGAAAGTGTGCTGATGGGCAATCTGGCCATCAGGAGCAATGATATACAACATAAGAAGGGCGATGACATCGAATATCCTGGCCGCCATATCAAACTGGTTTGGGATGGTCCCAATATGAAGATCACCAACTTTGATGAAGCCAACCAGTTTGTCAAAAGAACCTATCGTGATGGATGGTCGCTGGGAGTCTGATCCTGTATGACTGCATTTATTTCTGGAGCCTGCCATCTCTTACAAAGTGATGGCAGGCTTTTTTTGTAGGTAAGGGCAGGCCCTCTCCGGGGAGGGTAATTGAATGGAAACCGGCCGGTCAAATGAGATACCCGGATCAGTTTTCAGCTCCAGGTCCTCCGTTATTGTCCTGGTTATCTTTTTCCCTTTCTTTTTTGAATTCCAGCTTACCAAATTTGTACGTAAAGCTGATGCCGAAGGAGCGGTAAGCAATCTTCCGGTAACTGTTCACGATGAACTGCTGTCCGGTAAGTTCCGTTCGCTGGGTCACGTATTCGTTGAAGGGATTGGTGGTGGTAAATCCAATACTTCCCTTCTGATGCCATATCTGTTTTTTAAACGCCAGACTGTAGGTGGTAAAAGAAGGATATTTCCCCTGCACTTCGTTGCGGGCAGAATTGAAATTGCCGAAAAATTCGGCAAAGAAGGTTTTATTGAACTGATAGGTTCCGTTGAGGTTAACACGGTAATTGTAACTATCGGCCGCACTGCCGGGAATGAAGCGGTTGTTGATGTGCTTATTGAAAAATGACAGGTTGGACCTCAGGGTAAACTTAGGGGTGACAGGGTAGGAGCCATAGAGGCTCAGGCCGGTCATATCTTCCAGTCCAATATTTTGGGGCGTACTTAAGGAAACATTATAATAAGTGGAATCACCCACTACCAAAGATGGGTAATACACCACGTAAGGCTGGATATCCTCTTTATTCGCCCGCAGGAATAGAGATACGGTAAAGGCTCCGTCATTTTCAAAGGTCCGGTTATAGCCGATTTCATATCGTTCGCCCACCTCGGGCTGGAGGTAGGGATTTCCCGTAGAAAGGTTCTTGGGGTCGCTGGTATTGATGAACGGATTGAGTTCCCGGTAATCGGGGCGCTCAATCCTTTTTGTGTAGGTAAATTTGATGGTATTTCTTTCATTGAGTTTTCTGGACAGGTAAAAGGAAGGCACCAGGGTATTATAACCTGGCAGGTTGGGAACGGGCTGATTGGAAAAACTGGCGCTGTTTTCGGTCCTTTCGTAACGGGTGCCGATTTTGACATCAACGATTTTCATCAGGGGGAAAGCCAGGCTGGCATAGGCCGCATATATATTCCTGGAATAGGTCAGGCTGTTGGACAAATAATTGTCATAAACATAAGCGGCGGAGGAAGGCTGGTAGCTGTAGGCATCGGTATTTCCCTGGATGCGCTGGAAAGTCACCTTGGCGCCCGTTTCCAGTTTGATTTTTTCGCTGAGGGGATTAGTGAAATCAACATTGATTACGGTCTCTTTTTGGGTTCCCGGATTGGTGGACCTGGTGCCCGACAGGATCGAATCTCCTGGCAGGGGAGTCTGATACTGGTTCACCCTCGAACTGGTCTTTCCACTATTGGACTGAAAGGAAAATTCCAGTTCCTCATCTTCCTTGGCGAAAGTCTTTTTATAATTCAGCTCCAGTCCGAGTTCCTGGAAATGGAATTTGTTGTCAGGATGGTTCACCAGGAAGGCCGGCGGTTCCAGGGTCCCTCCGGTGGAATCCAGTGTAGTCAGCTGTTGCTGGTTGGAATACCCGTTGATCCCGAAATTGAAATTGTCCAGGGAAACCGAGCCGCTGATATTATCCCTTTTACCGGGGTTCCAGTCAAAACCAGCACTGGACTGAAATCCGTTTCGCAACAGGCTGCTGGAGCCATCCTGTATGAGATGCGTGGAAGTCTTTGCCAGAGTATCCGCCGAAAGCCGGTCAAGACCCGTCAGGGTGGTGGAAGGTAATTTGGCATTGCCGCTGAAAAAGGCATGTGCCCCGAAATTTCCCTTGCGGGCGTTGAGGTTGAGTGAGCCGTTTTCCAAACGGGTGCCGGCCGAAACATTCACATTGCCGTTGATTCCCTGTAACCGGTTGGTTTTCAATATGATGTTTATAATGCCTCCGGTGCCCTCTGCATCGTATTTGGCCCCCGGGCTGGTAATGACTTCTATGCTCTTGATCTGGGAGGCAGGGATGGACTGCAGAGCATCCGACACACTGTTACCAAACATGGTAGAGGGTTTGCCATTGATCAAAAAACGGATGCTGCTGCTTCCCTGTAACTGGACGTTTCCATCCACGTCAATGGTAACCTCCGGCACTTTGCGAAGCACATCGGTGGCTACGCCTCCCTGCGAAGTGATATCTTTTTCCGCATTGTAAACCAGTTTGTCAATCTTGGTTTCCACCAGCGGGCTCTTGGCCGTCACGGTCACTTCTTTGAGCATGGCGGCGGTTTTGGCAAGCAGTATATTTCCAATATTAACCGATTGGTTTTTTTCGGTAATTCGGATATCATGGATGATTTTAGCGCGGTAGCCGACAAATTCAACCCTAAGCTGGTAGTTGCCTTCGGGCAGGGCAGTAATGGAGAATGCTCCCTTTGCATTGGACAGGGAGCCGTTTACGACTTTGCTGCTGCTGTCCATCAGCAGCGTCAAGGTCGCGTATTCAATTTTATCATTGCTGGAAGAATCCCGGACAATGCCGGAAATAGAGGCCTTGCCACTGGGCTGCTCCGCTTTTTGGGCTATTCCCAGCTGGAAGGAAAGTAGTAAGAAAAACAAAGAGCAGGTTTTCCGGCAAATCAGGGCGAAATGGTACAGGGTCATGAGAGAAAAAATATTATAAAAATTTTTAATTGAGGTCTCTTTAAAATGGAAGGGCGAAATTACGCCTCAATCTTGTATTAAATCTGAAGTTTACACCGAATTGGTAGGAACGGCAAAGCCCAGGCGGCTGATAATTTTTTTTTAATGTTTCTTGTCCCTTTTGTTGGAATGTGTACATTTAACATTACAACAAATTTGCCTGTTCATGAAGGTTAGCTATCCGGTACGCATTGCACTTATCGCCGCCCTGGGCGGATTTTTATTCGGGTTTGAAACGGCCGTTATTTCCGGGGCAGAAAAGACCATCCAGCAATTGTGGAACCTCAGCCCATTCTGGCAGGGATTTACGGTCGCCTCCAGCCTCATTGGAACCGTATTGGGCTCCCTGGTGGCCGGACTTCCGGCCAGAAGATTTGGCCGGAAAAAAGTCCTCATAGCCGTTGCGCTGCTTTACCTGGTTTCTGCCATCGGCTGCGCTTCCATTCATGTCTGGGTACTTTTCATTGTTTTCCGGTTTGTAGGGGGCATTGCAGTGGGGGCCTCCTCGGTGGTTGGACCCATGTATATTTCGGAGATATCTCCGTCCGCCCTCAGGGGCAGGCTGGCAGGTTCCTTTCAGCTAAATATTGTTATGGGAATCTTTGTTGCCCTGCTGACCAATTTCCTGTTCAAGGATTTTGGGGATGATTCCTGGAGATGGATGCTGGGGGTCATGGTGGTTCCGGCTGCCGTGTTCGCCTTGCTGGTTCGCAGGATCCCGGAAAGCCCACGCTGGCTGATACTCAATGACCGGGAGTCGGAAGCCATTCCCATCCTGGGGCGCATTGGCAATACCGATGCGGCAGGCACCATTGCCGATATCAGGTCCTCGGTGTCCCACCATTCCGAAAGATTATTCCAGAAAAAATTCATCCGTCCCATCAGTTATGCCGTACTGCTGGCCATGTTCAATCAGCTCTCGGGTATCAATGCTATATTTTATTATGCACCCCGCATTTTTGAGATGGCTGGTTTTGACAAAGCCCATTCCTTCTTGCAGCCGGTATACATCGGTGCAGCCAATCTGGTCTTCACCCTGCTGGCGATGACCATGATCGACCGGTTTGGCAGAAAAAAATTACTGCTGATTGGCTCCGTGGGCATGATATTATTCCTGGCCCTGACTGCCTCTGCCCTGATGGTTTCCACCGGGCAAAGCAATGGAATGGTGGTGGTCTACCTGATTGGATTTATCGCTTTTTTTGCCTTTTCCCAGGGAGCCGTGGTCTGGGTGTTCATTTCAGAAATTTTCCCCAATTCGGTACGTTCTCAGGGAGGATCCCTGGGCAGTTTCACCCACTGGATCATGGCTGCTATCATATCCTGGGTTTTTCCCTATGTGGCTTCCATACTTAAGGGAAATATCCACATCGGGGTAGTTTATGCCTTTGTGTTTTTTGCCCTGATGATGGTGGTCCATCTCTTCTTTGTCTGGAAGGTACTGCCGGAAACCAAGGGCAAATCCCTGGAACACATCCAGCAGCAATTGGGAATTGAATGATTCCATCCAACACGATGACCTGCGGTCTGCCTCACCATGATACAAGGGTGGCCTAAGATATTCAGTCCATGGTAAAACCGGAATCGTGAAGGCTAGGCATTTAACCCAAATTGCCTGCATTTGTCCCGGACTACTACCATCCTGTTTTTTTCACGATCTGGTTGCGTTGCATCTGCCATTACATGCTATGGAGATTGCAGCCCTGCAGCCAACTTAGGCTGCCTGATTTACTTATAGGTCATACCCTCGCCGTTATCAGTCGATACGGACTACCCTTCTTTCCCATTGATGCAAGCCTGCAGCAGGGACAATCCTTCGGGTAAGGCTTCGCCCATGCGCTACAGACTGTATTCCCGATGGGGTACGATCATGTCATTGCCCTGGGCTATGATTGACCCGGGCTCAGGGCAGACCATATTTTAGAGGCGGCCCGGCACCTGGAACAAACGCCCCTGCTCATTGGCGGGGGATCTGCTCGGGGGGGCTTTTCTGTTTGGACTGACCAGGAGGGTATTTGGTCCTTTCCAACTGGCCGGCCTGCGCTGGCAGAGTTCTTTTTTGAGCCAGTACCTGCAGGGGCTTTGCCCTTCCGTTTGTCCGGAACAGCATCTGGGCGACATCAATGGGAGCCAGGAGATCATCCGTTTTATGCGTTCTGCATCCATTCTCTCCAGGTTGCACCCCTGCTTTTATTCCCGAGGCTTCAGTGACTAAAATACAGACCCACTCATTGAAAAGGATACCTATCTTAAGCATGACCCGCTCAGTTTCTGGTACTGGGGCGCCAACGAACAAATGTGGCTTGGGGGGAAACTGGGCCAGGGGTAGGGCCTTGGATAAAAATATCCTGATGAAGGATCCACAGCCCAATTTCTGTCATATACTCTTCGGGGCAGGAGGCTTTCAGGGTGGCACCGAACTGCCCAAGGAAATTTCCATATAGCTCTGGAAAATGGGAAAAGCCATGGGATTGTCCCCGGAGCAGGCCTTGCAGGAAACGGCCTGCTTGGAAAATATCTGCCTTTTCTGCGATTCGTTTTGTTGCCCGGTTCCGGAATCCCCAAACCTGCATTCCTTTATCAGAAAAATCACCTGGCTAAGGTCTTCCCCGGACTTAGGCCAGCCGGGAAAAAGCAGCTAACCTGCCTTGCTGTTCCTATTAGCATTACATGGTCCTGTTCCCAGCATATATTCCAGCTACCAGAGATTAATTCTTTATGAATTCTCTATGGCAGAGGCAAGCCTTTTTAATGCAGGGATCATCTGGACTGTTGGGCCAAAACCCTGAGCCAACGTTCATTTTCCTGCCTGCACTCTTTAGCCTGAGTAGCACATTTCATGAACTGCCTAAATGCCTGTGAATAAATGTTGATTAAGGAACCTATTTTTATGACTAATATTGAAGGGACTTACGACAACATTAGACATGAAATCATTTACCCGCTTTCTGGACGTCCTGTTTTTTTTAGTTCCGGCACTCTGTTTTGGACAACAGTCCTCCCGTTCGGGCATCTTCTCTTTTGAAGACAGTACCCTGGCCATGACCAATCCATTCACCATATTGCCTTTCAACAGACTGGTCCATTCTGCGGGCCGGGTGGTTACCTATGGGGATTCCTCCATCGAAAACCACGCACTGGATCTGTGCATCCTGCCGGGAGATACCCATGTGGCCATTGAAGACCGATATGGCATTGCGGTGATGAACATGCAAACCCTGGAGATCGAAGACCGATGGAGTTTTAATGAAGCCAAGGCCTTTAAGGCTTACATGTCTTCCTATTCCGGCATTACCAGCTTTACCTATAAGCAAAAGACCTATATTTCCTGGGGGGCAGGGGGCCGCGATAACGGGAAGTCCGCTGTCATGATAGCCAGGTGGGACGGGAAAAAATTGACCGATGTGACCTCCATTTCCCTGGAAAAGCTGGCACCGGCGGACCTGGCTCTCCCCAACCAGATTCTGGCTCACCTGGAAGACAGCATCCTATACCTCTATGTTGCCCTCAATGGAAATGACAGGCTGGTCAAAATCCGGTTCGATGACCAGCAGACGGTCTGGACAGCCCCCACCGGGGTAGCTCCTTACGGTCTTTGCATTGCGGGAAAAAAAATATATGTCACTAACTGGGCGGGGCCCCAGGTCAACGACACGGTCCCCGAACATGCAGGGACCCCCTGGGGTGCGGCCTATACCGATCCGGCTACCGGGGCAACCCGAAACGGGAGTCTTTCGGTATTGGATTTGGAGACAGGCAGGCTCTTGGGTGAAATTCCCTTGGGCCTCCACCCCAATGCCATCATTAAAAGTCCTGATCAAAAACGACTCTATATTTCCAACGGCAACAGCGATAATATCAGTGTGGTGGATATCGGCCTGATGCAGGTTACCGATACTATTCCCACCGGCCTGTTCTCCGGCCAGCACAGGTATTATGGCAGCAGCCCCAATGCCCTGGCCCTGGATGCCCGGGCTGGAAAGCTTTACGTAGCAAACGGCCTGGACAACGCGCTGGCGGTCATTTCCCTGGGGCAAACCCCTTCCTCAGGACACCAGCATGCCCGTATTCAGGGCTTTATACCTACGGAAGCCTATCCCAGCGGAATTGTGGTTTCCGGTCACCGGCTTTTTGTCACCAACCTGGAGGCCAAGGGCTCCAGGGTCCTTTCAGCGGACCGGGAGATCAAGTCATCCGGAGCTGCCGAGGCCGTAAAGGCCTATACCATCCATAAGGAACTGGCCTCTGTCAGCGTCATCGGGATTCCCAATGTCCAGCAGCTCAACAGATATACCGCCCAGGTTCAAAGGCTAAACCTTTTCCAAAGACTTGCCCAGTCAAATGCGGCTCCCCGCGGGGAGGCCCAGGCCAGGCCTCTGCCCGAGCGGATCGGGGAGCCTTCCAGGTTCCGGCATGTGGTCTATATCATCAAGGAAAACAAAACCTATGACCAGGTGCTCGGCGATTTGCCGCAGGGCCGGGGGGACAGCAGGCTTTGCGTGTTTGGGGAGCAGGTGACACCCAACCAGCACAAACTGGCCCGGGAATTTTCCCTGCTGGATAACTACTATGCCTCCGGCAAATCTTCAGCAGAAGGTCACCAGTGGGCAGATGCGGCGATGGCTTCCGATTATGTTGAAAAAAATGTACGTGCCTGGTTTAGGAGTTATCCCCACCGCCAGGAAGATGCGCTCGTTTACAACAGAAGCGGCTTTATCTGGAACAATGCCCTGGATCATGGAAAAAAGGTACGTGTATATGGCGAGGCCTGCCTGACCCATTATGAGCAGGGATGGAAATGGTCGGATATTTTCAGCCGTTACAGCCACCAGGAGAACCTGGGACTTTCAAATACCAGTACCATCGCGAGGTTGCGCCCCATCATTTCACCGGATTACCCAGATTGTGACAATATCAACTTCACAGACCAGATCCGGGCCGATGTCTTTATCAGGGATTGGAAGCATGCCGAGCAATTGCCGGAAGACAGTCTGCCCGAGCTGATGGTCCTTTCCCTTCCCGATGATCATACTGCGGGCACTTCAGAACAGTTTCCTGTGCCGATGGCCATGGTGGCAGACAATGACCTGGCCCTGGGAAGGATTGTGGAAACCATTACCGCCAGCAGGTTTTGGGATTCCACTGTAATTTTCGTCACCGAGGATGATTCCCAGTCTGGCTGGGATCATATATCTCCCTACCGAACCACCTGCCAGGTTTTGAGCGTCTATTCCAATCCGGGCATGGTCATTCATACCAACTACAATCAGACTTCCATGGTCCGGACCATAGAACAGATACTGGGCATCCCTCCCATGAATATCCTGGATGCCACCGCGCTGCCGATGTTTGATTGTTTTACCCAGACTAAGCGGGATTTCCATTTCCAGCATCTGCCCAATAATATCGAACTCGATAAGATGAACAGGCCGATGGGAATGCTCAAAGGGAAGGCAAAGTATTTTGCCCGGGTCTCTAAAAACTCTGCCTTCAAAGATCTCGACGGGGGCAATGATGAATTGATGAACCGGATTCTGTGGTTTGATGCCAAAGGCAATCAACCCTATCCGGGAAGCAAGTAGAATTCACACGCCTGGGTTAGGACCGGGCTGGTTTGACCATTATATAATTGTAAATTTAACCCCTGGATGTCTTGGAACACAACAGGTTTAATTATTTTCAACCCCTTACACCACTATTAAGCATCCTTAAAGATCCATTGATGAAACATGTCACTTTTATAGCCCTTTCAGCCTACCTGCTGTTGGGCGTCCACTTTTCCAGCGCCCAGAAAATAACACGGAACTTGTACACAGTGCTGAGTGTACCGGGCGTTCAGGAATATGCCCATATTGATCCGCAAGGCAATAGTGTGCTCGCCAGCGGACGCTATGTCACGCCGGCGGGAAAGACGATTCGTATCACCCATGACCCCTTTGGTATGGCCATTTCTCCGGATGGGAAAAAAACCGTTACCCTGCACAATGGTGTATTTACCATTATCGACAACGCCTCCCTGGATAACATCCGGGTGCCCAGTTATGACGGCAAGATCATTTCCCCCTTTTCCAACGGTTCATTCCTGGGGGTTGCATTTTCGGCAGATTCCAAAACCGTCTACCTCAGTGGCGGGGACAATGGTGCAGTGATCGTATATGATATAGAAAACAAAAAGCGGTTGGATTCCATTTCCCTGAACCAAAGCGTGGATGGATCCGATTACCAGGATAGTTTTACCTCCGATCTGGTAATGGATCAGGAAGGCCGTGAACTGTTTGTGCTGGACAGGGGAAATTTTCGCATGGTCCGCATTGATCTGGTCAGCCGGAAAATAACGGCCTCCATAAAGACCGGCCGTCAGCCATTTGGTCTATGCCTGAGCCCTGACGGTAAAACGGCCTTTGTGGCCAATGTGGGTATGTATGATTACCCGCTTTTACCCGATATCACCAAGGAAAATTATGATTCC
The DNA here is from genome assembly GCA_903906365.1 of uncultured Bacteroidota bacterium. GTDB lineage: Bacteria > Bacteroidota > Bacteroidia > Chitinophagales > Chitinophagaceae > Puia. The sequence continues at coordinate 12,635 of CAIVKC010000057.1, read as the reverse complement.
ATGCTGTTGCCATTCCACCCCTATGGAAACAACACCAAAGAATCCATTGAAGGCTATTACTGGAAGGGAAGGAAGATACCGGGATTGGGCAGCCCCAATGCTCCTGAGGCCATGAGTGTATTTGTGATCGACCTGGGTACCAATCAGGTAACCGACCGGTTCAAGACTGGATACCAGATTGGCCAGATGGTGGAAGGGGCAGAAGTGGTAGGGGGTTCCAGTCCGAACTCCATCGCGGCAGGCAGCAAATATGCCTATGTCACCAATGCCACCAATGATAATATTTCAGTCATCGATTACAGGGCCCATCGCCTCATCGGTAATATCGCCATCCGGGTAGACAGCAACATCGACCGTTATCGCGGGCTGCTTCCTTTCGGTATCACCCTCAGCCGGGATGAAAAGACGCTGTATGTGGCACTGCTCGGATTCAACGCAGTGGCTGTCATAGATGTGGAAACCCGGAAAACCAAGGGGCTTATACCTACAGGTTGGGGCCCTTCCCGGGTATTGCTGGGAAAAGATGAAAAGGATCTTTACATCATCAGTTGCCGCGGACTGGGTGCCGGGCCCAATGGCGGTCAGGGTTTTGTAGCCCCTGTGCAGGGCACCTATATCGGGGACATTCAACTGGCTACTTTTCAGAAAGTGCCTCTTCCCGGCGACAAAGCCCTGGCTGATTACAGTCGTATTTGTATCCAAAATACCTTCCGAAAACAGATGCTGGCCGATGATCCGAAAAACCCGCTGCCCCCCCTGGCTCATATCAGGAAAAGCCCGATCAAATACATTGTCTACATCACCAAAGAAAACCGCACTTATGATGAGGTCCTGGGACAGTTGACCGCCGGCAGGGGCGATAGTACCATTGCCCGTTTCGGCGTGGGTGTCAACCTGATTGCCAAAGACAAGACACTCTATCATATCAATATCGCCCCTAATCACCTTAAAATAGCCAGCCAGTTCGCTTTTGGTGACAATTACTATTGCGACAGCGATGCCTCCATTCATGGCCATCACTGGATGCTGGGCGTTATTCCCAATGAATGGGTAGAGGCCAATTCAAGCGTGGATAAAACAGCCAGTTATTTCAGCAAGGCTTCCGGAAGAAGGTTCCCCGGTTCCACCGGAAGTATGGACCCGGAAGACTATGCAGAGCGGGGTGGCCTGTGGGAAGCACTGGAAAGAAGCAAGGTCTCCTTTTACAATTTTGGCGAAGCCAACGAAACGGCCCATAACCGCGAAGAATGGACTGATACGGCCACCGGATCCGGACACGGTGTGATGGTCCCCATGCAAAAAGCCCTCTGGCCCCGAACCAGCCATAACTATGCGGGTTTCAATACCAATATTCCCGATCAGTTCCGTATGCAGCAGTTCGAAACTGAATTTACCAGGATGTGGCTGAAGGGGAAGCAGAAAATGCCCCGCCTGATCACCATGCAGGTGCCCAACGATCATACGGCCGATCCGAGGCCCGCTGACGGATATCCCTATTACCATTCTTACGTGGCAGATAATGACCTGGCGATCGGCCGTATACTGCATTTTCTTTCCAGGACACCTTACTGGAAAAATATGCTGGTCATTATCACGGAGGATGATCCCCAGGGCGGTGTTGACCATATCGATGCCCACAGAAGCATCCTGCTCATGGCCGGTCCATATGTGAAAAAGGGATATGTTTCCCATACCCATGCCAATTTCGGGTCGATCCTGAAAGTCATTTATAACCTGCTGGATGTCCCCTATGTCAACCAGTATGACGCTACGGCCACCCTCCTGCAGGACCTGTTTACGGATAAGCCAGATTTCAGGCCATACAACCTTGAATTTCCTTCCAAAGAAGTTTTCGATCCCCAAATAGCCATGAAACGCTATCACCGTGATATCGACTGGAGAAAAATTATCAAGGGCCCCGAAATGGATGACGAGGAGGAGATGCGCAAAGCGCATTACAAACAAAAAACTCTGCTGGAAAATATACCCAAAAACCAATAATAATATAGGCCAGGCCGCCATGTTCAGGGTTATTTCTTCCTGCATGACCTGCGGCGCCATGTTTTCGGATTTTACAGTGTCTTTACAGAAAACCGGCTAATGGCAGTCCCTGGTAAACTGTGATTGAACGGCCGTTTCCATCCGGATTACCACTTCTTAAGAAAACATCCTGCCCGCTAGCCGGTGGTGGGTATGGGGTCCTGCTAAAGGAAAATGCCAGGTTTCGCTGCCTATCTCCGGGCGCGGTTGGGTTGGGATTACAGCCTGGACCTATGATTCCACTCATCTCAATTATTGAGTCAGGTCATAGCCTGCCACCGGGCGCCCTGTACCTTTAGGTAAGTAAATAGAACCTAAAAAAGATGAAATTATGATTACCGAGAAATTACTTAGCCAGGACCTGGTTGCCCTGCAACAGGAAAAAGGAAATACTTGCATATCCATCATTATCCCCACCCACCGAAGAAACCCGGAAAGGCGGTTGGACAGAAAGGAAATCGAGAAAGTGATTACCCGGGCGGTCGAAGCGCTTGGGGACAGGGAACCGGAAGCAAGCCGTAAAATACTGCTGGAAAGTTTGGATCAATTAGCGCAAACCATCGACTTTAATCACCAGACCGAAGGGATCGGACTTTATGTTTCTTCCCATATCAAGATATTGATTCATTTTCCCTTTCCAGTGGAAGAAAAACTGATTATCGGCGACCATTTTGAACTCCGTGACCTACTCTACAAAGTCAATCTTTCCAAGCCTTACCTGGTCCTGCAGATTTCAGAAAAGGATTCACACCTCTATGAAGGATCGGTGGATGAACTCCTGGAAGTCAGGGACGCTCATTTCCCTGCGGTTTACAATGACCAGTATGAGTATAACCCTGCCAGCCAGAGTTCTACCATGGCAGGATATGCGCACGTGAAAAGTAATGAGAAAGACAAGTCTGTTATGGAAGAGATCAGGTTTAAACATTTTTTCCATCAGATTGATAAAAAACTAAATGAGTACCTGCAGGGTGACAAGGGGATCGTCCTGCTGGGTGCTGAAAAGGAACTATCCTGGTTTGAAAACCAGACCCGGCACGCAAACCGGATCTTCCATAAAATAGCCGGAAATTATAATCACCTCAACCATAAGGAGATTGCAGACCTGGTCTGGCCCCATGTGCGAAAACACCTGCAGGAGGAACAGGCCCAATCCATCCGGGAATTTCAGGAAAAAGTGGGGCAAAAACATGCCATCAGCGGGATTCAGGAGGTCTGGAAGGCCAGCAGGGAGGGGAATGCCTCAAAATTACTGGTGGAAAAAGATTTTCACAAGCCAGGATTCGTTGAAGCGGATACCGAGCACCTGTTCCTGCAACCCCCACGTGTGGCCCACCAGGCGACCCCTGATGCCGTCGAAGATATCATTGAAATGGTTTTGAAAAAGAAAGGACAGGTCCTGTTCATGGAAAATGACGGACTCAAAGATTTTCAGCATATTGCCCTTATTACAAGGTATTGACCCTAGGTGTTTGCAGAGGCTGATTTTATAAATCGTCTCAGCAGTGCCGCGGTCGAGGTTATAAATAAAGATGCGCCCCGAGGGTCTGCCACCCCGGGGCGTATTTTGCCTGTTTACCTCTCATGAAACAGGAACTGACGTATATTTTCATTGAGAAATTTTTCATCCTCCGGATTGCTGGCCGCTCCGGCGGTATGTCCCCACAGCGAGGGTATGGGCTTGAAAACACATCTTGGAATAAAACCGGATTCATACAGGGCATCCCCGATCGGAAAATAAAGATCCGTCTGGGAAGGCATATAAAGCAGGGGGACTTTGATGGATCCAAGCGCCTTTTCTGTATTGCCCTGAAATCCCGGCGTGGTCCCTACATCATGAAGTTCCCAGGTCCGCATCTGAGCAATGAGGTTATTGGCGTCCGCCCCGGGAATGAAATTGGTCCTGTAATTCTGCAGGACCTGTTCAAAAGTGCTTCCCGGTGCCTCCGTGGTGCGCCATAATTCTTTTCTCCACCATTCCTGCGAGTAAAGCCAACCTGTCCAGACCAGGGCAAAGGCTTCCAATCCGCGGACAGGTTGGGTCACATAATCCCCGTTTTTATAGGCAGCATCCGCGGTAATGGCTGCAATCTGGCCTTCAAGTCGGACCACCCCGTGAGGATAGGTCCGGGCAGTCCCGCAAGTGGCTACTATACAATCTGCAAAATCGGGGTAGGATACGGCCCATTGAAAAGCCTGCTGGGCTCCCATGGAAAATCCAACGATGGCCAGCAGGTGGTTAACCTTCAATGCCTCTTTCAGCAAACGATACACGGCCTGCACATTGTCTCGGATCGTCATGACCGGGAAGCGCGGACCGTGAAAGGGTTCCGGGGTATTGCCTGGCGAGGAGGAATTCCCATTCCCGAAAAGCTCGGTGGCAACCAGAAAGACCTTGTTGGTATCAAGGGCCTTTCCCGGACCAATCAGCCACTCATATCCACTCCGGTCCGCCATAAAGTGGGAGGGAAGCAGGATGGCGTTATTTCGGGCGGTATTGAGGTGCCCGTAGGTGCCATACACAACCTGCACCTGATCTAATTGTATACTCTGCTCATTTTTGAAATTTCGGATGACAAATTGATGTGGCAGTACGGTATCAGACTTTTTATGGGCAAGTACGCCCTGTGAAAACAGTAATAAAATCAGTAAGGGTCTCATGATTTGTGTTTTTTTAAAGGAGCCAGCCGGACCTGGGAGCCTTAAAATACGTCTTTTTTGAACCACCTGGCGGTTATGTATAAGATCGGCTATGAGGAAGTGTGCGCGCAACAACTGCGTTTTCCCCTGGTTGATAAATTATACACGCAAGATATTTTCAAAACATTAAATTTGAATTCAATGTATTAAGGTTGCTGAGAAAAGGAAGGGCAGGTCGATGGAAGCTTCTACCAGTCAAAAGCGCGCGCTGCCGGTGAACGGGAAGCAGTGCTTCTTATTAAAATTATCATGTTTTATTTATACCGACAATATATGAGAAAATGTAAGCTTTCCCTGTCTGCAACCTGCCCTGTATGGGCGGGTTTACTGTTGATGCTTTTAACGGTTGGACATCATTCTGCTTTTTCACAGTCCGCAGTTACCCAAAACGGCCCAGTTCTGCCGGGTCCCCTGAATAACACCGTCAAAAGCCAGGTTCAGTTTAACGGCTATACCAACTACTGGCATGATGAGTACAGGGAGTGGTACCGGTATGGCAATCTTTTTAAAATGAGTGCTCCCAATGTGGAATACACCATCGCCCAGGCCAGGGTAGATGTCGCTGAAGACATGGGCATGCCCGGACTGTCCATGCAGGAGGGCTTTTTCAGCAATCTGATGGAAGCCCCCTACCTTATTTTGGAAAATCCTTCCCCTGAACAGTGGAAAGACGCCTCTGCCAGGGGTAATGTCCTGGTGATGGCTGATCCGGCCGGAGAGACCGGCAAACAGCTTCTCGCAGCCTATCCCGGTCTGTCGGTACAGGCAGCCTGGAAGGAACGCTTAAAAAGTCATCAGCTTAATGCGGCCAATCTGACGGAGGTAAATGCATTCTTTGTTACCGAAGGAGCTCACAAAACATTCGCCCTCCTTTCCCGTGATCTGAATGCGGCCCGAAACCTGAAAGCACTGCTTGACAGCACCCAGGCTCTTCTGAACAGGTACGACCTGCGCAAAGGCTGGTTTGGGGCGGAGACCCTGCTAAAAAGTGTGACCTGCACCCCAGGGCATCCCCTGGAACTCATCGGAAAGGGAATGAATGAGGGAAACAGCTGGTTCATCTTCGACGGGTATATGGATTTCTGGATGAAAGACGAACTGGCCGGCTGGCTGGCAAAAGCCAATCTGCCGGTAGTTGCCGATGTGGGATTTGCCCCTATTTTTGGGTGCCAGGATTACAAAGGCTTACAGGTACAGGATATGCCAACAAAACAGTCCTGGATTGATTTCGCCCATAAAAAGAAAGGGTATGCCTTCCGGGCAGTCTATGATACGGCCAGCGATCCCTATCACTTCGACGGATACCTGGCATCAGAAGGCAACAAGGAACAAATCGACCAGGAAGATGTTCCTTTTGTATCCACCACCGGTCCGCTGGCCGATGATCTAATTCCCAGCATGGTCCTTTTTGTACCCAAGGGGGAGGCTCTGAGCAGGGAAACTATTTGGGAATCCATCCTCCACAGACGCGAAGTGGCCGTGATGAACCTGGGAAAAATGATGGGACCGGCCAGTTTCCGCCACCCCCTGGAACTGCTGCTGCTGGACCGTATGTTTTTGGAAGAATATTTCGGGGACCGTGTTGATCTGCAGGCTTCCACGTCGGGTTACGAGCTGACTATCCAGGTAAACAACACCTATGATCACCCTGTTTCAGGCCGGATGGAAGTCCGACTGCCGCCCGAAGTAATAGCCCTGGACAGTCTTCCCTCCCTGGTGAGTCTGCCTGCCCGCGGCGAGCGCAGTTTCCACATCAGAATCAGGCCCCTGGCCGCAGCCATGAACGCCACCAACCCGCTGGTAGCCTCCTTTGATTGGGCGGGCAAGCACAAGTCTACCATGGCCATATTGGATTTGCCCCCGGCAATATCTGTTCACCGGCTGCTCTATGGGCAATCACCCCAGGTCAGCTATCCGGTAAGCATACATAATTTCCAGTCCGGTGCTGATTTTCCGGTAAAGGTCCAGGTTTACCAGAAGAAGGATTTTCGAAAACCGGTATTCACGGCTACCCAATTATGTCATGCCCCCCTGGCCGGTTTTGAGGATCTGTTGTTCAATCTGAAACTTAAAGCCGGAAGCTATACTGTAAGGGTCGATGCGCTGGGTGTCACCAGTGACAGCCAGCTTGGCGTAGGGGACGGAGCGCTGGCCGGCAAGGCCACCGTAAATGAGGTGGATCTCAATGGGGATGGTGTCAATGAGTTCAGGATGGAAAACGACAGTGTACAGATCACTCTACTGGCAACCGGTGCAAGGGTCATCGAATATTATGTAAAAAGCAGGAAGGACAACGTATTGTTTAAACTTTGGCCGCAAAAAGCAGATGACGATAAAAGGCCGTTCCGAAAAAGAGGATATTATCCCTATGGCGGTTTTGAAGATTTTCTTGGCCAAGCCAGCCTGGAAACACATAAGGTCTATGATGCCAGGATCTCACGCAAGGAGGGGGACTATGTGCAGGTAAGGATGTCCGCGGATTACTTTGGAAACAGACTGGAGAAAATATTTACGCTTTATGGAAATTCTCCTTTGCTGGAAATCCGCTATGCCATCACTTTCCGGAACCCGGAAACCAAGGTCATCGGCCCACAGCCCATTTTAAAACTGGGTGCAGCCCACGGACCGGAGGATATCTTTACAGTACCCGATAAGGAGGGGCTTCTTCAATACAGGATGCGGCCCAATGAGTATTATGGTCACCTCTTCAACCTGAAGGAGGGATGGAATGCCGGTTATGACACACAGGAGGACATCAGTTATGTGGGCGCATATCCGGTTACCCAGCCTTTTTTTCTGCATATGTGGATGAATCACCCCCGCAACCCGGACGCGCATTACTTTTATACCGAATTCCAACCCTGGGTGCCGATATTTGAAAAGACCACCATGTATTTCACCTATTATATGTGGGGTGCGGGTGGTCCCTGGGAACAATCCCTGCAGCAACTTCGAAATAGAAATCTGATCTCCGAACAATAAAATAAACATGCATGAAGCCATTCAGTCTGATCCTGTCCTGCCTCCTGGTCCTGTCCTGCCGGTTTGCAGTCATGGCCGGTCCCGGAAAGGACCAGTTACAGATCAACTCCCTGGAACTGGGTTATCCCTGTCCTGCCATACCTTACTATTACCTTCGGGCCGATCTGGGCCTGCCCAGACCTTCCATTATGGAAGTTGAGTTGGTCATCAACGGAAAACCGCTCCGTTATACCACCATTCATCAGTCCGATGATACAGAGAATCCTGACAGGCCGGCACTTAAACACAGGCCCCCGTCCGGGGCCGGTTTATCCCAGGACAATACCCAATATAAAGATCCCTATATAATAGGCTGGGTCAAATGGCAGCCGGGGGTCAGTTATGAGGTGAAAATAAGTGTGCGTATGAAGACCACCGCCCAGGGGTCGCCCAGTGATCCTTACCTGACTGCTTCCAGGACCATTACCGCCCCAAAAGAAGCCGTCGTTTTCGACCCAGCCTGGAAAAATTATAAATCGGTTGTACTCAGTGAAACAGCAGGCTTGGAGCGCAAGGCAGAGCCGGTGGAAGTGCTGCTGCCTTTTTACCCCGATGAGGCCAAGGACCTCAAAAGAGAAATCAGGGTCCTGAGTATCGATACCAAAACCCATGCCCTACAGGAAGTGCCTTCCCAGGTGTATGATATCCAGGAATATCTCAAGGAAGATGACCTTGCACCTGATAAAAACGGCCACCTAACCCGGACCGTACCGGTCTGGCTGCCTACGGTGACAGCCAGGGTGTCTTTTTTGGCGGATGTTCCTGCCCGCGCAAGCCGGGTGTTCCTGATTTATTACCGTAATGAATCGGCGATGGCCAAATTCTATACCACCGACCTGAGGGTGCAGGGAGAGGCTCCGGGTTTGCAGATAGACAATGATTTTATGACCGCTGTGCTCCATCCGGCCTCTGGTCACCTGGACCAGATCAGCCTGAAACAAAAGCCCGATAACCCCTTATTTCACCGCAAGGAGACAAACGGCGCCATCCACTGGAATCCGGAGATTTATACCCCGCCGCTGCCCTGGACCCATACCTCAGACTGGAATCCGCCTGCCCATGTTAAATCCTTTTCCGGTCCCGTCATGGCCTCCAGTGAAGTGTGGGGCCCCTTAAGGGAGATACCACAGGTGGACGCTTCGGTACGGTATGAATTCTACCCGGGCAAACCCTATTTTATTAGTTCTTCCACCCTGCGCATCAATGAAACCGTGCAATGCCTGGCCCTGCGCAATGCAGAGATTGTATTCAAAAGGGAACTGATCACCCATGCAGCCTGGTATGATATTATCCGTGACTCCATCATCAGCTATGATGTGACCCGCATGCCTGATCTGACCGATCTGAAGATGGAAGCAGATGTGCCCTGGATTAGCTTTTACAATGAAAAAACAGGGGTTGGATTTGCCGGCATACAGCTTAGTTATGCCAATGCAGGCCTGGAGTCATCCCCGCGTTTACTGAATCCCTTCTTTTATATCACTGGCGGACCCTGGATTTACTGGGCAAGGGCACTGTCATTGAGTTTCCTGGCCTCCAATATGCAGCAGATGATCCCTGCCATGAAGGGTAATGTGTTTTCCGAAAAATGGGCCTATCTGGTTTATCAGACCCAAGCGGGCGACAAACCCTATGCCCCCGTATTGGAGTGGCAGAAAAAACTGACACACCCTTTGCGTATCCAGCTGGAAGAGGAGGTGGATGACAGGGTTTCAAAAACGGTGACTGAGCTATTTATAGATAAAGGCAAAAGCGGCTGGGAAGAAAGGGAAACCGGAAAAAACCGAAAGGAGCAAAAGTGAACCCTCCCGGGATAGGTTTAATACTGGGCCGGTTGAGTGCAGGTATGAATCTGGCTGACATTCCGGGCTGTCTTAAGCAAATCAGGGCATCAGCCCATCTTGTAATATGCTTTCAATGGTCCGGGATCCTTTGCCATGGAAATAAAAAAATACAATTTATCCCCGGAGCATGTTAGTCAGTGATAATTCAGTGATGGTATAAAGCCCATTCCTTCATGAGGGCCAGGTGTTTTGTGAATGGATAATTTCGCAAGGGTCATCACAGGATACAGGCCAAAAAATGTTGGATGGATTAATTCAATTTTCATGACATAAAATATAAATCCAGATTAGTATGCAACCTAACAGAAGGAATTTTTTGCGCCAAATTGCTGCCGGAACCGGGGCCCTGGCCATCGGCCTGCCAAATTTATCTGCTGCTGCAATGGGAAAGGAGTCATATGGAAAAGCGGCGTCTTCGCAGCAAACGGGAGACCAGCATTTCAATATGAGCGGGTATGCGGCCCCCAGGATAGATACTGTCCGCGTGGGAATCATCGGCCTGGGAAACCGGGGGAGTGCCGCTGTGGAAAGGCTTTCTTATATTGACGGCCTCGAAATAGTTGCACTTTGTGATAAATACCAGGACCGTGTGGCAAAGTCCCAGCTGACCCTGGCTAAAATGGGTAGGGACAAGGCAAGGGAATACAGCGGGGAAGAGGGTTGGAAGGCCCTTTGCGAAAGTAAGGACATCGACCTGGTATACACGCCAACGCCCTGGGAACTTCATACGCCTATTGCACTGCATGCCATGAATCACGGCAAGCATGCGGCTACCGAAGTGAATGCGGGACTTACCCTTGATCAGTGCTGGCAGCTCGTGGAAACTTCCGAAAGGACCAGGAAACATTGCATGATGCTGGAAAACTGCTGCTATGATTATTTTGAATTACTGACTTTAAACATGGCCCGCCATGGATTGTTTGGGGAACTGGTGCACGCAGAAGGCGCCTATATTCACAATCTGGGCAGGGATAATATCTTCAATAAGAATACCTATGCCGACATGTGGCGCCTGAAGGAAAACATAGGGCATAATGGCAATTTGTACCCCACCCATGGCCTTGGACCTATTGCGCAGTGCCTGGATATTAACCGGGGAGACAGAATGGATTACCTCACCAGTACATCAACCAATGATTTTTCGCTGAATAATATTGCCCGAGAAATGGCGGCTACAGATCCCTTCTTTGTCCAGTACGTGGACAGGCCTTACCGGGGTAATATGAATACGACAGCCATCAGGACCATCAAAGGTAAAACCATGATGATTCAGCATGATGTATCATCAGTGAGGCCCTATTCCCGTATACATCTGGTGAGTGGAACCAAGGGGGTAGCTCAGAAATACCCGGAACCCGAACGAATTTCCTTCGGTCATGAATGGATCCATGAAAACGAATTAAAGGAACTCTATGAAAAGTATTCTCCGGCCATAGTCAAACACATTGGGGCCATTGCAAAAGATATTGGCGGTCACGGTGGAATGGATTTCATGATGGACTGGAGGCTGATTGACTGCCTTCGAAATGGGCTGCCCCTGGACCAGGACGTCTATGATGCCGCCACATGGAGCAGTATCATTGCCTTGAGCCAGCAATCTGTAGCCAACAGGGCAAAGTCGGTGGATGTGCCCGATTTTACCCGGGGAGCATGGAAAACCAATAAACCTGTTAACCTGACCCTGGAGGGGGGAGGAACAACCAAGGTCAGGGATATTAAGGGGGTAGGAGCCGGGCTTTAAATAAAAAACGACCGGTATTTCAGACCCTTAAAAAGACTTTCTTTTTATAGAGGAAATATAGAAAAGACCATTCTACCATTACAAAACAGATTGGCATTACAACAGTATTGTAGGGTGCTCCCGTTAACTGTCCCAGCCATTGGAAAAACCCATTGGTAGTGTATTCCCAGTTGATGAAGCGGCCAGAAATATAAATAAGGATCGAATTCATGCCTATGATTCGAAAGAAAAACGCCCATTTCTTGTATCCCAGTACGTCAATGATATAATAGAAGACTGATAATAAAATGAGGCTCAGGCCTCCAACATTAAGGACGAAGGAACTTGTCCATAAGTTCTTATTGATTGGAAAATCCAGGTTCCAGATTTGGGCCAGACCGAGAAAAATGACGCCTGTTACCAGTAATTGCAATACTTTTTTCTGCTGGGTTCCTGCCCCTGTTTTTAAAAGCGTACCCGCCATTATCCCCAGCAGGCCGGTTCCAATGGCTGGAATGGTAGACACCAGCCCCTCCGGATCATGTATACCCAGATAAAGCCTGCCTGGAATGATATTTCTGTCGATGAAGGAGGCGAAATTTCCTTCCATGGTGAGGTCTCCGCGCTGGAACCCGGGAGCGGAATTGAATTTTAACAGAAGCCAATAACCGATAAGCAGCGAACAGAACCAAATGATTTGGGCGCGCTGTTTTGTAAAGAGGTAAATGATATTGGCAAACATATAGGCCAGACCAATCCTACCCAGTACACTGGGTATGCGAATGTCAGAAAGCGGCTTAATGGCCAGGCCATTGTTGTAAATAACCCCTAGCAGCACCAGGATGAGGCCTCTTCTGATCACCCGGAACAGCATCTGCTGCCTGCTTTTCCCTTTTTCCAATTCTCGTCCAACTGAATAGGGGGTGGCTACCCCAGCCATAAACAGGAAAAGCGGGAAAATAAGGTCATACAGGTGAAATCCGTTCCAGGCCGGATGTGTCAGTTGGTTGGCGATGGGTTCCAGAAAGGAGGATCCAGTAGCTTTATAAAGGGTGTGCACGATGTCTTCCGCACCCATGATCCAGAACATGTCAAAACCACGGAGTGCATCGAGTGAATAAAGTCGTTGCTGGGGACTGTCAGTTAGTGCCATAAACAGAAGTTGGTTGTTTGGTTGGGGGTTCTGAAAAATGTATTTAAGAAATTTTAAATAGGAGAAGGAAAACGGCCTGTCAAATGATCTGGTCTCTTCAAATATCCGGTATAAAACCGGACGCCCCGTTGGCCAAATTTTTATCAAAATAACCTTT
>CAIVKC010000056.1 GCA_903906365.1 uncultured Bacteroidota bacterium | reverse complement strand
GTTTTGGGTTTTATATTTGTGAAAGAGTTTCCAAAAATCAGGGAAAAAGGCCTTCGGGCAGCAAACCTTTTTAAAAAACCACTCGTATCGTTTAACAGGACCTTTTAAAATAATACTAAAAAAGTAAAAATCATTTATTATGAAAAATCTTAAGTTGTTGACCGTGGTGTGTTCGCTCGCTATACTGGCCTTTGCCAGCTGCTCAAAAGGAGCGGCCGGCCCCAAGGGCGCTACCGGGGCTACCGGTCCTGCAGGTCCGGACAGCGTGCTTCATTCTGCTTGGATTACCCTGGCCATGAGCGGAGCCACTTTTATCAATTCCGCAGGGAACACGGATACGGCCTATACGGACACCATTACAGCCTCCCATATCACCCAGCGCATCCTGGACAGTGCGGTCATACTCACCTACCTGTCCATTACCGACCAGAACGGGATTACCAATGTGGTCAACGCTTCGGTGTATTTTTATTCCGAGATTTTTGCACCGGGTAATATTTACCTGACTTCTATCAACGCCGACTACTCCGGTTTCAGTTACCGGTACGTGATCATTCCGGGTTCCGTACTCATCGGAAACAGCGTGTTGAAGGGCTATACCAGGGCACAGCTGCAGAAGGCCGATTACAGCACGGTCGTTTCGGCACTGGCTAAAAGCGGCGTTCAGCTGAATAATTAAGGATCTGACCTAGTTTTCCAAATAAGAAAACCCTGCACCCCTTTAAACAAGGTGCAGGGTTTTTGATTATTTAACCAGCCTGAGTTCACTGATGATCCTGGAAGCGCCGCCGAGCTTGTCGATGCACCAGAGCACATAGCGGATGTCCACGCAGATGGTCCGGTTATAGACCGCATCGAAAGCGATCTTATGGCTGAGGGCCTCATAATTGCCGTCAAAGGCCAGTCCGATCAGTTCTCCGTTTGCATTGATAACCGGAGAGCCGGAATTGCCGCCGGTGATGTCATTGGTGGTGATGAAGGTGACGACCAGGTCATTGCGCTGGCGGTCCATGTATTGCCCGTAATCCTTTTTGGCCGCCAGTTCCAGCAGCCGGGACGGCAGGTCAAATTCATAGTCGCCCGGGACGTATTTTTCCAGCACCCCCTTCATGGTACAGAACTCGTTGTAATGGACGGCATCCCGCGGGTTGTAGGATTTCACCGACCCGTAGGAGAGCCGCATGGTGAACGTGGCGTCCGGGTACCGGGTCTTTTGGGGGTCCATTTCCATGACCCCTTTCAGGTAGATCCTGCCCAGATCATTATTGACACTGTTGAACTGCTGGAAAAAGGAGAGATATTTCCCCTGCCAGTTCTTCAGGAAGGCACTTGCGCATCCATAGGCCGGATCATTCTGCAGGACCGTGGCATCCGGGTTTACCGCAAAGGCATTCCAGCGTGTTTCATCGAAGATCATGGTCCCCGAAAACAGGGAGGCCGTATATTTCTGGAAGGAGGAAGCCTCTTTGAGATCCCCGAAACTGCCGCGCAGGGATTCAAAAAATCCCTGCGGGTGCTGGTTTTTATCGATATCCACATAGAACATCTGCAAAATGGGGGCGAGCATGTTCTGATCGGAGGCCCTGTTTTCCGACTGCAGGAACTTTTGGCGGGCGCGGCTGGCGGCTTCCATGGCTTTTGCGACATCACCGCCCCCTTGTTTGATCAGGGCATTTTCAAGCTGCTGCAGCGAAGCGGCAAAAGCCATCAGGGGGGAACCCAAAATCCCTTCCCGTATATACACACGGTGCATGGAAAAGGGCCGGTAATCGTCATAGGCTTTTTTCCAGTCCGTGAACAGATTTTCGTAGGCGGGTTTACCCTTGGCCCATTGCTGAAATTTTTCCTCTTCCTTCTTTTTTTGCCCGTAGATATCGTATTTGAGGAGCTGTTTTGATTCCCCGTCGTAGAATTTCCAGTAATTGGCAATGCTGGCATAGGAGGAGGCCAGTTGCAGCCGGATGGCCGGATCCTTTTTCATTTCAGCGAACATGGCTTTGAGCCGGATGTCCCTGAGTTTGACCAGGGTGGGATTGTCGATATCGGTCTTCTGCCTGACGCCCAGGGAGGTCTCATACCGGTTGGTGCTGCCCGGATAACCGTATATCATCGCAAAATCTCCTTCTTTGAGCCCTTTGAGGGAAACCGGCAGAAAATAACGTGGTTTATAGGGAATGTCTTCCAGCGAATAGGGCGAGGGTTTGCCATCGCGGGTCATGTATACGCGGAATACCGAAAAATCCCCGGTGTGACGGGGCCATTCCCAGTTGTCGGTATCCCCGCCAAATTTGCCGATACTTTCCGGGGGAACTCCTACCAGGCGTATATCGTTATAGCGCTGGTAGACAAAGACCAGGTACTGGTTTCCCTTGAACAGGGGGCTGACCACGGCCAGCTGGCTTTTGGAGGCATCGCTGTAGCGCCGGGCAATGGAGGCAACGGCCGACTGGACTTTGGCCGCCCTTTCGGGGCCGGTGAGCCGGCCGGCGGAATCTTCGACCTCTTTGGTGACATCGTCCACCTTCAGCAGGAAATCCGCATACACACCCTGGGCCGGTATTTCCTCCTGCAGGCTTTTTGCGTAAAAGCCGTCACGCAGGTAGTTATGCTCCACCGTGGAGGCCGCCGCCACCGCGTCGTAACCGCAATGATGGTTGGTAAAGATCAGTCCGCTGCCGCTGACGATTTCCCCGGTACAGCCTCCGTTGAAAATGATAACGGCATCTTTAAGGGAAGCCTTGTTGATGCTGTAGAGCTGTTCGCGGGAAAGCTTCAGGCCTTTTTTTACCATATCATTGTAGACCTGCTGGCCAAGCAGCATGGGAAGCCACATGCCTTCTTCGGCCATGGTTCTTATCAGGGTACCCAGTAGCAATAGGGACAGAATAATTTTTTTCATGCGAATTATTTTGATGAATACAATAGCGCCATAACCCGGCCTGCAGCCGGTCCTGCGAAGATACGCCAAGGGGGGAGGCAGAAAAAAAATCAATGCCCCCCGCATGGACCCAGTCCGTCAGACCATGCCGGTCTTTCCTTTTTTTGATCCGGGGGGGTTGCTCTTTATAAATCGATTTCCGTGATCCTACATTCCGCCGCGGGGACCGGCGGACCCCCCGGAGTTGGGGAGATGGCGTTTGATAAAAATCATCCGGGGCCTTTGGCTGCCAGGGGGCCGGCTGGCCCACTCTTTGGCAACGAGCCGCCCGGATAAAACAATAAAAAAGGCCCCGCGGCATACCCTGGTTGGCCGCGGGACCTGTCAATGGTGAGCCACGAAGGCCCGGAGGGGTCTTATAATTTGGTGACCACCACATCTTCGGTAAACTCGGTTTTTACCACAAAGGACTGCACGAAATCGGCTTCCTTCCCGCTGCGGATGGTAAAGGTCAGTTTACTGTTTTCGGGTGAGGCGAACTTGAATTTCCTGCCAAACTTTTTTTCGGTGAAGGCTTCCTGGAAAAGGGTATTTCCTTCCTTATCGGTCACCATGACGGTGAAACGGGAGGCCGCGGGGTTGTCATAGCTGACCTCAAAGAGGATATCATCCTGCTGGGTACCGAGGTACCTGACCTGCGGGGTCCTCTCCGCAGGGGCAGGGTTGGCCGTCTGGGCCTGCAGTCCGGCTGCTGAAACAAACAATAAGATAGCCAGGGTAAGCTTTGCGGTGGTTGCATGAAAGGTCGTCTTCATATAAAGTGGTTTTTAGTGACTATGAATAAAAATATAAGGACAGCAGCAACCGTGGCAGCAGGCAATGGTAGTGGCAACAGACAATCTGGAAGAAAGTAGAACCGTGGGGAGAAGGGAGGTTGACTACTTCTGGCGGGGAGAATGATGATTTTTATGGAGTATCACCGCTTAAATTCCCCTTTTGTTACACAAATATACGCATTTTTTCCGGATTAGTCCCGAAAAACGCCGGAACAGGATCAATTAACCTAATATTAATATTAGTTGTTATTTTTCTTACCTGCCGTTTTACCCTGTGCTAGGATGCGGCCGGTTTATTGAGGATATTCCAGAGCAGGTCTTTGAGTTCGGTGAGTCCCTGCTGGGTCACCGAGGAAATGAACAGGTGGGGTATATTGGCAGGGAGTTCCCTGGCAATGGCGTCTTTGAGCTCCTGGTCGAGCATATCGCTTTTGGAGATGGCGATCACAAACTCCTTGTGCAGGGATTCGGGATTATGCTGCTGGATTTCATTGACCAGGATATCGAATTCCTTTTTATGATCGGGGCTGTCTGCAGGGATCAGGAAGAGCAAAACGGGATTGCGTTCTATATGGCGCAGGAACCGGTAGCCCAGGCCCTTGCCTTCGGCAGCGCCCTCGATGATTCCGGGCAGGTCGGCGATGCAGAAGCTCCTGCCATCGCGGTATTCCACCATCCCCAGCTGGGGAGTCAGGGTGGTAAAGGCGTAATCGGCGATCTTGGGCTTGGCGGCCGTGACCACGGAAAGCAGCGTGGATTTACCGGCATTGGGAAATCCTACCAGACCCACATCGGCCAACACCTTCAGCTCCAGGACCTTCCAGCCTTCGATGCCGGGTTCCCCGGGCTGGGCATGTTCAGGGGCCTGGTTGGTGGGTGTGGCAAAATTGGCATTGCCCAGCCCGCCGCGACCTCCTTTGATCCAGACGATTTCCTGTCCGTCTTCCAGTATTTCCGCGTCGGTTTGGCCGGTCAGCTCATCACGGGCTATGGTTCCAAGCGGCACGTCGATCACGACATCCTTTCCAAAACGGCCGGTGCAGTTATTGCCGCTGCCGCTTTCCCCGTTTTCTGCGAACACATTTTTGAAGTAGCGCAGGTGCAGCAGGGTCCAGAGATTCTTGTTTCCCCTTAGTATAATATGCCCTCCGCGTCCGCCGTCCCCGCCATCGGGTCCCGCCAGCGCGTTGAATTTGGTGCGCATGAAATGTTTGATGCCCGCTCCGCCGTGACCACTCTTGCAATAGATCCTGATCTGGTCAACAAAATTTGATTTCTCCACTTATTGGTAAAATATTAATCCGCAAAGGTATTTTTAAGTGGTGAGCTTCTCAAATAACTATTTGGGGCCGGGGCTGTCGGCGGGATAATGGATCCCCGCTGCCGCCCGTATACGGTCGAGGGTCTCCATGAGCAGTAATGTATCGGCATGGGTCATGACAGGGCTTTGGGTCAGGCCCTCCCGCAGGCATTCGCCCACATGGCGGGCCTCAAACTGGTAGCCGAAACCCGGTTCCTGGTGGAAGGGGATTACCTCACGGGAGTCCGCCCTGCCTGAATAGTATTCCAGGGTGGTGGAGGGCTCATAAAACCGGGAAGAAAGCCGGATGCGTCCCTTTTCGCCGCTGATGTCCGCTTCGGTAGCGAGGTTGGTGGAAAAAGAGGCAAACAGCTGGGCCATGGCGCCGCCGGCGTATTTGAACAGGATGGCGATCTGCTCATCCACGCCGGTGGGAGCCGGGGTCATGGAAGCCTCGATCTGGTCGGGCCGGCCGAGTGCGGAAAGGGCCATAAATACATTGTAGATGCCGATATCCAGCAGGGCCCCGCCGCCCAGGGCCGGCGCATAGAGCCTCTCCGGTACGGGGGCCTGGGGGATAAAGCCAAAATTGACCAGCACGTTCTGCAGGTGTCCCAGACGCCCCTCCTTCAATATTTCCATCAACCGGATGTAATGCGGCGAGAATTTGGTCCACAGCGCCTCCATGAGAAACACCTGATTTTCGCGGGCCGCCCCGATCATTTCGGAGGCCTGCCGGGAATTGATGGCAAAGGCTTTTTCACAGAGCACGGCTTTTTTATGCCCGAGGCATAGCAGGGTATGCTCATGGTGGAGCCCGTGCGGGGAAGCCACATAGATCACATCCACCTGGTCATTGGCAGCGAGGGCCTCATAACTGTCGTGGACAAAGGCAACGGGGAATTCCCGGGCAAACTGCCCGGCCGCCGTCCCACTCCGGGATCCTATGGCCACCAGTTCGGCATCTGCCACCCAGCGCAGGTCGGAAGCAAATTTTCGGGCGATGCGGCCGCAGCCCAGGATGCCCCATCTGATCTTTTGATGCATGATGTAACTTATTTTATGTAAGATAGTTTTTTAGGGAAGTTATTTAAAAATGATTTTCCCATGACCCGGCGGGGATTGACCGTTCAAATAATTTAGGCGGGCCCCAGCCTCCCTTTCACAAATTTGTGGCTGCCGGTAAAAAGAATTTAGCTAATTTGACCACAAAACAACCGACAATAGTTTATGATCCCTTTTAAAAAATTAGCCGTCAGTGCAGCCTGTCTCGTCTTCATCCTCGTGGGTATCGCTGCTACCCGTCCGCCGGAACACGAACACAAGAACCTGAAAATCCTGCCCAAGGACATCAGCGATGACGACCTGGACAAGGTTATGGATGGTTTTAAGGCCGCCCTGGGCGTCAAATGCGGTTTCTGTCACGCGCGGGAAAAAACCCCGGGTTCAGACCATATGGATTTTGCCAGCGATGAAAAACCCGAAAAGAACATTGCCCGCCACATGATGAAGATGACGGCCAAGATCAACAAGAAATACTTCAGTTTCAACAAAAATGAACAGGGGGAAACGGTTCCGGCCGTAAGCTGTATCACCTGCCACCGCGGCAATTCGCATCCCCAGGACCACTAGTTCCTGCCTGCCGGAGCGCCCTGCCTGGCTAAACCTCGGTCTTTTATACATGTATACATGGACCGAGGTTTAATGTGTGCCTACCACCCAAAACACCTAATTTTGTCGCCAAATTATACAATCCACAGCAATGGAAAATCAATTATTTGACTTCGGAATGATCGGTTTGGGCGTCATGGGACGCAACCTCCTATTGAATATGGCAGACCACGGTTTTCCCGTGATCGGTTTTGATAAGGACAACCAGAAAAGCGCGGCCCTGGAGGCTGCCGCTACCCCGGGCACCACCGTAAAGGGGGTCAATACCCTGGCGGAAATGGTTTCGCAGCTCAAGGCTCCCCGCAAAATCATGATGCTGGTCCCTGCCGGCAAACCCGTCGATGAGGTGATTGCAGAACTGCTTCCCCTGCTCAGCCAGGGGGATATCGTCATAGACGGAGGCAACTCGCACTATACCGATACCCTGCGCCGGGTGACTTACCTGAAAGAAAAAGGCCTTCATTTTATGGGCGTCGGCATCTCCGGCGGTGAACATGGGGCACGTACCGGGCCGAGTATCATGCCGGGAGGCGACCCGCAGGCCTATCCCCAGGTGCAGCCCATCCTGGAGGCCGTGGCCGCCAAAGTGAACGGCAGCAGCTGCGTGGCCCACTTGGGCAAGGGTGCGGCCGGCCACTATGTAAAGATGGTCCATAACGGCATTGAATATGCCATCATGCAGCTCATCAGTGAATCTTACGACCTTATGCACCGGGGCCTGGGTCTATCCAACGATGAACTCCATAAAGTCTACCGAAACTGGAACGAAGGGGAGCTGCAGAGCTTCCTCATAGACATCACCAGGGATATTTTTCTGCAGCCCGATGATAAAACCCCCGCCCGGCTGGTTGATATGATCCTGGATAAGGCCGGCTCGAAGGGAACCGGAAAATGGACTTCGCAGGACGCCATGGACCTGGGTGTCCCCGTACCGGTGATCGATATGGCAGTTGCCTCCCGTGACCTGTCTTCCTTCAAGGAGGAGCGGATCCAGGCGGCCGCCCTGTACAAAACGGTCCCGGCCGCCATTGAAGTCGCCCGGGAAGTGTTCATCCAGCAGCTGCAGGACGCCCTGTACTTTGCCACCATCATCTGTTATGCCCAGGGGCTGGCCATGCTGCACCGCGCTTCCTCCGAGCTGGATATGGAGATTCCCCTGCCGGAGGTGGTCAGGGTATGGCGCGGCGGCTGTATCATACGCTCTTCCCTGCTGGAGACCTTTCACAAGGCCTACCTGGAAAACCCGCAGCTGCCCAATCTGCTGCTGGACCCCTCCATCGCCCAGCTGCTGCAGTCCAAAAGACAGCATATGCGCAATGTCATCATGCATGCCACCCAGACAGGCTATCCGGTGGCCGGCCTGATGGCGGCGCTGGCCTACTTCGATGCCTACCGCTCCGACAGGCTCCCCACCAACCTGATTCAGGCACAAAGGGATTTCTTTGGAGCGCATACCTACCAGCGTACCGATATGCCTGGCAGCTTCCATACCGTCTGGCAGACCACCTGAGGGCTGGCCGGGACCGGGACCCGCTGAACTTTTTGATCGGTAATTGGTTTGTACCCCCAGGGCCAGTGAACCGTGCAGCCGACATACATAAACATTATTTGATCCTATATGCAACAACATAAACGTCCGCCCGCTTCCCTTATATTCATTTTCGGGGGAAGCGGTGACCTCAATTACCGTAAACTGGCTCCGGCCCTTTTCAACCTCTTCATCGACGACTGGATGCCTGAAAAATTCGGCATCGTGGGCATTGGCCGCAGTCCCTATAGCGACGAGGCTTACCGCAAACACCTGCTGGAGGGCATACAGCAGTTCTCCCGCCGCAAAGGCGAGCAGCAGATCGCCAAATGGGAGGCCTTCTCCCCTTATGTATCCTACCTGCAGATGGATGCGGAGCAGGAAGCCGAATACCAGAAGATCGCAGAGATCGTGCGGGTCAAGGAGCAGGAGTACGGGGAACACCCCAATGTGATTTTCTACATGGCCGTAGCGCCCCAGCTCGTGCCCGACATAGCCAGCAAACTCGGTCCGCTCAACATCTGTTCGGATACCAAATGCACGCGCATCGTGGTGGAAAAACCTTTCGGCCACGACCTCAACAGCGCCCACCAGCTCAACGCCCTTCTTTCCTCCATGTTCGATGAGGAACAGATCTACCGCATTGACCACTACCTGGGTAAGGAGACGGTTCAGAACCTGCTGGCCCTGCGTTTTGCCAATGCCCTGTTTGAACCCATCTGGAACCGCAACTACATCGACCATGTGCAGATCACGGCCGCCGAAACCGTCGGGGTGGAAGGCCGGGGCGGCTATTATGAGACCTCGGGCGCGCTGCGTGACATGGTGCAGAACCATATCCTGCAGCTGATGTGCATGATCGCCATGGAAGCCCCGGTAAGTTTTGACGCCAATGAAATCAGGAATAAAAAAGTGGACGTGCTCAACGCCATCCGCCGGATCACCAACGAGGAAGTGCATGCCTATGCGGTGCGCGGCCAGTACGGGGAAGGATGGATGAAAGGGGATAAAGTACCCGGATACCGCCAGGAAAAAAGTGTTTCGCCTGCTTCCAACATCGACACTTTTGCAGCCGTCAAATTCTATATAGACAACTGGCGCTGGCAGAATGTGCCTTTCTATGTGCGCACGGGCAAGCGCCTTCATGACAAGACCACGACCATTACCATACAGTTCAGGCCGGCCCCCCATTATGCCTTCCCGCCCGAAGCGGCGGAGACCTGGCGTCCCAACCGGCTGACCATTTCCATACAGCCGGAGATGGACATCCGGCTCCGTTTCCAGGCCAAGCGCCCCGGACAGTTTATGACACTCAATCCGGTGGATATGATTTTCTCCTACCACGACGCCTACGACGGCAACGAACCGGAGGCCTACGAGACCCTCCTGCTGGATGTGATGGAAGGCAATGCCACACTGTTCATGCGTTCTGACCAGGTGGAAGCCGCCTGGAAGATCATCATGCCGATCCTGGAAGCCTGGGAAGCCCGCCTGCCGGTGGATTTCCCCAATTATACCCCCGACAGCTGGGGGCCCGAGGACGCAGAAGCCCTCATTGCCCGGGATGGCAAAAACTGGGTGACCCTGCCGGCCCAGCAAACCGACTAAACAGAATGACCCTCGAACCTTAAACGATTTCAGCATGCAGCTACACCTCATCAAAGACAGCGGCCGGTTCAGCCATTCCCTGGCGGACTGGGTCACGGCCCGCATCGTGGATACCCTGGACAGGCAGGACCGCTTCACCCTGGTGTTATCGGGGGGCAATACCCCCAGGGCCCTCTATGAAGGGCTGGCCCAAAGTCCCTACCGGGAACAAATCCCCTGGGACAGGCTGCATTTTTTCTGGGGGGACGAACGCGCCGTGCCCTTTGAGGATGACCGCAACAACGCCAAAATGGCCTTTGATACCCTGCTGTCCCATGTGGGCGTTACCGCAGGCCAGGTGCACAGGATCCGCACCGACATGGCCCCCGCAGCGGCTGCCGAAGCCTATGAAAAAATACTGCAGGGATATTTTCCGGATTCTTCTCCCCAGGACCGGACCTTCGACCTGGTCCTGCTGGGTATGGGCGATGATGGCCATACCCTCTCGCTGTTCCCCGGCACCGAAGTCGTGCACGAACAAAAGGCCTGGGTAAAAGCCTATTACCTGCAGGCCCAGCAGATGTACCGGATCACCCTCACCACCACACCGGTCAACCGGGCTTCCTGCGTAGCCTTCCTGGCCACGGGTGCCGGCAAGGCCGGCGCGCTCAGGGAGGTCCTGGAAGGAGCCCCGGACCCGGACCGCTATCCTTCCCAGCTAATCAGGCCCCTGAAGGGGGAACTGCACTGGTTTGTGGATCAGCCCGCCGCCTCCTTGCTCCGGACAGCGACCCTTCAGCAGTCCACCGAATCATAGACGATGACCTTCTCCCAGAGATGGGAACAGGTTTGTACAAAATCCAGGTGGACGGGATCCACCTGATAGGCCGCGCCTGCTGCTCGGCATTGTCGAAGACCAGCATCCAGGAAAAAGCGTAAGACCGGTCGATGACACCGCGGTCGGTCCCGGCCGGCTTTCCGATATGAAAGGACCTGACCGTGGGGGCCTTGGATAGTTTTTCCAGCCCTGCCTGCAGGCTGGCGGCGTCGGCGGACGATGACGGGTTTTTCAGCCAGAAAAAGACATGATGGATGAAGATGTTTTGCAGGTTCATATATGTGTTTGATTAAAAGAGTGCGCCGATGATCTCATCGGTCAGCTTCCGGTCTCCCCTGGTCCAAAAATCATTGGGCGGGGGGAATTCGTTGATATTGTAGCCGCCCTGTTTTTCAAAATCAAAGACCGCATGGCACTGATCGTCGATGACCAGGGCACATTTCAGCCAGTCCCTCGACCAGATCAGCATGAGGCTGGAAGGGGCCTGGTCAGTTTCGGCCTGGTCCTGCTCGTAGATGTGCAGGGCATCCAGTATGCGCTGTCCCTGGCCGGAAGGGTCCTTTTCCACCGCATAGAAATAGGCCGTCTCGCCGTCATCTTCAAAGACGACCCCAAAACGGTTCTCCGGGGCATAACTTTCCACAAACAGGTCCTTACCCCTGACAAACTGCTGGCGCTGCATCAGGTACCCGTTCATGGCTTTATCTGTTTTAGCCAGTCGGTCATGCCCAGGTATATTTTCTGGGCCACGGCTTTGTGGAATTTTGGACTGAGTATCTTCTTTTCATCCGCCGGGTTGCTCAAAAAGGCCACCTCCACCAGGGCGTTGGGATAATCCATTGGCCCGTTCAGGGCAAAATTGAAATTGCCGACATTGCCATATTCCTTGAGCCCCAGGCTGAGCATACGGGTGAGGATGGCCTCACTTAAGGGCCTGAAGCCGGGGTAACGGTAATAGGTACTTGTACCCTGCACGGTATCGGTGGACGTGGAATTCAGGTGGATGCTGACCAGGAAATTAGGGTCAAATTTGCGCAACATCTCTATACGCTCCACCATGCTTAAAGAGGTATCGGTCTGCCGGGTCATGAAGACGGCTTTGACGCCGGCCTTACGCAGGGTGGCCTGCAGCTGTTTTGCGATCAGCAGGGTATAGTTTTTTTCGAGGACATGGCTGTTGACCCCGCTGGCCCCTTCGTTATCTCCCCCGTGGCCGGCATCAATGGCTATGCGCATTTTTTTGATGTCCGGCACAACCGGCTGCCTTTTGACACGGACCACCAGCCGGTTGCCCGTGGTATCGTATCCGATATGACAGCCCCAGTGCTGGGTATGTTTGAGTTCAATATAGACCCGCATGACGTCGTCTTCCACCTGTTCATACCAGCAGTTCCTGATCTCCCGGGTGGAGCGAAGCTGTGTGATCCAGTTGGTATTGGAAGTGACCCCGAACAGGTCAATGGCAATGCGCGCGGGACTCATCAGCTGGAAAGCATGATAGGGCATGTGCTCATCCAGGCTGATGGCAACATAGTCGGCGGCCGAATCCCCGAAGACTTTCCAGGAGCCGCTGAGATGGGTATTGTGCACCGGGGGTCTGGCGGGCTGCTTTTTGAGCAGCTGCACGGTCTCTTTTGCGATATAGCCGCTGTGGTATTTGGAAAGCCGCACCTTGTAGTCCGTCTTAAAGCTGTCTACTACCAGCAGCAGGATGCCGGAGTCCAGGTAGGTCATCTTGGCGCCTCCCAGCCGGTCATCCCCGATGCCGTATTCAAGGAAGGGCAGCCTGCCCGTGGTACGGGCCTGCCAGGCGCTGTCCTGAGAAAAACATAAGCCGGCCTGCAGAAAACAGAGGATCATCAGGGCAATGGGGCGCATCAGGTATCTTTCCATAAAGATACTCTGCTTTGGGTAGTTTTCGGGAGGTCCCAAAAAAAAATCGCGGGATGGCCATTGGGGGCGGCGGCGGTCCGGGCCATCAATAGGCTGTCAGGTGCAACACAAAGGAATCGAGTTCCGGCGCGGCATACACTCCCCTAACGATCATTATCCCAAACCACCCTATATCCAATCCCTGCTGGTGGAAGCAGGCCTGTCCCGCCTGTTCACCGGGGGGAAGCCTCCAATTCGCCCGGCCAGGGGGCCCAACGGTCATTTTCTACCTGAAACCCGCCGGGAGGGAGCGGGTACCCATCTGCGTGTTTTTGTCATTTTGCAGGGCGGCCCAGAGACAACGCCCCTGAGATGATTCGTTCACCAGGAGGACCGGACAGGCCGGGGAAAAAAAGAAGGATGCCGGCAGGGTCCGGCATCCTCTTATCAATATGGTAATGATTGTTACCCCCGGTAGCCGCGGCCTGGATTTGATCCCGGTCACGGCCCAGTGGATAGCTATTTTATAGCGGATAGTGGTTATCGCAGGATAATTTGGCCGCGATGCGCCGCCTGGCTTCCTTGCTGTTGAAAGGATCGGTCTTGGTGAAGCGCTTCAGCCCCAGCAACATCATACGCTGTTCATCCCCTTCGGCAAAGGCGTTGATGGCATCACGGCCGCTTTTTTGGATACGGTCCGCCGCGTCGTAGATATAGGTTCTGGTGACATCCAGTTCAAAGGCGCAGGCGCCTTCCCCGCGCTGGTCAGCAAGCTTCATGGCCCGCAGCAGGGCACTTTCGGCATGAAAGGTTTCAATGGCCATGTCCGCAATATGCATGAGGATTTCCTGTTCGTTTTCAACCCTTGCCATCAGCTTTTGCACGGCAGCTCCAGCGACCATGAGAATGGCCTTCTTGAATTGCTGGACGGCTTTTTTGTCTTTGGCAAATGGCTGGTCATCTCCTGACCCGAAATCCGGGATGCTCATCAGTTCTTTGGAGACGGCCATGGCAGGACCCATCAGATCCAGGCGTCCTTTCATGGCTCTTTTGAGGACCATGTCCACAGTGAGCAGGCGGTTGATTTCATTGGTGCCTTCATAGATCCGGTTGATGCGGCTGTCGCGGTAGGCCTTGGAGATGATGTATTCATCGCTGTATCCATTGCCTCCGTGCACCTGCACCCCTTCATCGACCACGAAGTCCAGCACCTCGGAGCCAAAGACCTTCAGCATGGCGCATTCGATGGCATATTCTTCGGCTGCACCCAGCAGGGCTTCATTAAAGGGTTTTCCGGCAGCAAGCAGCTCCATTTCCTTATCATCGATCATTTTGGCCGTACGGTACAGGGCGCTCTCAGCCACCCAGATGCGGATGGCCATTTCGGCCAGTTTATGTTTGATTGCCCCGAAATTGGCAATGGCCGTCTTGAACTGCTCACGGGTGGCGGCATATTGTATGGTGGTGGTGGCAGCCCGCTTGGCGCCTCCCAGGGCGGCGGCGCAGAGCTTGAGCCGGCCGATATTGAGTATGTTAAAGGCAATGATATGGCCCTTGCCAATTTCCCCCAGCAGGTTTTCGGCCGGAACCTTACAGTCCTGGAAATAAAGCTGCACGGTGGAGGAGCCTTTGATCCCCATCTTATGTTCTTCGGGTCCCTGGGTAAATCCTTCAAAGCCCCTTTCCACAATGAAGGCGGAGAATTTATCCCCGTCGATTTTGGCAAAGACGGTGTAGACATCCGCAAAGCCCCCGTTGGTGATCCAGCATTTCTGCCCGTTGAGGATATAATGTTTGCCGTCTGAAGAGAGACGGGCCGTTGTCTTGGCACCTAGGGCATCACTGCCGCTGTTGGGTTCGGTCAGCCCGTAAGAGCCCTTCCATTGGCCGCTGGTGAGCTTGGGGATGTATTTTTCCTTTTGTGCATCGGTCCCAAAATACAGGATGGGAAGGGTACCGATGCCCGTATGGGCCGCAATGGCTACGGAGAAGGAAAATCCGCCGCCCAGTCCCTCATTGACGAGGGTGGAGGTGATGAAATCCTTGCCCAGCCCGCCATATTGCTCGGGGATGGAGGTGCCCAGCAGGCCCTGTTCCCCTGCTTTGGCCAGCAGGGAAGGCATCAGTCCGGGTTCGAGCTGGTCGATCCGGCCGATAACGGGCAGCACTTCGGCATCCAGAAAAGAGGCGCACATGTCTTTGACCATCTGCTGCTCTTCGTTGTAATCTTCGGGGATGAAGGTATCAAAGGAGGAACTTTCCCTGATCAGCCATTCTGCGCCTTTGAGGAGGGTTTTGTTTTCTGTGGGAGTGCTCATAATGGAATATTTTGGGGTGATTGAAATTTATTTGAGGTTATCATAGACCCGTTGAAGGACATCCTTGCACAGGTTGATGTGTTCCGGGGATACGCCTTCCAGCGCATCGTTGAGGGTTTCTTCAGCCAGCGCCATGGCCTGTTCCTGCAGTTTCATCGCCTGCCTGGTCAAATGAATCCGGTTAATGCGCCGGTCACTTTCGGAGGCCACCCTTTTAACCAGCTGCAGCTTTTCCAGATTGTCCACCAGGCGCGTAATGCTGGGCTTGTCACGGAAGGTGGCGTTGCAGAGCTCCTGCTGGCTGCGGCCGTCGTCCTTCCACAAATGATATAAGACACTCCATTGCTCAATGGTGAGATTGAGGTTGGCCTGGTTGAATTTTTTCTGCAACCGGCGGGCAATGGCCGTGGAGGCCTTGCCGGTGATAAAGCTGTATAATTCTCCTTTCTTAAATTGGTTGTTTGGCATATAGTTAGTTAAACAACTATTCAAACTTACGGGTTATTTCTTTAAAACCCAAGATTGGGGACATATTATTTTTTTTCGGGAGTATGGGGCGGGTCTGCTGCTGCGGGGAGGTCCTATCAAAGCGATTGCTATCTTTAATACCCAATCAGGTTCATGACATCAGCGGAACTCTCATACCGGTCCTCCATCATACACTATTACCAGGGCGGCACGCCCGGGGCGCCCCTGTTGATTTGCTTTCACGGGTATGGGGAATCGGGTGCCAGTTTTGCCCTGCTGGAAAAACACCTCGGCGGGCAATTCATGATCTGCGCCCCGGACCTTCCCTTTCACGGGCAGACCCGCTGGGAAGAAGGCCTGGACTGCAGCCCGGCGCAATTACTGGAAATACTGGGCCTGATCAGCGGCCGGCCCTCTCTGGAGGGCCCGGGGATCATCCTGGCCGGTTACAGCCTGGGGGGACGGGTGGCCCTGGGAATCTATGCGCTGCTGCCCGGGCAGGTGCGGGCTTTGCTGCTGGTCGCTCCCGACGGCCTGCGCGTCAACCCCTGGTACCGGCTGGCAACCCGAACAGGCTGGGGGAACGCCCTGTTCAAATGGCTGATGAAGCAGGGCCGCTTTTTTACCGGCGTGGTCAGCCTGCTGGGCCGCAGCCACCTGGTCAACCAGAGCTTCTATAAATTCGTGCGCCATTATGTAAACAGTGAGCGGGTGCGCCATGAACTCTATGTCCGCTGGACCACGCTGCGGCATTTTGGCCCGCAAAGGCGGGAAATCAGGGAACTGGTGAAAAAACATAACACCCCGGTTCGGCTGGTCTATGGCGAATACGACCGCATCATCCCCCCCGCCTCCGGCCGGGCATTCACGGAGGAAACCGCCCCTTTCACCACCATGACCCTGCTGGCGGCTGGCCACCAGTTGCTCCAGGAAAAGCATGCCGCGCAAATTTGCGCCCTGCTGAAAAATTAGTTGGACTATATTTACCCCGATGATGATCCCCCTTATCATAACCCTCCCCCTGCTGGCGGCCTATCTGGTCCTGATAGTCCGTTATCACCGGGCATGGAACAGGGGTGGCCGGCTATCAAACAGGGATGTGGGAGCCTCCGATTCCCCACTGCCCTTCCTTTCCGTGGTCATCGCGGCCAGAAACGAACAGGACCAGATCGCGGCCTGCCTGGAGTCCCTGAGCCTTCAGGAATATCCCCGGTCGCTCTATGAGGTGATCGTAGTGGATGACCACTCCACCGACAGGACCTGGCAGGTGCTGGGCGAAATACGTCATCCCGGGCTGCAACTGCGCTGCCTGCGTTTATCGGACTCCCCCGCTGAGCCGGTGGCGGGGAAGGCCTATAAAAAAAGGGCCCTGGAGACTGCCATTGCCCATGCCGTGGGAGAACTCATTGTGGCAACCGACGCGGACTGCACCTGTCCTCCCGGCTGGCTGCCATCCATAGGCCGTTTTTACCAGGCCACCGGGGCGCGGTTCATCGCAGCCCCCGTAAGGATCCTGGCCGCCCATACCCCCCTGGGGGTATTCCAGACCCTGGACTTCATAACCCTGCAGGGAATCACCGCCGGCGCCGTATCCCAGGGCCTGCACTCCATGTGCAATGGCGCAAACCTGGCTTACACAAAAGCTGCTTTTGAGCAGGTGGGCGGCTTCCGCGGAATAGACCAGATTCCCTCCGGGGATGATATGCTGCTGATGCATAAAATCCGGCAGCATTACCCCGACCGGGTGTATTTCCTGCAGGATGCCCGGGCCATGGTCAGTACCGGGGCCCAGCCCGGCTGGCGGGCATTTATCAACCAGCGGGTCAGGTGGGCCAGCAAGGCCGGCCATTACGACGACAAGACCCTTTTTCCCGTTCTGCTGCTGGTCTACCTGACCAATCTGCTGCTGCTGGCAGACATGATACTGGCCTTTTTTGACCATAGGGCCGCCGGATGGTTCCTGCTGCTGCTGCTGGTTAAAACCCTGGTGGAGCTGCCCTTTGTGTGGTCGGTGGCCGCTTTTTTTTCCCAGCAGCGTCTCCTGATTTGGTTCCCTTTCCTGCAACCCCTTCATATAGCCTATACCGTGATCACCGGATGGCTTGGCCGTTTTGGGAGCTACCGCTGGAAGGAACGGAAAATCCAATAAAGTTGGCCCTTCCTTGCGCATCAATTCGTACTTTTCCTCCATGGGCCGCTCTAGCGAACAAAGAAATATCTGGCGAAGGCTGAAAAAAAACCGGGGCGCACTCGGGGCCATGGTGGTGATCGCCCTGGCCCTGCTGGGGGCCCTCTTTGCCTACCTGCTGGCCCCCGACGGCACTCCCGGTGCCAACCGGATGATCGTGGAAATCGGCGGGCGCAGGCCCGGATCCGCGCAGCGGTTCCTGCTGCTGAAAAAGCCGGGTTCGCAAGGGACCCCCTCCTTTTTATCTGGCCTGCTCTTCGGCCGCCCGGACGGGGTGCTTTATGTGCCGGTGGACAGCGTGCATCTGGCCGGGGACAGCCTGGTAGCCACCCGGCGGGTGGAAGAAGACCTCCTGGAGACAAAAGCCTACCCGGCGGCTGCCCTGGCCATCCGGGAGGCAGACCGGCCGGCCGGCTATACCCTGGTCATGCGCCGCTTCTGGCTGGGTACCGATAAATACGGCCGGGACATCCTGAGCCGGCTACTGGTGGGTCTTCGGGTGAGCCTGGCCGTTGGGACGGTGACGGTGCTGATATCCTTAAGCATCGGTGTGCTGCTGGGGGCGCTGGCAGGTTATTACCGGGGCCGGACCGACCAGGTGGTCATGTGGCTGGTCAACGTCCTATGGAGCATCCCCACCCTGCTGCTGGTTTTTGCCATCACACTCATGCTGGGAAAGGGATTCTGGCAGGTCTTTGTGGCCATTGGTCTGACCATGTGGGTGAGCGTGGCCAGGATCATACGCGGGCAGGTGCTGGGTGTACGGGAACTGGAATACGTAGAAGCGGCCAGGGCACTGGGTTTCAGCAACGCCAGGATCATTGCCCGCCATATCCTCCCCAATGTGATGGGTCCTGTGCTGGTGGTGTCGGCCTCCAATTTCGCTTCGGCCATCGTCATGGAAGCGGGCCTGAGTTTTCTGGGGGTGGGAGTGCAGCCGCCCCAGCCCAGCTGGGGCCTGATGATCAAAGAAAACTACAATTTCATCATCACCCACAATCCCATGCTGGCCCTGGCGCCGGGGCTGGCCATCATGGTGCTGGTGCTGGCATTCAATATGCTGGGTAACGGCCTGCGGGACGCACTCAACGTGCGGGATTAAAGGCGGGGTTTTCTATTCCTTATAAACCAGTACATTCCTGTCAAAACTTTCGTCCAGGGAAATGAAGGTTTCGGTGCGCTCGATGCCCTTGATTTTCTGGAGTTCATCGTGGAGAACGAATCGGAGTTGGTTGATGTCCTTGCAGACGATTTCGGCAAACATGCTGTAATTGCCCGTGGTGTAATTCAGCCTTACAATCTCCGGGATGCGGCGCAGTTCCTTGGCCACGGAATCGTAGAGGGAGCTTTTTTCCAGGTATATTCCTATAAAAGCGATCACGTCATAGCCGAGGTGCTTGAGGTCCACATGTAATTTGGTACCTTTAACAACCCCCGATTCCTGCAGCTTTTTAATGCGTACATGAATGGTACCCCCGGAAACAAAGAGTTTCTTCCCCAGGTCGGCATAGGAGATTTCGGCGTTTTCGATCATCTCCTGGATAATCTGAAGATCCAATTTGTCAAGATTTAATTTAGCAGTCATTTTTTTAATCGCTATTTAATTATTTCTAATATAATATACAAATATTTGAATTTTGGTGAAACTTTCAAAATTTTTATTGAATATATTTTAACAAACTGATTATATTCTTTAATATTGCTCTATAGTTCTTTTGAAACGCAGACCAATCAGATACTGTGGAGTGATGGAATCTTGGCAGACATGCCCTCTTGTCTCGGGGGTGGGGAACACAGGATAAACGTAGTGTAGTGCCGGGTCAAGCAATTGTCCCGACTGGGGTTGACCACCACAACATTGCGCTACAGCTAACTGCCCCGTGGAGGTTCGAACCCTCCCTCTACAGCCACTTTTAAAAAACCCCCGTCGGATCCTTCAACCGGATCTGCCGGGGGTTTTTGTTTTCCGGCCCGGGGGCACCAATTTCACCGTCAGGCCAACAAACTTTACTTTTGCAGCCCGATGGCACAAAAAAAATTATTGCGTTTCGAGGCGATCAATGCATTTCCCAATGTCCTGCAATATCCTTCAGGGATGCAGGGGCGCTGGCATTCTTTTTTTGGCAATGACCATCCCCTGGTGCTGGAACTGGCCTGTGGCAGGGGGGAATACACGGTGGGACTCTCTGTGATGCATCCCCATCAGAACTTCATTGGCGTGGATCTGAAAGGAAACCGGATTTATACCGGGGCCAGAAAATGCCTGGAGCAGCAGATTCCCAACGCGGCCTTCCTGAGGACCCATATTGACAAGATCCATCACTATTTCAGTCCCGGGGAAGTGCAGGAGATCTGGATCACCTTTCCCGACCCGCAGCTGCGCAAATCCAGGGCAAAAAAAAGACTGACCCATCCGGCCTACCTCCGGCTCTATCAACAGGTACTGGTCCCCGGCGGTAAGATCCACCTCAAAACGGATTCCCCGGACCTCTACGATTTCACCCTGCTGGTAGCCTCCCTCTACGGGCTGCAGGTGCACCGCCAGAGCGATGACATCTACGGCGACGGGGATCCCGAACCGGAACTGGCCATCCGGACCTATTATGAAGGGCTGGACATCGCCGGCAGCCGCCGGATACATTACCTCTGTTTTTCCCTGCCCCGGGCGCCGCTGCCGGAGCTGGATGATTTTCTCAAGCAAACAATCATGCAAGATGAAGGAGCCCCTCAGGGAAGGAACGGATTACTATTATAATGAACAGGGCCTGGTGGTGCTTACCGCATCCTACCACCTGCGCAAAGGATATTGCTGCGGCAATGGTTGCCTGCATTGTCCCTACGGCTTTGAGGCGGTGCCGGAACCCCGCCGCTCGGAACTACTTCAAACCACCAAGCCATATGACCAGACCCCCTAACAAAAAAAACAGCCCCCGCCGGCTATCGGCGGTGACTCCGTCGGGCAAAAAGGAAAGCTCTTTTTTTGAACAGGTCTATGAAGTCGCCCGGCAGATACCCCGGGGCCGGGTTACTTCCTACGGGGCCATCGCGGCCTGCCTGGGAAGCCGGCTTTCGGCCCGCATGGTGGGATGGGCCATGAACGGGGCGGGTCATGTCAGCCCGGCCGTACCTGCCCACCGCGTAGTCAACCGCAACGGCATGCTCAGCGGAAAGCATCATTTTTCCCCGCCCGGCAGTATGCAGCAGTTACTGGAAGCCGAAGGCATCGCCGTCCAGGACGACACCGTCGTTGATTTTGAGCGCCTGTTCTGGGATCCCGCCACCGCATAGGCAGGCGGTGGGATAGGCCGGCTCATTTCATTCAGACATAATAGGGGCTGATCATCAGGTATACCACCACCCCGGTCACGGCTACATAAAACCAGATAGGCCAGGTGATACGCGCCAGTTTGCGGTGGCGGTCGAATTTCTCCTGGAAGGCACGCTGCAGGGTAAAAAGCACCAGGGGCACGATGACCCCGGAGAGCACGATATGGGAGGTGAGGATGAAATAATAAATATAGCGCAGCGAACCGGCCGCCGCTTTCTCAGCCTCACTTAAGATACCGTCATGGTTGGCATCGCCGAATTTGACAGAGGGGTTGGAGGAATGGTAGATCACATAGGATACCAAAAAAACGGTGCTCAGCACCACAGCCAGCAGGTTGGCGGTTTTATGGGCCCCGATCTGCTTATTTTTAATGAAATACAGGCTTGCCAGCAGCAAAATGGCAGTGGATGAATTGAGCAGGGCATGGAACAGCGGCAGGGCCGATGTGTTAAAGCCGAGACTGATCTTAACATGGGGCACCAGCAGGATAAAGGCAACTGCCAGCGGGATGGCGACCGAAACGATGATAATGGGCAGGGTGAGGTTCTTTTGCTTCATAAAAAAAAGATACGGCCTGCAGGCAGGCCCTATGATGAACGGGTTAATTTTTCTTTCTGGAGAAATACACCACCGCCGCGGCGGTGAGTACCAGCACCACAACAATCAACGGCAGGATTGGTTTAAACTCATAGAGAATGGACCTGCTGTTGCGGTCCTTTTCCAGCATGATAAAAACAATATCCTGGGCCAGTTTATTCAGGCTGGCAGAGTCCAGTCCGTCATAGTACCCACGGACCAGGTGGGCCTTGTCGAGCAGGACGATCTTCTGGGTGTGGATGAAATTGGAGTCCACCCCTTCCCCGTCCTGCAGTCCCAGCTTGAGTTCAGTCAGCGCAAAATCATAAATGGTCTTTTTGGGTCCGGTCAGCAGCCACCATACATCCGGGTTGACACCAAAGCGGTCCCCGTATTTTTTCAGGGCCTCCACCGAATCCCTTTCCGGATCCACGCTGAATGACAGGAACTGCACAAAGGTCGTATCGATGCCCTTCATGTTGTCTTTGAGCTTAAGGCCGTCCTGGAGCTGCCTGATATTGGCAGTCAGCACCGGGCAGATACTGGGGCAGTGGGTGAAAAAATAATTGGCCACGATTACCTTACCCTTAATATCGGCCAGGGATACCTGCTGGCCGAGCTGGTTGGTCAGCGAGATATCACCGACCCGGTGCCAGAGGGTATCGGTCATCTGTTTGCCGTCCTTCATGTGAACGGCTACCGAGTCATAATAGAAGCGGCGCGGCATGGTGATGGCATCATCGCTGGCGTATTTAACCATATAATAGCTGACCAGCGGGATCAGGACGGCCACACAAAGGGCCATTAATGCTTTCTTACTCAATGTTGGTCAGTTTAAGCTGAAAAAAAAACCATCCCGCAAGGCTGCCGGGATGGTTCATGAATTTTTTATTGTGCTGGCAAACAGGCTCCTGCGCTATTCGGCCGCCCCGGGTTTTTTGGCCTCTACCTTCTTCAGGCTCTGCTCCTTTTGATAGGGGTCATAATTATTGCGGAGGTTCTTGTAGGAGTTTCCGTCCCACAAAAAAGCGATGATGAACCAGATAAAGAGCAGCGACGGCATGGCCAGCGTCAGGATCAGGTTCTTGATCTCATGGCCCAGGTGCATGAATTCGGCGATGATGTAAAAAGCCTTGGTCAGGGTCAGGATGACGAAGATCCCGTTGAGCACATGTTTGACAAAATGCTTGTTGGAAAAATCGATCTCGTAATACCCGATGGCCAGGATCAGCTCCACCACGGTGATGATCAGCAGGATCCGGAAGGTCCGCCAGATCGCCTTGGTATCAAAATTCTGCCCTTGTCCGTGTGCCACTGCCGGGTTTGCTTGAATATGCTCCATATCGATTGTTTAGATAGTTTGATGAATGGTTAAAACAGGTAAAAACAGGTGAACACAAATACCCATACCAGGTCCACAAAATGCCAGTACAGGCCGGCCTTCTCGATCATCAGGTAATGGCCGCGCTGCTCAAAAGTGCCCTTCAGGGTCATGATCAGCATGATGATATTGATCACCACCCCTGAGAACACATGGAACCCATGGAAACCGGTAATGGTGAAAAAGAAGTTGGAAAAATTGGTGGAAGACTGCGTGCCGTCAATATTGAGGAAGGGATTGCGGCCCCACCAGGCACCTTCGTGGTAGAGATGCGTCCATTCCCAGGCCTGGCAGCTCAAAAAGGCAAGGCCCCCTACAATGGTCCAGCCCATCCATTTGGCAACACCGTATTTGTTGTTGGCATGGCCATTGGCTACCGCCAGTACCATGGTCACCGAGCTCATGATCAGGATAAATGTCATCAGACTTACAAAGGCCAGTGGCACAGGCATTTCACCACGGACCCCTGGAAAAGAACGGAAAACGGCATTGGGGTCGGGCCAGCTGTTGGAAGAAAACCGGATCGTACCATAGGAAATCAGGAAGGCGCCGAAGGTAAAGGCATCACTCATCAGGAAAAACCACATCATCAGTTTTCCATACTCTACATTGTACGGGCTCTTTCCGCCGCTCCACCACTTCTGACCGGCTGGTATTGCTTGTGCCATGTTGTTGTTTTATTGGTTCACAAATTTATTTAACAAAACCGAAAATCAATGTATCCACAAAAAGAAAATAAACAAATAGATCCATAAGGCATCCACAAAATGCCAGTAGGTGCTGGCCACTTCGATGGGTACGCTGTTATAGCTGCGCATCCTGGCGGAAAAGGCCTTGAAAAACAGGACCAGCAGAGCAATGACCCCTCCCAGGACATGCAGCGCATGCAGCCCGGCGATGATATAGAGAAACTGACCGGCTCCCGAACCCCGCATGGTGACCCCGGTGAACCAGATCTGCCGGAAGCTGAGGAGCTGCAGGGTGATAAAAAGGACCCCAAGCAGGGCGGTCAGGGTGATCAGGCGGCGGTAGCGCTGCATTTCCCTGTCTTTAAAAGCCCGGACGGCCAATTGCATGCTCACCGAACTGGCCAGGATAACGAGCGTGGAGTACCAGAAAGTGCGTGGTATCTCAAAAGTTGTCCAGCCCGGCTGCTGCCGCTTCACGATATAGGCGCTGGTGAAGGCGGCAAACATCATGATGATGGATCCCAGTCCCACCCAGAGGGTAAATTTATGCGGATGTATCCTTTTTCTTTGTTCGCTCACGGTAAGGGTTGCTTCTATGAATGTTGTCATTATTGTATGGTAGAATCCTCAAGTATTTATTTTGTCCATCAGCATGGCCAGCAGCACGATGGGCAGGTAAAAATAACTGCTGAACATCACCCGCCGGGCCGCTTCCACAGCCATTTCCCGGTACAAGCGCACGCACTGCCATATCATCAGCAGATTGGCCAGGGTCACCACCGCCAGGCTTACCAGTCCGCTGATCCCGAATACATAGGGCAAAATGCCCACCGGCAGCAGGAGCAGCGAATAGATGATGGCCTGTATGGCCGAATATTTGGTCGGACCCGCATCGGAGGGCAGCAGCTTGAATCCCGCTTTGGTGTAATCCCGGTGCGCGATCCAGGCAATGGCCCAGAAATGGGGGAACTGCCAGAAGAACTGCAGGGCAAACAGGGCCCAGCCGCCTGCGCTCAGGTCATCATTTCCCGCGGCCCAGCCGATCAGGCAGGGCAGTGCCCCGGGGACGGCCCCCACCAGCACCGAAATGGAATGCACTTTTTTGAGCGGCGTATAAATGAAGGCATACAGGAACAGGCTGAAAGCTGCCAGGGCAGCCGTCAGGAAGTTGAAATGCCAAAGTATCAGCACGCCCCCTGCCCCGGTGACCAGCGAAAAGATCCATCCCTCCGTTACACTCATTCTGCCGGCTGCCACGGGCCTGGAAGAAGTACGCTTCATCATCGCATCGGTATCCTTTTCCACGACCTGGTTGATGGCATTGGCACTTCCGGTGGCCAGCATCCCGCCCGCGAAAAGCAGCATGATGGCCTTCCAGTCATACTGGGTGACCCTGGGCGCCAGCAGGTAACTGATCACAGCAGAAAAGACAACCATGAAACTCAGGTTGAATTTAATCAGCTGCTTGTAGTCCTGCAGTTTGCCGGCTATTTTTAAAGAACTCGATTGCTTCCCTGTTTCATCCTGCATCCGTCATTGGGTTGTTTGTGTGTTACCGGAGGGCCTGCTTTCGCCAGAGGCGGTGTCAGGCCCGGATGGTCTGATTCAAACAAATGCCCCGATTTGCATCAGGGCATAACTTTTTATATTATTGCTCGATAGCCATTGTTAGTACAGCCCTTCCTGCACGCCTGATCAATGCTTGCTTTCATGATCGCCGATCGGCTCGGTCTGCATGATGAAATCCCTTCCGTCTTTGCCATAATCATAAGCCCAGCGGTGCACTTCGGGAATTTCACCGGGCCAGTTGCCATGTCCGGGCCGGATGGGCGCCGTCCATTCGAGTGTCGTGGAGCCCCATGGGTTCTGTGATGTCACCCGGCGGCCTTTGAATATGGAATAGAAGAAATTGAATACAAACATCAGCTGCACGGCAAAGACCACCATGGCCACCGTGGAGATAAACCGGTTCAGCTCCCCGAACTGGTTGAAGGAAGCCCATCCGCTGTAATCCAGGTAGCGGCGCGGCATACCGGCCAGGCCCTCATAGTGCATGGGCCAGAATATCAGGTAGGCGCCCACCAGGGTAACCCAGAAATGGATATAGGCCATGGTATTGTTCATGTACCGGCCGTACATTTTGGGGAACCAGTGGTATACCCCGCAGAACATGCCGAAGAAGGCCGATACGCCCATGACGATATGGAAGTGGGCAATCACAAAATAGGTGTCATGGAGGTGGATATCCAGGGTGGAATTACCCAGGAAGATCCCGGTAAGTCCGCCGGAGATAAACAGGCTCACAAAACCGATGGCAAAGAGCATGGCCGGGGTAAAGCGGATATTTCCCTTCCAGAGCGTGGTAATCCAGTTGAATACCTTGATGGCCGAAGGAATGGCGATGAGCAGGGTCAGCAGTACGAAGACGGAACCCAAAAACGGGTTCAGCCCCGTGACGAACATATGGTGCGCCCATACCAGGAAGGCCAGGATGGTAATGGCAAACAGGGAACCGACCATCGCCATATAGCCGAAAATGGGCTTTCTGGTGTTGACGGCCATGACCTCTGAAACCAGGCCCATCGCAGGTAATATGATGATATAGACTTCCGGATGACCCAGGAACCAGAACAGGTGCTGGAACAGGATGGCACTGCCGCCTTCATTGGGCAGGGCCTTCTGGGTGGAAGCGATGAAAATGTCAGAGAGGTAGAAGCTGGTCCCGGCATGGCGGTCAAACAGCAGCAGGATGAATCCGCTCAGCAGTACCGGGAAGGACAAAACCCCCAGGATGGCCGTAAACAGGATCGCCCAGATGGTGAGCGGCATCCGGGTCATGCTCATTCCTTTGGTACGCATGTTAAGGATGGTGGAAATATAGTTCAGGCCACCCAGCAGGGAGGATACCACGAACAGGGCCATGGAAATGATCCACAGGTCCATGCCGGCTTTGGAACCCTGCGAGGCGTCACCCAGGGCGCTTAAGGGAGGGTAGGATGTCCAACCGCCGCTGGCAGGGCCGGTCTCCACAAACAAAGAGGATACCATTACCACGCTTGCCAGCCAGAAAAACCAGTAGGACAGCATATTCAGGAATGGCGAAGCCATATCCCGGGCTCCGATCTGCAGGGGAATCAGGAAATTGGCGAAAGTGCCGCTGAGTCCCCCGGTCAGTACGAAAAACACCAGTACGGTGCCATGCATGGTCACCAGGGCATAGTAGAACTCAGGCTGGATCTTTCCGCCCTTTGCCCATTTTCCAAGCAGGTCTTCCAGGAAGGGGAAGGCGGTATCGGGGTATCCGAGCTGAAGGCGGAATAAGACCGACATCAGACCACCCAGAATGGCCCAGACCATCCCGGTAATGATAAACTGTTTGGATATCATTTTATGGTCCTGGCTGAAAACATATTTGGTAATAAAAGTCTCCTTGTGGTGATGCACTTCGTGATCTTCGTAGTGAATATCAGGAGCTGCCACACCGGGATGTCCATGTACTGTTAATTCGTTGCTCATGAGAAATTTTTTATATCAATGACTGCTGGGTACGCAATGTTGCCAAAACTGATTAATTCCTGGCGGCGATCAGCGCTGCAGGCGCCGGAGCCGGGATGACGGCCTTTAAGGTGCTGTCCTTTTTGACGGGCGCCTCGCCGTTTTCAAATACCTGGGCATAATTGGACTTCTGCTTGGCATGCCACAGGATGAATTCGTCTTCGGAAACCACCTTGATCACGCCCTTCATGCCGTAATGACCTTTGCCACACATCTGATCACAGGAAATCTCATATTCAAAATTAGGATTATTCGTTTTTTTCTTCATTTCCTCTGTGGTAAACAGGGGGGTGAACCACATGGTGGTAGGCGTGCCGGGCACGGCATCCATCTTCATGCGGAAATGCACCAGGCCCACATCATGGATGACGTCGCGGGAATTGATGATCAGTTTAACGGGTTTATTGACAATCAGGTACATTTCATTGGAAACCACGATGTCATCATGGGTAGCCGGGTCATCCCAGAGCAAGCCCAGGGAATTGTTCTTGGCATCGCTGATATTCTGGTAGTATTTTTTGCCAAATACCCCGTCTTTGCCCTCATAGCGGAAAATCCAGCCAAACTGTTTTCCGGTCACTTCCACCTTCAAGGCATCCTTGGGGGCATCCCCGGTGATACGAAACCAGTAGAACAGGCCAAAACCCACCAGCACGGTCAATGCAATGGCCGGGATTACGGTCCAGATCATTTCCAGACGGTTGTCGTGGGGGAAATAATAGCTTTTCCTGGTTTCGGAATACTGGTATTTGTAGGCAAACCAGAACAGCAGGATCTGGGTGATCAAAAACACGATGCCGGTAATGATAAAGGTAATATGCAGCATGTTGTCAATCTGCTGACCGTGCTGGGAAGCCGCTTCGCCCAGGACCTTTCCCTTGAAGAGCTCGTTGCACCAGTATACGCCGATCAGGCCTGCCACCAGGAAGACCATCATCAAAAAGCCATTGATCCGGTTATTGCTCTCAAAGGCTTTCTTTTCTCCTTTCAGCACAGCCACGTACTCACTGGCTTTCGCTATCTGGAAAGTGATCAGGAAGCCGAGTAACAGAATTAATATCAGAAAAGTCGTTGACATGGTAGATTTTGAAATTTTAGACTGATAGTTGTATAAACTGAACCAATTATATTAATTCCTTTTTCTATGTATGATGTATGATGCTTTCTTTGAGGAAAGGATGATTCTTGATGATCAGCGGGTACTTGGCCAGGACCCTTGCGGTCTGCCACATGATCAGGCCGACAAAACCGGCTGCAATCCCGAAATCAAAAAGACCCAGCATAACCTCGCCTTTGATGGTGGATCCGAAAACCATCTGGTATACATCCAGCCAATGTCCAAACAGCAGGGCCACCGACATGAAGGTCACCGTGGCGTAGTTGCGTTTGGAAGAACGCGTCATATAGATTAACAAAGGAGCCAGGAAATTGATGACCAGGTTTAAATAAAATATTCCGCTGTAGGGTCCTTCGAAACGGTTTTTGAAATAAATGGTCTCCTCCGAAATATTGGCATACCAGATCAGCATGAACTGGGAGAACCACAGGTAAGTCCAGAAAATGGAGAACGCAAACTGAAATTTGCCCAGATCGTGCAGGTGCTCCTCATTGGTGAATTCCAGGTAGCCCAGGTTCTTGAGATAGATGACAAACAGGGTCATCAGCGCAATGCCGGCCACAAAGGTGCTGGCGAAAGTGTACCAGCTGTACATGGTGGAAAACCAGTGTGCATTGATGCTCATCAGCCAGAGCCAGGGTACCGTGGAGGCCACCGTCAGGGCGAACCAGACGATATACACAGATGACCAGACGGTATTTTTCCAGGTAAAGGCCTTGCCTTCCTCCACACTCAGCGGCGCATCGTCGATGCTCCTGGAGATCTGGCGCATCTTAAGCCCCAGCAGGATCCACAGACCGATGGTCAGTGTGGTCCAGATGATAAAGAAGGACGGGTTGAGGAATCCCTTTTTGCCGTTGAGTACAGCGTCCTTGCTGACCACGTCCTTGTCCAGCCATTCATATATGATGGTCTTATGGCCCATTACAAGGCAAAGCAAAATGACAAAGGTGATGGCCCCGATGGGTATGACCGAAGCGGAAATGGCTTCCGTGACCCGGCGGAACGATATCTGCCAGCCGCCCAGGGCCAGCGTGGTCGCGCAGTAGAAAAACATGGTTGCGTTGACCACCAGCAGAAAATATACACTGTTATGCAGCAGGGCTGACCAGAAACGTACCCCGCCGTCCTGGTTGCCATAGAGTACATAACCCAGGATGAGCGAAAGCGCCCCGACACCCATCAGGATCATGGACCACAGTTTGTACTTCGCCGGGATTTCAAAATGTTCTTTCAGTGACATTCACAAAAGTTTAATGTATTC
Source organism: uncultured Bacteroidota bacterium (assembly GCA_903906365.1). Taxonomy (GTDB): domain Bacteria; phylum Bacteroidota; class Bacteroidia; order Chitinophagales; family Chitinophagaceae; genus Puia. The sequence continues at coordinate 59,746 of CAIVKC010000056.1, read as the reverse complement.
GGTAATTCGTTTGCTCCTCTTATTTCTTCATGCCTGCTGAATCAGCGGCAGGGGCGGCCACAGCCGTTCCCTTGGCAGCAGCCTGCTTGCTTTTAATATAATGGATCACCATCCAGCGCTGCCTGGAATCCAGCTGGGAAGCGTAGCTGCCCATTTTGTTTTTTCCGTAGAGCACAGAATAGTACATCTGCCCGTCGGGCATGGCCTCATACTTGGCGTCACCCACCAGCTGGGCCGGTTTGGCCGGATAAGGACCATCGCCGCCTTTATACAGGGGGCCATTGCCGTCCAGTTTGGGGCCGTGACAGATGGCACAGTTAACCAGGAACAGCCTTTCTGCTTCCACGGCCTGATCTTCGGTCAGGGCCGGCAGCGGGTTGACTACTTTTTTGGAGGCGGCATAGTTGGTGGTATCACCGTCCTTGTCTTTGGCCAGCAGGAAGGGAAACAGTTCCCCGCGCTTGATGGTACCGGCAACCGGCGTATTGCTGAAATGGATTCCGTCTTTTTCAAGGGCCTGCCTGTCTTCCTCGGTAACCGAGTACGTCTCGTAGGCGCGGCTGTAGGCCATATCCGGCATATAGATCCTGCCTGGTTTGCGCCTGACATCACTGCAGCTCGCGATAAGGATCCCTGTGAATGCAACCAGTGATATGATGGTTATTTTTTTCATCTGAATGTCTTGAATGCTTGTCAGTTTATACGATCGCTGTTTTGTTCATCTCAAAAGGTTTGGTGTCTTTGTCATAGCGCCCCAGCCACCAGCCGGTTTCTGCGTCCTGGACGTTGATGTCCACCGCGCCGATGCTGCCCAAAAAGGCCTGCGCCTCGGCTACATTGGTCCTCGGTGTGCATTCGATCACCATGACAAAATGGTCATCGGTGGCCCGCAGGCTGAAATGGTGTTTCTTGACAAAGGGGGCCATCTGGCAGAGATAGCAAAAAGTCAATACCATCCCTACGGCTGCAAACAGCACCGTCAGTTCAAAGGTGATGGGTATCCAGGCCGGCAGGGAAAAATGGGGTTTACCGCCAAAGTTCAACGGCCAGTCGCTGGTAAATATCCAGCCGATGCCCGAAAGGGCCGTGGTCGTGCCGGTGATCCCGTAGATGAAACCCGCGGTATGCAGGCTGGTCTCCCTCAGGCCCATCGCCTTGTCCAGGCCATGAATGGCCATGGGGGTATACACATCGTGGATCTTGTAGCCCGCCTGGCGCACTTTTTTGACTGCGGGAAAAAGGACCGCTTCATCCGTGAAAGCACCAACAACAAATTTTTTTATAGCCATAATAGATCAGATTCCAGTGTTTATTTCCTTCAATACGGGTTCATTAATGGGCGTGAGCCATTTCGTGCGCAAATTCCTCGACGGGTTCGGCCTCGGCATCCCCCATCTTTTCCTTAAAGTTCTCCCCTGATTTTTTCAGGATATGTTTGATCTCCGCCAGTGCGATGACCGGGAAGAATTTTGAAAACAGGAAATAGCAGGTGAAAAACAGCCCGAATGTCCCCAGGTAAAACCCGATTTCCCAAACCGAAGGGGTATAATAGGTGCTCCAGCTGCTGGGTATGTAATCGCGGTAAATGGAGGTCACGATGATCACAAAACGCTCAAACCACATTCCGATGTTGACGATCACAGACATGAAAAAGGTCACCGTCAGGTTCCTGCGCATTTTACGGAACCAGAAGATCTGCGGGGAAAGCACGTTACAGCCCATCATCAGGTAATAGCTCCAGCCCAGCGGGCTGAACAGGTTCACCCTGTTTTGCATGAAGGCCCAGTTCTCGAATTTATTCTGTCCGTACCAGGCGATGAACAGTTCGGTCAGGTAGGCCACCCCCACGATGGAGCCGGTCAGTACGATCACCTTATTCATCACTTCGATATGTTCCAGGGTAATATAATCTTCCAGGTGCAGCACCTTGCGGGTAATGATCAGCAGGCTCTGCACCATCGCAAAACCGGAGAAGATCGCTCCCGCCACGAAATAGGGAGGGAAGATGGTGGTATGCCATCCGGGTATGACCGAAGTGGCAAAGTCAAAGGATACGATGGTGTGCACGGAGAGTACCAGCGGGGTACTCAGGCCTGCCAGCACCAGCGACAGGGCCTCGTGGCGCTGCCAGTGTTTGGTGGAACCGGTCCAGCCAAAAGAAGTCAGCCCGTAGAAGAATTTACGCCATTTCAGTTTGGCGCGGTCACGCACGGAAGCCAGGTCAGGCAGCAGTCCGCAGTACCAGAAAAGCAGGGAAACGGTAAAATAAGTCGATATCGCAAATACGTCCCAGAGCAGGGGGGAGTTGAAATTGGTCCAGAGCGGGCCGCGCGTATTGGGATAAGGCAATACGAAAAACGCCATCCAGACGCGACCCATATGCCAGATGGGGAACTGGCCGGCGCACATGACCGCAAAAATGGTCATCGCCTCTGCCGCACGGTTCACCCCCGTCCTCCATCCCTGCCTGAACAGCAGCAGGATCGCGGAAATCAGGGTACCCGCGTGACCGATACCCACCCACCACACGAAATTGGTGATGTCCCAGCCCCAGCCGATGGTCTTGTTGAGGTTCCACTGGCCAATCCCGTAGGTGACCTCCCGGTAGACGGAATACATGCCGAAGCAAAGCAGTCCCACCGCTGTCAGAAAGCCGATCCACCAGAGTTTTCCCGGCCTGGCCTCAATGGGGCGTACAATGTCTTCCGTAACCTGGTGGTAATCCTTCGTACCATTCACCAATGGCGGCCTGACTTGTGATTCGTATTTTAATAATGCCATAATTCTTTGAGCTTTTAGCGTCGGCCCGGGGGCCGCATGCTTTTAAAAATGTATTGGAACCCTCTAACTAGTTGTTTATATTCAGATTTCTGTCCCTATAAGCCCGGCCTCAGGCTTTCTTTTCAGCCGTTTCTTCCTTTTTCTCCCCGGCCTTTCCCTGGATGACATCTGTATTGCGGATTTTTGCCAGGTAATTGACATTGGGCAATACATGGAGTTCTTCCAGCGCATAGAACAGGCGGCCTTCGTTTTCCAGCCTGGTCTGGCGGATGCGGCTTTCTTTGTCATTGGCGTTGCCAAAAACAATGGCTTCCGTCGGGCAGGCCTGCTGGCAGGCTGTTCTCACATCTTCCATATCCTTTAAAGGGCGGTCTGCTTTTTTGGCTTTGAGTTTTCCTTCCTGCAGGCGCTGCACACAGAAGGAGCATTTTTCCATCACCCCCCTGGAGCGTACGGTTACATCCGGGTTGAGCACCATACGGGGCAGTTCATCATTCATCATCATGGTGGCATCGGAGATAATACCGTTCTGGTTATCGGGGAATGAATCGGCCCCGGTATAATCGGCCCAGTTAAAACGACGCACTTTGAACGGACAGTTGTTGGCGCAGTACCTGGTGCCGATGCAGCGGTTATAGGCCATCTGGTTGAGTCCTTCTGAGGAATGGTTGGTGGCAGATACCGGGCACACATTCTCGCAGGGCGCATTATCGCAATGCTGGCAAAGCATGGGCTGGAAAACAGTCTGGATGCTGTCGGCCTCCTGGAGGTTGCCGCTGAAATAACGGTCGATGCGCAGCCAGTGCATGTCGTGGTAACGGAGCACTTCTTTTTTACCCACTACAGAAACGTTGTTTTCGGCGTGGCAGGCTACCACGCAGGCACCGCAGCCCACGCAGGAGTTCATGTCCACCGACATGCCCCAGTGGATGCCGGGCTTGTCATAGACACCGTAGAGGGTACCCTGCTCGGTGAAACTCTTCAGTCCGCCATAGGGCTTTAGTTCCTCTTCCCTTTCGTTGAGAATCTCATCGGGTGATTTTTTGAAATCCTCCAGCGTGAGTTCCTTCACCGCTTCAGTGCGGCCTTCGTAATTGCTATGTGTCTGGGTCTGTGCGACCTGGTAGAATTCTTTGGTTGTTTCGCAGGTGGCTTCCGGGGCAGACCATTCCACGGTCAGGCCGTTGAAAGTGGCCAGCGGGAAGGCATTCCTGCCTGCGCCCACTACTGCTTTTCCGATATAATCGGCGGTATTGTCTTTGTTGGCACTCTGGCGGCCGTAACCCACGGCAATACCGATCACCTCATCGTGTACACCGGGAACCACCAGGGCCGGAAGGGTAATTTCTTTGCCGCCCACTTTCACGGAAACGACCTGCCTGTCGGGATGCACTTCGAATTTGTCGGCCTGCCGGCGGTCGCCCAGGTCGATATGCCAGTTGTCCCTGGCATATTTGGGGGAGACCACTGCATAGTTATCCCAGGTGGCTTTGGTGATGGGGTCAGGCAGTTCCAGCAGCCAGGGGTTGTTGGCCTGCTTGCCGGTTCCCATGGAGACCTTCTGGTAAAGGGCCAGTTCATAGGCTCCGCCTTTTTTCATGCTCCCGATCGCTGCTGCTGCCTCCGATACTTTCGCGCTGCTGAAGGGCGCTCCTCCGGTGGAGGGGGCGGCCGGTTCAACCACACCGTCCTGCAGGGCTTTTTCGTAGCCGTCGATACCGCCGAGTTTGGCAGTCCAGTAGGCTTTGAAATAGGCTTCGTAGGTGTCGGTGGCTCCGCTCCATTTGAGCAGGGAGTCCTCAAAGGACCTGGTCTTGAACAGCGGGGCGATGGTGGGCTGCATGAAGGAGAAATAGCCGGTCTTTGGTTCGGCATCTCCCCAGCTTTCCAGGAAATGGGGCGCCGGTAAAATGTATTTGCACAACTCGGTGGTCTCATCCAGCCGGTCGTTGAAGGAAATGGTGGTCTTTACTTTTTTGATGGCGGCCCTGAATTTGTCCGCGTCGTAATAATCATAGGCGGGATTTGCTCCGTACACCAGCAGGGCGCCTACCTTGCCGCCATCCATATCGGCTACCAGGCTGCTCATTTCCGCATCCAGTCCCTGGCGCCAGAGCACGGGCGCAGCCCAGTTGATGGTGGTGCCGTTGGCTCCAATGGCTTCGTTGATGGCGTTGACGATGAGCTGCACATGGGGGTTATTGCTTCCGCAGACCACCAGGGCGCTGCCTTTGGCGGCAGATAGGTCCTTGGCAGCCAGCTGCACGGCGGATTTCAGGCGGCCATCCAGGGCGGGGGCGCTCACCGGGCCGCCCAGTTCGGCCAGCAGGGCCAGGGCCAGGGGCCCGGTCTCTGAAGGACGGAGTGTAAATCTTTTGTCCGCATTGCCACCCGTTACCGACAGCAGGCTTTCAAACTGGTAGTGCCGGCTCATTTCGGCGTTTTTGTCGGTGACCCGGCGGCCAGCCGCATACTGGCGGGCGAATTCTATGGGAGAAAGCCAGGTACCCAGAAAATCGGCACCCAGGCTTACAATGACTTTGGCTTTGTCGAACTGGTAGGAAGGAATGGCTTTTTTGCCATAGGCCGCTTCGTTGGCCAGCAGCATGCCGCTATAGGAATCTGCATCGTACTGCACATGGCGGCTGCCCGGGTATTTGGCCAGGAACTGGCTGATGATTTCTTTGGTGGTAGGGGAGGTGATGGTGCCAGTGAGGATCACCAGCGGCGCTCCGCCCAGGGAACCCAGGGCTGTGGCAGCCAGCTGGTCAAAGGCTTCCAGGGAAGTGACTTCCTGGAAGGAATTGCCGTCGGACTGCTTTGGATGCCGCAGGCGGGCGGTGTCGTATAAATCCAGTACGGATGCCTGCACCCTGGCAGAGGTACCTCCTTTGGTAATGGAAGAAAGTTCATTGCCCTCCAGCTTGATGGGCCTTCCGTCCCGGACCTTGGCCACTACGGAGACCAGGTCCCCTCCGGACTGGAAGGTGGTGGCGTAGTAATCAGCCACCCCGGGGATGGTATTTTCGGGCTTGTTGACGTAGGGGATCACCTTTTTAACGGGTATCTCGCAACTGGCGGCCAGTGCAGCGGCAGCGGTGGAAAAACCCAGGTATTTCAGGAAATCCCTGCGGGGGGTCTTGGCGTCGAGCAGACCCGTGGAATCCAGACCTTCCACCGGCAGGTCTTCGCGGAATTCATTGGCTGCTGCTTCCTGAAAAGCCTCGCTGTTACTATGCTCTCCGAATGTCTGCCAGTATTTTTTATCGCTCATATTTGCTTATTTACCCCAAACCCTGGAGGGGCTTGTATTTTAATTATAAGTATGATAGTATTTAATATACCTGGAACCCTTTGGTGCAGGCAGGAATCAATAGTGACATTTCTGGCATTCGGTTCCGCCGATCTTCTCAACAGTGATGCTGTCACCGGGCTGCAGGTCCTTGTGGAACTTCTCGTAAATGCTGTAGAATTTATTGCCGTTATTGCCTGCTGAATCCGGGAAATTGACCTTGGAATTGCGGTGGCAGTTGATGCACCATCCCATGCTCAGGTCGGCAAACTGCTTGACTTCATTCATCTCCTGGATAGGTCCGTGGCAGGTCTGGCACTGTACTTTGCCCGCGCGGATATGCTGGGCATGGCTGAAGTATACGTGGTCGGGCAGGTTGTGTATCTTGGTCCACTCCACCGGGGTTCCGGCCGAAGTGTATTTGCCCATTTTGGGGTCGTAACCCGCATGGGCGTATAATTTCTGGATTTCAGCCGTGCCGTTGACTTCCTCCCCGTTTTCGCGGAATAGCTTTTCCCCCTTGTATTCATTGATGGCCGCATGGCAGTTCATACACACATTGAGGGAGGGAACGGCGGCATGCTTGCTTTCCCAGGCGCCGCCATGGCAGTACAGGCAGCTGATCTGGTTGGTGCCGGCATGTACCTTGTGGGAATAATAAATGGGCTGCTCCGGCTGGTAGTTCTTGGTGCGACCCAGGCCGATGGCGCCTTCCACCACATAAAATCCGCCCACTACAAACAGGATGAGGATGACAAAAGTGATGTATACCTTATTGCGGTAGAAGGGGATCGGCTCCATGGCCGGAATCCCTTCCTTGTCGTCAGAGAGTTTTTTCAGGTTGCTGTTTACCTGCACGAGCGTCAGCATGATAACGGCCAAAATGAGGGTCAGGATACCATAAAGAAGGCTGTTGTCGCCTTCCTGGGCCGGCGCGCCGGGGGTGGGACCTGCCTGGACGGGCTCCTTATAATCGTTGACATATTTGAGTATGGCATCAATTTCCGGGTCGGTGAGGGTGGTAAACAGGTTCATCGCCGTCTTATTATAAGAGGCGTAGAGGTCATTGAAATATTTATTGCCGGAGGCCAGTACCGCCTGGTTATTCCTGATCCAGGAATGCAGCAGTTTGGAGTCCGGAACCCGCTCGGTCACCCCCTTTAGGGCGGGACCGGTCAGGGCCTTGACCGGGTTATGACAGGACGCACAATTGGCCTGAAAAAGGGCCTTACCATCCTGGGCTAACAGACCATTACCAATGGAAAAAACGGCTGAGAGAAGGATACTGAGGAATAATCTTTTAGCAATTAGTCTATTATGATGCATATATACAAGCTGTGTATAAATGTGGAAAAATCTCCTGAGTCGGTGCAAAAATAAGTCAGGATTTCAACAAAATACCAACATACGAAAAATTTTTTTTCCCTTGTCTGGCGTGTGTTTCAGCGAATTGTAGAAGAATGACATTATGAACTGTCATGTTTTTGTCAACAGATTTGTGCAACCAAAACCGCCTGGGATTCTCCCGGGGTTTAATCAATTTTTACCGTTCGGGACTATATTGCCACCTTTGTCCGGCAGGTCCCCCGAAAATGGAGACCCGGATTTTCCATATTACATAATTATTACATGCAAAACAGTACGATTCCCCTTCAGATTGCCATTTTCGCCTCGGGTGCCGGGTCCAATGCAGAAAAGATCATGGATCATTTCAGGGACCATCCCCGCATCCGGGTCGGCCTGGTCGTCTGCAATAAACCCCAGGCCGGTGTGATCCGGATAGCCGCCAGGGAGCGGATACCGGTCCTGCTCATTGAACCCGACCGGTTCCTGCGGGGGGATGGCTACCTGCCGGAACTCGCCTTACACCGCATCGGTTTTATCGTGCTGGCCGGTTTTTTATGGAAAATCCCCGAAACCCTCATTGGGGCCTACGGGGGAAGGATCATCAATATCCACCCCGCCCTGCTTCCCAAATTTGGGGGAAAAGGCATGTACGGTAACCGGGTCCACGAGGCGGTCCTGGCCGCCGGGGAAAAACAAAGCGGTATCACCATCCATAACGTGGATGCCCTCTACGACAACGGGGCCATCCTGTTCCAGGCGCGCTGCGAGGTAGTGCCCGGCGATACGCCCGAAAGCCTGGCCAGTCGCATCCACCAGCTGGAGCACCGCCATTATCCGAGGGTTATCGAAGAAGTAATCGATTCGCAAAATATCGTTAAATCCCAGGCCGGGCAGTAGTAAATTGCATTATTGATGGTAATATCACAGCCTAATTTACCGCCTTTGCGTCCAACTGTATTCAGTGGTTTACTTTGTTTTATCCTGCTATATACCGGATTTTGTCCCCAGGATGCCCTGGGACAGACCATGACCGTCAAAGGAACCGTATACAACATGACCCGCACCAAACCCATGCAGTCGGTCAGCGTGATGAGCACTTCGGGCAGGGGCACGGTGACGGATTCCAACGGTCATTACAGCATCAACGTCTCTGACCAGGACTCCATCTCCTTTTCCTACCTGGGCCGGGAGACCTACAAGTACCCGGTGAAAAACATCAGCGCCTACAACGATTTTGATATTGCCCTCCATGTGGAGCCCACCGAACTCAGGACGGTACGGGTAGCGCCCCGCAACTACCATATTGACTCCCTGCAGAACCGAAAGGACTATGCCCGCTACTTTGATTACCACAAACCCGGCCTCAAGCTGACGGAACCCGGTTCGGGGGGAACGGGCGTGGGACTGGACCTGGATGAACTCATCAATGTATTCCGCTTCAGCCGCAACCGGCGGCTGGCCTCCTTCCAGCAGCGGCTGATCACCGAGGAGCAGGATAAATTCATAGACCACCGCTTCAGCCCCCTGCTGGTGCGAAAGATCACCCACCTGAGCGGTACGGACCTGGAAACCTTCATGGCCAGGTACCGGCCTTCTTTCCAGTTTGCCCAGACCAGCACCGATTATGATTTTGATGAATACATCAAACTGGCGTCCATTGAATACAAACAAAACCGCAATCGTCCGGTCCGCCTCCAGAACCGGGATAAAAAGCCTTTCTGAGCAGCTCTCCAGCCGGTCATGACCTTCCGGCCCTGGCCCGGGCCGGTTGAGCACGGGCCCTTTTCTCACAAATTTCATTACCTTTCTTGTCCAAAGATTTACCCCTTAATTGTTTACCATGAAAAAATGGCTGATCCCCTGCTGTCTCCTGCTGCAGTTTGCATCCCAGGTCCGGTCACAGACGCCTGTCCTGTCGGCGGGGCCGGAGACCTCCCTGAGCGGAATGTCCGCCTACCGGCTGTCCTATATCGACAGCAGTGTCCAGGATTACATTTCCAGAAAATGGCTCAACGGAGCGGTGGCCATCGTCTACCGCAACGGGAAGCTGGCCTATTACAGGTCCTTTGGCTATAATGACATCGCTGCGCGCAGTCCCATGCAAAAGGACCAGATCATGCGGATCGCTTCCCAGTCCAAAGCCATCACTTCGGTGGCCGTGATGATCCTTTACGAACAGGGCAAACTCCTGCTCGACGACCCGGTAAGCCGGTATATCCCTGCATTCAGGAACCCCAGGGTGATCGATCATTTCAACCTGGCGGACACTACCTATACGACGGTGGCGGCCAAAAGGGAAGTGACCATCCGTGACCTGCTGACCCAGAGCTCGGGTATCGGTTATGCCGAGATCGGAAGCCCGGAAATGAACGCCCTGTATGCCAAAAACGGGCTCAGGTCCGGCCTGGGGGTGGTCAACGCCAGCCTGCCCGAAAAAATGAAGGTGCTCGGTTCGCTTCCCCTGTTTGCCCAGCCGGGGGAAAAATGGATCTACGGCCTCAACACCGACCTGCTGGGATGCCTGGTGGAGCAGATCAGCGGCATGAGCCTGGAAAATTTCATGCGCACCCATATTTTCATTCCCCTGGGCATGAAGGACACTTATTTCAACCTGCCGGCGGACCGTGCCGGGCGGCTGGCCAAAGTATATACCCAGGACGACCAGGAGCACATCATCGCCTGGGGCAAAAACCACAAAGACATTGACCCGGATTATCCCACCATCGTCAAGCACTATTTCTCCGGCGGGGCCGGACTCTCCTCTACGGCTTATGACTATGCCATTTTCCTGCAGATGATGCTGAACAAGGGAACCTATAACGGGCACCGGATCCTCTCTGCCCGCTCGGTGGAGATGATGACCAGTTCCCAGCTGGATTTCCCCTTCAACGGCACCGATTATTTCGGGCTGGGTTTTGAACTGGTCAGTCCCAAAGGGAGCTCCAAAGGCCCCTGGAATGAGGGGAGTTTTTCCTGGGGCGGCTATTTTGGCACTTTCTACTGGGCGGACCCGAAGGAAAAACTGGTCTGTTTGTTTATGACCCAGCAGTCCCCCAACAGCCACGGTGACATCACCGAGAAATTCAAGGCCCTGGTTTACCAGGCCATCGATCAACCCTTACCCATTCAACCCTAAATAACCATGAGCGAACAAACCACACTGGGCATCGGCACCCGGCTCCAGCATACCCAGCTGGGACCCGGCGTCATCGTTGCCGTCCGTTATGCCACCTACCTGATCTCCTTTATCCACCATGGCATCAAGGAAATCGACAAGACAGACACCCACCTCGATGAGATCATCCCCGAAAACGTCACCGCGGAAATAGAAACCACCTCCGAAGTGGAGAAGTCCCTGCTGAAGATTCTCCGGCTATGGGGCGACGTTACCGAGGTCATACCCCTGGGGGAGCGCTGGATGGGCGGCACGATGTTGCTGCAGCCCAGGGACTCAAGCCAAAAACCGAAGGAAGTGCCCATCGATATTTTCTTTCACAAAATCGTCATGCTGCGCGACCGGCTGCGGGTCATGGAGCAGCAAATCAATGCCCACAAGGTGCTCACCGATGCAGACAAAGTCAACCTGCAGCAGTATATCACCCGCATTTACGGATCCCTGACCACCTTCAACGTGCTGTTCAGAAATAAGGAACACTGGTTCATCGGCGACAAAGGCAGCAAGGAGGATTGAGGGGAGTCTTTATTAGCTCCTCCACCCCGGTAAATTAAACCGCTTCATTTTTTAACAAACACATTAACCGCTCATGAAAAACCCCCTGTTATGCCTGCTGGCAGTCCTACTTGTTCTGCCGGGTCTTTGCCTTTGCCAGGATTACCGCCGCATTCACCGCAGCGCCCTGCTGGTGGATACCCATAACGACGTGCTGTCCACAGTAACCCTCAAGGGGCTTTCCATAGAGGAGGACCTGGAGGGAAAGACCCATACCGACCTGGCCCGTTTTAAAAAAGGCGGGGTTGGCTTGCAGGTATTTTCCATTTTCTGCGATGAGCGTTTTGGAAAAGACACGGCCTATAAATTTGCCAATATTGAAATCGATTCCCTCTATGCCATCGCCCGCAGGAACCCGGACAAGATGCGGATCGTTTATAATTCCGGCCAGGTATACCGGGCTTTCAAGGAAAGGAAACTGGCCTGCATGAGCGGGGTGGAAGGCGGTCACATGATCGAGGACGACCTGGACAAACTGGACAGCTTCTACAAACGCGGGGTGCGTTACATGACCCTGACCTGGAACAACAGCACTTCCTGGGCGTCCTCTGCCAAAGACGAAAGCGGGGCCACGGTGCCCAACCCCCAAAAAGGGCTCAATGAATTTGGCCGCCAGGTGGTCAGGAGAATGAACCAACTGGGCATGATCGTCGATATTTCCCATGTGGGGGAACAGACTTTCTGGGACGTGATGCAAACCACCACCAAACCCGTCATCGCCTCCCACAGTTCCGTATATGCGATCTGCCCGGTATTCCGCAACCTGAAAGATGACCAGATCCGTGCGGTTGCCAAAAACGGCGGAGTCATCCAGGTCAATTTCTATTCGGGTTTCCTGGACAGTTCCTATCTCAAGCGGGCCAATGCGTTCATGAGCCGTCACCGGCAGGAATACGATTCGCTGTCAGGGCTCCGGACACCCGGATATGAGATGAATGCCATTTTCAGCAGGAAATATCCCGAAGAAGCCGCCGCACTGCGCCCGCCGCTTTCGCTGCTGATCGACCACATCGATTATATTGCCAAGCTGGTTGGTGTTGATTATGTGGGACTGGGTTCTGATTTTGACGGCATAGAATCTGCCCCGCAGGGTCTGGAAGGGGTGCAGGATTACCCCCGGATCACCGAGGCGCTGGTAAAGCGCGGTTACCCGGCAGCGGATATCAAAAAGATCCTGGGCGGCAATTTCATGCGGGTGCTGAAAGCCAATGAAAAATAAGCGGCGCTGAAGGCAAGGGCTATCCCGTGCATACTGTACCCCAAAAAAATAATATGAATGAAAATCAACAAAACACTGCTTTGCACCCTGCTACTTGTCCCGGTACTGGCCATCTCGCAGCCCTCCGTTGACCTGCTGATCCGCCACGCCAGGATCATAGATGGCACCGGCAACCCCTGGTTCTATGGTGATATATCCATTAAAGCGGGCAGGATACGGGAAGTCTCCCGCCACATCGACAGCGCGGGAGCGGCCCGTATCATTGATGCACACGGCCTGGTGGCGGCGCCCGGGTTTATCGACGTGCACACCCACCTGGAAGGCGGGCTCTTTGGGGGCATACTGGGTCATCCTACCGCAGATAATTTTCTCTTTGACGGGGTAACCACCGCCATTACAGGCAACTGCGGCGGCTCCCAGACAGATATAGCGGCCTTTTTCCACCAGCTGGACAGCGTGAAAGTATCCCTGAATGTGGCGACCCTGATCGGTCATGGCAGTGTGCGGGAGGCCGTTATGGGCCGCGACGACCGGCAGCCCACCCCGGAAGAAACCCGCCGGATGGAAGCCATGGTAGAACAGGGGATGCGGGATGGGGCAGTGGGATTGTCCACCGGGCTTATATATGTCCCCGGCACTTTTGCCCATACCGAGGAAGTGGTCGGGCTGGCCCGGGCCGCAGCCCGGTATCATGGGGTCTATGCCTCCCATATTCGCAACGAGGAAAGCCAGGTGACCCAGGCGGTGGAAGAAGCCATTAATGTAGGCAGGATGGCCTCCATGGGCGTGGAAATCTCCCATTTCAAGGTAGGCGGAAAGGCCAACTGGGGAAGGTCCCACGAAACCCTGGCGCTGGTGGAGCAGGCCAGGAAAGAAGGCATCGACGTAACCATCGACCAGTATCCCTATACGGCGAGCAGCACCAACCTCGGTGCAAGGCTGCCCTCCTGGGCGATCGCAGGGACACAGGATTCCATTGTCAGCCGGATTTCCAATCCGGCCATCAGAAAGAAAATCATCTCCGGGATGCTCGCAGAAATCCGCCGCTACCAGTTCCCCGATTTCAGTTTTGCGGTGGTGGCTTCCTACGGGGCGGACAGCACCTTCAATGGCAAAAGCATCACCCAGATCAACCGCCTCCTGGGCCGCAGGGCAGGGGCACGCCAGGAGGCGGAGACCATATTGGATATGATGGTAAAAGGGGGCGCCCAGATGGTATACCATTCCATGAATGAAAAAGACGTCACCTATATCATGTCCTATCCATTCAATATGGCGGCCTCCGATGCGGGGGTGCCGGTGCAGGGCAAGGGCATGCCACACCCCAGGGCCTATGGGACCAATGCGCGCATTTTGGGAAGATACGTCCGGGAGCTGCATGTCATGGGCCTGGAAGAAGCCGTGCGCAGGATGAGTTCCCTGCCCGCGCAGAAATTCCAGCTTACAGACCGCGGCCTGCTGCGGCCCGGCTATGCGGCGGACCTGGTGATCTTTGATCCCGAGCTGGTCACAGACAGGGCCACCTTTGAGAACCCGCACCAGTTTTCTACCGGCTTTTCCTATGTGCTGGTCAATGGCCAGGTCGTAATCGAGCAGGGCAAACATACCGGAGTCAGGAGCGGCACCCCGCTGTACGGACCGGGTTACAGCCATTGAACGGCGGGCCCTCACATAGGAAGATACGGCGCGTTTAAAATCAAACCGGGATATAAGGGTATATAAATTACCAATTCAACATCCCCCGGTTAAATCAGGGTCCCCTCCGGGCCTGTATCCGGGAATGCCGGAGGATATGGCTGGGCGGCACCCGGGGGTGGGCGGTGGCCATCTGAATGAATGGACCCAGCCCGGACCTGCCGGCGAGACCGGAAGGACCGCAACAGCGATCTGAACCATAAAATGCCAAAACCATACCCGACCGACCATGAATGGCAAGACCAGGACCAAACAGCGTATCATCCGGATGATCCTATATATTGTACTGGGTTTTGGGATCGCCTATGTCTGGCAGCGGATCCGGCCCCAATAGGGGGAACTGAATCGGGACCGGGGGCGTTTTATCCGCCTGACCATCCGCGCCACCCAATCGCAGACATCCACTATTGCCGGCTTTAAAGGTATTATGCCTTATTCCCGCCTCCCTGCCCGCAGCGGCTATTTCCTTGTTTGATTTCATAGGGGTTGACCGCTTTGGGGCGGCGCAGAAAAATCCTTAGTTTGAAAAAAACAGCCGACAGGTTAACCCCTGTTTTGCGGAAAGCGGGTTTGGGGCCCGGCGCCTTTCAGGTCATCCTTTTGGCCGACCGCTCAACCTGCATAGATTCGGCTTAATACCAAATCTGCGGAAGTCCCGTGGCTGTTGGCCCTATTCATTTAAATTTATAGTTCAAATCACGCTTATGATAAAATTGCCGCTCGCCTGTATGGCCATACTGTCTGTCTTACTGGGTGTTGCCCTTCCCACCCAGGCCCAGGAACACCCGCTGTGGATGCGCTACCCTTCCCTATCACCCGACGGACAGACCATTTTGTTTAGCTACAAAGGGGATATCTACAGGGTGCCGGCAGCGGGCGGAACGGCCATGCCGCTAACCATAAGTGAGTCCTACGAGTTCGCCCCGGTATGGTCACACGATGGCAAATCCATCGCCTTTGCATCGGACCGGTATGGCAATTTTGACGTATTTATCATGCCCGCCACGGGCGGGGAATCCAGGAGGCTGACTTTCCATTCCGGCCCCGAGATCCCCAGTTCCTTTACGGCCGACGACAAGGCCGTACTTTTTTCCGCCTACCGCCAGGATGTGGTGACCAATGCCCAGTTCCCCATTTCGGTCATGAGCGAATTATACAGTGTGCCGGTCAGCGGGGGAAGGGTAAGCCAGGTGCTGCCGGTGCCTGCCCTGGATGCCACCGTGAACGCGGCAGGCGACAAAATCATTTATCATGATCAGAAAGGCTATGAAAGCGACTGGCGCAAGCACCATGTCTCCTCCGTCACGCGCGATATCTGGCTCTATGACCTGAAGACCCGCCGGTACAGCCAGCTGAGCCATTTCAACGGGGAGGACCGCAATCCGGTCTTTGATGCCAATGACAGGGACTTCTATTATTTAAGCGAACAGAACGGATCGTTCAACATATATAAGAGCTCCATCGATCACCCGGATGCCTCCACCATGGAGACCCATTTCTCCCGGCATCCCGTGCGTTTCCTCACGGCGTCCCGGGACAATACCCTCTGCTTTGGATACGAGGGTGAAATCTATACCAAAAAAGCAGGGGCCGACCCCGTTAGGATCGATGTCCGTATCGCCGAAGACGGACGAACCAGTCTGGACAAACCCCTGCCGGTCAGCGGAGGAGTCACCGAAATGAAGCTTTCCCCCAGCGGCAAGGAAATAGTATTTGTATTTCGCGGGGAGATTTTTGTGACCAGCGTGACAGGAGGCATCACCAAAAGGATCACCAATACCCCCTGGCAGGAGCGCAATGTCAGCTTCAGCCCGGATGGCCGGTCCATCCTGTATGCGGCGGAAAAAGACAACAACTGGAATGTTTACAGGACATCCATCATCAGAAAAGAAGAGCCTTACTTTTATGCATCGACCGTGCTGAAGGAAGAACCGGTCGTGGCTACCCAGGCAGAGGAATTCCAGCCAATGTATTCCCCCGATGGCAAGGAAGTAGCCTACCTGGAAAACCGTACCACCTTAAAAGTGATCAACCTGGCCAGCGGTGTCAGCCGCATGGTCCTGCCGGCAGACAGGAATTATTCCTATTCCGACGGGGACCAGTATTACCAGTGGTCTCCCGACAGCAAATGGCTGCTGGTGAGCTATGGACTCCCCGAAAGGATACAGTCAGCCGAAGTGGGTCTGGTGGCAGCCGACGGCCGCTCACCGGTCGTCAACCTGACACAGAGCGGCTATGATGATTTCGGGCCCAAATGGGCCATGGGAGGAAAGATCATGATCTGGGGGACGGACCGCAACGGGACCCGCCAGCAGGCCGGTTACCCGGCTTCCGGCGATGTATATGCCCTGTTTTTTTCCAGGGAATCCTTTGACCGGTTCAAACTGACCAAGGAGGAACTCGCCCTGGTCAAGGAAGAGGAAGAAAAAAAAGAAAAGGATAAAAAAGCCCAGGAGGAAAAAAACAAAGAAAAGCAGGACAAGGGCAAAAAAGGGCCTGCCAAAGCCCCGGCCAAAGACTCGGCCGAAAAAGACCTTGAATTTGACTGGGACAACCTGACGGAAAGGAAGATCAAACTGACCACCCATACCTCGGATGCCGCCGACTGGGTCCTGTCCAAAGACGGCGAGAAACTCTACTACCTGTCGAGTTTTGAAAAAGGCTACGATCTCTGGATGACCGAAACCCGCACCCATGAGACCCGGCTTTTTGCCAAACTGGGCGCCCGCAACGTGGGCATGGAACTCTCCCCGGACGGCAAATTCATCCTGCTGCTTTCTGATGGCCGCATTACCAAAATAGACGCCGAATCCGCCAAGACGGAAGGTATTGGCATCAACGGGGAAATGACCCTTAAGGAGGCCGAAGAGAAGAATTATATTTTCGACCATGCCTGGCGTTTGCTCAAGGAAAAATTCATATTCCCTGACATGCAGGGCGTCGACTGGGCCTTCTACCATGATTCCTATAAAAAATTCCTGCCTTTTATCAACAACGACTACGATTTTGCAGAAATGCTGAGCGAGATGCTCGGTGAGCTCAATGCCTCCCATACCGGGTGTTATTATTTCAGCAGTCAGCCCTCCGGGGATGCCACCGCCTGCCTGGGGATATTCTCCGATTACCAGTATACCGGAAAAGGGCTGAGGGTGGCAGAAGTCATCCAGGGCGGTCCGCTGGACAGGGCCGGTTCCAAAATAACCAATGGCACCATCATCGAAAAAATCGATGGCCAGGAGATCACCGAGCAGACCGACCATTACCAGTTTTTGAACCGCAAGGCCAACAAGCTGACCCTGCTCTCCCTGCTGGATCCCGTTTCAGGCGCCCGCTGGGAAGAGACTACCAAACCCGTCAGCGGCAGGGAGGAAAACGAACTGCTCTATAAAAGATGGGTCAATAACCGCCGCAAAGAAGTCGATTCCCTCTCCAAAGGAAGGATCGGATACATCCATGTAAGGGCGATGGACGACGCCAGCATGCGCACGGTCTTTGAAGAAGCCCTGGGAAGGAACCTCGGCAAGGAAGCCATTATCATAGATACCCGCTTCAACGGGGGTGGCAATATTCACGAACAGTTGTCCGATTTTTTGAGCGGAAAGAAATATTTCGACATCATCCCCCACGGCCAGTATATTGGATACGAGCCCTATGACAAATGGATCAAGCCATCCATCGTGCTGATCGGGGAATCCAACTATTCCGATGCCCATTTGTTCCCGGTGGCCTATAAGCTCAAAGGCGTTGGCAAGACCGTCGGCATGCCCGTGCCGGGTACCGGTACCTTCGTCTGGTGGGAGGAGCAGATCGACCCCAACCTGGTCTTCGGAATGCCCATGGGCGGATGGAGAAGCCCGGACGGTCATTTCCAGGAGAACCACCAGCTGGAGCCGGATATAAAAGTGCGCAATGAACCCGATCTGCTTTCATCCGGTCAGGACCAGCAAATTGAGGCTGCGGTAAAGGAACTGTTGCAAAAAAAATAACCCGGTTGGCAGCCCTTGCATATTGACCCTTAACCGGTCGTCTTCCCATGCTGTCAGGCGGCGGCGGCGTGGGCCTTTGAGTGCCCGCCAAGGCCGCTTTCAGCCTATGCGGGGGCTGGATAAGACCCCTTCGGATCATGCTTTGGAAATGCGTTTCCGTAGGGCGCAGCCAGCCCTCAGGGATTTCCTCCGGCAGGGAATCGATGTTATCCTTCAGTCCCACCTACCCGTCCAGGTGTGGACCCACTCCTGGCCTTGCAGCCGCCGGCATTACTTACGCACCTGACCCTATTTTTTTTTCTGGAAATGCCAGACCTTATACCCCTGCGCCGTGGACAGCAGGTCTGCTCCGCCGCTCGTATAATCGATCCGGATCCGGGTTCCCTGCGGGTTCTCCTGTAAGGAAGCCCCATCCTGGTTGCCCGACGCGGACAAACGGAAGGGGACCTGCAGGGTCCGGGGACCGCTGAGGCCATGTATACGCACGGTGACCGCTTCGCCGGCGATTTCCAGTTCGGTGACCCCGCCGCTGATTTCAATGCCTTTATCCGGTAAAGGTCCCCGGTAAAAGTGGTAACAACCAGGGTGTCCCCGGCCGTGTAGCGGTAAAAACCGGATCCGATGATCAGCTGTCCGCTGCCATAAGGCAGGCTGACCCTGTCAGCGGCCACGAGCCGGACCTGGCCCCTGTAGGGGGCTGTCCCTTTATTATAAGGCAGCAGCAGGTGGAAAAACGGCCGATCGCTCCTGATGCGCAGGATCTGCTGGGTCTCGCTGTATGGCCTTGCGTTGGTCCTGTAAAATTCACTGGACTCCTGTGAATTCTGCCAGTTGTTTGTCCATTGGGAAAGATTGAAACTGGAGGGGTCCCCGCTGATGGCATAAAGGTCCCAGTCGATACCGCCTGCCGGATGCAGTTTGGCAGACCAGGACTGGCCGGTAAAGGTAAACAGGTTCAGCCCTGCTGCCAGGGGTTTTTCCGGGGTTACCGGCGGAAGTCCCTGTATGGGGCCATTGACATTTTTATAGGCAGTGTCCCTGGGGGTGATCGGGCCGGCCGGTGTGGCCACCGCGCCCTGTGACATATTGGGCAGGCTCCAAATATTGGCGCCGGAGCCCTGAATGCTGTCATAGAAGACAATGACCGGCTGCTCTTCGAGCAGATGGATCATCATCAGGTGGCGAACCCAGGTCCTGTCAGAGGTCTTCATCTGGGAGACCGACAGGTCGCTGTAGGCCAGTTTGGCAAAATCCAGCTGGTCGGATCCCGTCCAGGTGCGGCTGGTCAGGGACCGGGGGGTAATGGCCTGGGAATTCCGGTTCCATTCCCCGAAGAGCGCTTCGGGGACCACCCCGCTTCTCATGCGCGCATCGGTGACGGCCGGATAATAAAAACTGCTCCTGCTCACAGAAAGCGGCGCCCCCAGGGCATAGATGGCGGCCTCCCCGGCATCGTCGTTGCGGTGGTCAAAAAACTTATCCCCGTTGAGCACCCAGACCGCCGTTTCATGGGCGGTGTTTTCCCCGCTGCGCAGACAGGACAGGTATCCCGGGAAATTGGCACTGCCGCCCTGGAGAGGGGGCGGATAGTTTCCCGCCAGGTCTATGGCCATGACCACATGGCCAAATAAGGAAAGACGCGGGGCGCCATGCTGCAATATGCTGTAGAGCTGGCGGCTCAGCGCCGGATCCGATTGGGCAAACCCCGAACCCAGCAGCCCAAAGGTAACCGCACTCTCTTCGGAACCGTCCCCAAAAGAGATCAGTTTTCGGTAGCCGCTGAAACGCACGGAGGGCGGGGTCAGCAGGGTGGTATAAAAATCGATGAATTTTTCCAGCCGCTGCTTTTGCTCGGCAAAGAGGTTGACCACCCCCGCCTGCTTGAGCTGTAGCATCACAAAAAGAATGGGGTCGATGGTGGCCTGAGTGTAATGGGGCGTGCCGAAGGAAGCCCCGTTATCATAAAAGGCCCCGATGAGATTGGCCCTGGTAATTCCGGTCACCGCGGCCGCGCGGTCCCTGAAGGCGGGGTCCTGGGCAAAAAGAAGGGCAAAGAAATTGCGGCCGTTGCTTTGGTACTGAAAGGACATATTGGCCGGCCCGAAATTGATCCCCGCGCTGTCAAAGAAGGGTACATTATCGTTGTCCCATTCAATCCTTGCCATCATGCGCACCATCTGTTCCAGGGAATCCCGCGCTCCGGGGCTCAGGGGGATGCTTTTATCGGCAAAGAGGCAGGAAATTTCCAGCACTTTGTCTTTATAGCGGAATCCGCCCTTCCAGTAGGATGTATTGTATTCATGGATGCCGTCGCCGTTCTTATAGATCTCTTTGAGCTGTTCGCCGTAATTTAAAATTGACCGGATGGCCGAACGGGCTGAATCCGGGTACCTCCAGGCATCCGTGATGGTCTTGAAATAGGAATCCACCCCGTTGACCAGGTTGCAGAAGGCGGGGTCGGATTTCACCTGGGCGATGAGGGCCTGGACTTTTTCAGCCGGCATGTAGAGGGCCCCCTGGTAAAAAGCAGGTATCAGCCGGGCGGGCGTTCTGGCAAAGCTGTCCACTTTTGCCCCCATTCCGGAAACCATATTCATCTCATGGCCGATGGGCTGGTATTTATCCGGGTCAGCCAGATCGGCCTTGGTGGACACAAACAGGCACCACTGGTATCTTTTTTTGGGATACCACTGGTTATCCGGGGTCCTCCTGGTGATGAATACCTGGATGGACGCGCCTGCCCCGTCCCCTGCCGCGTCATTTTTGGCGCCCGCGGGCTGGGCCGGCCTCAGCACCAGCCGGGGTCCCACGTCATGGGCGCCCAGCAGGCGGGAGGCCCTGCCCTGGTAAAAGCCAAGCAGGTTGGCACTGGCAGGGGCCGATTGGTTGAATAGCTGCCAGTAGCGACCCGTATTGATCTCCCCGCCCAGTGGGGCCCACAGGTTCAGCCAGGGATAGACCAGCTGTTTGTCGTAATGCAGGTCGATGGTGGCGTCCAGGGGCTTGCGGCGGTCTTCGGGACGGTACACGCCGCCACCGGGTTCATATCCGTACTCCGGGGCCTGAGCATTCCAGCCGCGGTAACGGGCCCGGTCCGGGCTCAGCCCGTTGTGTATCCTGAATTCATAATAGATCTCAAAATCCGCCTCTTCCTCGATCACCGCGGAACGGGAACCGCGGTCCAGGGTAATGGTGGAGCGGTAATAGCCCTCCCCTTCCCCGCCGCCGGGATAGTCCCCGGAACCGTCCAGGAATTTTGGTTTGTGAAAACGGTAGGAGATCTGCACCATGCAGCGTGCCGGGGTATTGATGAGTACCTGCACCTGCATGGCCAGGGGCGGGGTGGGTGCGTGCAGGTAATTGGGGGATCCGTCCGAGTAGGTGCCATCCCGGTAGATCACCGATTGGATGGGTGCGAGCGTGGAATCCGCATGACCGGGACGGTAGCTGCTTTGCAGGGGGAGCACCAGGCCCATCAGGCCGTTACGTATCTCAAAGACCGGCGCATGGTTGCGCTGCACGATGCGCACGGCATCGCCCGGGCCTTGTCCCTGGGCCGGGCGCAGGCAAAAGAAAAGGAAAAACAAACCGATCTGTATGCGTGCGGGGAAGCATTTTTGACAACTCATATGTGGAGTGGTATTGCAATCAGTATGCCAGCAGCTGGGCGATGTATTTTTCAAGCCGCGCGCTGGCCAGGAAATTTTTCTCCAGCTCCGTATTGAAGGGAATCGGGGTGTCCAGGGAGGCACAGCGCAGCACCGGGGCATCCAGGTATTCAAAACAGTGCTCGCTGATCCAGGCAGCAATCTCTGCCCCGCTGCCGCCGGTCAGGGTATCTTCGTGCAGGACCAGCACTTTCCCGGTCCTTTGGACGCTGGCGCGTATGGCTTCGTAATCCAGGGGCAGCAGGCTGCGCAGATCCAGGATGTCCATGGAGGTTTCGGGATGGGCCGCGGCGTAGTCTTCGGCCCAGTGAACCCCCGCCCCGTAGGTGATGACAGAGAGCTCCTCCCCCTGCCGGCAGAGGCGCGCCTTGCCGATGGGTATCTCATAATATTCCTCGGGCACCCAGCCGCTGACGCTGCGGTAAAGGGCTTTGTGCTCAAAATACAGCAC
This sequence comes from uncultured Bacteroidota bacterium, assembly GCA_903906365.1. Taxonomy (GTDB): domain Bacteria; phylum Bacteroidota; class Bacteroidia; order Chitinophagales; family Chitinophagaceae; genus Puia. The sequence goes on along the minus strand of CAIVKC010000056.1, from coordinate 37,577 downwards.
CGGGTTGGGATCCAGGATGGAAGCGATCAGCAGCCCCTTGGCATCGGAGGGGGTGGAGGGGTATACCACTTTGAGGCCGGGGGTATGCATGAACCAGGCCTCATTGCTCTGGGAATGGAAGGGGCCTGCCCCCACGCCGGCCCCGGTCGGCATTCGGATCACCACATCGGCCTGCTGTCCCCATCGGTAGTGGATCTTGGCCAGGTTGTTTATGATCTGGTTAAATCCTACGGTGACAAAATCGGCAAACTGCATCTCCATTACGGTCTTGAATCCTTCCAGGGACATGCCCAGGGCGGCACCCACGATGGCGCTCTCGCAAAGGGGGGTATTACGGACCCTTTCTTTTCCAAAGCGCTCAAAAAGCCCTTCGGTGATCTTGAAGGCCCCCCCGTAAGCGGCGATATCCTGTCCCATGAGAACCAGGCCGGGTATTTTTTCCATCGATTGGAGCAGGCCTTCCTGTATGGCGTCGATCATTCTTTTTTCTTTTCCCTTTTGCCCCGCAGGCCAGGGGCCGGGCAGCGCATGATCCCGGACAGCGGCCAGGGGCAGTGCGCCCGAAGCTTCCCTGTGCTGGTAAACATCCCGGATTTCCGAAGCGCTGTCCACGACCAGGGGCACTGGCTCAAAACCGGTTTTCAGCTCTGCTTCGATCAGCTGCCGGGTCTGTTCACGGATCTGGTTAACCGAATCGGAGTCCAGGACTTTTTGCTGCAGCAGGTACATTTCGAAATTGCTGACCGGGTCCCTGCCGCTCCACAGGTCAAAGAGTTCTTTGGGGACGTACTTGGTGCCGCTGGCTTCTTCATGACCGCGCATGCGGAAGGTCATGCATTCAATGAGATAGGGTTTCTGCTCCCGGATACAGTATTCCCGCACCCCTTTGATGGTGTCGTAGACCTCCAGCACATTATTGCCATCGATCTGCACGCCTTCCATGCCGTAGCCGGCGGCCTTGTCCACCAGGCGCTTGCAGCGGTATTGTTCGGAGACCGGCGTGGAGAGACCGTAGCCGTTGTTTTCAATGAGAAATATCACCGGCAGATCCCATACGGCCGCCACGTTGAGGGCTTCATGGAAATCCCCTTCGCTGGTGCCTCCGTCACCGCTGAAGGCCAGCGCAATCTTATTTTCTTTTCTGAGCTTATGGGCGAGGGCGACCCCGTCTGCAATGGCCAGCTGGGGGCCGAGGTGGGAGATCATTCCGCAGATATGGTGCTCCCGGCTGCCAAAATGAAAGCTTCTTTCCCGACCCTTGCTATAGCCGTCCTGGCTTCCCTGCCACTGGCTGAAGAGTTTGTGCAGGGGCATGCCGCGCCCGGTGAAAACCCCGAGGTTGCGGTGCAGGGGCATGATCCATTCATCGGGCTCCAGGGCCTGGGTGGCCCCCACCGAAATCGCTTCCTGCCCGATGCCGGAGAACCACTTGCTGATACGGCCCTGGCGCAGCAGGAGAAGCATTTTTTCCTCGATCATGCGGGGAAGCAGCAGGCTGCGGTAGAGGTCAGTCAGGGTCTGGTCGGATAGATCTTTTCGGTAGAAATTCATAATGGCTTCCAGTAAGGTTTTCGAAAATACAGGGGGTCATCGCTGCTGCGCCTGGTCCTGCCGGGCATTGCCATAGAGCACTGAAGTCATGATGGACAGCAGCAGGCTGAACAGCAGGGCCCACCAGAAACCATCCACCCTGAAACCGTCCACAAAGCGGGTGGCCAGCAGGATGATCAGCGCGTTGATCACAAACAGGAACAGGCCGAAAGTCAGTATGGTAATGGGCAGGGTCAGGATGATCAGGATGGGCTTTAGGATCGCGTTGAACACGGCCAGCACCAGGGCCAGCACCAGGGCTGTGGTGAATTCATCGATGTGTATCCCTTTGAGTACATAGGACAGTCCAAAGGCAACGACGGCCGATATGATGATGCGGACAATGAAATTCATAATAAAGAATTGTCCGAAAAGTTAGGAAGATTTGATGACTTACACCACTACCAGTTCATAAAATTGTTCGGGTTGGAGGTACTTGTTGGCCAGCTCCTGTAACTGCAGGGGCGTGATGGTTTTGATGATTTCGATGCCGCGGTAGAAATATTGCTCGTCCAGGTTGTTGAGCAGGATATTCTTCCAGCGTCCGGCAACCTGGAAGGGGCCGTCCAGGTCCCCCAGGATGGTTCCGATCATGTAGTTGCGCGCCATCTTCAGTTCCTCTGCGTCAACGGGCTCCTCCCGCAGGATCTTCATTTCACGGTAGACCTCTTCGATGGTCGGTTCGCAGACCTCTTTGCCCGCCTCGGTGGATATGAGCCAGGCGCTCTCCTGGATATGGTTGAGCAGGTAGGAATAGATGCCGTAGGTATAGCCCTTGTCTTCCCGGATATTGTTCATCAGACGGGAGCCGAAATAGCCGCCGAAGACATTGTTGAGCATGCTGACCGCCTGGAAATCCGGGTGATGCCGGTTGGGGAAATTGCGGGCGATCCTGATGGAGCCCTGCACGCCGGCGGGGTCGTTGGTGACCCGGTATTTTTTGGCCGCGGCCGGTATAATGGGGTGCCTGGGCTCGTCTTTTTCCTGCAGGTGGCCCTGCAGGGGGAGCCGCCCGAAATGCCGGTTGAGCTGCAGGTAGATATCGGAGGGCAGCTTGCCTGCCACAAAGATGACACAGCGGCCGTGCTGGTAAAAGGTTTTGTAAAAATCCTGTAACTCCCCGCGCTGCAGGCCCGCATATTCTTCCAGGGAAGAATACCTGCCATAGGGATGGGAGCGCCCGAACAGATAGGTATCGATCAGCCGGCCGGCAATGAAATCGCTTTTTTTAAGGCTCACCTGCAGGTGCTGCTGCATGTTCTTTTTATAGATATCGATTTCCTCCTGGGGAAAGACCGCATCGGTGACCAGCTCGGCTACCGCAGGCAGCAGGTGGTGGACATGTTTGCCCAGGCAGTGCAGGGTAATATCCGCCGTTTCATTGTGGCAGTGGCGGCTCAGGTAAGAACCGTAATATTCAAAATGTTCGTTGATTTCATAGGCATTCCTGCCGGAGGTTCCGTTTTTGAGCAGGTGGTTGGTGGTGGCCGCCACCAGGTTGCGGTCTTCATAGCAGTTGCCGGCGTAGAAGATGAAATTGAACATCAGCGTGTCCTGCTGGCCCAGGTCCAGGGCATAGACATGCACCCCGTTATCGAGTTCATAGAGCCGGTAGGGGGGCAGTGAAAGATGAAACTCCACGGCATCGGTCATCCTGGGCGCCTTTGATCTGTTGGGCATAATGGGTCCCTTCTGGGTTTAATATGGGTTAGTTGTTGCTGTAATAATACAGGGTGCTGCAGTTGGCATTGTCAAAAATCCGGCGGGCGGTCTCCAGCAGCTGCGCGGAGGTGACATCCTGGTAGCGGGCCAGTTCCGTGTTCATGAGGTTGGCATCCCCGAGCAGTTCATAGATGGCCAGGCTGGTGGCCCGGTTCATCAGGGCCATATCCTCAAACTGTATGGCGGACTCGGTCTTGTTTTTCACCTTGGTCAGTTCTTTTTCCCCGATGGCCACGGTCATCATCTTGTCCAGTTCCGCCTCAATGGCCCGGTCGGCGGCCATCATGTCTACGCCTTTGATCAGCCGGCCTTCGATCACCACCAGTCCCGCATCCATCGAACCGGTCTGGTGACATTCGATATGGCTGAACAGCTGCTGCTCTTTGACCAGGTGCTGGTGCAGCCGGGAGGAGGATCCGCCGCCCAGGATCTCGGTGATCATCTCGGCGTGGTAATACCCGTCCTCCAGCCTCGGGGCCATATGGTAGCATTTATAGATGGCGTCCAGCGGCACATCGGCCCTCACTTCCCGGGTGCGCGCCTCGGTCTGCAGGGGTTCCTGCGGCAAACGGCGGATATATTTTTGGCCGCCGGGAATGGACCCGAACCATTTTTCCGCCAGGGAAAGCATGGGGGCGGTCTTGATATTGCCGGCTATGACCAGGATGGCGTTGGCCGGGCAGTAATGTTTGTGAAAGAATTCTTTGACGTCGGTCAGGCTCGCCTGCTCGATATGGCTCAGTTCCTTTCCGATGGTCATCCACCGGTAGGGATGAACCCGGAAAGCCAGCTCCCGCATCTTAAAGCCTGCATCCCCGTAGGGTTTATTGATATAGTGCTCCTTGAATTCCTCGCAAACGACCTTGCGCTGCACTTCCAGGCTTTTCTCCGAAAAGGCCAGCGATAGCATGCGGTCGCTTTCCAGCCAGAAGGCGGTTTCGATGTTTTCTGCCGGAAGCTGCTCGTAATAATTGGTGAGGTCTTCGGTGGTAAAGGCGTTGTTTTCCCCGCCGGCCAGCTGCAGGGGGGTCTCATAATCGGAAATATGCACCGACCCCCCGAACATCAAGTGTTCGAACAGGTGGGCAAAGCCGGTTTTTTCGGGGTCTTCGTCGCGGGCTCCCACATCATAGAGCACGTTGAGCACGGCCATGGGCGTGGAGGGATCCTCATGTACCACCACCCTCAATCCATTGCTTAACTGAAATTTTTCGAATTGTATCATAGTTCCAGGCTGGGTAAAGAAGTGCAAAATAAGGACAAGTTGACCATTATAATGGTAAAGAAATCAAAAAATGCTCCCCACGCGGAGCACAAGCTGAACCAGTCCTGCTTTCCGGGATACGATGACTTTGATCTTCTCATTGGGGGCCTGCAGCATGTTTTTGTAGACCTGGACGTTCTTGGTGAAGTTGTTGTTGACGGCCATGATGATGTCGCCGACCTGGAAACCGGCGTTTTCCGCCGGGGATTCCCTCATGACATCCCCCACCACCACCTGTCCGTCCACCCAGTAGATGCCCAGGCCGGTGTAGGAATAGTCAAACAGGTCGCGGAAATGGCTGTTGGGGCTCAGGTGTATTTCCCGGCGGTCGTAGTTGAGGATGATATTGAACCGCCTGAGCAGGTCATTGCCGATCAGCCCGCCCAGGCTGGGATAGGAGGTCACGTTGTTTTCGTCGTCAAAAATATAGGCCGGGACATTGTGGAAATGATAGGGCCCCAGCCGGAACTCCTTTACGGTGGTCAGTTTCATTTCCGCCTTTCCGCCCAGGCCTTCGGCCTGGGTGAGCACCGGCTTGTGCTTTTTGGTGTTGAGCAGGTTGGAGTCGCTGACAAAATCCGAACTCAGCAGCAAACAGAGCCCGGCCCCGGTATCAAAGTAGAAGCGGGCCAGCACGTTGGCGCGGTCCCGGATATGGGCCGACTGGATGGGCAGTCCCGCAAAGATGGGATGCAGCAAAAAGCCGCCCTTGGGATATTTGAGGGAGCCCTTGGAAAATACCATGACCCGCATGCTGTCGAAATCGAATTTCACGATATAGCGGGAAAAAAAGCTGAGCCCGATGATGCCGTCGATCTTTTCACCGTAAACGCTGGTCAGGATATCATAGTCGTTGACATGAAAATTCAGGCTGTCCACGTTCAGGCCCGGCAAATGCAGGGTCTGGTTGTATACGAACCGGACGCGGCGTATGCCCGCGATCCCCCGGATGGTCTTGTCGGAAAGCTCGGAGGGGATTTGATAATGGACACAGGTCATCGAATCCAGGGAAATGCCCCCGCTGCCGGTATCAAAGATGAAATTCATGCTGTCGGGGTAATTGGCCACCCTGGCGCGGGTAATGATGATGCCCCCGGTCAGCATCCGGAAGGGAAAACTGGTGATCATCTGGGAGGGCGGGGGGATAAATTCCTCCTGGGCCTGCAGCAGGGGGCTTGCGGCCAGACAGGCCAGCAGCAGCCACAGGGCCCGTATTTTTCCTTTCACCCAGCCCGGGGCAGGCCTGCGGTTGTCGGCAGGGCCAGCGGGGCCGGGCCTCTGTATGGTCGGATAAGATGGTTGAGCCATTTTTACAGCGTTACAATTCTCTCAGGTAGTTTAAATGTATCACAACTTTGCGGTTAGCCCAAACCATTTATACAATTTCTGAAATTGACGCCGCTCCCCCCTAACTTTGCAGCTCAACTCTAAAGCGGATTACCATGAATTTGTCCGAACTCTACCGCAAGGCCCTGGATTTTGAATTCCTCTCCGTGGCAGAAGGGGTATACCTGTTTGAACAGGCACCCTTAAGCGAACTGATGTACCTGGCCGACGAACTCCGGAAGATCCAGGTGCCCCATGGAAAGGTAACCTGGCAGATTGACCGCAATGTCAATACCACCAATGTTTGCATAGCCAACTGTAAATTCTGCAATTTTTACCGCATACCCGGTCACCCCGAAGCCTATATCACCGGGCTGGAGACCTATAAAAGAAAAATCGAGGAGACCTTCCGCTGGGGCGGAGACCAGCTGCTGCTGCAAGGGGGACACCATCCCGATCTCGGGCTGTCCTTTTACACCTCCCTGTTCCGGGAACTCAAGCAGCTCTACCCGAACCTCAAACTGCATACCCTCGGGCCCCCGGAAGTGGCCCATATCTGCAAACTGGAGAAGATGAGCCACCGCGAGGTCCTCTCCGCCCTGCAGCAGGCGGGCATGGATTCCCTGCCCGGCGCCGGAGCGGAGATCCTCATTGACCGGGTGCGCCGGCTGATCTCCAAGGGCAAATGCGGGGCACAGGAATGGCTGGATATCATGGCCGAAGCCCACCAGCTGCACATCACCACCTCCGCCACCATGATGTTCGGCCATGTGGAGACCATCGAAGAACGCTTTGAACACCTGGTACGGCTCCGGGAAGTCCAGTCCCGCAAACCCGAAGGGGCCAAGGGCTTCCTGGCCTTTATTCCCTGGACCTTCCAGGACGTCGATACCCTGCTGGCCCGCATCCGGGGCGTACACAACCTCACTACCCCGGAGGAATACATCCGCATGATCGCCCTGAGCCGCATCATGCTGCCCAATATCAAAAACATTCAGGCCTCCTGGCTGACGGTAGGCAAGCAGACCGCACAGCTCTGCCTGCATGCGGGGGCCAATGATTTCGGAAGCATCATGCTGGAGGAAAACGTGGTCAGCGCGGCCGGGGCTCCGCACCGCTTCACGTCCAAAAGCATCCAGGACGCCATCCGCGAGGCGGGTTTTGAACCCCAGCTGCGTAACCAGCAATACGAATGGCGCGATATCCCCGCTGCGATCGAAGAGCAGGTGGTTGACTACTGATCCCGCCAGGCGCTTTAAACGCAGGGCCACTCCTACGCAGGGGGGATCAGGGCCGGTGTCTCCAAAAATGGTACGGGGTTTGCTTCCAACAGGCCGTGAACAGCAAAGCGCCCACCCTTTCTTTTTGCCTGCTGATGGACCTCATCGGCTGCGGGTCCTACCTGTTGCCCGGCCTGGGAGAATTCACCGATATCCTCTGGGCGCCCCTGTCCGGGTTCATCTTCTACCGGACTTTCGGCGGCTGGAAAGGGGCTGTTGGCGGTATACTTAACGGCTGCGAGGAAATCCTGCCCGGCACCGATATCATCCCTTCCTTTACCATCATGTATTTCCTGAAATACGGATTTACCCGCTTCAGCGCCGCTAAAACCCCTTAAAGGCCGTATTTTTTCATATTGCTGAATATCAGAACCTTACACTTTAATTTCCATCTAATTCCAGCCTTTCCTAAGCGCATTTACCTAAAAATCAGCGCCGGGAGAAACTTAAAACGCTTTTTCTGCGTTAAAGGGTTCGACATCCTATACAAAAACCCATGAAGAGTCCCTTTCGAAAGCTAATCCGCATTTCGGCCATTTTATTTGTGGTGGTCCTGCTGTTCAATTTTTTCGGGTATTATCTTCTGCACATCAATTCCACGCAAAACGACCGTTTTACCGAGGCTAAAAGCATTTCCGGACGTCAGCAGACGCTGAGCCAGGTCATTGCCAAGGATGCGGCCCTGCTATCCAGTGATATCTATCCTGAATCCCAGATAGCCGCCCTGCAGGACAGCCTGGCCGCCACCCTGGTCAGTTTCCAGAACCAGGAGGAGCTGCTCCAGCACAATATCGAAAAAATGCAGCTGCCGGTTCCCCAGACCATATTCAGCATCAAATTGCTGTTTTCCACGGCCTCCATCTACTACAAGGGGATCCTGGCCACCGGAAAGGAAATGGCGCAGTCCGATACCGGCCTGCTCAAGATCAACCGCAGCCTTTACCTAAGGGAAATGCTGAGCAACGAGCAAAAATACCTGCCCCTCATGCGGGAGATCACCAAACGCTATACCGTGGTGGTCAATGAAAAAAACAGCCAGGCCTCCACCATCGATGCCAGCAAACTGGTCTCCCTCATCGTAGCCATCATATTGCTCATCATCCTGGTATTGGAACCCGCCTTCAAAAGGGGGGAAATAAACTACAAGGAACTGCAGAAGGCCAGAAACGAGCTGCTGCAGGAGAAAAAATACCTGACTTCGATCCTGCATTCCCAGACCAATTATGTGGTGCGCATCAACCGGGTGGGGAATTTTACCTATGCCAACCCGGCTTTTCTCAACACCTTCCTCCATACCGAGGAGGAACTGCGCAACCGCTTCTTTTACGAGACGATCTTTCCCAAAGACATGCTTAGATGCCAGCAGGTGGCCGACGACTGCTGGAAGAACCCGGGCAGGATCTCCAAGATACTGATCAAAAAACCCATTGGCACCACCCGGGACTTCCTGTGGACCGAATGGGAATTCATCGCCCTGACCGATGATTATGGCTATGTCAAAGAAATCCAGGGAATCGGCCTGAACGTAACGGATAAGGTACAGTCCGAACAAATCAAAGAAGAGGCCATCGATACGCTTTCCTATGCCATGACCTATGCCAAGATGGGTTCCTGGCGGCTGGATTTTGATTCCAGGGAGCTGATGCTCAGCCGGGAGTTCAAGGCCCTGCTGGCCATTGATGATTCCTCGGACATCATCCATGTCAAAGAGTTTCTGAACCGCTACATCGTGCCTGAAGACGTCGAGACCGTTTCCGATGAGTTTGCAAAGGCCATTGAAAGCAGGCATAACCGCGAATACGAAACGTCCTTTTCCTGCCGGGTGATCACCAACCACGGTTGGATGCGTTATATTTTCATCAAAGGAAAGGTGATCAATGAAAGCTGCAGTTTCGGGATCGCCCAGGATGTCACCGCCCAAAAGGAGTCCGAGAACGCCCTGCTGAACAGCGAACAGAAGTTCAGGCTGCTGGCCGAGAACTCAGAGGACATCATCAGTGTCCATGCAGCCGACGGCACGATGTGGTATCTCTCCCCTTCCGTCACCAGTGTGCTGGGCTATGAGGTGGATGATATCATCGGAAGGCCGATCCTGCAGTATGTGCATCCCGATGACCGCTATAAGTTCACCCCTTCGGCGGAGAGCAGGACCTCGCTGTCCGAAAGTGAAACCCTGATCCTGCGGTACCGGATCACCAAAAAGGACGGATCCTACATCTGGCTGGAAAGTATTGTCAAACCCATCATCGATGACAACGAGGTCATCAAACTGATCTGTACCTCCCGCAATATCAACGACCAGAAGAATGCACAGGAAAAACTGAAGAAAAAAGACCAGCTCCTCCATGCCGTTGCCGGAGCGACCCATTCCCTGCTGATCAATACCAACCTGGACCAGGCCATCAACCAGTCGCTGGCCATCCTGGGCAGCAAGGCGATGGTCAACAGGGTCTATATGTTTACCAATTACCAGAACCCTGCCGACCTGCAGTGGTATACCAGCGAGACCCACGAATGGACCGAAGACCCCCGGGACATTCGTCTCAATAGCGCGGACATCACCAACCTGCCCTTCAGCAGCATCCGCAAAATCATCGAGCCCCTGCAGGCCAACCAGCCCTTCATCAGCTACCGGGATACCGAAGAAGATGCCCAGCTGATCGAAATCTATGAACGGACTTCCCTGCTCTCTTCGGCGGCGGTGCCGATATTTGTAAAAAATGAGTTCTGGGGATTTGTGGGATTTGATGAGTTCAAAAAGCACCGCGAATGGACCGAAGCTGAATTTTCCATCCTGCGGTCCTTTGCCTCTTCCCTGTCGGCTGCCATCGAAAGAAAGCAGATTGAAGTGGAACTGATACAGGCCAAGGAAGTCGCCGAATCGGCCAGCAAAGCCAAAAGCGAATTTATGGCCAATATGAGCCATGAACTGCGCACACCCATGAACGGCATCATCGGCTTTACGGACCTGGTGCTGACCACCGACCTGCAGAAAACGCAGCGCGATTACCTGCAAAACGTTAAAAAATCGGCTTATGGCCTGCTGGACATCATAAACGACATATTGGATTTCTCCAAGATAGAAGCCGGCAAACTCCATATCGACCACGTCATCTTCAAGCTCGATGAACTGGTGGAAGACACCATTGACATCCTGACGGTGAAAGCCTATGAAAAGAACCTGGAAATGCTTTTCCGCGTGGACCAGCAGCTTCCTTCCCAGTTCCTGGGGGACCCGGTGCGCATCAAGCAGGTGCTTGTGAACCTGCTGGGCAATGCGATCAAATTCACCCAGGAAGGTGAAATATTCATTTCCATCAACAAGGCGGGTGATATCTACCTCAAAGACGACCGCAAATACATGAACCTGGATATACTGGTCGCCGATACCGGCATTGGCATTTCCCGGGAAAAGCTGCAGAAGATCTTTGAGAGCTTCACGCAGGCCGATACGTCCACCACCCGCAAATACGGCGGAACGGGGCTGGGTCTTACCATCTCCCGCAGCCTGGCAGAACTGATGGGCTGCCACCTGACCGTGGAAAGCGATCCGGGCAACGGCAGCACTTTTACCTTCCACTTGGTGCTGGAAGTGGCCAACGAACAGGAAGAAGTGCGCAGAACGTCCAAGCCGCTGGTGAAAAAAGTAATGGTGGTGGATGACAACGCCACCAGCCGGGGACTGCTGCAGGAGATCTTCCAGTTCTGGGGAATCAGCTGCACGGCCTTTGCCGACGGCACTTCGGCGCTGATGAAAATCAGGGAAGCCATGAAACAAAAACAACCCTTTGACCTGGTCATCACCGACCACCATATGCCCGGCATCGACGGGATCACCTTTGTGCGGGAAATGAAAAATATTACCAGGGAAAAAACGCCGCCTTCCATCCTGATGCTGTCCTCCCTGGAAAAGAACATGTACCAGTACGAAGCCGACAAAGCCGGCATTCAAAAATTTCTGTCCAAGCCGGTGAAGACCCATGAACTGAGCGCTACCCTGCTGTCCCTGTTTGAAAAGAACATGCAAAGCGACGCCCTTCATCCTTCCCTGCCGGTCATAGAAAAAATTACCCAGGCAGCCAGCATCATGGTCGTGGATGACGATCCGATCAACATGCTGCTGATCTCCGAAGTGCTCCGCCGGATGGGCTTTGAGATCATCCAGATGCATAATGGCAAGGAGGCCCTGGAAGCCCTGCCGCATTACGAACCCGTGATGATCTTTATGGATGTCAACATGCCGGAGATCGATGGCTATACCACCACCCGGCTGATGCGCCAGTTGCCCGAGCCCCACAGCCAGATACCCATCATTGCCCTCACGGCAGACGCCATGAAGGGGGACCGGGAAAAATGCCTGGATGCCGGTATGAACAACTATATCTCCAAGCCCTTTAAAAGGGAGGAAATTGAAGCGGTGCTCAAAGAATATATGCTCCTGGTCTAAATAAACCAATTGACCCCGGCAGGGCCTGCTCCTGCCGGAAAGGCCCCTGCCTGCTGAAGGGCAAAGGCAAATCATCGGTTTCAGGCCCGTGCCGGGCCAATCAGTCCAAAACCCAGTAGGCCCCGGGCTTTTACATGCCTGCGGGATCCCTGCTGGCCCGGGCTATCTTATCCCTTTTATTTATTTACGGACAATGAACCCTGGCTGCCAGGCGCCCGTGGCCAATGGGATTTCACCCTGGTTGGCGGAGGCTACTTTTATGGGACCTGGCCGCAGAAAATATCCCGGTAAGCAAATGGATGGGATAGAGCAGCTGGGAATAGATCAATAGCAGCGCGCAGGCCCTAAGGGGTCCGGTCATAAAACGGATGCCATTGCATAAGCCGCAGGAGTGATAATCCAGGTAGCGTCTGGGGGCCCCGGCCAAGGGCGCTGCGTTCAGGTACAGCCACCCCCAATATAGCGCGAGCAAACTCCCAAGGGTCACCGTGACATGGATCCAGGTCAAATACCTGGAAAATAAAAACCGCTCCGTCAGCCGGTACAGCAGCCAGGCTAAAGCCAGCCCCAGGGACAGGAGGTGGTAGAGTAGCGCGCTTGAAACAGGAAAATACAGGCTTTGCAGCCGGATATAGGGCGAGGTATTTGCATCTAGGAGGCCCAGGGCAAAAACCAGCAGGGCCGCCCAAAATAAAAGGCGGTAAGGCCGCTCCTTGAATGCTGTCATGAGTCAAAGATAACTTTCGGGAAGCGGATTTCACGGTCTTAAGCGGGTTGTGTGCTCTGGCCGGGCTGCATAGGCTGGCTTTGATCAAAGGGAAGCCATGGATTAATCCCGGGTCATGGGCATTTTTGGAAGGGCAAACCCCTGTTTTTTTTGCCTGTCATGGCCGCCCGGTATGTCCCGGGTAGTCCTGGAAAGAGGCAGCCGGGTTAAAAGCTCTTTATTAGAGCGCCGATCTGTTCATCTTCGGGATGCTGGCGGTCGTAGACGCTTAAGGAGATTTTCCAACCGCTCATCATGTACTGAAGGGTGAGGTCTATTTTGAGCTTTTTCATTTCACCCACCGCCGGAAGCAGTTCAAAGATGACGGTGGTGAATTTTTTTTCCTCGCTGGGGGACTCATACTGCCCGTTCAAAATGAAGGGGTGCTGTCCTTCCACTTTGATGATGGCATTTTTGATCTGGCCAAAGAGTTCTTTATACTTGTTTTTGACCACTGTGAAGTCTTCCCCTTCAAAAACCACACAGGTCCAGCTGTACACGTCGTCGGTCTTGGAATTATAGCGGGTGACCGTGCAGGAGGAGGATCCGGGCAGGCCGATGGTGGAGCGGTATTCGGTGGTCTGGGGGTTTTCTTCCAGCACCTCGCCTTTTATGTTGCGGAACCGGTTGGGATAGTCCTGGATCACTTTTTCCAGGGTGGAACTTGTCTTATTTGCAAAAACCCCCTGGGCGGAGGTGCCTGCGGCATAAACCAGACAAACTGATATAAATAACAGGTTTTTCATCTTTAGCTAGACTCAATATTACTACAAATCTAGGTTTAAGACAATAGAAAATCTACGCCCGGCTATTTTAACAATTCCCACATACTAAGATGATAAAACATACGTTAGTTTTACGAAACCAGGCAATTCATCACGTTAAATCCCATATCCATGCAGAAAAGTAAGATGTATTTTGAAACCAGCAAGACCCAGATTTATCAGGACAGCTACCGGCCTTCCTCCAGGATGACCCATTTTTTCAGGACACTGGTCTCGGTGATTGTCATGGGACAGTCTCCGGCAGCAGCCGCCAACACCTCTTTTTACCGTTTGAAGAAATCCAGATAATACCTTCTTATAACTTACAGCACTTACCTCTGAAACCAAAAAAGTATGTGCTCAGGCCGCATCGAAAGATGCGGCCGCTTTTTTGGGGGGTACCCATCGGGGTCATCCCCGGGGAGGGCCTTCCCCGCCGGGACCACTGCGGAAATTGTTGAACATGCCCGGCATCCGCTGCTGCTGGGATCCTGCAAAATTATTCAGGTTGAAGGTGAAGGTAAGCATGAGGTACCTGCCCAGCAGGTTGGTCTGGCTGTTGGTGACCTGGTTATTGAGCGATGAAGTGGAGATGACCTGGTTTTTGTTGAACAGGTCAAAGCAGCTCAGGCGCAGTTCCCCGTCCTTTTTTTTGAAAAGCTGTTTGGCGATGCTCGGGCTGAAAATGGGCACGGAAGCCGTGGCGCTGGAGGGCCCGCGGTTTCCGCCGTAATAGGTATAGTCGAAACTGGCCGCTATCAGCCATCCGGTGGTGGTATAGGCCGTCAATTCGGTGGACACCGCCTGGGTAAAATAGTGCAGGGGGCTGCTGGCATTGCTGACGATGTAGTAGGTGAAGGGAGCACTGATATTCATGTCAAAGTGCTTTTTCAGGTTGGTTGTCCACGAAAGGGTTTCTCCCATGGAGGTATTGCGGGTATAGGTATGGTTGAGCTGATTTTTCACATTCTGCAGGGAGTCTCCTGTCAGCGTCTGGCTCTGGGAATAGTTGAAGTTGGTGATGAAATTCAGGTTGCTCTTGGGTTTTTTCAGGGCGAAGCCGTAGTTGAAAAAGCCGTTGACATTATAGGTGCCGTTGAGATTGACATAGGTGCTGGTCCTTCCCCCGCCCGGGTTCTGGATGACCGCGCTCTGGATATCGTTGACGATGGTGGAGGCGTTGACGGTGGCAAACATGACATGCTGGGTCACCGGGTCAAAATTGGCGTAGAGGACCCGGAGGCTGTGGGTGAACTGGGGTTTGAGATGGGGGTTGCCCACCTGGAAGTTCAGGTTGTCGATGGTGGTTACCAGTGGCTGTAATTGGGCTGCCGAAGGCGTCCCGGTCCGGCCGGAGTAATTGACCCGGAGGTTGCTGGTCTTGGTAAAGGCATACCGGAAATTCACTGTCGGGGTCAGGTTGACATAGGTATTGGGGCTGACCAGGATGTTTTTGGTGGTATTGAAACTGGAAAAATGGGTCAGCTGTACCCCTGTTCCCACACTCAGGTTATAGACACTGTTTTGGATGCGGTAATTCAGCGTGAAGCGGTTGGCATTGGAGGTGAATTTATAGGAATTGCTGAACAGGCTGTCAAAGGCGCTGTATACCTTGGAAACGGCATCGTATCCGTAGGTGCTGTTGGCGCTGGTGTAATGCGTATAGGTATAGTTGTAATTGAGTTCCAGGATCTGGTTTTTTCCGACCGGTTCGGTATAGGACAGAGTCGGGCTCAGCGTGACGGAATGCAGCGAATCGGTATAGTACTGGTTGAGGGTATCTGCCTGGTGATAGACATATTTGTGGTTGACCGTATAATTATAGCCATCCCCGTTATTGGCATTTGCGCTGCTGTTGAGGTCCAGGGAAACGGTGCGATAGGCTTTGGAGAATTTATGGCGCAGCTGCAGGTTGGCCCCGCTCACCGAATAACCGCTGTTGGAGGAATTGCCCCGGGTACTGGACTGGGTGAGGGTATCCCCGTTGTTGAGGTACTGCAGGGTGGAGGAACTGGTCACCGGTTTGGTGGTCTGGAACGTGATATTGGGCCTGAATATCAGGGAATTGCTGGTGTCAAAGCGGTGTTCCAGGTTAAAATTGACCCGGTGGTTCCGGGTGCGCTGGATGGAAGCCGACTGGCTCTGGCTGTTGGGATAGACGGTGTCTTCCGGGGAGATATTGCGTGTGCTGGCCGAGCTGGTGGTGGAGACATGCTGGCTGTTGAAAAAATAGGAACCGTAGGCATCCGTATTTTTCCCCCAGGCGTCCCGGTAATTGGCGCCGCCGGCCCACACGGTGGTGATCCCCGGGCTGCTGGTGGTACTGCCGCCGCTGTTGACATTACCGCCCCGGCGGCCACCCCCGCCGCCGGAGGAACCCAGGATGTCCTGGATGGTGAAATTCTGCTTATTGATGTCATTGGCCTGGCCCAGTACGGAGATCTGCTGGCTGCCTTTGAAGCGGTGCATGTTGACGGAGGCGTCATAGTCTTCGGAGCTGCCCGCTCCGGCCACCATTTTGCCGAAATACCCCTGCTGTTTGTCCCTGCGGGTCACAATATTGATGGTCTTGACCCGGTTGCCGTCGTCAAAACCCGTGAATTTACTCTGGTCGCTCAGGTCATCGAAGACCTGTATTTTGTCGATTACATCGGGGGGCAGGTTGCGGGTGGCTAGTTTGGGGTCGTCGCTGAAGAACTTCTTGCCGTTGACCAGTACGCGGGTGACGGTTTCCCCATGGGCGGTGATGGCCCCGCTTTTATCGACCTGGATTCCCGGCATTTTCTTCAGCAGGTCTTCTGCCACCGCGTTGGGTTTGGTGGCAAAGGAGCCCGCGCTGTATTCCACGGTGTCCTTTTTAAGCTGCATGGGGGGACGCTCCACGACGACTTCCTTGAGGAGATCCGATTTTTTCTGCAGGTATACCAGCCCAAAATCATAGCCCTCGCCCGGGGCTGCCAGGCTGAAGCGCCGGGTGATGGTCTCATAACCCAGGAAGCTGATCTGCAGGCGGTAACTGCCGGGGGGCAGGCCGGAGACCGAAAAAACGCCCTGTTTGTCGGTCAGGGTAAAGGCGACGGAAACGGAATCCCGGGCTTTAAGGATGGATACGGAGGCGGCGCTCAGGTCCTGCCTGCTGCCGGTGGTGTCCGCAATCCTTCCGTGTACGGGGCTATTGCCCTGCGCCGCGGACCGGTTTGACAACACACATAGCAGTACTGCGAAGAAAAATAGTTTTTTCAATCTGGGATGATTTTGGCTTGCCTCTAAAAGTACGCAATTGGGTACTCAGGGAAGTCCCGGTAAGTATTAATGGCAATTTTCGGTGGGCGGCAGGGTGAACCGGGCCGAACCTTTAGCTGAACAGGTATTCCACGTCCTCCTTGGACAGTGTCTTGACGAAGCCGTCGTCGTCTGCGATCAGGTCCTTGGCCAGGATGCGCTTTTTTTCCTGGAGCTGGAGGATCTTGTCTTCGATGGTGTCTTTGCAGATCATCCGGTAGGCGAAGATGTTCTTGGTCTGGCCAATGCGGTGGGTCCGGTCGATGGCCTGCTGTTCGACAGCCGGGTTCCACCAGGGGTCCACGATATAGACATAGTCCGCCGCGGTCAGGTTAAGGCCCACGCCCCCCGCCTTCAGGGAGATCAAAAACACCCGGCAGCTGTCATCGTGCTGGAAACGCTGGATAGCCCGCTCCCTTTCCTGGGCGGTGGTACTTCCGTCAAAGTATTCAAAATGAACGCCGAGTTCCTTGAGTTTGCCCCGGATCAGGGCCAGCATGCCCAGGAACTGGGAGAAGACCAGGGCCTTGTGGTCCCCGATGTTTTCGGTGATCTCCCGCGTCAGTTCATCGAGCTTGATGGAATGATTGGGATAACGGTCCGTTTCATTGAGGATGGCCGGCGAATCACAGATCTGCCGGAGCTTCATGAGACCCTGCAGGATGGTAAGCTGGCTTTTGTTGATCCCCTGGGAATCGATGGTGCCCATGATTTTATCCCGGTAATCATTGCGGTAGGCTTCGTAGACCTTGCGCTGCTCCTCTTCCATTTCGCAAAACAGGATGGTCTCCGTTTTTTCCGGCAGGTCCTTGGCCACCTGTTCCTTGGTCCGGCGCAGGATAAAGGGAAACAGCAGCTTGCGCAGGTGATCCTTGCGGTCCTGCTCCCCGAACTTGTCAATGGGTATGGCAAATTCCTGACGGAAAAACTCGATGCTGCCCAGCATGCCGGGATTGAGAAAATTCATCTGGGCGAAAATGTCAAATGTATTGTTCTGCAGCGGGGTACCGCTCATACAGAGCCTGTTTTTGGCGCGCAGCAGGCAGGCTGCTTTGGTCACCTTGCTCGCGGGATTTTTGATGGCCTGGGATTCGTCGAGCACCACGTAATCCAGCGGTATGTCCATGAGCAGCTTGATGTCGGAGCGCAGGGTGCCGTAGGTGGTGATGATCACGTTGAATTTCTCCAGTTCGGGCCTGCTGCGAGAGCGGTCGCCCCCGTGGTGGATATGGTAGCTGAGGGTCGGCGTGAATTTGCGGATTTCATTTTCCCAGTTGAACATCAGCGTGGTGGGGCAGACCACCAGGGCGATCATGTTGGGATGGTGGTCCTTGTAATACTGCAGGTAGCTTAAGGCCTGCACGGTTTTACCCAGACCCATGTCATCGGCCAGGATGCCGCCCCACCTGACCTCGCTCAAATAGTTGAGCCAGTGGAAGCCGTGCACCTGGTAGGGCCGCAGGACATGGTCCAGGTGGGAGGGCGGCGGGATCTCCCGGATATGGTTGAACTCGCGGAGCTGTTCGTATTTTTCCTCCAGCCGGATGATCAGCTCTTCCTCGTTGCGGTTGGCGTAGAGCTCGTCGATCACGCTCATGTGGTATTTGGACAGGCGGAGCTCGTTGCTCTTGCCCTCGCCCACCCGGAAGAGCAGGGAATATTTTTTGATCCATTCCTCGGGCAACACCCCCAGGGTACCATCGCTGAGCGGCACAAACTGCTGGCGGTTGGCCAGGGCCTTTTTGACGTCGGCAATGGTCACTTTCTGGTCACCGAAAACGATGTCCACCTTGGCGTCAAACCAGTCGGTGGAGCTGCTGATATGGATCTTGGTCTGCGGCTTGGCCGTGTTGAAGCGGAAGTTCTTGAGGGCCTCAAACCCAAATATGGGAATCTTCATTTCCTGCATGGCATCCACGAACAGGAAAAACCAGTTGTTCTTTAGTACGTCGGCGCCTTTGAGGGCCAGGCTCTGGGAGCCTTCCGGGTATACGAACTGGGAGTGGAGGGATTCCAGCTTGCGGATGAATTCCGCCTCCGCTTCCCGGTTGCGGCGCACCAGCAGGACCTTGTCCCCGTCGGGGACAATGATTTCCTCCTTGCCGCCCGGCCGGGTCTCATAGCCCTTGTAGGTAAACAGGGGCTGGAAGACCAGGTAATCGCCCTTTTCCTGCAGCACCAGTCTTTTTTCCGGGTTGCCGTCCTTGATCTCCCGGACCAGGTCCGGTTCGAATTCCACGTGGTACTCCTTGGCGAGGGGCAGCACGAAATTGCGGAGCTGTTCGGGCCATTCCGCCCCGGGGAAGGTCATCTTCCCTTTGGTAGCGAATTTCTCGATCAGCAGCACGTCCTCGGGACGGTTCCAGAGGTAGAGGTTGTTGTTATAAAAAAAGATCACCTGGCTGCTCAGCTCGTTTTGGGTGATTTCCACGGGCTGTCCGTTGACTTTGACAAAGCAGGCGAGTTCAAAACTGTTTTTCTGGGCACTGACCCTGAAAAAAGGCGTTACCGCATCGGCGCCGATACCCACTGGCTGGAGGTTCTCCGTCTTGAAGGCCTTGCGTCCGTTGAGATAAAACAGGAAGGGGTTGGTGGTGATATCGGAAAACAGCTTGCGCAGTTTGGGCTGCAGGTATTCGATGATCAGCACCTTGGTCTCATCGGGCAGCACGTCTTCTTCGTGGTGGATGATGTTTTCCCAGATGCCGCTGAACGGGGAATTGCGGTTGAGGTATTTGGTGATCTCCTGGGTCTGCATCTTACGCAGGGAAGGCAGCAGCTGCCTGTCGGTCTCCGGCAGGCCGTCGGTGTTGACGAACTTGGAGAGGTCGAGTTTTTCCACCCGGCTCACGTAGCCGGTCTGCTCCTCGTTGCTTTCGCCGCTGATGGCATCCAGGGTAAATCCCGGGTAGGCATCCTGGTTAAAGTTGAAGACAATGCCCAGTCGCTGGGCGGCTCCGGCGGCCTTTTCCTCTTCCACGGCCACGGCGGCGGCCTCTTCTTCGGCGAGCTGCTTTTGGCGGTTGAGGGCAACCGGGGCAATGCGTTTGATGGACAGGTCCAGCACGCGCAAAAAGGGTTTCCCTTCCTTATAGGTGAATTCAAATTTGCCTTTCAGGTCATCTGCCAGCGAATAGCCATAGGCTTCCAGCAGTTTGTTCTTTTCCTTATCCCAGTTGCGGATGCTGTCAAAATAATAGGCCCCGTGGGCATAGAGGAGCTGCAGGAAAACAATCACTTTGGGCAGGCACAGCGGATGGGCCGGGTCGGGGTAGTCGCAGCTGGTATCAAAATTCCTTTCCTCGTTCTTCCGCAGGATGACCTGGTAGTCCCCTCCATCCAGGGATACGGTGGCCTTCACGGTCTCGTCCCTGGCAAATTCGATACGGGCCTTTTTGGTTCTCAGGTAGGTCTCCGCCTCCGTGAGCGTCTGGGGAGAACAGAGCACGCGGATGCTTTTGAGATCGATGAATTTCATCTTTACGATCGTATGCTGCTGGTCGTAGCGGACCTCTTCGGCTTTAAGCATGTTGCGGTCCAGCAGCTCCTGGAGCTGGATGAGCGCGCCTGCCTCATGACGGCAGATGTCCCCGAGGTTATAGGGGCAGCTGCAGCGGACCGACAGGGTCTTGGCGTCCTTGAATTTCTGGATATAAACCTTATAGTAGGTGGCGTAACTGTCGTCCTTCACCCGGAAAGTCACCGACTCGAACAACTCATCGTATTCTATCAGCTCGACATATCCGATGGCATGGATCTTCTTGCCGCGCCGGATTACTTCATCCGTTCCATTGGTGTACACATATTTGATAAGGTGCGGTAAGGCCATTCTGTATTATTTCCTGTTTTTTGAGTAAAAGGCAACCCCGCTCAGGGCATCCTGGGGCACATTTCCCGGAGCGCCTTTGTGAAAAGGTCAATCTGCAAAAGTAAAGGAAAAAAGACGAGTGTAGAAAAGAATTGAACAAGTATTAATCCCAAAATAATGTGTCTAACAGTGCTTTAACAAAAAATCCCGGCAAGCCCGAAAAATAAAATATTTTCGCGCTTTTTTGGAATAGCCTTTGCCGGGTATACCTTTGCCTGGTTGAGCCCGTTTAAAACTCTAGATATGATTCAGCGCCTCCTGCTTGCCTCCCTGATCCTGTTTGCCTGCCTGCCTGTCGGTCTGTCCCAGAAATTAAAGAAGGCAGATAAGGTGATCCTCCAGGGCCTGGAGACCCATATCCGATACCTGGCCGATGACAAGCTGGAGGGAAGAAGGGCAGGCACCCCCGGGGAAAAACTGGCCAGCGACTATATTACCCTGGAATTCATGCATGCCGGCCTGCAGCCGGGTGCGGCCGGCGGCTGGCTGCAGCCCTTTGATATCAATGACGGAAAACAGATCAACCGGAGCGGGACCCGTTTTGAGATCAACGGCAGCGAACTGCAGCTGGAAAAAGACTATTTCCCCCTGGCCTACAGCGCCCTCAGGAGCGTCGAAGGCAGCCCCGCCATAGCCCTGCAGGAAAACGGCGTACCCTGGTTCATCGATCTGAAGGAAGCCCTCGATTCCAACCAGAACAACCCGCATTTTGACCTCGAGCAGGAGATGCAGCAGCGGATCACCGAATCGGCTTCCCATGGGGCCACGGCCGTGATCTTTTTCAACAGCTCCCGCACCGCCGACAATATCAGCTTCAACCCCAAAGACAAATCACCGGTGGCCCCCGTGCCCGTCCTGTATGTGACGGCGGCTGCGCGCAAAAAATATTTAAAGGACGAGTCCGCTTCCCTGGAAGTGAAGATAAAAGTGGACATCACCGAAAAGAAAAGGACCGGGCATAACGTGATCGGGTACCTGAACAACGGGGCGGCGGCTACCGTGATCCTGGGGGCCCATTATGACCACCTGGGTTATGGCGAAGACGGCAATTCCATGTACCGGGGTCCCGAAAAGCTCATCCACAACGGGGCCGACGACAACGCGAGCGGTACGGCGGCCCTGATCGAACTGGCCAAGCTGCTGGAAAAAAACAGGTCCAAAAATTACAACTACCTGTTCATCGCCTTTTCCGGGGAAGAGCTCGGCCTGTTCGGATCCAAATACTATGTGGATCACCCCACCGTGGATTTGAAGCAGGTGGATTACATGATCAATATGGATATGGTAGGCAGGCTCAACGATTCCACCCATGTGCTGACCATCGGCGGCTACGGCACTTCCCCTGCCTGGGGCCCCCTGCTGGCCAGGCCCTACCCGGCGGGAGGCTTCGTGCTCAAATACGATTCCAGCGGTTCGGGCCCCAGCGACCATACTTCCTTTTACCGAAAGGACATCCCCGTGCTGTTCTTTTTTACCGGCATACACTCCGACTACCACAAGCCCACCGACGATTATGAAAAGATCAACTACAACGGCGAACTGGCCGTGGTCAAATACATGTATTCCCTGATCCAGGAACTCGCCTCCATGAACAAACTGGCTTTTACCAGGACCCGGGAAAACACCTCCGGCGGCTCAGCGCGGTTCAGCGTGACGCTGGGCATCATGCCGGACTATACTTTCAGCGGGACCGGCGTGCGGGTCGACGGGGTCAGTGATTCCAGGCCGGCGCAGAAAGCGGGCATCAAAACCGGGGATGTCATCCTGCAGCTCGGCGAGTACCCGGTATCTTCCCTGGACAATTACATGCAGGCCCTGGGGAAATTCAAAAAAGGCGACAGCGCCAAACTGAAATACAAGCGGGGAACCGAGACGGCCGAGACGCAGGTGCAGTTTTAGACAGGGGCCCGGCGGCCCCGCCACCATGAACAGATCCATTCCGATATGAGACTCAAACTGGACTTTGATGAACTGGCCGAAGATTTTTTTGAGGACACGCGCCTGCTGGGCATCGTAGCGCCGGTCAAGGACTACCAGCTCTGCTGGCAGCTCAATCATTTCCTGCGCTTTGATTTCAGGATCAACCATGACATAGAAATCCAGCTGAGCAAAAAACAGCGCACGTATTTTTTCGGCGTCTACCAGTATCCAGAACCCAGTTCCTCGCTGACCCATTACCTCTATAACAACCAGTTCGACGGCGAATACCTGCTGCAGGAATTCAGGCACCTGGATTTTCTGTGGCTGCTCAAAGGAGACCTGGTGGACGACCACATGCTCCGGGACCTGATCGGTTCGATCCGGGGGATCCATTCGGTGCAGCTGGTCACCGAACTGACCAATGAAAAGATAAAAAGCAAGGGGCACCTGATTTTCTGAGGATTTTACCACCCGATTCCTTCCATCCTAAATACAATCACCATATGTGGATCCAGCAGAACAACACGCTCTATAAGAAATTCGAGTTCCGGGACTTTTCCGAGGCCTTTGGCTTTATGACCCGGGTTGCCATAGAGGCAGAAAAAGCGGACCACCATCCGCTGTGGACCAATGTCTATAACCGGGTGGAGATCTGGCTATCCACCCACAGTGCGGGCGATATCGTGACCGACAGGGACCGCCAGCTCTCAGCGGCCATCGACCGGCTTATCGGCTGATCAAAGAATTGCTGGCACAGCGGACCGGCAAAAGAAAGCCGCTGAATAATCAGCGGCTTCTGTTATAAGGTCGTTTACTCGAATCCCTTCAGCTGCTCATCGAAGCCAGGAACTCTTCATTGCTCTTGGTTCCGCGCATGCGTTTGAGTAGTTCATTCATGGCCTCCTCGGTATTCATGTCATTGAGGAATACCCGCAGCAGGTTCATGCGCTGCAGTACTTCCCTTTCCAGCAGCAGTTCGTCGCGGCGGGTGGAGGAAGCTACCAGGTCAATGGCCGGGAATACGCGCCGGTTGGAAAGGCGGCGGTCCAGCTGCAGTTCCATATTACCGGTTCCCTTGAATTCCTCGAAGATCACTTCGTCCATCTTGGAGCCGGTATCGATGAGGGCCGTGGCCAGTATGGTCAGCGATCCGCCGTTTTCGATTTTACGGGCAGCCCCGAAAAACTGTTTGGGTTTCTGCATCGCATTGGCTTCCACACCTCCGGAGAGCACTTTGCCCGATGAAGGCGCCACGGTGTTGTGGGCCCTGGCCAGGCGGGTGATGGAATCCAGCAGGATCACCACATCATGGCCGCATTCCACGAGTCGTTTTGCCTTCTGCAATGCGATGGTCGATATTTTTACGTGCTTTTCAGCAGGTTCGTCAAAAGTGGAGGCGATGACCTCTGCCCGTACGCTGCGTTCCATGTCGGTCACTTCCTCGGGGCGTTCGTCCACCAGCACGATCATCAGGTAACATTCCGGATGGTTGGCCGCGATGGCGTTGGCCACGGCTTTGAGCAGCATGGTTTTTCCCGTCTTGGGCTGCGCCACGATCAGTCCGCGCTGGCCTTTGCCGATGGGGGTAAACAGGTCCATGATGCGGGTGGAATAATCATTGGGCGCCGTAAAGAGGTTCAGTTTCTCAAAGGGGAACAGCGGGGTGAGGTAATCGAAGGGCACGCGGTCGCGCACTTCTTCGGGTCCCTTGGAGTTG
Source organism: uncultured Bacteroidota bacterium (assembly GCA_903906365.1). Taxonomy (GTDB): domain Bacteria; phylum Bacteroidota; class Bacteroidia; order Chitinophagales; family Chitinophagaceae; genus Puia. The sequence goes on along the minus strand of CAIVKC010000056.1, from coordinate 13,631 downwards.
ATGGTCTCCACCTTGAGCAGGGCAAAATATTTTTCCCCTTCCTTGGGCGGGCGCACCGAACCGCAGACCGTATCGCCGGTCTTCAGACCGAAGAGTTTGATCTGGGAGGGAGAAACGTATACGTCATCGGGGGAGGACAGGTAGTTGTAATCGCTGCTGCGCAAAAAACCGTAGCCGTCGGGCATCATTTCCAGCACGCCTTCGGCCTGGATGATGCCGTCGAATTCGATGTTGAACACTTCGTTGCGGCGCGGCGTATAATTTTTGTTGGCGCCGGAATCCTGTGAGCGGTTGGCTTCCGACATATTCTCCCTTTCTTCGGGGAAGAAGGCTTCAATATTGGTCTGCTGTTCCTGGGAATCGCCTGCATTGCTGTTGCCATCCTGCTCTTCCTGTTGGGCGGGATCATCCTGCTTCATGGCAGCGGCCGCGGCTTCGGCATCTTCGTCTTTTTTGCGGGCTTTGCGAATCAGGGGCTTTTCTTCTTTTTTGCGTGGCTCTTTTTTCAGTTCAGCCTTGACGGGCTTTTCCAGCTCACCGCTTTCCACGATGGCTTCTTCGGTGGAATTGGCGGTGGCGGTCTTGATGATACGCTTGCGTTTGGGTTTTTCGTCAGCAGCATCCGTCGACTTGGTTTCGCTGGCAGTTACCGCCTGCTTATCCAGGATTTTATAGACTAGTTCCTGTTTATCGAGCTTTTTAGAACCGGGAATCTTTAACTGTTCTGCAATATCGAGCAGTTCGGGAACGAGCATGTCGTTCAATTGAAGGATATCGTACATAAGAATACTTGAGAGTTACACAGTAAAAACAGCCAGCCTGTTTTCGTTGAAAAATGTTTTGAAATGGATTATAATGAATGAACGGAATGACTTAAAACTGATGAGCTGTGAGCAATTGGATATGACTGACCAGCTTAATTCCAGTGCAATTTTAGCATAAAAACGATAAAAAGCAAAAAAATATTTTAAAAATCAAGCTTTTATCAAGGGCTCCCGGCGCCTTTCCCCGGGGCGGTCAAGCCCTTGCGGGGCATTGGTTTTCGCCCTGTTTTTTCCCCCGCCCGAAGGCAGCGGAGACCCTGCTGGGTTTACAGGCAGGCCCTTTCTAAGGGCCTGCAGGGGCGGCCGCGCTGTCTTTCAGGTCCACCACCCCGGCAGGGGGGTGGTGGAAGGATAAAAAAACAGCTTCCGCCGGTGGTCTTCCTGGTGCACTGCGCACATCTATAGAACGCTTGCTATATCTTTGCGCGACCTTAACATATTTTTCTATGTTCAATACGAGAGTGAAAGTGAAAGCGCTGCTGGCCGCAGCGCCGGCAGGCCAGGAAGTGACGGTGATGGGCTGGGTGCGGACCTTCCGCAATAACCAGTTTATTGCCCTCAATGACGGATCCACCAACCAGCATATACAGATTGTGGCCCCCCTGGGCCAGTATGACGATGCCTTTCTCAAAAGGATCACTACCGGCGCCTCCCTCAAAGTGACGGGTAATGTGGTGGCTTCCCTGGGCAAGGGACAGGCCGTCGAGCTCAAAGCCACCCATATCGAGGTGCTGGGAGACAGTGACGCCGAAAAATACCCGTTGCAGCCTAAAAAGCACAGCCTCGAATTTTTGCGCGAGATCGCCCACCTGCGCTTTCGCACCAATACCTTCAGCGCAGTATTCCGCGTGCGTCATGCGCTGGCTTTCGCGGTGCATCAGTTTTTCCATGAAAAAGGATTTATATATTTAAATACTCCCATCATCACGGCCTCCGATGCCGAAGGCGCGGGCGAGATGTTCCGCGTCAGCACCCTGCCCTTTGACAATCCCCCGCGCACACCGGAAGGCGCGGTCGATTTCCGGGAAGACTTTTTCGGCAAGGCCACCAACCTCACCGTGAGCGGACAGCTCGAAGGGGAGCTGGCTGCTATGGCCCTCAGCGAGATCTATACCTTTGGTCCCACTTTCCGGGCCGAGAACTCCAATACCACCCGCCACCTGGCGGAGTTTTGGATGATCGAACCCGAAATGGCTTTTTATGACATCGAAGACAACATGAACCTCGCAGAGGAATTCATCCGCTACATCATCCGCTATGCGATGGAGCACAATGCAGAGGACCTGCAGTTTTTGGACCAGCGGCTGGCCGAAGAGGAAAAACAGCTGCCACAGGACAAGCGCAGCGAGCTCGGGCTATTGCAAAAGCTGGAATTTGTCCTCTCCAATGCCTTTGAGCGGATCACCTACACGGAGGCCATCTCCATCCTGCTGGAGAGCAGCCATTACAAAAAGAAAAAATTCAAATACCCCGTGGAATGGGGCATCGACCTGCAAAGCGAGCACGAACGCTACCTGGTGGAAAAGCATTTTAAAAAACCGGTCATCGTGACCGGATATCCGGCGGCCATCAAAGCCTTCTATATGCGCATGAATGACGACGGAAAAACGGTCGCTGCCATGGATATACTGGCCCCCGGCATCGGGGAGATCGTCGGCGGCTCCCAAAGGGAGGAGCGGCTCGACCGGCTTACGGCCAGGATGGAAGCGATGCATATCCCCGCTGAAGAACTCGACTGGTACCTGGACACCCGCCGCTTTGGCACGGTGCCGCACGCAGGCTTCGGACTGGGTTTTGAGCGTATGGTACAGTTCGTGACCGGCATGACCAATATACGGGATGTCATTCCCTTCCCAAGGACCCCCAAGAACGCCTCTTTCTAGCCGCAGGACCGCATAAAAGGGAGGACCGCTTTTTTGCCCTGATCAGGAGCCATATATCCTTATCTTAGCGCATAACCTGTAGCGACATGTCCCTGCCTGCAAAAAATAAACGGATCCTGTTGGGCAGCTGCCTGTTGCTGTTCGGCCTCGCCCTCTGGCTGGGTCACCCCGTCTATGGATCGGGCGATGACGTCTACCTGCTCTATCTGATGGGGGGCGGTTTTGGCGCCCCGCCAACGGCCCTGCTGCATTACAATTACCTGATGCATCCCGGGCTGGGTATTCCCCTGTCCGCCCTTTTCACTTATTTTCCCGTGGTCAACTGGTATTCGCTGGCCCTGTATGGCGGCCATTTGACGGCCTGCCTGTTGCTGGCCAACCTGCTGTCAGGGACCCGGAACTTATCCGGTGCGCTGACCGCGCTGCTGGTGCTGCTGGCTGTTTTTGAGATCCCCTTCCTGCTGCAGCCCACTTTTTCCAATACGGCCCTGGTGCTCTCCGTGGCCGCTTTGACCGGACTGCTGGCAGAGGCGCAGCGGCCCGCGGGCAGCCTGGCCAGGATGCTGCCCTATCTGATTGTTTTGCTGGTGGCATCGCTGTTCCGATTTCACGTACTCATCCCCATTATAGTGACCAGCCTGCCTTTTATGCTGACGGTTGCCCGCAGACAGAAGATCACGGCCCTGCTGTTGCACCTCACTGTGGGAGGTTGCTGCCTGTTTTTACTGCATGCAGCCCAGGTCCGCTTCTATGAGCGCCGGATCCCGGGCTGGGACCAGGAGGAACAATACCGCCAGGCTGTCTTTGACCTGGTCAACCGGCCCCTGAATAAACAGATCGCCTCCGGCGATCCGGCGGCAGCCATGAAACAGGGCAGGCTGGAGCTGCTGGAAAACGGGATGTTCTGGGACCGTCGTTTTCTTTCCGTCGGGGCCATCAGAGCGCTGGGCAGCCAAACGAGGCTGGCCACGGCCCTGGAGGCGCCGGGATTTTCTTCCACCCTCTACTGGCTGTTCACCAATAACCGCCTCTACCTGGCGGTCCTGGCCGCCGCGATGGCAACGCTTGCGCTCACGATCAGGGGTAACTGCAGGCGGTGGCTGGCGCCGCTGGCCTCCCTGGCCCTGGCCCTGGGGATGACAGGCGGGCTGCTGGTCTTTGGCAAACTGCCGCCCTATTTTTTGGAGGGTATGCTGCTGGGTGTATCCTTTTATTGGGCCGTGCTGACAGCCCCTTTTCTGCCGGCTGCCGCCGGCTACCGGCAGGGGCTCAACTGGCTGGGGGCTGCCTGCCTGCTGGTCTGGGCCGGGATACGCATGGAAAAAACAGCGGCTTTCAACCAGGCGGCCAACCGGCGTTTTGTGTGCGCCTGGCAGCAGGTGCACGCCCGGGCGGACAGTCTCTTTATAGTGACGGACAACCGTTTCCCGCTGGATTATTTTTCCGTCTGGCAGTCGCCGAACCGTTTCCCTTTGGCCAACCTGCTATACCGTGACCTATTATTCAACCATACCGAGCAGGACCTGTACCGGCGTTTTTCCATCCGTGATCCCGGTGATCTGGCCACCGGCAGCCGGGTCTTTTTCCTGGGCGGGGCCGAGCAGTCCATCCCCTTTTATTACCGGCAGGTGTGGAATCTCTCCCTGCGCTACCGGGCAGCCTCATCCGCTCCGGGCTGCCTGCCGGTCTGGGTGCTTGAAAAAACCACTCCCTGAATAAAAATATTTACGGCCTGACCTCTCCCGAGGGGTTCTCCCGGCCTGCTTCCAGCAGCGCCTGCCGGCGGACCAGTTCGGTGACCCGGGATTCCAGTTTTTTGATTTTGGAGTACAGCAGCAGCACCAGGTAGGTGAGCGCCACGATCGCGATATAGAAAAGCAGGTCGGCTCCGCGGCCCACGCCGAGCCAGCCTGCAATGCGGGTCGTGGAATCGGGAAAGATGACAAAGACCATGCCTGCCAGCCCCACCCCCACGACCAGGACCTTATCCAGGGCCGGCTTGCGGAACCATCGGAAATAGGAGACCAGCGTGGCAAGGAGGGCGGTGAGTAAAATGAGCTGTATGAGTTTCATTTCTGCATCTTTTTAAACAGTACATCAAAAAGGATATTGACCGAATTCAGCAGGCTCTGTCCTTTGGCCTTCGAATAGGGGCTGTAGCGGATGGTGACCGGCACCTCCCGGTAGCGCAGGCCGTATTCGTGCACTTCTTCGAGGATCTCCGTGGCATGGCTCATGCGGTCCTGGGTGAGTCTTATTTTTTGCAGCGCAAGGGGCCCCAGGGCGCGCAGGCCGTTATGGGCGTCACTGAGCAGGATGCCCGTGAACAGGTAATTCAGGTAGCGGGCCGCCTGCAGGACCAGTCGCCTGGTAAAGGGCAGCTGGCCCGCCCCTGACCGCTCCAGGAAGCGCGAGCCAAAGACGATATCGCAGGAGCCTTCAAGGATAGGGGCCAGCAGGACGGACACAGCCCCGGCCGCATGCTGTCCGTCGGCGTCAAAATGCACCACGGCATCCGCCCCCAGCCGGCGGGCCTCCTCCATACCGGTCTCCAGGGCGGCCCCCTGCCCCAGGTTGAAGCAGTGGCGTATATAGTGCACCGGCAGGCCGGCCAGTATCTGCGGCAGCGCGTCGGTGGATCCGTCGTCCACGACAATGACCGGGTAGCCCGTGCCCAGCAGGTCCTGCAGGGTGGCAGAGATCACAGCCGCCTCATTGTATACGGGAACGATGATATATATCCGCTGCACTGTCATTGACCTGGAATATCGGTTAGGTAAAAGTAGAAATTGTATTGCTGCCCAAGGAGCCGGGGATGGTATTTTGCCAGCCCGGGCCCGTAGCGGTCCCAGTCGGAGGGATGGAGCATGACCAGCAGCCTGACCGGGCGGCTGCTGCGGAGGTCTTTGGATAGTTCATGCCAGTCATAGAGGACGGCTGCCCCGCCCAGGCTCGCGATATTGACCAGTTCATGGTTATCCGAACAAAGGACCAGTGCCGGGCCCTGCCGGGCCAGCCGGGTGCAGATACGGAGGGCATAGAGGTCCGGCTGTTCGGAGGTCCTGGCGGTCGCGACCTGTTTTTTTATTAGTACCTGCCGGGGCAGGTAATAGAGGCCGTGCAGGCATTCCACCAGGCCCACAGCCAGCAGGCAGACCCGAAAGAAACGCCTCCAGGACAGAGGCAGGGCCGCTGCCGGAGACCCGAAGAGCGCGGCAATTACGGAGATCTGGATAAACAGGAGCGCGACACCGTAATAGCGTAGCTCTTCCAGGTAGGTCCAGTAGGGCAGGCCGGCATTGACATAGTGGCCCCAGCTCAGGGACAGGGCGGCCAGCATGCTGAGCAGGACCAGGGTAACCAGTATGCCCAGCCAGCTAAAATAACCGGCGGGCCGGCCCAGGTCCATGCCCGTTTTCCGGAAGTAGCGCCAGGCGGCCAGTCCCATACAGCCCGCAAGCATATAACCCAATATCCGCCAGACCAGCAGGGTTTGGGTCCATGACAGGTGCAGCCATCGACTGGTCTGCTCATAATAGAGGGCCAGGTTGAGGAAGCTCGCCGGGACAAAGGGGCCCATATGCAGCAGGTGGCGGGGGAAAAACCCACGGCCGGTGGGGTTTATATAGACCGCCGTACCGCTTCCCCGGTACTGGAACCAGAGCAGGCCCCCCATCGAAGCGGCCGTGACGGCCAGCGACAGCAGGGCCGCTCCCTGCAGGGAGAAGTCTTTACCTCGCCAGCTCTTGAGCAGCAACAAGGCGCCGGGAAGCAGGGCCAGGGGCAGGTAAAGGTATTTAAGCAGCAGGCAGCCGGAAAAAAGAAGGCCGGCCAGGACCGCATACCCGGTTTTACTGCTGCCTGATGACAGGACTTTCAGCAGCAGGACCACCCCCCACAGGTAGCAGGCCACCCCCAGCAGGTCGGAGAACCATACGCCCAGAAATGGATAGGGCAGCATCCCGGCATACAGGGTCGATAAATTGATCACCGTGCGGGAAAGCTCCAGCCGGCAGAGGGTCTGGCGGATGGCCAGGACCAACAGGGTGGCGCCGGCCGCATTGACCAGGTAACAGGCCAGGGTCCAGGATACCCCCGAGATCCCCCTTACCAGCCAGAGCAGGGCCGCATATCCCGGCGGCCATTTATTGAGGGCCTGGTAATGGACGCGGGAAAGGTCATCGACCGCGGCGGTGGCCAGGCTGTAGCCATGCCCTTCGGAGAGACTCCTGGCCGCAGCGAGGCTGAAGGAGTTGTCAAAAGAGAAATTGGGGAGTACCAGCTGCCAGGCATTGATCGCCACCAGGGCCAGGCAGCAGGCCGCAACAGAAAAAACAGGTGAGGCAGTTATTTTAGGAAGGGCCCCGGTCATAGGCTGTGCGCTGTATTATAAGGTTAGGTTTTGCCGGTAGGCAGCCAGGCGGGTACGCAGGTTGTCCCGGATATTGACATAAAACAGGTTGATGTCCGCGATGTGGTAGTTTTTGGTACGGTACAGGATGCTGCCCTTAAAATGCGGACGGTGGATCCACAGCACGCCGTCATGCACCTGTGCGTCGGAGACACGGGGAACCAGGTTGGAAAAACCGGGCAGTATACCGCCTTTGTTCAGTGTCCTGGGGGCCGGATCGGTATCCTGGTTCCAGGTCAGGGGGTTGATGGCAATGGAGCTTCCCATTTCCTTTTTTATATAGGCGGGTTCATAGCCTTCCAAAAAAGTGCGCCAGCTGATGACGCAGCCCGTCTGGGCGGAATCCGAGCAGGGTTTGAGGCTGGTGAAAAAATCCCGGGGAATGCCCATGCCCAGGATATAGGCTGCCACCAGGCGGTGCTGCAGGGGACGGCCGTCAAAGAATTCCCGGAGCAGTCTTTTAGTATGTGTGCTCCCCTGGCTGTGGGAGGCGATGATGATGGGCCTGCCCTGGTTATAATGCTCCAGGTAATACAGGAATGCCCGGCGGATGTCCTGGTAGGCCAGTTCGAAGGCCCGCGCCGCCGAGGCGGAATCAGCCGTATAGTAGGCTTTCAGGTTGGCCTGGCGGTAGCGCGGGGCAAACAGGCGGCATTCGTTGAAGCAGCTGGCCTGGTAGAGTATGGTGGTATAGTCGGTCTTGGCGTTGAGAAGGGAATCGTTGATATCCGCATTCCAGGAACCGGTGTCCTGGCTGGCGAAGGTGGTGGGATGCACAAAGAATACATCGGCCAGGCTGTCCCGTATATAGAGGGGCTGCAGGGGCGGGGGCACGCTGTCAGCCAGATCCTTTTTGTCCGGATGGGCGGCCCAGTAGTCGAGGCGGCTGTAATCGGGGCGGTCATCGGGGCTGGAGAAGTGGTATTCGGAGAGGTGCCTGGTGTACTGGGGGGAACAGCTGCCCAGGGCCAGGAGGATATAGAGGCCCAAAATGTAGTAACCGCTTTGTCTCAAATTTTCTACTTTTATCCGGTAAATCTACCTACAATATTTTTCTAACTGAAAAAAGGATTGCATATGAACGCCATTCCGGAGCTGAACCTCGCCGATTACCTGTCCCCGGATCCCGCCGTCAGCAGCCGTTTTGTGCAGGCCCTCGGGCAGGCTTATGAGGAAGTGGGATTTGTGGCCATTACCGGCCACGGCATTTCCGAACAGCTGATCGGCGACCTCTATAAGTACGTTCAACAGTTCTTTTCGCTGCCCGCCCCCCTAAAGTGCCTCTATGAGATCCCCGGACTGGCCGGACAGCGCGGCTACACCTCCTTTGGAAAAGAACATGCCAAGGGCTTTGCAGCCCCCGACCTCAAGGAATTCTTCCAGTTCGGACAGGTGGTGGAAGACGCGGACCCGGTGGCGGCGGAATACCCTGCTAATGTGGTGGTCAGTGAGGTTCCCGCCTTTACCCCCACCCTGCTGCAAGCCTACCGGGCCTTCGAACAGACGGGAAGAATACTGCTGAAGGCCATTGCCACCTACCTGGGCCTGGAGCCCGGCTATTTTGAGCCAAGGGTGCACAATGGCAATTCCATCCTGCGGGCCATCCACTATCCGCCGATTATTTCGGAGCCCAGTTCCTCCATCAGGGCGGAGCAGCACGAAGACATCAATCTCATCACCCTGCTGGTGGGCGCCTCCGCCGGCGGGCTGCTGATCCTCAACCGCCAGGGCCAGTGGGTGGATGCCCTCTGCTCGCCCAGCCAGATTGTGGTCAATGTGGGGGATATGCTCCAGCGGCTGACCAATAACCGCCTGAGGTCCACCACCCACCGCGTAGTCAACCCGCCGCGTAACCTTTGGCACACCTCCCGGTTCTCCATTCCCTTTTTCCTGCATCCCAGAAGCGAAGTCAGCCTGGCCTGCCTGGAGGGTTGTGTGGACGGGGCGCATCCCAAGGCCTATGAAGACTTCACGGCTGGCGAATACCTCGATGAAAGACTCCGGGAAATCGGTCTGAAAAAATAGCCGGCCGCGGTCTGTTTTACTGCCTTAAAAGGCTCAAAAACCCTATGTATATGCCTTCACTTGCCTAAGGAGCCTTCATTCATCCCTGAAATAAACCGTTCTTCCAAATGTAATTTTCCCGGTGAGGCCGGGAGAAACCGGCTAAACCCTTGCCTGCAAAGGCTTATATTCAAGACTCATTAGTCGTTAATAAGAATTACTTTTTTTAAAATGGTACTTTGTGTTGCATAGTACTAAATTAATTTCTATATTTGTATTGTTAATTGAGCTGGCAGGAAGAGAAAAGAGCTGGGGCCTGCCACAAGAGACCAGCAGATTGTTTCGAACCATAAATATGTAAGATTATGAACATCGAGAACACACAAAGCCAGATGCGCAAGGGGATCCTGGAATTCTGTATTCTCTCCATCATACGCCGGGGGGAAGCTTACCCCAGTGATATCGTGGAGGAGATGAAGGCCAGCAACCTCAATATCCTGGAAGGCACCCTCTACCCCCTGCTGACCAGGCTGAAGAATGCGGACATGCTGACCTACCGCTGGGTGGAAAGCAATTCCGGCCCCCCCCGCAAATATTTTTCGCTGACCGAACAGGGGCTGACTTTCTACCGGGAACTGGAAGCCACTTGGAACGAATTAGCGAACGCGGTGCATACCCTGGCCACCAAGACGGAGAGTATGCCCGACAGCACCAACCAAAACCCAACCTTCTAACTTCAACCATCAAAATCAGTTTACGATGAAAAAGGTCATCAACATAAATTATCATAGCAGGGTGATTCCCATCGAAGAATCCGCCTATGAAATTTTAAGACAATACAGCGATAGCCTGAAGAAATACTTTGCCAATGAGGAAGGCCGCGATGAAATCATCAATGACATCGAAAGCCGCATCGCAGAACTTTTCAGCGAGCGCCTCAAAAAAGGAGCCAGCTGTATCACCGATGAGGACGTTACGGCCATCATCGCTTCCATGGGCAAACCGGAGGACTTTGAAGCCGCCGACGGGGATTCCCCCAAAAGCGGCGGTTCCACTGCAGGCGCAGCTGCCAGCGAGCCGCAACCCGAATACCAGCGCGCCCAGTCCTACGGCAGCGCGGTTCCCCGGGGAAGACTCTACCGCAATGCCGATGATAAGATCCTCGGCGGTGTCTGCAGCGGGCTGGCCAATTACCTGGGCATTGACCCGGTCATCCTCCGGATCGCATTTGTACTGCTCTTTGGTGCCCTGATCTGGGTATACCTGCTGCTTTGGATCATCGTGCCCAGCCAGTCTTTGCAGTCCAACGTGACCAAAAGGCTCTTCCGCAGCGCCGATGACCGCGTGATCGGCGGGGTGGCAGGCGGCCTGGCAGCTTATTTCAACATACAGACCTGGATCCCCCGGCTGATTTTTGCCCTGCCTTTTGTGCTGGGACTGGCTTCCGGTGTGTTCCATTCCCTGTTCTGGAGCTGGGACTTCGGATTCGGACCCCGTTTCGTCTCCGGCGGGCTGGGCGGCTCCCTGATACTTACCTATATTATATTATGGATAGCCGTTCCGGTTGCCACCACCGCTTCGGAGAAACTGGAAATGCGCGGGGAAAGGGTAGACCTGAACTCCATCGCCAATACCATCAAGGAGGACCTGGAGGGTTTTAAGGGCCGCGCTGAAAAAGTGGGGACCGACCTCAAGGAAGGGGCCCAGCGTTTCGGCAGCGAGTTCAAAAACACGGCCGAGGAAAAAAGAAAGGCCTTTTCTGCCGAGATGAGCAGCAAACGCGCCACGGGCAACTCCGGTTTTGGCCATGTGATCGGGATCCTTTTCAAAGCGTTCTTCCTGTTCATTGCCGGCATCATTGCCCTGGCCCTCTTCGGCGTGCTGATCGGCCTGCTCTTTGGCGGCATGGCGGCCTTCCCGCTCAAAAACTACCTGCTCAGCGGTTATTCCCAGGAACTGCTGGCCTGGGCAAGCTTGGTGCTATTCCTGGGTGTGCCCATCGTGGCCCTGATCACCTGGCTGATCCGCCGCATCATGGGAGCCCGCTCCCGCAACCATTACCTGGGCTATGTATTTGCCAGTCTCTGGCTGATCGGTCTGATTTGTTCGGTGGCACTGTTTGCCAGCCTGATCCGCAATTTCCGCGCAAAGGATTATGTGGAAGATGAAGTCACCATCAGCCAGCCTGCCAAAGGCAAGCTTTATGTGGACCTGATGAACGGCAGGAAGGCGGGCCATTATTACAGCCATGACTGGCGCGGATTCAACTGGGATGGCGACTGGCCCCTGTTTGGTGACAACTACGATTCCCTGTATCTGAATACCGTCCGGGTCAATGTGGTTCGCAGCAAGGACTCTTCCTTCCATATCCAGCGCCTGCGCTTCAGCCATGCCCCCTCACAGGGTCAGGCCAGGGAGCTGGCCAGGAAGATACGCTTCAATATCAGCCAGCAGGACAGCCTGCTGCTGCTGGCCCGTGGATTTTCCATCAGCCGCTACGACAAGTTCCGCAACCAGCAGGCCCTGATCGTGATAGAAGTACCCGTTGGCAAGAAGATCGAACTGGACAAGAGCCTCGGCGACTACAACTGGTTTACCATCAACGCCCACCGCAATGGCATGACGATCCGGGACTATGATGAATCATATGACGATTATGACAACTGGGGAGATACCTATCACTGGAGGTCCAATGTGGAGTATATCATGACCCGCACCGGCCTGGAAAGGACCGACAAGCGCGACAACGATTATGACGGGGAAAATAACATGGAAGAGGAAAAACCCACACCCGCTGCTCCCCGCAACGACGGCGGCTACCGCTACCGCGGCGGGCTGACCGACAGCGCCAGGGATAAAAGCAGGGACAGCCTCCATCCCCGGAAAGGAAATAAGGAAAACAAGAAACCTGCAGAATCCAAGAAAACGGATTCCACGGGAGAAAAGCGACTGGCCAGAGCCGATAATGCGGCCCAGATCACTTCCCCGGTATATCTGTTAGCAACCCTATTTCAATAGTTGGTTGAAGTTGGAACACAGGGCCCTCGCCGAAAGGCAGGGCTCTTTTTATTATTGGCGGCCTGCAGGGCAACCTTTAATTTTGCCCAAACATTTTTTTAAATACCCCCGCTTGTTATGAAAAATACGCCCTTCACCCAGCAACACATTGCCCTGGGAGCAAAAATGGCCGAGTTCGCCGGTTATAATATGCCCATCAGCTATACCGGCATCAACGACGAACATGCCGCCGTGCGCAACAATGCGGGCATTTTTGACGTAAGCCATATGGGGGAGTTCATCCTCAAAGGGGAGCATGCCCTTTCCCTGATCCAGCGGGTGACCACCAATGATGCCTCCAAATTAAAGGCCGGCCAGGCCCAGTACAGCTGCCTGACCAATGAAAGCGGCGGCATCGTGGATGACCTGCTGGTGTATTGCGTGGAGGAAAACAAGGTCTATATGCTGGTTGTCAACGCCTCCAATATCAAAAAGGACTGGGACTGGATCATGGCCCATAATTCAGAGAAGGCCGAGATGCATAATATTTCCGAAAAGACCTGCCTGCTCGCCATCCAAGGGCCCAATGCCACCCGGATGCTCCAGCCCCTGACCGACCTGGATATCCTCAACCTCAAATACTATACGTTTGTCAAGGGCCGCTTTGCCGGCGTGGACAATGTGCTGATCAGCGCCACCGGTTATACCGGCAGCGGCGGTGTGGAAATCTATTTTGAAGACTCCGGTGACGCTGCCGCCAGGGTATGGGAGGCCATTTTCGAAGCCGGAGGACCACAGGGCCTCAAGCCCATCGGCCTGGGCGCGCGCGATACACTCCGTCTGGAAATGGGCTATTGCCTCTGCGGCAACGATATCGACGATACCACCTCCCCCCTGGAAGCAGGCCTGGGCTGGATCACCAAATTCACCAAGGAATTTACCGCCAGAGAGATCCTGGAATCGCAAAAGGCGGCGGGCGTGGAACGCAAACTGGTGGGCTTTGAAATGGTGGAAAAGGGCATCCCCCGCCATGACTATGAGATAAAAGACTTCTCCGGCATGACCATCGGCAAAGTGACTTCCGGCACCCAGTCACCCACCCTGGGCAAAGCGGTCGGCATGGGATATGTCCGCACGGTATTTTCCCATACCGATTCCAACATTTATATCAAAGTGCGCGACAAACTCCTGATGGCTAAAGTAGTAAAGCTGCCCTTCAGCTGATCGTTTTTAAATGGGAGTGTTGGGATATCAAATCTATTCACCTGATCAATGTAATAAGGTATAATTAGTCCTTATATATACCCGAAACAATAAACCGGTATGATAGTACCTAATTCCTGTTTTTTAGTCGTTGGCGCCTTTAAAAAACCGCATATCCCTATTGTATTGCCTACTGTAATTTGTTTTTGAAAATCAGTCACTCTTTACCCCTCGTGTGGATTGGGGGGATGGCAACCCCCAATCCGATTTATGGTAATCTTCCTTTTTCGGGGTCCCAATTGACAGAAC
>CAIVKC010000055.1 GCA_903906365.1 uncultured Bacteroidota bacterium | reverse complement strand
TTCTGAAACTGGCTTTGTGTGTAAGCGGAATGCCCAGGTATTCATCCAGGTGAAACAGGATGACCTTCCCCCATTCCATGTCGCTGTCACTGGTCAAATACCGGAGCGTTTCAAACTGGCTGGCTCCCGTGGCCAGGACCAGGTGGGCGACTCCGCGTAATCCGATGGCTTCTTTAAGTAAGGCGGCGGCTTTTTTTCCGGCCCAGGCCCCGAGTTCGGCGGGGCTGTTGAAAATATGTACTTCCATACTAGGATTAAAAATTGACAGGATGATGTGTAAGGTAGGGCGGTTTCATTAAATAGAATTCAGTTGCCCTCAAAAATGTATTCTGCGGGTTGCTAATCTATCGTTTCGGGATTTTGATTCACGACCTTATCCCTTCAAGTTTTTATTAAAGGTTGGCTCACTCACGGCCCGCCATCCGGGCCCTTCATTCCATTGGCCTATTAAACCTCACCGGGGAGGCGAAATCATTTCGATGGGGGAGGGACCAGGCCCAATACGGGTTTGGCCCCAGGGATGGCGCGGAAGGCCGGGAACATGCCCTTTGATTGGTATGGGAAATCGGCGGAGGTTCATAGTCCTGCCATGGGCCTGCAGGATCCGGAGGCCCAATTCATCCAGGCATTTCCTGGGAAACCATTCGGCAAAAATCTGAGAGGGGAAGGGGACTTGTTGCTTTACAGGGATTAACAAATTAGATATAATCTTAAAGTTTTTATAAATTCAGGCCCAATCAGGCATCCTCTGTTCAAGGATTCAGGATTTCTTCTTCCATTTGAACCTAATCAGACAAGTTTATGGTAAAACCTTTCCTCGTCTTCGCGGTTTGTATGCTGGCCACCATTCCCAAAATGGAGGCCCAGCCAAGAGCCTCCGGGACGGAGGGGGCGGCAGGCCGGTTTTCCATTTATTCCTCATTGGTTCAGGATAGTTTTTTCATTTCAGTTCAGCTGCCCCCCAATTACGCTAAGGACAAGGGGGCCAGGTTTCCGGTGGTATATCTGCTGGATGCCAATTTTCATTTCCCCATGCTGGCCGCCAGCATCCGGCAATACGAATTGGCAGGCCTGCTTCCATCCCTTATCCTGGTTGGCATTGGCTACCGCTCTTTTCAACAGATGGATTCCCTGAGAGTCAGGGATTACCTGTACCCCAAAGCACTGCCTTCGGATGAAATCAATGCCACGGGTGGTGGGCAGCGATTCAGTCGGTTCATCAGCGGGCAACTGATCCCCCTCATTGACGGCAAATACCGGACACTGCAAGTTGGAAGGACCCTCGCGGGACATTCCTTCGGAGGGTATTTTGCCTTGTATGCCCTGCTGGATCAAACCCAAAGAAATCAACCAGCCTTTAGCAATTTTGTGTCTGCCAGTCCTTCCCTTTGGTATAATCATTTTTATCTGGACCGGCTGTCCGATACCCTGAAGCTCAGAAAAAGCCTGGATACCCTGAATCTATACCTTTCCGTGGGTGGTCTGGAAGATTCTGCCTGGAGTATTGCCCCGGTAAAAAAACTCTCGGAACGAATTGAGCAGGCTAATGCCCAAGGCCTGGTATTCCAATACAAAATATTCTCTGACCTGGGGCATATGGATAATGCTACCATTACCTTCCTGAAGGCCTTGCAGATTTTCTATAAAATGCCCGAGTAACCTGCCAGGCCCTGTATTGCTGAAATTCTGCGCTGACCCCTTCCTGCCCGGCTTTACTTAGCCACCCCATCCTTCGGACGGCCAAAATCCTCCTTGGGACAATAAATGGGCTGTTTGGAAAAATCGAGGCTCTACCCAAAGCATTACTTCGATAAGTTTATGTTGACTAAGGGCTATTTATGTTTTATTGCGCCGGGGGTATTGCTGGCAAAACGCGCAGGATCCTTTTTTGCCAATGCCGGCAGATATTGGCCTGATGAGTAGTCGGGAAATTGGGAAAGGGGTATTCTGACAGGCTCCCGTTTTTTTAGCAGACCCAAAACCTTTGCAGCGGCGAAGCGGAAGGGGCCCCATTACCCTCCGTTAAATAAGTTTAGTAAAATCATGCCTATCATGGGGAAGGCATGGGTTATGGCAGATGTTAAAGGGGCCACTGCAGCGCAATAGGATCATGCGCCCCGGGACCTTGGCGCCGACGGACAGCCTTCATTGACCCAGCGGCCCCATCAATTTGCAGCGCTGAAGGAAGACCGGGGGATGTGAAACCGATTTTGGGGAGTCCGCTGAAGATTTCAACCCATTCGGGGAAATCATGATCCCGATTAACCTGGCATCAGCGGTTGAGCGCTGGTCCCAGGAGCCGCCGGTTTTAAAGATCATAAACTAATTATTTACCAAATAAAATCGAACAGCACATGGAAATGCAACATTCATCGCCTTCACCGGAAACGATTCTGAAAATTGGTACCGGATTCTGGGCATCCAAAGTATTACTGACCGCAGTAAACCTGCAGCTGTTTACCCGGCTGGCCCTTAAACAAACAATGACCGCCGCTGACATTAAGGACACCCTGCATTTGAAATGTACCGACAGGCACCTCTTTGATTTCCTCGACACTTTGACCGGTTTCGGATTCCTGGAAAGAACAGGTCTGCTGGGACAGGCTGTATATGCAAACAGCCAGGATACCGACCTGTTCCTGGACAAAAACAAACCCTCCTATATCGGCGGCATGCTGGAGTTTATGAACAACCGTCTGTACGCCAACTGGGCCAACCTGGAAGACAGCCTGGTCACCGGCTTACCCCAGGGTGAGGCAAGGATTGGAAAGAACATGTTTGAGGATATATATAAGGACCCGCAAATGTTAAAGTTATTTATTCAGGGCATGACCGGCATCCAGATGGGGGGATTTATCGGGTTTGCGGAAAAATTTGATTTTTCACCCTACAAAACGCTCACAGACGCCGGCGGTTCGGCCGGTACGCTTTCCCTGGTGGTGGCAAAGCATCAGCCACATATGTCCTGTACAACCCTTGATCTTCCGCCCGTTGAACCCATTGCCCGGGAGACCATTGACCAGTTTGGGCTCGCTGACCGGGTAAAGGCCGTCAGCGGAGATTTTTTTACCGGATCCATCCCGCAGGCAGACATTGTTGTTATGGGAAATATCATCCATGACTGGGATGAGGAAAAGAAAATAGTACTATTTAAAAAGGCCTATGAAGCGCTGCCGGCAGGTGGTTGTTTTGTCGCCATCGAAAACATCATTGATGAGGACAGAAAACATAATTTATTTGGCCTGATGATGAGCCTGAATATGCTGGTGGAAACGGGGACAGGGTTTGACTATACCTTTTCCGATTTCAAGGGCTGGGCCCAAATCGCCGGATTCAAATCAACCGCTATCCTTCCGCTGGCTGGACCAACCAGTGCGGCCATTGCCTATAAATAATATGCTGGGGAATCCCACCTGGCAAAGCACTATTGGCTGTTGATGGGGTCCGGGCCTGGATAACGGGGGAATCCTCCCGGATCATTATCCTGCTGCCCTGACCGGAAAAGTCCTGCGCTCCAAATTACAAGGGCGCTCGTTCCGGTGAAACTGCCTAGAGCATCCAATCGGGAAGGGCCTGCGGATGAATAAATTAAAGGGGCCACCAGACAGACAGCAGCCTTTGCCGGCTGTATGGCCGCTCTTCGCTCCACAGGGCGGCCTGATGTATTTTTCTAGGGCAATTTAACCAGCAGTATGTTGGCCGACTCCCCGGACTGCTTATCCCGAAGATGTACAATGTATTCTCCTGCGGGCAGGCTGCTTACCCCTACGGGCTGGCCGGCATAGGTGCCCCATGGTGTGATCGCGTTTCGGCCCGTGAGGTCAGTCAGGTTCATTTCCAGGGATCTGTTCTGGGTATTCATCAGGTAAAAATAGTACCGGGCGGGGTTGGGGTAAAGAACCACTCCGAGGTTATTGGCGATGAAATTAACCGGTTGGGAAAGCGGGCTGATGCAGGAATCCTCTTTTATCAGAACGCTGTACTGCCCGGAAACGGTCGGGACCAGCGTGCGCCCGGTTGCACCCGGGAGGGCATTACCTTGAAGATACCATTGATGATTGGGAGCCGGACTGGATATGAGCACCCCCGAACTGTCATAGGCATAGGGCGCGGGAAGGGACTGGGCAATAAAGGACTGCTCCTGGCTGTATATAAAGCTGCCATTATAGCGGAAACGCAGGCTCGCCGTATAGGTACTGTCTGCCTGCAACTGGTTTATCGCAGCGGTGCAGGTTACCCGTCCGTCGGACACTGCCCCGGGTCCCGCATTGATAATGCTGGTTTTGCCGCCCGGGCCTTTAACCACGAACTGCAGGCTGTCGACCGAACCCAGGGCCACCCCGATGCTGGCGGAGAACTGCTCTCCGCAGGAGTGGTTGGTGCTGACCGTAAAAGAATCCAGCTGCCATCCGCTGACCGGAGACCTGAGTATGACGCCTCCGTAACCAGCCACCACCACATTGCTGTCCGGCGTGAAGACAACGGTTTCTCCTCCCAGCCCATAGCTTCGCTGCCAGCTTAGCCCGCCATCCACTGTTTTGTATATGCGGCCATAGTTGCCCGGCCCAAAGGTATTACCGGTACTGATGTAGCCAACCTGGTCGTTGAAGAAACGGATGGTGGTGTTGCCGGTTGCGTACAGGTAACTATCGGCAAAGGGTACCTGCTGCCAGCTGTTGCCCCCGTCATTGGTCATAAATATCTGGGCCTCCTCATCGGTAATAAAACCCTTCTGGGGATTGAGAAAACAGATATCGGAGAGGGAATAATTCAGGGGATTGGTATATACGGCGCTCCAGGTCTTGAATCCGTCGGTGGTTTTAAAGAGCTGGTTATTGTTCAATTGGGTGGCAAAGGCTGTAACAGAATCCAGGTAAAAAATTTTTTCAAAATACTGCCCGCTGTAGGAGGCTGACCAGAGGGGTGTCCAGCTGCCCCCTCCATCGGTAGTCCGGGTAAACAGGGTTCCCAGGGATAGGATGCCGGTCCCGGGTTTGGGGTATTGGGCGCCGTTCAGATCCTGGTAACCGGCATCCCCGGCCGGATTGATGGTGGTCCAGGTTTTGCCGCCATCGTTGGTCTTATGCACCTTGACATAATTGTCCGATATGAAATAGCCCGTGTCCGCGCTGGTAAAATGGGCATACTTGAAAATGCTGTTGTCTCCAAAAGCCGTACCTGTGGAGAGGTTCAGCTGTTGCCAGGTATGGCCTGTGTCAGAGGTCTTGTAGGTAAAGTTTCTGTCGGCTGCATAACCGGTGGAAGGCGAACCGAAGGAAACGGCCATGATCTGAACATGGGTGGCGGAATAGGAAGTCCAGGTCTGACCGCTGTCGGTTGTTTTCAGGATGCGTCCCAGGTTGCCTACCGCAAATCCTGTGTCAGGGGATATAAAGTACAGTGAATTGATGTCCCAGTTATCCTTAAAACCACCCGGAGGAGAATCTTCATTCCAGGTGATCCCTCCGTCGGTTGAACGGTATTGCGCGCCATCCCATCCTCCCAGGTAGCCCAGGTTGGGATTTACAAAAAAGAGGGTATGCATGGGCTGGTAGGCCAGATAAGGTTTCCAGGTGATCCCACCATCGTGGGTGACCAGCAGGGAATCATAGTATTGAAAGGCATATCCGTTCATGGGATCCAGGAACTGAATGGCATTGATGCTTAACGGGAAGGCATTGAGCTGCTGGGAAGCGGTCCAGGTCTGCCCACCGTCGGTGGTTTTTTGGATACCGTATTGCATGGTGCCGGCAAAACCTGTGGTTGAATTCAGAAATGTAATGCAGTTCAGCTGGTTGTGGCTGTTCAGTATGGTCCAGGTATTTCCCCGGTCCCCGGTCCTGTATAGGGTACCGGCGGCGGTGGATACAAAAAAAGTATCCTGGCTGACTACGTTGACAAACTGCAACTGGTCCTGGAAACTTTTGGTAACCGAATCCCAGCTATGGCCATTGTCCAAGCTCAGATAAATGGTCCCGCGGCTGGTGACGATTACCCCGGTGGAATCGGCGAGGTCCATGGCAGTGGCATAGGGAAATTGGCCGCTTTCCTTCCAGTTGGCACCCTGATCCTGCGTGGTGAGGAGATCTCCGTTGCTGTTGAGTATAAATCCATGCTGATGGTCTGAAAATACAATTTTCACATTTCCGTATCCGGAGGGCTGGGGGTTCAGCCATTGCCACTGATTTTGGCCCAGGGAGATTTTGCCTGTCAGCAGGCAAGGGAAGATAAGGAGTGTTAATAAGGGTTTATTCATCTCATAAGCTAAATGGGCGCTAAAATAAGGACATTTTTTTTTGTAGCGGCCGCAGGGGGTCAGTATTATGTTCCCGTTATGTGAATGATTGGTTAAAATGCCGGATGGCAGGGCTTTATAAGGCTGGTACAGTAGGCTGAATTTCCGGTAATTACAGCAAAGTAACCCCAACCCTTCTCCCGGTTAATCCTTGCCCGGATATCGGCTATCCCAACAGGTCAGGTGTTTTTCCGGTGGGGGAAATCATCCGTCGATGGTTTGGGATATTTTCTTCAAGGAGTCAACATCTCAGCTAAAGGCCTGGCAGCGGATTCACCCAGCCATGGGGGACTTTTACCGCCAGATGGTTGATGGCGGCGCAGGCTTTTATCTTTTTTTGATAAGTAATCACCGTGACGGATAGAGCTTTCTGAACTGAGGGTGCATGGACGGGGCTGGCCTCCCGGGTTATTCTCCCAGGGTCAGGTATTCGGTTTCTGTCTTTTTTTCCCGTTTGCCAAAAAAGATATCATAGAGAATGAACAGGCCGGCCAGCAATGCCAGTCCGGTGAGTATCTCGGCGGGTATCTGCTGTATTTTCAGGGTAAGCGAATAGGGAAGGCTTATTATACCCAGGAAAAGATTGGAAGTTCCTGTCAGGGTATAAACAAAGCGCCGCCGGTATTTGTGACCTTTGGTAAATCGCATGATCAGCACAAAAGGTGCCATGAGCAGACCGGCAAAGGCGCAGAGCAAATACAGGATCAGCACAAAATAGGAGCCCTGACTGGGATCAGCCACTTCATAGACAATGGCCATACCCAGTATAACGATCAGTATGGACCGAAATAAATTTTTATAATATAGTCTGTTGATTCTCAAAAAATGAAATGATTTGGCCTCAGGTTACCCACGGCTGGTTTCTAAAATAGGTTAAAATTAAATATTTCTTCCTCTCCATTAATGAGTTTTGTAAAAATTTATAAATATTTACACTTACATATATTTGCCTGCCCCGGGGCCATACATTCCTGGCCAATTGAGTATCTTCCTTGTTTCATCCAGCCGGTTTTTTAAATAGGGGCCATTTTTATGCGAACATTTTTGCAATGGCTGTTGCGCAGGCAACTGTCGATACTTGCCGAAAAGATATCTTCTTCACCGGATAAAAAAGCGGTGGAAAAGGCCCTTTCTCGGTTACTGGCCCGGGTCAGGAGCGGTCATAAAAAAAAGACCCTGCGGCTGTCCTTTCCCCTGCAGGAGGGTAAATACATTATTTTTTCCGACCAGCACAAAGGAGCCCGGGATGAAGCAGATGACTTCAGGGGTTCGGCCTGTAATTACCGCGATGCCCTGGATCATTATTTCCAGGAAGGTTTTCATTTTATTAACCTGGGAGATTGTGAGGAACTCTGGAAATACACCCCCGAGCAGGTTCTGGAAAAAAACCAGGCCTGCCTGCAGGCAGAGAAGCGGTTTTTGGACCGTAACCAATACAGCCGGGTCTTTGGCAACCACGACCTGGAGTGGAAATTTCCCTTTCAGGTAAACCGCTACCTGAAACCCGTTTTTGGCAGTGGATTGAAGATCTATGAAGCCATCCTGCTGGAGACAGGCTATCGGTCAAGGAACTATTCCATTTTTCTCACCCACGGACACCAGGGCGACCGGCGAAGTGACGGCAACGGTTTGAGTGCCTGGGTGGTAGCAGCCATTTGGACGCCCATACAGCGCTACCTGCAGATCAGCCTCAATACACCGGCCACCTCATTTGCCCTCACCGACAAACACAATATCATCATGCACGACTGGTCTGCGGCCCAGTCTGACCTACTATTTATTTCCGGTCATACCCATCATCCGGTATTTGCTTCCATGGACCATATGGACCGCCTCGGCCGGGATCTCCATCAGGCAGCAGCCACCGGTGACCAGGAGAAGATCCGTAGGATCCAGTCAGCACTGGAGCAGAAAAAAGTGACATTTTCCGGAAAACAGGCGTACCGGGCTCCGCAAAAGCCATCCTATTTTAATACCGGCTGCTGTTGCTTTTCAGACGGGGATATTACCGGTATTGAAATCGAAGGCGGTCTTATCCGCCTGGTAAAATGGACTTCAGGAAAAAATAAGGCCCTCCGGCAAGTGTTGGAGGAGGCCCCCCTGTCAGCGGTTTTCGACAGCCTCCGGGGGGCTTGATCGGTTAAACCCGGATGATCCTTGTTACAAAAAACCTGCGGAGCCAAAGGGTAATCCCCCCCTGTCCGCAGGTCCTTGGTCGGGGCCCCGTCTGGTAGCAAAAGACCGGGGGTCCGCCGATTCGTTATTTGTATTCCAGGTCTTCCTTGGAAGGCAGTTTGGGAAAAGGCCGGTGCGGATCGGCCTGGTACCAGAAGACCACCGAGGATATGTCCGATTTTTGCACCAGGTAGGTGCCATTGTCCCTCCAGCCCAGGTCCTGTATGGTCACTTTCAGGTTTTTTTCAAAACGGATGGGGTCCATGATATGCCACCGGTACATCCCAAAACGCTGCTGGGAATTATACAAGCCATCAGGGCGAATCACCTGCGGCAGACCGGCATAAGGGGTTGAAAATTCCTGGTAGCGCTTATCCACCTCAAAATCATAGGAACCGCAGAAATAATCCTCGGTTCCTGTACCGTTGATGGTCGGAAACCGGGTATCTCCGTCCATGAAGAATTTGATCTCCCCTTCTCCCCACCAGCCGGTGTTGTGAACGCCCCAGGCCAGGTAGGTTCCCACATACTGCCCCTTTCCTTCAATACTGTCCACCAGGGTATAGATACCGCCTTCGACCGGGTTTTTCCGGCGGAACTGTGCATGCAGGTAGGCCGCGTCTGCGGGCACTTCGGTCAGGGTATAATCAATCTGGTAGAAAAGGGTCATGGGTTCGTTGTTGATATTTTCCATGGTTATCCTGCATTTCTTGCGAAAAGGCATTACCCAGTAACTGTTGAAGGCGCTGCCTGGGTTGACCGTCACGGGAAGAGAGGTGAGTTTTGCATAGGTTCCCCAGCCCATTCCAAAGAAATCACCTACCGGAACCTCTATAGAAGGTTCTTTTTCATCGTCCCAGTAGACGCGCAGGATGGAAAAACGCCAGTTGCCGGTAGGGGTCATCCAGATATGCTGTACGGCCCCAGGCCCGGAGATATCTGCCATGGTAAAGGTTTCCCCGGCTTTGATCTGGACATAGGGGTTTACCTTCCAGCCCTGTCCCAGGTCCCGTGCATTGTTTCGGGCGCTGCCATTTTCCAGGGTAGCCATGCCCCCTTTGCCTGGCTCACCGGTCAGGTTTTCCGGTCCGATGGAGCGGGTCCTGGCATCCGATAAACGAAACAGGTTACCCAGGTTCATGTCAAGCCCGTTGAACCGGGCAGGTTTTTGGCCGGCGCAGAAAAATACTGCCAGACTGGCCAAAAAGATCAAGACGTTTTTTTTCATATGCAGCAGTTTTTTTGAATTGAATGAGAAATGTACACCAAAAATTTAAATCAGGGACTGATTCGGCGGGCAGGATGGCGCCAGCCCTGATTCTTATCCGAAATCATTAGCTTTTTTAGAGTCCCGGGCCAGGGCGGGCTTTAGGCCCGCCGGCTGTTATACACTTTTTTTGCCAGTCTTCCCAGTTAGGGTCCTACATTGTTTTTTTTGTTAAGAAAACGTGGATAAATGGCGTCTCCCAGCCCTGATTTGGGAATTTTCTTTTTATTCGTTCCGCTATATTTGCCGTCTGACTAAAACAATTTGAACAGTGCGATTAAAGAGTTTGGAAATAAAGGGGTTTAAGAGTTTTGCGGATAAAACGCTTATCAGTTTCAACGAAGGTATAACCGGCATCATTGGCCCGAACGGATGCGGCAAGAGCAATATCATTGACAGCATTCGCTGGGTAATCGGAGAACAAAAGATCAGTCATCTGCGATCCGAAAACCTGGAAAGCCTGGTTTTTAACGGGTCCAAATCCCGTTCCGCATCCGGGCTGGCCGAGGTAAGCCTCACCTTTGAAAATACCAAAAACCTGCTGCCCACCGAGTTCAATACGGTAACGGTGACCCGGAAGTTCTACAAGAGCGGGGAAAGCGAATACCGCCTCAACGACGTCTCCTGCAGGCTGAAGGATATCCAGAACCTGTTCATGGATACCGGGGTGTCCACCGATTCCTACGCCATCATAGAACTGGGTATGGTCGATGATATCATCAAAGACAAGGACAACAGCCGCCGGCGGATGCTGGAACAGGCCGCAGGGATTACCATCTACAAAACGCGCAAAAAGGAGGCCCGCCAGAAGCTCGATGCCACCGAACAGGACCTGGCGCGTATCGAGGACCTGCTCTTTGAGATCAACAACCAGTTGAAAAGCCTGGAAAACCAGGCCAAGAAGGCAGAGAAATATTACGAGATCAAAAAGGAATACCGGGAACTCAGCATAGAACTGGCCAAAGCGGCACTGGAAGGGTTTAACCTCACTTACCGCGATCTCAACGAACAATCCGAGAGGGAAACCAATAAGCGGATCATGCTCGAAGCGGTGATAGGGGGGGAAGAAGCGGGACTAGAACAGGAAAAAGTGGGGTTTATTGAAAAGGAACGGGCCCTGCAGTCCATGCAGCATGAATTCAATGACCTGCTGCAGCATTTGCGCACCAAGGAAAATGAAAAGAACCTGGCTTCCCAGCGCCTCAATTTCCTCAAAGAAAAGGAAGAAAGCCTGCAGGAATTCCTGCAGAAAGGGGAAGGTCAGCTCAAGGGCCTGGAAGAAAGCATAGTCTTTACCCGCCAGCAGGTCAGTGAGGAGGAAAATAAGCTCAGCGGGCTGACCGAGCAGCTCGAATCACTGAAGGCCTCCGTGGATGAAACCCGCCAGATTTTCGATCAGCGAAGGGTCACGGTGGACAGCCTGCGCAGCGAGAATGCCCAGATCCAGCGAAACCAGTTTGAGGCTGAAAAAAAGGTGGCCGTGGCGGATACCTCCATTCAGAACCTGCAGCGTAGCATCGGGCAGCTGGAAGAAGAAAGGACCGTCAGGGAATCACAGCTCAAACAGCTGGAAGAGGAGAGGGGATACAAAGAACAGGAACTCGACAATAAGAAAGGGGAATTACGTCAGCTGCAGGAACACCACGAACGAACCAAGGAACAGATACTGCAGACCCAGGGACAAATGGAACACCTGCGCCAGCAGCTGGCCGACGAGAGCCGCAAGCTGGATGCCAAACGAAATGAGCATGACCTGCTCAAAAGCCTGGTCGATTCCATGGAAGGTTACCCGGAGAGCATCAAATTTTTACACAAAAACCCGAACTGGAATCATACAGCGCCCATACTATCAGACATCATCTATGTCAAAGAGGAGTTCCGGGCCGCCGTGGAAAATGTACTGGAGCCCTATTTGAATTATTATGTCGTCAACAACCTCCAGGAAGGACTGCAGGCCGTTCACCTCCTGGATGATCATAAAAAGGGGAAGGCCAATTTCTTCCTGCTCGACAAATTTGAGGAGCATCCCCTGGCCGCCTCCCACCAGCCGGAACAGACCATTGCGGCGATGCAGGTCATTGAAGTCGATGCCCAGTACCGCAAACTGGCCGAATATCTGCTTTCCAATGTATATATTGCTGAAAATGAACAGTCCCTGGCTAACAGCAATGGGGCAGTGATACTGGAAAAAAACGGAAAGTATGTCAAGGGTAAATATTCTCTTACCGGCGGCAGTGTCGGATTGTTTGAAGGAAAGAAAATAGGCCGTGCCAAAAACCTGGAGAAATTATCTGAACAGATCCAGGCCCAGCAGATTGTTGTCGCAGACCTGCAGGCGCAGATCCAGGCAAAGCACCAGGAGGTGATCGGCTACAATGAACAGCTCAAGGAGCAGGCCATCCGGCAGACCCAGGAAGATATCAGCAGGCTGACCAATTTTGTCTTCTCCCTCCAAAATAAACTCGAAAACCTGCATGCCCAGCAGCATAGCTCCCAAAACAGGCTGGAGGAACTCGAACTGAATCTGGAAGAAACAATGGCTTCCATCGAAGGCACCCGCAACCAGTGGAATGAACTGGTCGCACTGGTCAATGTAATGCGGGAGAAAATGCTGGTGGCAGAACAGGGATATAAAACAGCGGAAAGCGATTATAACAATGCCCTGACCGGATACAACGAATTCAACCTGCAGGTGACCCGGCAGCACAGCCGAATCAATGCCCTTAAGCAGGAACTGGAATTCAAAAGCAATCAGTTGCATGACCTGCGCCTCCAAATCGAAGTGAATGCTTCCCAGTTGAAACAAACCCATGAAAGCATTTTGGAAAGCGAGGAACTGTTCAATACCTCCTCCAATGCACTGGTGGAGCTTATGCACAGAAAAGAAGGGGAGGAAAGGAAACTCAATGAAGCGGACCAGGCTTATTATAACCTGCGTAACACCCTGGGGGAAAAGGAAACTGAGCTTCGCCATAAGGTCAAGGAAAGGGAGCAGATCGAACACCTCCTGGCTGATATCAAAGACCAGCTCAATGAGCTAAAACTCAAGCTGGCGGGCATGAAAGAACGCTTAAACGTGGAATTCAGGATCAACCTGGATGATATATTAGACCAGCCGCGCACCGGGGATACGCCGGTGGAGGAGCTCAGCGAGAAATCGGAGAAAATGAAAAAGCGCCTGGAAAATCTCGGGGAAATCAATCCTACGGCCATAGAGGCCTTCCAGGAAATGAAGAAGCGATATGAGTTCATCCTGGAACAAAAAAATGACCTGGTCAATGCCAAGGACAGCCTCCTGCAGACCATCCAGGAAGTCGAAACCACGGCCAATCAGCAGTTCCTGGACACCTTCAATAAGGTAAGGGACCATTTCCAGCGGGTATTCAAGGCCCTCTTCAGTGATGAGGACACCGCTGACCTGGTATTGGATAATCCAGATAACCTGGCTGAAACAGGCATTGACATCGTGGCTAAACCCAAGGGCAAGCGTCCCTCCTCCATTACCCAGCTCAGCGGCGGGGAAAAGACACTGACGGCCACTGCCCTGCTTTTTTCCATCTACCTGATCAAGCCTGCTCCTTTTTGCATACTGGATGAAGTGGATGCCCCGCTGGATGATGCCAATGTGGGCAAGTTTACCAATATGATCCGGCAGTTCTCTGAGAACTCCCAGTTCATTATTGTAACCCATAATAAAATGACCATGAGCACGGTGGATGTGATCTACGGAGTTACCATGCAGGAACCGGGAGTCAGTAAGCTGGTTCCGGTGGATTTCAGGAGCCTCAATTGATCGTTGAAATAATTCCAACAGGAAAACCCGGCTTTAGGCCGGGTTTTTGATTTTTATTCCCGGTCTATATTTGTCATGCTAAATTTTTATCCTCCATGCGCACCATTGTTATGTTATTTGCCTCCAATGTCTTTATGACCTTCGCCTGGTACGGGCACCTTAACCACCGGGAACTGGCCCTGTGGAAAGCCATCCTTATTTCCTGGGGCATTGCATTTTTTGAATACTGCCTCACCGTACCTGCCAACCGGTGGGGTTTTGAGGGTGGCATGAATGGTTTTCAGCTGAAAATTACCCAGGAAGTGATTACCCTGGTGGTATTTTCCGTATTTGCCGTCTTTTACCTGAAGGAACCCTTTCATTGGAGGTACCTGGCTGGATTTGCGCTCCTGCTGGCGGCTGTCTATGTAGTTTTTAAAAAATAATATTTAGATAGTAACTTTATCAGATATGAATATTCTGAAAATACTCTCTGATGAAATTATAGGGTTCCTGGGCATTGGCCCCTTACTGGATATGTATAAATCAGGTAATTACAGTTCCCTGCATACCCTGGACGGTATCCTTTCGGTAATTGGTCCCCTGATACCCTTCCTGCTGATCGTTGAAATCATCCGCAGCCTCCTCTACCGGCGTTTCCGGATGGATGATTACCGCATCGGGATGTTAACCTATGTCTTCAACCGCTTCACCTCCACCTTCCTGTCGCTGGCGGCTGTTTCATTTTGCATCAGCCTATTGGAAAAATACGCCCTGATAAAGACCACTTTTAGCTGGTATTGGCTCATTTACGGTTATATTATCTGGGAGTTTTCGCATTTCATCTATCATTATCTGGCCCACAAAGTGAGGTTGCTCTGGTGCCTGCATTCCACCCATCATGCACCGCAGGCCATGAACCTGTCGGTGACCTACGCCCATTTTTTCCTGGAAGGACCCTATGCTGACGTGGTCCGGACCTCGATCTGTATACTGTTGGGGGTAAATCCGGCCCTGCTTTTTTTCATCATGTTTGTAGACGGGACCTGGGGCGCTTTTATCCATGTTGGTGAAAATATTCTACAGGACGGACGCCTGGGTTTCCTCCAGCGAATCATCCTGACCCCTTCCCATCACCGGGTGCACCATGCAAAAAATCCATTATATATGGATACCAATTTCTGCAACCTGCTTAATATCT
Organism: uncultured Bacteroidota bacterium; assembly: GCA_903906365.1. Classification (GTDB taxonomy): domain Bacteria; phylum Bacteroidota; class Bacteroidia; order Chitinophagales; family Chitinophagaceae; genus Puia. Next base: position 14,221 of record CAIVKC010000055.1, on the reverse strand, counting down.
GGGACAGGGCCTTTGGTACGCTGCAGCCCGAAAAAAAGGAGATTCCGCCACAGTATGGCATTACCCGTGAGATGAAACCCAACCATTTTTTGGATGCGTATTTCGGGGAAATCGGAGCGCTCATCAAAGACGTAAAGAATGCGCCCGGTATCAAGAACAAACTATTATACCTGGTAATGCCGCCGGGATGGAGCCATACCGGAGACCATAAAACGGCCAGTGCCATGAAAGCAGCCTATGTCACTAGCCAGCAGGAAGGGAACCCCGAAACAGACAGTACTTCCTGATAATTTATCCCAGTCTATACTGGAGGGCAATCCCTTATATATTCTTCATTTCTTCCAGGATCAGTTCGTTGAGCACTGCCTCATTGTCCATAATCCAGGAAGGAAGCGGCTGTGGCAGTATCTTCCAGTTGTTGTCCTCTTTTTGCATTTTCAACACAATGCGATTTCCCCTGTCATCACTCACGTCCACGGTAAAGATGCCTTCATGCTGACCATTGGGTTTTCGAAAATTGAATTCCCGCATCCGCCCTTCTGCTTTAAGGACCTTGGTGAATTGTATGTTTTTTATGAATTGAACCTGCATATCATGAAATTAGAACTATCCCACAACAATTCCCATGCTAACTATTCATAAAAGCATCCTAAATAAAAAAAAGAAACAGATAATCAGCCAAAACAAGAGGCGCCAAATTAACCGGGGACCTGATCACCGGCCTGCATGCCGGTCATGGATTTTTTCAGTACAACGAACTCCAGCGGTTCTTTGGGCTGACCGAATTTGACATCTGTGGGAAAAGGTTTGGTTTCTCCCGTCCAGGTATAACCATGACGCTGGTACCAGGCGATGAGTTCATGGCGCACGGAAATCACCGTCATGGTAAGGGCCCGGCAATGCGACGCTTTGGCATGAACCTCGGCAGCTGTCAGCAGCGACTTTCCAATGCCTGCACCCTGTTTGTCAGGAGAAACGGTGAGCATGCCCAGATATAGGTCCTCCCCCTGGCGCTGCAAGTGCACACATCCCACCAGGGTGCCCTCATCCATCAAACAGGTAAGCAGCAGGCTGTCCGGGTCGGCCAGCACCCGGGTCAGGCTTTCGCGGTCCGTACGCTGCCCGTCCAGGAGGTCGGCTTCCGTGGTCCATCCTTTCCTGGAGGAATCGCCCCGGTAGGCGCTGTTGACCAGGCTCACCAGGGAAGGGATGTCCCGGGGGCTGGCAGGCTGTATGGAGATCATGGCTGCTGGTTTTGCGTTTTATGTAGTCCCGGGCAATCATGGCCTCCTTGTTCAGGCAGGCCTTGAAAGCAGGTATTGTTTCAGGGTTTGGTAGCTGACCTCCATGGGCAGTGATTGTTTGGGTTGGTTCAGCATACTGCTGACCGAGGCTGGCATGGGAATCTGTTGGCCTGTTATGGGTTCCACCACATCATAGAATTTTACTGGGTGGGCCGTCTCCAGGAATAGGCCCTGCTGACCCGGGTGTTCCTGCAGGTACTGGCTCAGGGCCAGGTAACCCACCGCTCCATGGGGATCGAGCAGGTAATGATGGCGGTCGTATACCCGGGCGATGGTTTGCCGGGTCTGCTCGTCGGAGATGCTGCAGCTGCTCAGGACCTCCTTTAGCGGATGGAAGGCCTGGTCAAAGAGCTCCAGTATCCTGACAAAATTACTCGGGTTTCCCACGTCCATGGCATTGGAAAGGGTGGCCACGGCGTCTTTGGCCTGGTAATGACCGCTGCACAGATAGGCTGGTACCACATCATTGGCATTGCAGGCCGCAATGAAATGGGCCACCGGCAGGCCGGAACGGCGTGCCAGCAGTCCAGCACAGATATTGCCAAAATTGCCGCTGGGTACCGAAATTACGGGCGGGTGACCTTTATCGGCCCACTGCTGGTAGGCGAAAAAATAATAAAATTGCTGTGGCAGCCACCGGGCCACGTTGATCGAATTGGCGGAGGTCAGGAAAAGGGCCCGGTTCAGGTCCGAATCTGTAAACGCCTGTTTGACGAGCCGCTGGCAGTCATCGAAGGTTCCCTTCACCTCCAGGGCGGAAATATTTTTGCCCAGGCTGGTCAGCTGCCATTCCTGTACGCTGCTCACCTTACCGGATGGATAGAGGATGACCACGTCCACCCCATCCACCCCGTAAAAACCATTGGCCACTGCGCCGCCGGTATCCCCTGAGGTGGCGACCAGTACTGTTATCTTTCGGTTGAGGTGGCGGACAAAGTACCCCAGGCAGCGGCTCATGAAGCGGGCACCCACGTCCTTAAAGGCAAGGGTGGGGCCGTGGAATAATTCGAGCGAGGAGATGCCCTCGCTGACCGGGACCAGCGGAAAATCAAAGGAGACGGTTTGTTCTACGATCCCGCTGAGTTCCCTGGTCGGGATGGAGTCACCCACATAGGGTGATATGACCTTTAGGGCGATCTCTTCCCGGGAAAATCCGGCGATGCCTTCTATCCAGGCCTTGGGCAGTGTGGGAATCTCCTGGGGAAAATACAATCCCTTGTCGGGTGCCTGTCCCCGTATGGTGGCTACTTCAAAATCCGCTTTTTCAGAATGGTTGTTTAGGCTGTAAAATTGCATGTTGGGTTATTTATGGATCCTGACTCCCTGTGTATTGACGGAGGTAACATAAGTATGGTAGGCCAGACCGATCCGGTCAAATATTTCCTGCATGACCATTTCCACGCTGCGGGCAATCTGTTGGGAGGTGCTTAGCATAAAAATGGAGGGTCCCGATCCGGAGATCCCACCGCCCAGGGCCCCTGCCGCTATACAACTGTTTTTTACTTCATCAAAACCCGGAATGAGCATACTGCGCACCGGTTCTATGATCACGTCTTCCAGGGAGCGCCCGATGAGGGCATAGTCAGATTTCATAAAACCTGCTACCAGTCCGGCGATATTGCCCCACTGGCGGATGGCATCTTTGAGCAGTACTTCCTTTCTCAGTATCTGCCTGGCATCCGAGGTCCTGACCTCGATCAGCGGATGAACCACCGTGATATGCAGGGCAGGGGCGGGTATGGTGATGATATCCAGCGGAAAGATCGACCGGATCAGGGTGATGCCGCCATAGATACAGGGCGCAATATTATCAGCATGTTTGACACCGGAAGCTACTTTTTCACCCAGCATGGCAAAACGAACCAAATCAGGTTTGGAAAAGCGATTGCCCAGCAAATGGTTGGCCGCCACGACGGCCCCCGCCGCACTGGCGGCGCTGGAGCCGATGCCGCTGCCGGGTTTGATGTGTTTTTCAATGGTCAGCTCGAAGCCCACCTGTTCCTGGCCAAGTTCCTCGAGCATGGCCAGCAGGGGCGCTCCGGCCGTATTTTGGGCCGGATCCGCCGGCAGGTTAAAGCCGTCGCGGCTGTGCAAGACCACTTTTTTTTCTCCCAGCAGCTTCATTTCCATGATATCACAGGGTTCTTCCAGGCACATGCCCAGCACATCAAATCCGCAAACCAGGTTGGCGATGGTGGCAGGAGCATATATTTTCACTTCATTCATATCTGTGGGTCTTGTTGGGTAATACCCGATTGTTATACCCGGGCTGCCCGGATGATATCTGCAAATACACCGGATGCTGTCACTTCAGCGCCGGCACCGGCTCCTTTGATGACCAGCGGCTGCTCGGGGTAGCGGTCCGTATAGAAAAGCACCACATTGTCCTTCCCGTAGAGGTGATACAGGTTATGCTGCGGGTCGATGTGCTGCAGTCCCACGGAAGCTTTCCCGTGTTCATACCGCGCTACAAACTTAAGTTTCCTGCCTTTACCGGCGGCCTCATCATAGAGTTTCCTGAAATGGGCTTCCTGTTCCCGCATGGCCTGGTAAAAATCGGCCACCGTTCCCTGCATGCAGGAAGCGGGTAAAAAGGAATCATTGACGATATCGGTCATTTCCATTTTCTCCCCGGCTTCCCTGGCCAGGATCATGATCTTGCGCATGACATCGGTGCCACTCAGGTCCAGCCTGGGGTCCGGTTCGGTATAACCCTCCTCCTGGGCCTGTTTAACGACATCGGCAAAACTCTTTTGGCCGTTATAGTGGTTGAATACAAAATTAAGGGTGCCGCTCAGCACAGCTTCTATCCTGTTTACTTTGTCCCCGCTGCGCAGCAGGTCATTGAGGGTGCCTATAATGGGCAGCCCCGCACCCACATTGGTTTCGAACAGAAAAAGGGAATTGTATTCCCTGGCCAGGTCCTTGAGCTGGCGGTACTCTTTGTAAGGGGAGGAGCAGGCGATCTTGTTGCAGGCTACCACCGAAATGCTCTTTTTGAACATCTGGTCATAAACGGTGGCTACCTGTTCATTGGCCGTCACATCGGCAAAAACCGCGTTGCGGAGGTTCTTGGAACGGGTGATTCTTACAAAATCATCCAGTTTCATGGCCTCTCCCTGCTTTTCCAGCAGGGATTTCCAGTTACCCAGGTCAATGCCCTCATCTGAAAACAGCATACGCTTGCTGTTGGCCATACCTATCACGTTGACCTGTAAGCGCAGGTGTTCCTCCAGGTAATTTTTTTGTTGCCTGAGCTGTTCCAGCAGGCGGCTGCCCACATTTCCCACACCGGTGATGAAAAGATTCAGCTGGCGGTAGGTGGTTTCAAAAAACTCCTCGTGCAAAATATTGATGGCCTTTTTAACATCGCTGACAGCTACAACGGCGGAGATATTTCTTTCTGAGGACCCCTGCGCGATGGCCCTTACGTTGACCCCGTTTCTGCCAAGGGCGCCAAACATCTTACCGGAAATGCCCGGGTGGCTTTTCATGTTGTCGCCTACCAGGGCGATGATGGCCAGGTCCCTTTCCAGGAAAAGAGGTTCTACCTTGCCGGTTTTGATTTCATGGTCAAAGGCAGCATCGACTGCTTTTTTGGCCCCCTCTCCGTTGGATTGATCGATGCCAACACAAATGGAATGCTCCGAGGAGCCCTGGGTAATGAGAATGACATTGATTTTTTCGTTGGAAAGCGCTTCGAAGAGCCTTTTGGAGAAACCAGGGATGCCCACCATGCCGCTGCCCTCCAGGCTGAGCAGGGAGATTTTATTGATACTGGATATGCCCCGCACGCTGCTGCCGTTTTTAAGGGAGCCGCTTTCTATGACCGTACCCTTGTCCTCGGGGGCAAAAGTGTTTTTTACCCAGACCGGTATGCCTTTGCGCATGACAGGCTGAATGGTAGGCGGATAAATCACTTTGGCTCCGAAATGAGAAAGCTCCATGGCTTCCTGATAGGATATGTGGGGTATTACTTTGGCATTGGAAACCAACCTCGGATCAGCCGTCATCATGCCTGAGACGTCTGTCCATATTTCCACCCGTGCTGCATCCACCGCCGCGGCCAGGATGGCCGCCGTATAATCGGAACCGCCCCTTCCCAGGGTGGTGGTGATACCTGAGCGGTCAGCTGCAATGAAGCCTGGCAGTATCATCAGGCGCGCATCTGTGGAGGCGGCAAAGGCCTTTACCCGGGGGTTGGTGAGTTCAAAATCCACCGTGGCATATCCAAACCCGGCATCGGTAACAATCAGTTCGCGGGAATCCTTCCAGGTATTGGCCGTACCGGCCGAGGCCAGGGTCGCTGCCAGGATCTGGGAGGACAGCAGTTCGCCATAGCTCACAATTTTATCCCTGGTCCGCTCCGAGAGTTCACCCAGCAGGAAGATGCCATTGCAGATATCCTCAATTTCATTGCACCTTTTTTTGACCATGCTCAGCACGCTGCTCTGCTGGGTCAGGGGCAGGAGGGCTTTGACCGCCTCCAGGTGCCTTTGCTCGATAATTTGTAATTTTTCTTTATATGTTTCCTCACCGGCCGCAGCCAGTGAACCGCTTTGCAACAGGATATCCGTTACTCCCCCGAGGGCTGAAACGACGACCATGGTCCTGTCCCTGCTGAGGGCATGCCCGATAATACCCGTAACCTTATTGATATTCTCTGCATTGGCAACGGAGGAGCCCCCGAATTTTAAGACCTGCATATGGTGTATTATTTAATATGTATATGTTTTTTGGAAGAATTTATTTTCCCCGGAAGCACAGTTTTTAAAAAACCCAAATGGTAATATGGAATAGTACAACCCTTTACAGGGTCGTGATGGTAATAATGGTGGTCCGTGCAGCTATATTTGCTGCTGTCTGGGCGGTGGAGACAAAGGATGATATTTTAGCGGCGCCGTTCATGGAGGGCACGAAGGTAGGTAAATCGTGTGAAAGAAAAATAAGAAATCCCCTGTTTTTTTAATAATATTGAGGAATTTTGGGTTATTACTTCGATTTATTGCTGCTTGCTGTATATTTTATTGAACGATTTTAAATGTCTTACTATGAGTTACCAGGCTTCACAGGGATTGCAGCAATTTAAAGACCAGGTCGGCATCAAATTTCAGTTATACAACAGCCTGTTCACTTCCCTTCCATTCCACCGGATAGAAAAGACAGGCATTTTACTTTCCCTGCTGCTCACCTATTGTGAAGACGGGTACAAAAGAAAGGAAAGTCCCGAGCAGATCATCAATGATTTTTTCATAAAGCATACGACCGGCACCAGTGAAAGGGAAAGGGTGGATATCCTGTTCCGCTTTGTGCAATATGTGGAACGCCAGATCGTGCTCTTCGATGCACTCGAAGATGCTGCCTTCCGGGAAGTCAATGATATGGGCGGGGTGGGCACCCTCAAGCACCTGGCTTCAGAGATCATTCAGGGTAATAAGGAAAAGGAACTGGCTGAGAAACTAAAGGATTATTCGGTCAACATGGTCCTGACGGCGCACCCAACCCAGTTTTACCCGGGTCCGGTGCTGGGTATCATCAATGACCTCTCCAAGGCAGTCGTAGAAAACAACGCAAGCCAGATCAACACCTATATGCAGCAGTTGGGTAAGACCCCCTTTCTCAAAAAGCAGAAGCCAACTCCCTATGACGAGGCCATCAGCCTGATCTGGTACCTGGAAAATGTATTCTATCCGGCTGCCGGAAAGATACTTTCCTCCCTGCGCAACCAGTTCCCCGATTCGGTCAACGAAACCAACCCTGTCATCAAGATGGGCTTCTGGCCGGGCGGCGACCGCGATGGTAACCCATTTGTCACGGTGGATACTACCCTAAAAGTGGCAGATGCCCTGCGGGGGGCGATCATCAAGTGTTATTACCTGGACGTACGGAGACTAAAGAGAAGACTGACATTTAAGGGCGTCGATACCATCCTCATTGACCTGGAAGAAAAACTATACAAGAATATTTTCATTCCCGACCATCGGTCCCACCTGCTTCCCGAAGAGATATCCGCGCCCCTCAAGCAGATCAGGGAGATCATTATTTATAAACACAATGGCCTGTTTTTGCACCTGGTGGATAACCTCATCAGCAAGGTCCAGATATTCGGGCTCTATTTTGCCACCCTGGACATCCGTCAGGAGAGTACCATTCATACGCGCGTGATTTCCGATATCCTGGAAAAAGAACAGCTGCTGCCAGCAGATTATGGCCAGCTCAGCGAGGAGCAGAAAATTGAGCAGCTCACGCGCATCAACCTGGCAGCCCATCCAGAGCTCTACAAGGGACTAACCCGCGATACCCTGCTCACCATGGCTGGTATTCGTGATATCCAGCGCTATAATGGGGAAATGGGCTGCAACCGGTATATCATCAGCCAGTGCAGCAGCGCACTTAATGTATGGGAGGTGTACGGACTGTTTCTGCTCAGCGGCTGGACCAGACAGGAGCTGCAGGTGGATATTGTGCCCTTGTTTGAAACGGTGGATGACCTTCACCAGGCAGCTTCCGTCATGCGGCAACTCTATACCCACCCCCTTTATAAAAGTCACCTGCAGCGGCGCCACAATAAGCAGACCATCATGGTCGGATTTTCCGACGGTACCAAGGACGGGGGATATCTGATGGCCAACTGGGGGATTTATAAGGCTAAGGAAGAGCTTACCCGGGTATCCCGGGAATATGGCATCGATGTGGTCTTTTTTGACGGACGCGGCGGTCCTCCAGCCAGGGGTGGAGGGAAGACCCATAAGTTCTATGCTTCGATGGGAAAAAATATTGCCAATAAGGAAATCCAGCTGACCATCCAGGGGCAAACCGTCAGCTCCAACTTCGGAACGGTGGATTCCGCCCAATTCAACATTGAACAACTCATCCATGCGGGTATTTCCAATGACCTGTTCTCTTCCCAGGAAATAACCCTGGAACCGGCCCAGGAGGCCCTGATCCAGGAAATGGCCAATGAAAGCTACCAGGCTTATTCCGCCCTCAAGGACCATCCATATTTTATGCGGTACCTCAATGAGGTCAGCCCCTTGAGATTTTACAGCGAAACCAATATTGCCAGCCGACCAACCAAGCGCAACAGTTCAGGCAGACTTGAATTCAAGGACCTTCGTGCCATTCCCTATGTAGGTTCCTGGAGCCAGCTCAAACAAAACGTGACCGGCTATTACGGGCTGGGCACTGCCTTCCAGGCACTGGAAAAAAGAGGCCGGTGGATGCAGGTTAAAAACCTCTATGATACGACGCCTTTTTTCAAGACCCTGGTGGATAATTGTGAAATGGCCATGAAGAAATGTTTCTTTCCCCTGACCGAACATTTTTCCCGCCACCCTGTGTTTGGCGAAATCTGGACCCTGATATACAATGAATACGAACTGACCCAGAAATATGTATTCAAGCTTTCCGGAAAGTCCGAACTGATGAGCGACTACCCGGTCGAACAACTCTCCATCCAGATGCGCGAACGGATTGTATTGCCCTTGAGCACCATCCAGCAATATGCCATCACCCAGTTCCAGCATATAGAAAGCAGCCTGATTCATTCACCCATGAAGGAAATCTATGAAAAATTGATCATCCGGAGCTCGTTTGGGATCATCAATGCGGCCAGAAACTCGGCTTAGAGGCGCTTTTCGCAAGGGGGGGGATCCGCCCTCGGTTGGAATGACAATTATCCCCCGGCCTTGCTGACCCCTGTTGTGGAAAATTAAATTTTTCATTCAAATTGTTTTGGGGTTACTTTACGCCCGCTATATGATTAATATTTAAACTATGATCAAAAAGAGCCTTAGCAGCCCAATTCCTTTCGTAATCCTTGGAATTTTTTCAATAATTGGCCTATTTATACCCGTTTTTTCAGATTTTGATGGCTCTAAACTCTATAATTTCGCTGATATTGCCTGGATGCTGATCTCGGCTGCGCTGGTCCTGCTGATGACACCCGGACTGGCTTTTTTCTATGGTGGTATGGTGAGCAAAAAAAATGTCATCTCCACCATGCTGCAAAGTTTCATAGCCACCGGACTGATCAGTGTGTTTTGGGTCATTTGCGGTTTTTCGTTGGCTTTCGGGAAATCCTTTCACGGCCTGATTGGTAACCCGGCCGATTTTTTCCTGATGCGTGGCATCAATGCCCATGCCCCCTGGGTCCTGGCTCCTACCATACCCATGCTGCTTTTTGCCTTTTACCAGCTGAAGTTTGCCATTATCACCCCGGCCCTGGTGGTGGGTGCAACCGCCGAGCGGATACGTTTTACCTCTTATGTGCTGTTCATGGTCTTTTTCAGCATTTTCATCTATGCTCCGCTGGCACATTGGACCTGGCATCCCGACGGTTTTCTGGCAAAAATGGGCGTCCTGGACTTCGCCGGTGGAACGGTGGTACATATTTCGGCGGGCTGTGCAGCCCTGGCCGGAGCGATCCTGCTTAAAAGGCGCAAGGTTCATATAGAAAAGGTGGAAATCAGGCCTGCCCGCATTCCCTATGTGCTGCTGGGAACGGGTTTACTCTGGTTTGGGTGGTTTGGATTCAACGCGGGCTCCGCCATGCAGGCCAACAGTTTGGCTGTCAGCGCATTTGCCACTACCAATACGGCCACAGCCGCAGCCGGCCTTTCCTGGATATTTTTTGATTCAGTCAGGGGCAGGAAGCCTTCGGCCCTGGGTTTTTGTATCGGCGCGGTGGTTGGCCTGGTGGCCATCACACCGGCGGCCGGGTTTGTGGGTATCCCCCAGAGCATATTTATTGGATTTTTTGCAGCCGTCTGTTCCAATGTGGCCGTCTACTGGAAAGGAAAAACCACCATTGACGATACCCTGGATGTATTTCCCTGTCATGGTATTGGCGGCATCGTAGGCATGATCCTGACCGGCGTATTTGCCAGTAAAAAGATTAACCCCGCCGGTCAGGACGGACTCTTTTACGGCGGCACCCAGTTTTTCCTGCACCAGATGGCAGGCCTCGTCATTGTCGTCGCCTTTGCCACCACCATGGGTTTTATACTTTTCAAACTGGTGGATCTGATCCATCCCTTGAGGGTATCTGAAGAAGAAGAGGAGCAGGGCCTGGACCTGACCCAGCACGACGAAAAACTCTAGCATCCGCTCAAACTGGTCGGACTTTCTTTCCCCCTCCCAGGCGGGATCGGTAGCCCGAATGGCCTGAAAACAGCCTTTTTCAGGGTCCGGAGAATTTTTTTTTATCTTTTTTTTAATTTTTTTTTCCAATCAAAACCTGCCATTTTTTGGGGCCATCCCATAAAATGCAGGCTTTCTCCTGCTACCAAAAAATACTTTTTTAATGGACGCGCGATATTTCATTTATAATTGGAATTAAAATAACATATATAAATATTTATCAACTAACTACTTGATCCCGGGGTTTTTTGAAGGATGATTTATGTACTATAATTTGCACCAGCAATCAAGATTATCCATTCAATTTAAATACGATTATATGTTAAAGTTGGCTCCGGTATTTTTAATCAGTACCATCGTTCTGGGCGTATTCAGCATGACTTCCATCTCTGTACTGCCTAAAATATTCCTGTTCACTTCCGTCATGCTGCTTTTCTTGTCCCTGCTGGGCAAAAAAAGAATGGCTTAAGAGTCAGGAGCGGGAATTGGTATTAGGAACCCAGCCGGCCCTCCCGGGCAGGAAGAAGGGATCCAGTCTGATTTTCCAATTAATGACATTTGGCCGGCTGCTGAGCCGGCCCTTTTTTTGCCCTCCCGGAGCATCCGGGACAAAAAAACAGCTGCCCGGATATGGGCAGCTGCTGATAGCAATTAAAAATTTCCAAAAAGCCCCAAGCAAATCAGGCTGTGAATTTGGGGATCACTTCCTGATGACCGCGCAGGGAAACGGCTGCTTCCCCCGCAGTGATATCATCCTGGTCAGGATAGGCACTGCTTCCGTGTTCAAATATATCCAGACCGACAATTTCACCTTTTTCTTCCACGCGCAAATTCCAGGGATGAGGAAGCTGGCGGATCAGCCACATCATGGCAAATGCTACCAGGAAAGTGGCTGCAGTGATGGTGAGGCTGCCAATAACCTGTGCCTTGAGTACGGCAGTACCGCCCCCGTAAAACAGGCCGGCGACCGGAGCTGAATTATCTGCTCCCAGAGCCCCGGAGGCGCCGTATTTGCCGGCTGCGAAAAGTCCCAGGGAAATCGTCCCCCATATTCCGGCAATGCCGTGTACGGGTACCGCACCGATGGGATCGTCAATGCGCAGGTATTCCAGTAAATATAAACCCAGTACCACGATCACGCCCGCCACCAGGCCCAGATAGATGGCTCCCGCCGGATCAACCCAGTAACAGGGGCAGGTTATGGCTACCAGACCCGCCAGAAATCCGTTGGTGGTCAGGCCAAGGTCGAATTTGCCCTTGGTGGTACCTGTCCACAAGCCCATAAGCATGGCTGACATGCCGGCGGCACAGGCCGCCAGGGTAGTGTTGGTAGCCACACGGCCGATGCCTTGCGCATCCATGGCCGAAAGGGTGCTGCCCGGGTTGAATCCATACCAGCCGAACCAGAGGATGAATCCGCCGACGGCGGCTATGGTAAGGCTATGGGGCGGCATGGGTTCGCCGCCGTCACGACGGAAGACACGGCCCAGGCGGGGTCCGAGGACCATGGCGCCTGCAAGGGATACCATGCCTCCAATGGTGTGTACGACGGTGGAGCCCGCAAAATCGCGGAAAGGCTGTCCCAGGGAAGGAAGGAAAAATCCGGTGCTGCCCATGGTAGCCAGCCAGCCGTCAGGTCCCCAGGCCCAGTGGCCGATGATGGGATAGATAAATCCAGTAACGCCTATGCTATAGAGGATATCGCCGCGGAAACCGGTACGTCCGATCATGGCACCTGAGGTAACCGTTGAGCAGGTGTCTGCAAAGGCAAACTGGAAGATCCAGTGTGCGATAACCGGAACCCCGGTGGCTTCGTAGGTATCAGGCGCGCCTGCCAGGAAGAACCAATGGTAACCTATAAGGCCGTTACCATGGCTGAACATGAAGGCATAACCGAAAGCCCAGAACAACAGTCCGCAAAGACAGGTGTCAAAAATACACTCCATCAGGATGTTGACGGTTTCTTTGGAACGGGCAAATCCTGCTTCCAGCATCACAAATCCCGGCTGCATGCCAAATACCAGGAAAGCGGCCACCAGCGTCCACACCGTGTTGATGGAATTGATGGCGGCTGTTTCATGGGCGGTATAGGTGTCACCGGCATATGCTTTGGTGGCAATCATGCCTGGAATCATTTTCATGGCGACCAATACCAGTAACAGGCCAATGATTTTCCCTCCAAACATGGTCAGGCCTATTTTCCATTTATCAGATTTGCTCATCGGAGGCGGGGCCAATTTGAGGGAGGAATGGTTGCTCCGTCCCGCTAAAAGTAGATTTGTTAGTAGTCCCATTGCTTTCAGTTTTTAGTTGATAATAATTGTTTGTCAGGCTTGTTGGTTATAAAAAGTTGGTCTGTTTTTTTTCGGTTTAGAAATGATACACTGCTGCCAGCAGGGCACTGACGGTACTTTTGGTGGTGGTCCCGTCCGACTTTTCGAAATAGTCCTTAGAACCGCTGTCCAGCCTCAGTTCCGGTATAATGGTCAGGTTGCTGCTGAGTTTGACAATCCCGGAAAGGGTAAGGTCAAACACATTAAGCCCCGGCGTCTGGTTGGGATTGATGGGGTAGTCGATCGGTTTGATTTTGATGCCGTCCTTGTCTCCGAAATATTCCCCGCGCAGTGTCAGTCCGAAGCTGGCTGTGGGATCGTAATTGAGATATAGGGCCGATCCCCACCAGCTGGTGGTTTTTCCCAGAGCAGAGGAATTCACACTCTGCACCGTTCCGTTGAAGCCGATGCCGAATTTGCTGCTCAGGGTTCCGTTGATCACCAGGTCGACCTGATTCAGGTTTTTGTACAGGGTATAACCGGGCACCAGAACCGTATCCTGTCCGACCCCGAAATATCCCTGGTAATTCAGGAAGGCCTTCAGTTTGCCGTCCTTGGAGCCTGTGGAGAACTGCGCCAGCAGCACCTTGGTAGACGCACTGGTTGTTGAAAAGTCGGTAGGGTTGGCAACACCTATCATGAAGGCCGTGGTGGCATTCAGGGTAATATCGGCTTTCAGACCGGTATGGAAAAACGGGCCAAAGGAAAACATATAATCCATGCTGTAGTTCCTGTTGGAAAATGCATCGAGCACTTCGTAACCAATGTGGGTGCCCCATTTACCCAGGGTGAATTTTACCTGGGAGGACGCCTGGTAGGTAACAAATAACTGTTTGACCGCAAAGAGGGTGGGGTGGGCCCCGTCGTTATAGGAAAACTCTTCGGCCCGCCTTCCAAAACCAAGATCCACGGTAGCTCCCACCTTGCCAAAACTGTGGTCTCCCCGGATGGAGGCCATACCCAGTTCGAAGGAATTCTTGGAATTCGTGAAACTGGTGTAATTGTTGGTCCCCGTTTTTGGGTCAGAGAAATTAAAACGGTAGTAAGCATCCACCGATCCGGTAATGGTAATGGGAGGGGGTGTTTTTGCCGGCGAATCTGCCACTGGGGCTTTTACCGCTGAATCTGCCAATTTCTTTGCGGTTGAATCTGGTTGCTGTGCGCTGACCCGGCTCAAGACGGCCATAGCCACGAGTGGTAGTAGCATTTTTCTTAGCATTGCTTTTTGGTTTTGGTTAAATAATTAGACGAAGGTCCCTGGCTCAAAAAATCGGTCAATGACAAGCAAAACTGGATCAGGATTCCCTTAAATATAGTCTAATCATTCAGATGGAAACAATCACGCAACGGTTCATCAATGGAACTCCCGACACCTCCGGTTGAGGATGAATACCATAAAAGGCTGTTACCGATAGCGGTAAGCGTATCAGCAATTGCCCCCTG
>CAIVKC010000054.1 GCA_903906365.1 uncultured Bacteroidota bacterium | reverse complement strand
TTCCCGTCCGAGGTCAGCCGGTCTTTTTATTCATAATCCTCAAATTTACAAGTCGGTTTTTGGATTGGCTGTATTTTCATTTCCCCCTGAAGCTAGGCTGGCGCGGCTATTTAACATAATATTAATTATAAGAAAAAAGCTTATTTTTGACATTCATATAATAGCCCACGCATAATATGATTTCTCTTAATTTAAATTAATTTTAAAGATCTCAAATCGTTAGACCCTAAAACTTAGAAATTTGAATTTTTCAAAATTATTCTCCTCGTTTTGGATCAGATCCATTTTCTTCACTTTATCAAACAGGTTTTCGCTTATCATTTTTGGAGCTGTCAGTTATATGATACTGGCCAAAAAAGTATTTCCGACAGCCGCTGAAATGGGAGTTTGGGCATTATTTCAGACGGTCATTTCCTCCTCCTCCACTATTAAGATTTCTTTGCTTCGGAACCCCATGATCAAATTTCTGGGAGGTACTAAAACAGATATTGAGAAAAATATCATTCAATCGATAGTACTAATAACCAATATAATTTTTTCAGCCCTGGTTCTTGTGTTTATTCTTTTTTTTGGGAAAATGTTCTGTAACTGGCTTGGCTCCCCTCAATTGTTGCCTCTTTGCTACTGGGGACTGGTTCTTGTGCTGCTCCAGATTCCCCTGGATCATTGTGAAATACTGCTCCAGGCCCACTTTAAATTCAGGCATATTTTTTTTGGCTATTGTATCAAACAGGGTTTTTTCCTGCTGGGCATTGTAATACTTCATTTTATATTGAAATCCCATATTACCCTGGTAACCCTGGTGCAGATACAAATTATTGCTATGTTTGCGACGCTTGTCCTTTTTGCCGTAGCAGCAAGTCAGTATTTCCAGAAAGGATGGCAAATGAACCGATTGGTTGCCATCGAAATGTTTCATTATGCCAAATATACGTTCGGGTCAAATGTGTTTTCCATGATAGCCCGATCCTCGGACTCCTTTTTGACTGCAAACCGAACACTTTCCGATGCAGTTATTGGATATTATAACATTGTTGGCCGCATGACCAACATGATAGATGTGCCGTCCCTGGCAGTTTCAGATGTCCTTTTCCCTAAAAATGTCATTGACATGGCCAGCGAGGGAAAAAAACTTGTTCGGTATAACTTTGAACGTATGATAGGTGGAATCCTGAGTTTTATTCTGCCGGTATCACTGGTGATGTTTCTTTTTCCAGGCTTCATTATAAGAACCCTGGCCAGTGAAAAATATCTTCCAGCCATTCCCATTTTGCAGGTTACTATGGTTTTTAGCTGCATCGGGCCGTTTTTTTACCTCTTCGGGGTAACCATGGATGCCATTGGTAAACCAAACCTAAACTTCTGGGTTACCATCTTTTACATGCCTTTTCACCTATTTTGCATTAGTGAAGGATTACACCTTTTTGGCTGGATTGGTTCTCTCTACGCTACCGTAACCAGTTCTACCATCTGTTGCATAGTTTTATTCATTATTCTTAACAAAACCATCGGGATAACACTGAGGGGCATAATTGGTTATATATTAATAACATATAAAGATTTATATAATTATATTTCAGTAATTTTTAAAAAAAATACCCAAGCAGAAATAGTATCCTGATATTTTCGTTTAATGGTTTGAAAAGACTTTTTGATACATAATGGATTAAATATCAGACCGGAAAAGGAAGTTTTATGAATTCAATTACTTTATCTCAAACTAAAGGAGCCTTATCTTGAAAATCAAACTATTAAGCTCGTTTTGGTTCCGTTCCGTATTTTTCACCATGCTGAACCGGTTTTCCCTGATTGTCTTTGGGGTATTGGGATATATGATCCTGGCCAAGAAGGTATTTCCTACAGCCGCGGAAATGGGCGTATGGTCCCTGTTTCTGGGATTAATTTCACTCATTGAAATCGTAAAACAGGGATTGCTGCGCAATCCCATGATCAAATTCCTGAGTGAACCCGAATACCAGGGATGCAAGAACAAGGTCCAAACCTCTTCCCTGATCACCAATATGGCCTTTACGCTGGTCATAGTTTCCGTTGTGTTCTTCTTCGGCGTGCCCCTGTCGCGGTTGCTCAATTCACCGCAGTTGTATCCTTTAATGATGTGGGGAATTGTGATACTTCTGCTTATGATCCCATTCAATCACTTTGAAGTATTACTCCAGGCTCATTTCAGGTTTCAGAGCATTTTTATCGGATATCTTCTAAGACAAGGGGTTTTTGTATGCAGTATCATTTTTCTTTTGCTATTTTTCAAAAGTTCCCTCACCTTACTGACCCTGGTAAAACTCCAGATATTTTCTTTATCACTGGGGACCATCGCCTTGTACTTTGGGGCTAAAGAATACCTCTATCGGGGTATGGATATAGATAAAGTGCTTATGATCAGGATGTTCCATTTTGGCAAGTACATTTTTGGAACCAATGTTTTTTCAGCCCTTTCCAGTTCTGCGGATCAGTTTGTAACCGCCAGGATGATTGCGCCGACGGCCGTAGCTTATTACAATATCGTATCCCGATTAACCACTATGATGGATGTTCCATCTATTGCAGTTGCCGACGTGTTGTTTCCTAAGAATGTAGAAGCCATGGCCGCCCATGGTACAGAAAAAGTGAGGTTTTACTTTGAGCGTATGGTGGGAAGCATCATCAGTATCCTGCTGCCGGTGAGTATAGTGATTTTTATTTTTCCTGGATATATCATTCAAATTATTTCCAGTCCAAAATACCTGGATGCGGTACCTATCCTGCAATTGATCATCCTGTTTAGCTTTTTCCGCCCTTTTTCCTATCAGTTTGGAGCTACCATGGATGCCATCGGAAAGCCTCAGTATAATTTCTGGGTCAACCTGTATTCAATGTCAATCAGCTTCCTGTTCATTTACCTGGGCCTGAAAAGATTTGGGTATATGGGAGCCGTATACGGGGAAATAGCCTCCATTCCCTTTATTTACGGGGTCATCTACCTGGTGCTTCGTAAAACCATCAATGTGAGCTTCCGTAATGTGTTCAGGAATGTGTGGGTGTCCTATAAGGAACTTTTTGGCCTGGTCAAAAAATACATGCATAAGCCCGTATATGAACCTGAAGCAGGAACTGCTCAAGGAGCATTCAAAAAGCCAATGTGATAAAATCGTTGCTTATATAGGCTCCGATAAACAACGCTTCGCGGAGTTGATGGATTTGTTTTTTAGTGGGCAATATCGACTCACCCAGCGGGCCGCCTGGCCGTTTTCCTATTGCCTGCAGCATCATCCCGAACTCATCAGTCCTTATTACAACCGGTTGCTCGATTCCCTGCTTGACAGCGGGCTGCACGAATCTGTTCGCCGCAATATTCTGCGGGTTTTTCAGGATATCGTTATACCCGCTAAATACCACGGAAGGCTGATGAGTTGTTGTTTTGAATTTATTCAGTCCAATGTAGTCAGTGCAGCCATAAAAGCCTTTTCTTTGACGGTACTTTACCATCTTTCCGAGAAATATAAAGAGATCAGGCCTGAATTAAAGCTCATCATTGAAGAGCGCTGGAATGTTGAAAAACCTTCCTTTCATGCCAGGGCTAAAAAGATCCTGAAATCCCTGGAAAAATCAGGTTCTTGAGTGTATTTCGGAATATGAAATGGAGGCCAGCAAGGAAGCCTTTTTTCCTACCGGCCTGTTTAATTAATACAGCAAACGGGCCTTTATCGTATGTTTCACTTCCTTTAGTAATTGAAGAGCCTGATCTGAGAGCCTTTTATCAACATCAAGTACGACATAACCAATATCATCATTTGTCTTGAGGTATTGGGCCAGGATATTGATGTTGTATTTGGAAAGCTGGGTGTTAATCTCAGACAATACACCAGGCACGTTCTTATGTATATGCAGGATGCGATGGGTGCCTTCCTGGGGCGGCATACTCAGCGGCGGAACAGTGTGGGAGCCTGTGGTGATCCCTTTTTCCAGGTACTGGAAGAGTTTATTACTCACATCTTCCCCGATATTTTGCTGGGCTTCTTCGGTGGATCCACCTATGTGGGGGGTAAGAATTACATTGGGCAGGTTTTGGAGTGGTGTGTGGAAGGTATCTCCGATCTTTTCCGGTTCCCAGGGATACACATCAATAGCGGCACCGCTGATATTTCCCTCTTCTATGGCCTTTGCCAGGGCCTCCAGGTCAACGACCTCGCCCCGGGCATAGTTAATCAGGATGGCCCCTTTTTTGATCTGTTTGATCACCGTTTTATTAATAAGGTTCTTTGTCTGGTTGGTTTCCGGTACATGCAGGGTAATAATGTCGGCTTCCCCTACCAGGTCTTTGAGAGATTTTTTGGAAACAGCATTACCCAGCGGCAATTTGGTAACCGCGTCATAGAAAATCACTTTCATTCCAAGCCCTTCGGCCAATACGCTTACCTGGGTACCAATATTACCATATCCTATGATTCCCAGCGTTTTACCCCTGAGTTCGTAGCTTCCCTTCGCCTCTTTCATCCAAAGCCCTTTGTGGGCTGCTTTGTCCTTATCTGGAATGCGCCGAATAAGCATGATGGATAATCCGATCACCAACTCCGCTACGGAACGCGTATTCGAATAAGGCGCGTTAAATACCACCACTCCATGGCTGGTGGCACTTTTGAGATCCACCTGGTTTACCCCTATACAAAAGCATCCGATTGCCTGTAGTTTCTTGGCTGCATCCAATACCCTTGCGGTAATTTGGGTCTTGGAGCGAATACCCAGTAGATGTACGTCCTTGACTGCTTCAATCAATTGATCCTCAGAAAGTGCGCCGTTTATTTTTTTCACAGAGGCATACCCGGAATCCTTAAAATGCCGGACCGCCAGGTCACTGATGTTTTCAAGAAATAATATATTAATCTTTTCTTTTGGATAACTCGTCGTTTTTTTCTCTGCCATAATTAAGTAACCTTTTTTACGTTATCATTTTTAGAAGTGCAAAATTGTCGTTAAAAACCTAAACGAAAAAACAAAAAATAAACTTGCAACACTTTGAATGCCAGATTATTTTATTTTTGTAAAACTAACTCATAAAATTGTTCCTGTTGAAAACCATTACTTACACCTTCGTCATAGGCGTTTTGTTGGCTTCCTGTGGGCAAGCAGCTCAGCGGGTAAAGCCTGTTAATCAAGGAGATACCTCACTGAAAGTAGTGAATATCCCCCCACCCCTTGATCCACAGGACTTCAAGCATTACAGCAATGCCACCAGCCACTTTTTTGATTCCATATTGTCTAAGGGCTTTAACGGAAGCGTTTTGGTTGCCAAAAACGGTGAAGTCCTATATGAAAGATACAGCGGATTTAAGAAATTAGAGAACCGGAAAGAGGTTGTTGACAGCCATACCGCTTTTCACCTGGCTTCGGTGTCAAAAACCTTTACAGCCATGGCCACCCTGAAGCTTTGGCAGGATGGCCGGCTAAATATTGATGATGAGGTATCCAAATACCTGCCCGGCTTCCCGATAGCTGGCGTCACCATCAAAATGCTGCTGAGCCATCGCAGCGGACTGCTTAACTATGTCCATTTTATGGACCGTTCCGGGTGGGATAAAAGAAAATACCTTACCAATAATGACGTATTGCAATATATCATCAGTCACAAAAGCGATGTACAGGGAGCGCAACCCGGAAAACATTTTGAATATTCCAATACCAATTTTGCCCTGCTGGCATTGATTATTGAGAAGGTTTCCGGTCAAAGCTACGCGGATTACCTGTCCACGAACTTTTTCCAGCCCCTGCAAATGAAGGATACCTATGTATTCAGTCTTTCCAATATGGCTACGGCCGAAGAATCCTATAAACGCAACGGCAGACCTTACAGGATGGAATACCTTGATGCGGTATATGGGGATAAAAACGTATTCAGTACGGTCAGGGATCTCCTGAAATGGGACCAGGCCCTCCGCTCCGGCAATCTATTTAAGCAATCTGTTTTAGACGTGGCCTATACCCCGTACAGCTTTGAAAAGCCAGGTAAAAGGAATTATGGGTTGGGATGGCGAATGCTGTTGATTCCCAACGGGAAAAAACTAATCTACCATAATGGCTGGTGGCATGGCAACCGCACCGCCTTTATACGCCTTATTGACGAAAATGCGACCATTATTGCCCTGAGCAATAACGACTATACCAGGGTCTACGCATCCAAAAAACTTTCGGATCTTTTTGGAGACTATAAGCAGGGCCATGATAGTTTTGAAGAGGGTGAAGCAGATCCAAGAGGTCGTGGCGGGGAACCCTCCGGCCGTAAAAAAAAATGATTCTGCGTAAGGATAGGAAATAATGAGTAAATTTCAGCATGCAAATCCTGTCTGCAGAAAAAATCAGGGCTTGGGATGAATTTACCATTCAACATGAACCCATTTCCTCCATCGATCTGATGGAAAGAGCAGCAGGCGCCTGCCTGGACTGGCTTTCCAATCACGAATACTTACAAAAATCCTTCTCTATCTATTGTGGCAAAGGAAATAACGGCGGGGACGGCCTTGCCCTGGCCAGGATGTTGTCTGCAGCGGATAACAAGGTGGTGGTTCATATTCTGGAATTCGGATACAAAGGCACCAGCGACTTCCAGGTCAATTTGGCCCGTTTACATGAAACCTCGGTAGAAATCAAATTTATTCAGACCGAAGCTAATTTTCACCTCATTCCCAAAGAAGATATCATCATCGATGCGCTCTACGGTACTGGCCTTAACCGTCCGTTGGAGGGTGTCACCGCTGCATTGGTGGAGTACATTAATCTGTCTGGAAATGAAATTATTTCCATAGATATTCCCAGCGGACTTTATTCCGATAAAAGTTCCCTGGGTATCCCGGTAATCCGGGCAAAACACACGTTAAGCTTTCAATGCTATAAACTTGCCTTTTTAATGGCTGAAAATGCCCCCTTTACCGGGAACATTCATATACTGGATATAGGACTTCACCCCCTGTTTACAGGTTTAGCAGAAAACCCTTTTGAACTGCTTTCTCCAAAAAAAATCATTACGGTATTAAAACCCCGTAGACCCTTTGCCCACAAAGGTAATTTTGGTCACGCTTTACTGGTAGCAGGCAGTTTTGGGAAAATGGGCGCAGCCATCCTGGCTGCCAGGGCCTGTCTGCGCAGTGGTACTGGACTGCTCACCTTGCATATCCCCCGTTGTGGCTATGAAATTATGCAGGCCGGAGTACCCGAAGCCATGGTAACGGTGGATGCTGATCAGCAAATAAATACAAATCTTTCCGAGGAGCTCAGCCGTTATAAAGTAATCGGAATTGGGCCAGGATTGGGTACAGATAGTAAGACCATGTTTTTGCTAGGAGATTTGTTGACCCGCTTTACCAGCCCCCTGGTTATTGACGCGGATGGTCTTAACCTCCTGGCTAAGGAAAAGCAACTCCTGCATAAGATCCCCTCCTACTCTGTTCTTACTCCCCACCCCAAGGAATTTGAACGTTTATTCGGGGAAAGTGCCGATGAATTCGAACGAATCCGCCTGGCGCTGGAAAAAGCAAGCCTTTACCAGATTATCATTGTCTTAAAAGGACACCATACATTTATTGCACTTCCTGGGGGTAAAGGCTATTTCAATGCTACCGGCAATCCAGGCATGGCAAAGGGGGGTAGCGGGGATGTGCTTACCGGTATGCTGACTTCATTTCTCTCCCAGGGCTATTCACCGGAGGAAGCATCGATCTTGGGGGTATACTTGCATGGACTGGCCGGCGATTTGGCAGCAGGATATTATTCTGAACAAAGTATGTTGCCTTCCGATATCATCAATGGCATAGGAGAAGCATTTCTATCACTGACATAAATCGGAATTTTGTATTATACCATTCTCTTTTTAATTTTACAGTTTTACGGGATGTAGCGCAGCCCGGTAGCGCACTTCGTTCGGGACGAAGGGGTCGCAAGTTCGAATCTTGTCATCCCGACTTGAGAGGACAAAGTAGGAATATTCCCGCTTTGTCCTTTTTCATTTTCGCTGACAGTGTCATTCCCGGATAAACAGGGAATAAATGAGTAAGAAGGTTTATCTTATTTCTCTTAGAAGATTTCTTTCACCAGGCTGGGACTTCCTACTTAGGCTTATTGAAAAAGGTTGTTTTCACATTCATGGGATTAAAAAAGGGCCCTTCCCATATTTTAAGTACCAGTGTCCGTGGTTATACTCATTTATATTACAAATGAGTATAATATTTTAATAACTTTATCAATTAGATATTTAATGGGTCAACTTCTTATTGATCCACTACCTGACAATTATAATCATGAAAAGAATTTCTACTTTCCTTTTAGTATCATTGATCATGCTTATCGGAATACTGGGTATTTCAAATCCGGGTCATCAGCAATACCGGATGTTTGACCATGTGGAAGGCCGGCAAACCCATGATTATTTTATATTTTCCATTTACCAGCAATATGCAGATTTTACCATTTCCACCGATGGCAAATACAGAATATGCAGGAGGTTTATGGGCATTGCTGGTAGTTTTTATGAAATCAGTCCTGTTAAAATCAAACTGGAGTAATATTTTCGTTTTTTTTCAATGAATACCACCACCCTATTAATGGTCAGTTTGCTGGTATAATTCTATGATGGTTAAAGTCTGCAAATACTCGTTTGGCAGGAAAATACAATCTGGGGTTTCCTAAATTTCGATCAAGCGAATATTCAGTGAAACATCGGTTTTAGGATTGGAGCCAAGTAGGTTCTTTATTAAAATAAGGAAAAGCAGCAGTTTCTGCTTAAAACTTTTTTACCTATTTCCTACTCTTTAATATCGGAAAGTTACCTTTTTTGTTGTTATTTTGCATTCCACGATTTGAATTTCGGGTAAAAATGGTTATGAAACTTAAAGCCAACAAATCACTCTCCCTTATACTGCAATCCGCAGTCTACCTGGCTTTTTTTTCTGTTCAGTTTTTCTATAATTTTGATGGACAGGGTCATTCCAAAGTAATACCCGGCGTTGTTTCTGCTTCCGTTTCAAGTAGCAAAGCAAACGTGAGCCTGGAAAAATCAAAGGGTAATTCGACCCAAAAGGTTAATTTTCGTTTAAACAAACGCTTCCAGCCCAAGCAACTGGCAGAGTCGATTTCATTGGATACTGCTGCCCCTTATCAATACCTGGTTTCCCCAAAACTGGGCTTATTTTGTAGTCAGTATCTGCCTTCCAATATACACAACAGCCATACCCTGCGTGGCCCTCCCTCTGTAGCTTAGTACTACCTTTTCATTTTATTTCCTCATTTTAATTGTACAATATGGGTGCTTTCTGTTTCAGGAAGTGTATTTGGGTATACAGTATACTAATGCTGATTCCCGAACTTTCTTTGATTGGCCAAACGAGGCCCAATAATCTCTTAGACTTTGTCAACGCCGCCAAAAACCATATCCCTGCCTTAAAGCAAAAAAAGGCCCTCGTAGATGCAGCCAAATCTGGTATTACCGATGCAAGGCATGCCTTTCTTCCCAATGCCTTTGTAGGGGATGAACTCAACCTGGGCACTGATAATTCACTCCCAGGGTCTTATTTGTCCTACGGCATTATACCCTCTACTTCCAGCGGAATACATGCGACCAATAACTACCAATCAGCAGTAGGCAACATTGCCATTTTCCAGAGCGATTACGAATTGCTGGATTTCGGCCTGAAAAAGGCCCGGATCGATAACGCCAGGGCCTTTACTAATGTACGGCAGGCCGATTTTAACCGGGAGGCCTATTTTCTGGAATGGCAGACCGGAAAATTATATTTTGAACTGCTTAAAAATCAATTCCAGTTGGGGATTGACCTGCAGAATGTGCATCGTTATGAGGCTATTTTTAAGGTAATCCAGGCCCTGACCCAGAGTGGAATAAAAGCCGGGGCAGATTCTTCCCTTGCCATGGCGGAATTATCCAGAAGCAGGATCACCTATAATCAGACCCTGGGTCAGTTAAACCAGCTTCAACAGCAGATGTCGTATTTGACCGGTATACCGGTAGCTGATATACAGATTGACAGCTCCCGCACGGACAATTATTTATCCGCCCTGGACATCATTGGCAAGGGGCAACCTGCTGACAGCGCACTCAACCCCATTACCGATTATTATTTGCAGCAGAAATTGTTTGACCAGCAAACTGAAGTACTGGCCAGGAAATCCTTTCTGCCAAAGGTATTTGTTACCGCCTCAGCCTGGGGAAGGGGCTCAAGCATTGATTACAACAGCAATTACAAGGCTCTGACTGAAGGGCTTGGTTATCAGAGATTCAATTATATGGTGGGCGCGACATTTGTATATGATCTATTTAATGGCGTTCACCGTAAGGATAAACTGGATATCAGCCATTTTAATCTCCTTGCCAGTTCCTATAACCTGGAACAGCAGCAATTGTCCCTTAGAAATATTGATAATCAGGCCGATGAGGCCATCAAAACCTCTGTAAAGAACCTGTTTGAAGTTCCTGTTCAGATAAAAGCATCCCAGGATACCTATGACCAGAAAACAGCGCAATTTAAGGCGGGACTTATAAACCTGATTGATCTTACCAATGCATCCTTTGTATTGTACCGATCACAATCCGATTATGTCCAAACCCTGAGTGACTGGCTGTTGGCTAATCTTGATAAATCGGCCGCTACCGGAACTCTTGACTCATTCATTCAATCGATAAAATAGATAAAATGGTAAGATTTGCTTTAAAAAGACCTATTACCATCCTGGTGCTTTTCATGGGACTGTTGTTGTTTTCGGTGATGGCTGTCAGAACAATTCCCATTGATATATTTCCTAAGTTAAACCTGCCCACCATATATGTCATTGAGCAATATGGAGGCATGTCCCCAAAACAAATGGAAGGATTTTTTGCCACCAGGATGCAGGATCAGTTTCTTTATATCAACGGGGTTAAAAATATTGAGAGCAAGAATATTCAGGGCCTTTCCCTCATAAAACTCACTTTTTATGAAAATACGAATATGGCGGAGGCTTCAGCCCAGGTGGCCCTGCAGGTGAACCGGGTCTCCGCTTTTTTCCCCCCGGGAGCGCTCCCGCCCCAGGTAATCCGCTTTGATGCTTCTTCCCTTCCCATCGGGGAGCTGGTATTCAGCAGCAAAACCAGATCACTCAAGGATATTTTTGACATTGCGCTTACGAGAATCCGCCCATTGTTTGCCACAGTACCAGGCATGTCATCGGCCCCCCCTTTCGGATCCAATGCCAGGACCATCGTGATCAATGTGGATCCCAAGCAACTAAGGGCATTTAACCTTAGCCCCGACGAAGTCGTCCAGGCTATTGTAAAAAATAATGCCATTACCCCTTCGGGAAACCTCAGGATTGATTCCACGATGTTTGTTACCAGTGTCAATTCCCTGGAAACCCGTGTGGAACAATTCGATGATATCCCCATTAAAAGCAATGGCTCTACCACCGTATACGTGCATGATGTAGCCAGGGTGGCCGATGGAGCTGATATAACCGTTGATTATGCTTTGGTAAATGGTAAGCGATCCGTATATATTCCTGTTGTGAAAACTGCCGATGCTTCCACCATGGATGTGGTCAATGTGCTAAGGGCTAAACTACCCGAGATGAAAACCCTGCTTCCGGAGGATATCGGATTGAGTTATGAATTTGACCAGTCGGTATTTGTAATTAACGCAGCCAAGAGTTTGATGACCGAAGGAATTCTTGGTGCGATTCTCACGGGACTGATGGTTTTACTTTTCCTTCGGGACTGGCGGAGCAGCCTGGTAGTTATTATCACTATACCGGTTTCCGTCCTTGGATCTGTTTTCTTTTTGAAGCTCGCAGGACAGACCATCAATATTATGACACTTAGCGGCCTGGCTCTGGCCATAGGGATCCTGGTCGACCAGGCGACTGTAACCATTGAAAATATGCATCAGCATTTTGAAATGGGCAAAGGCAAGAAACAGGCTATTCTGGATGCCTGTTCAGAAATATCATTTCCACTTTTATTAATTCTATTATGCATCCTGGCTGTATTTGCACCTGCCTTTGTAATGAATGGTGTTCCCAAAGCCATGTTCCTGCCACTTTCTCTTTCCATCGCATTTGCCATGGTAGTATCCTATGTGGCCGCCCAGACCCTGGTTCCTGTTATTTCTAATTGGTTACTCAAAGAGGAAAAATTTCAATATAAACATGATCAACCCCATGCCCATGCCGGTTTAGCGTTTGATCCACAGGAGGCAGCACAGGTTTCCGTACATGTAAAACAGGACGATATCCACCCGGAAGAAAATGGCTTTTTTCAGCGGATTAAAGTTGGCCTGGGTAGCCGGCTTACCAAATGGATGCCTTTCCGGGGACCGATTGTAGCCATTTACCTGCTTGTTACCCTGTTGGCAGCAGGAGCCTGTTTCATGCTCATAGGCAAGGATCTGCTTCCAAAAAGCAATGCAGGCCAGTTTCAACTGCGTATCCGTGAAACGGATGGTACCAGGCTGGAGGTTACTGAGCACGTGACCAAAGAGATTCTCAATATCATTGATACCCTGGTGGATGGTCATGTTGGTATAACCTCAGCACATGTGGGGGTTATTCCCAGCAATTTCGGCACCAGTAACCTGTACATTTTTAGCAGCGGAACCCACGAGGCTGTCATCCAGGTGAACCTGGAAGAGCATTTCAAAGTCAATATGGACGATCTGAAAGAGCGAATCCGGGAAAGGATACACAACAGGTTTCCTGGTGTGAAAATTTCCTTTGAGCCCATTGAATTAACAGAAAAGATCATGGCTCAGGGCGCATCCACCCCGATCGAGGTTAGAATTTCAGGAAAGAACATGAAGGACATTGAGGGATATGCCTACCGGCTTATGGAAAGGATGAAAACCATTCCATTCCTGCGTGACATACAAATACCCCAGCCCCTCAAAATTCCCGTCATCAATATTTCATTTGACCGCAATAAGCTGGCTTTGATGGGACTTACCATGGAAAATGTATCCAGGAGTATAACGGATGCCACTTCCTCCAGCCGGTATACCAATAAGAATCTCTGGCTTGACGACAAGACGTCCTATACTTATCAGACCCAGATTTATATACCTGAATATATCATGAATTCAGCCGAGCAGCTTGGTTCCATCCCACTGGTATCCGGACAAATGCGTCCGGTGCTGCAGGATGTCGCTACCCTGTCCCTGGATACACTGCCAGGTGAATTTGATCGCAGCGGGCCCAGGCGTTTTGTGACCATAAGCGCCAATATACATAAGAAGGACCTTGGGTCTGCAACCCGGGCAGTTCAGCAGGCCATCGATGATACAGGGTCGGTTCCTACCGGTCTGATTCCTGAGATCAAAGGGATGTCTTCCCTGCTTACCGAGACCCTGGACTCATTACAAAGTGGTTTGCTGGCAGCCATCGTGGTTATCCTGTTACTGCTTGCGGCCAATTATCAGTCCTTCGGGGTGGCTGTTTCCGTTTTGGCGACAGTTCCTGCGGTACTGTTGGGCGCTATGCTGATGTTGCTGGCTACCGGGGCTACCCTGAACCTGCAATCCTATATGGGGATCATCATGTCAACAGGTGTCTCTGTGGCCAACGCCATACTTATTGTAACCAATGCTGAAACACTCAGGATGGAATACAAGGATCCCTTCAAAGCTGCCATTGTGAGCGCCAGCATCCGGCTTCGTCCCATCCTGATGACCAGTTTGGCCATGATTGCCGGCATGATCCCGATGGCCAGCGGGCTCGGAGAAGCAGGCGATCAGTCAGCTCCTCTTGGTCGTGCCGTAATCGGTGGCCTGGCAGCATCTACCTGTGCTGCCCTATTTATCGTGCCCCTGGTATATGGCCTGATCAGGCAAAAGTCTTCCTTCCAGGATGTATCATTATTACCTGAAGATTCCGTCAAATAACTCAAAACATGAAAAAACAAATAATCATTTTATTGTCAATTGCCCTGTCCCTTTATGCCTGTTCTGATAAAAAGGAGGCCGAAAATAAAAAGTCCAACACGGAAAATGCCCCTGTTTTTCAGTTTGGAAAAGTGGAAATAGCCAACGTGGAACAGGAAGTTAAATTACCAGCCCAGCTGGCGGCTTTTCAGGAGGTTAGTATTTTCCCCAAAGTGAACGGTTATGTCCGGAAAGTGCTGGTTGATATTGGGTCAAAAGTAAACCAGGGGCAGGTGTTGATGGAACTCGAAGCGCCGGAACTTGAACAGGCAACCGTTCAGGCCCGTGAAAAATGGGCAAGGGCAAGGACAGATTTTGCCATTGACCGTGAAAATTTTAAAAGGTTGCAAATTGCCGCCCAAACTCCGGGTGCAATTTCCCCGCAAGACATAGCCACAGCCAGGGCCAAAATGGAGGCTGACAGCTCACTGAGTAATGCAGAAAAGGCCAGTTTTCTCATGCAACAAACCATGATGGGATACCTTACCGTCAGGGCCCCGTTTGCGGGCGTAATCACCCAGCGCAATGTCCATCCGGGAGCCCTGGTGAGCGCAGAAGGTAAGGACGCCAGGCCCATGCTGGAATTAAAGGAGGTAGATCATTTGAGATTGGAGGTGGATATCCCCGAAAACCTGGCATCTACACTTCGAAACAGCGATACCCTTTCCTTTATGTTGACGGCATATCCCGGGGTAAAAAGATCCGGGCATATCAGCCGAAAATCCCAGAATATAAATGCCCAGTTCCGTTCCGAGCGCGTGGAAATGGACGTTTATAACCGGGACGGGCAATTAGCTCCAGGCATGTATGCGGATGTATTGTTTAATTCCAAGGGAAATCCGGGCGCATTTTCAGTGCCTAAATCTGCGGTAGTGGTATCCACGGAAAGAAAGTATGTTATGGCTATCAGGAATGGAAAAACGGTAAAAGTGGATGTTAATACCGGCAATGAAAGTCATGGTGCCATCGAGGTAACCGGCTCCCTGCAGGCCGGAGAACCCGTCCTATTGAATGCCAACGATGAAATCAAAGAAGGCTTGGTCGTAGATAAACATCCAGCCATCTAGACCGGTCGGAAAAGGAAATGTTCATATGGAAGCCAGCAGCCTGTGCCATACCAAAGCAAAATCCCAATACCCTTCAAATTAAAAACCCTATGGAATAATGTTGTAGTTGGTTTTGGTTTGTTAACGATCCCCGTTTTTACGGGGATCTATTTTTTTTAGCCGGTTATAAACCTTTAATCGGATTCAAACAACCTGTCGCAGGATATTCCCAGTCCTGACCTACCGGAAAGCGATACTTTGCCGAAATCATAGCTAAGGCCCGTGGCATTATCGGTGGAAAGGAGCAAAGGGCCATCCATATCCACATAGTCCAGCAGCGGAATGAGATTAGCCACTGCAGCACTGCCAATGGTACTTTCATTCATACAGCCAACCATGACTTTTAATTCCAGTTTTCTGGCCTTTTCGATCATGCGCAGGGCTGGGGTAATTCCGCTGCATTTTGTAAGCTTGATATTAATCCCGTGGAAATGGTGCAGACATTTTTCTACATCCGATTCCGCCACGCAGGACTCGTCGGCAATCAGTGGCAGTGGCGATTTTTCAAACAATTCCCTCATCCCCTGCCAGTTGTCTTTGGCAAGGGGTTGTTCAATAAACTCAACACCCAATCCCGACAGCACCTGAATCTTGTCAAGCGCCTCCTGTAAGCTCCAGGCCGCATTGGCATCCACCCGGAAACGGGCGTCGGTATGGCTTCGCAGGGTACGCATAATTTCCAGGTCATTGTCGGTACCCAATTTGATTTTATAGATAGGCCATGGTTTTTCTTTCATTTTTGCAACCATTTGTTCCGGGCTATCTATTCCAATGGTGTAATCGGTCAGGGGCCCCTTTGATGGATCCAGTTTCCAAATCTGATATAAAGGCTTTTTGGCCATATTTCCATGGAGATCCCATCCTGCGATGTCCAATGCGCATACCAGAAATGGATTGAGGGGAAAGAGGTGATGAACAAAATGCCAGAATCTGTCGGGCCCTGTAAATGCGAATTTTTCCAGTAAAAGCCGTTTGCTTTCCAGGTCATTTATCATTTGTTCCACCGTGATGCCGTAATAGCTGATGGAAGGGGCTTCGCCATAACCCCGGTAACCCAAATGTTCCAGTTCAACGACCAATGCAGGTTGATGGGTTTTGGTTCCCTTGGAAATGGTGAAAGGGTGTTTAAAGCTGAGATTGGATTCCCTGAAGCGGATTTTCATTTGTAAGTTTTTCTGTATTGTACAAAAAAACCCATGGGCTGTTCTGACAACAAGTTAATGGCAAATAGTGGCTGTATTAATTGATATAAGATCAGTTTCTGCCCGAAGCTTCAATTTGTAATCGGAGTTCCTCATTAAAATCTTTTTGTTTCAAGAGGTCTTCCAGATCCATGTGCATCCGGTATCTCCAATAATTCCTGGGATTTGCAGGAATATTGATGCGTTCGTCATGTGGATTCTCGCGCCTGACATTATCGTCGATACCAAATAAATCCTGCAATTGAAAAATGCTCCACATGGCCGGAGAATGAAGGTGCTGCAACACTATGGCTTTATTTATCCATGCCTCGCAAAAGTAGGGAGCTTCCCCCCATTGTCCAAGTTCAAAGTTATAGAACCGCTGTGTTTTTTGCCGGTCTTCCTCCCACCAACCCCGGATCGTGCTCATATCATGGGTTGAAGGGGTGACTACCGACAGGTAAGGCGCATCCGATGGATTGAAGAATTCTTTTTTGGGATCCTTCGGCATGCGCTGGATCTCGAGACTCAATATTCCAAGCTGCTTCATTACATCCGGAACACAATGGGGAACCATACCCAGATCCTCCCCGCAAACCAACATATTGGTGGATCTTCTCAGCGCAGGTAGTTTCCTCATGGCTTCTTCCTGCCAGAACCTGTCCTGCCGGAAGAAGAAGTAATTGATATAAAGATCCTTCAGCTGCTGCTGTATATCCCATTGCAGGTAACGGAACGAGGCCGTGGTTTCCATGGCAATCCTGAAATGAAATTGCTGACCCTGCGATTTTTCTACTTCAATGAGGATGACATTGGAAATGAGGTTGAAAAGTCCATAGCGTAGCTTATGGTTGAAATCATTGTCTTCCAGGGAACCAAAATAATTTTCGACAGCGCGCTGGGAACTGAATTCTGGCTTCAATTCATATAAGCCATCCTTCAAAGGATCTAAAAATTGGGATTTCACATAATCGGCATCATGGGCAAAAAACTCCCATAGGATGGCATCATTGATCAATGGGCGCACATACCGCTGGTAATTAAATGGGATATTTCTCTCGCTGAATTCATTGATGTGGACAGGTACCGCGGGAACAAAATAACCCATGACCCCTTCCACTGCATGCATGGGAATACTCCAAATTCTAAAAAATCCAAGGATATGGTCAATCCGGAAGGCTCCGAAATATTCAGACATTTGTTCAAAGCGTTTCTTCCACCAGCTGAAATTGTCCTTGGCCATTTGTTCCCAATTATAGGTGGGAAACCCCCAATTTTGTCCTTTAACCGCAAAATCATCGGGCGGAGCACCTGCCTGGGCATCCATATGATACAATTGTGGTTCAATCCAGGCATCGCAGCTATACCTGTAAATACCTATGGGAATGTCTCCTTTGAGTATAATTCCGTGCTTTTGGGCATAATCAGCGGCCTCCCGCAGTTGGAGATGCAGGTGATATTGGGTAAAGTAATGCACTGCTATGGCGTCAAAATGTTTTGCCTTGGGAGACACATACTTTACAATTGAACCTTTATTGTACTGACTGTAAATTTTCCATTGGGTAAAGTCTGCAGTACCATTTCTGTCCCGCAGGTAACTAAAGGCTGCATAGGGAATTAGCCAGTGCTTGTTTTTTTCAAAAAAGGCCTGGTATCCGGGATCCTTCAAAAACTCGTCTTTCATAACCAGGTACAACTCCTTAATGACGGGAAGTTTAATCCTTAACACCTCTTCATAATCTATTTCCGAGAGGTCATTGAGCTGTTTTTGCTTCTTCTGCAAGGGTTTGATTAAGGACGCATATTTTTTCCCGGAGACTTTATCCAGGTTCAGGTAGAGGGGATGTAGTGCAAAAGCAGAAATCGCAGCGTAGGGATAGGAATCCAGGAAAGTGTTGGTGGCAATGGTATCATTGACCGGGAGGATCTGAATGAGACGTAATCCTATTTTCTTAGCCCAGTCCACCAGCAGTATTAAGTCTGTAAACTCCCCTACTCCGAAGGAATCCCTGCTGCGCAGACTGAAAACCGGTACGGCAATTCCGGTACCACGCCATGTGTTGTTGGGTATATGCGCGAATCCGTCATGGAGAATGGTAATTTTCTTTTTAAGCGCGTCTCCGTATAGCATGCGGTTATCTCCGGATTCAAATTGCAGGAATTCGCCGTTTTTGACGTTGTAGATTCCGTATTTATAGGCTACCGGGAAGGATTCTTTGGGCAAATTGAGCTTGCAGGTCCACCAATTTCCCTCCAAAGCCAATAATACCGGATGCTCGGTGTCCCAGTCTTTCATCGGTTTGCCGTTTCCCAGGATGCAAATGACTTCACCTTTTTTCAGCAAAGGGGCTTTTACCCGGAAAATATGTGTAAAAGATTTGACCGCTTTGGGTTTGCCGGTATTCTTGTGGTGTTTTAGGAGGGTTTGCTGGAAAGGGGCAGAGAAAAAGGCGTTTTCGAATTCACCTGCATGATTCCAGGTATCGATGACCTGTATTTCCTCTATTCCCGACTTAGAAATATCCATGATGCGGTCATTACCCCATTCCATTACTATGCTGCCGTCGGCATTCTTGAGGTAATAGCTATATTGAATTTTGGGAGCAGTGGACGGGTCAATTTCAAAGGTGCCCTGCCAAAAAGCGTCATTCACATACTGCATGGGAAGAGCCTTGGCAGCATCTTGATTTCCAAGAGCTTCCACATTGCCGGTAATAAACAGATTTTGACCGCTGTGAGTATAAAAACGCAGATAGAATTGAACTTTCATGTGGACGCAATGGGTTAGGAATGAAGGATGATCCGTCTAATTTAATGTGTCTTTTTTACATTATTAAACGAATTTACTAATAAACTCAATTTTTGCT
Organism: uncultured Bacteroidota bacterium; assembly: GCA_903906365.1. Classification (GTDB taxonomy): domain Bacteria; phylum Bacteroidota; class Bacteroidia; order Chitinophagales; family Chitinophagaceae; genus Puia. Next base: position 19,686 of record CAIVKC010000054.1, on the reverse strand, counting down.
AAGAAATTTTCAAAGATAAGAGATAGGTAATGAGTTTTTCAGTTATTTTGCATAAAATTCTGAATATGGAGAATGTTAAAAAATCTACTGCCTTATATTGGTTTTTATTCGTTTTGTCTGTCGCGGCTTTCTTTATTCTTTACCAGTTTATCGGAGGTGTATGTATTTTGACGCTCCCCTTCGTTTGCACCTATTTTGCCAAGGCCCTTGATATAATGTAAAAGAATTTCTTTTACCTTTTTCATACTTGTTTGATGCTACCTTCCGGGTAGCATTTTTATTTGGACCCTCCTAATTGCCGTTTAATATGTCTATTCTTCATACCATATATGCTGAAAATATTAAAACCTGCCAGCGGCAGCTGGAAGTGATTAAAAAACGGATTAATCTGCTTTCCATCGGCCGCCTTCTTGGTTTTATCCTGTCGGTCCTGCTTTTTATCAAGTATTTCCAGGACAGGAACCTGCCTGTACTCCTGGGAGCCTGGCTCTTTGTCGTGGTCTTTGTGTGGCTGGTAATACTCAACCTGCGCTTAAAGGAGAAATGGCAACTGCAGATGAAATTACTTTTTATCAATAACAACGAATTGCAGGTCCTTGAAAACCAGGCCAGCCTTTTTGACGACGGTCACCTGGCTGAAAGCCAGGAAACCTACCTGGATGACCTGGACATATTCGGTAAAAACTCCGTTTTTCATGTCCTGAACAGAACGACAACCAGCCACGGAGCCCAAAGACTGGTCTGCCTATTGGGTAACCCGCTGATGCAAAAGGAGGAGATTGTGCTTAGTCAGGAGGCAATCAAAACCCTTTGCGGGCAAATCAGCCAAAGACAGCTGCTTACCGCCCGCGGACTCCTTCACGAGGAAGAGAGTGGGAACCTGTTTTCTGTTTCCGAATGGCTTAAAGGGCAAAACCGGCTCATCCAAAACCGTTGGGTCATGGCAGCCAGGTGGATACTTCCAGCCTACTCTGTCTTTGGGGCCCTTTATTACCTTGCTACCGACCAGCTTCAGTTTATGCTCACGGGTTTTGCGCTGTGCGGGGGAGTGACAGGCTATTTTGTTAAATATATCAATTTACAACACCGGCTCATCAGCAAGAAACAGGAAATCCTGGAACAATATGCGTCCATACTCCTTGCGTTTCAGGATGTGGAGGCAGGCAGTTCTGTCAAAATCAGCCTGCTGAAGATCCAGGCTTTTAGTGCCAGCCAGTCCATCGCAACACTTTCCAGGCTTTCCTCCTGGTTTGATCAGCGGCTCAATTTACTGGTCGCTTTCTTCGGAAACCTCCTGATTCTCTATGATATTCAGTGTATGATTGGTCTGGAATCCTGGAAAAACGCCCACCGGAACCATTTTGAGGCCTGGATTGAAGTGGTCGGGGAAATAGAAACCCTGAATTCATTGGCTACCTATGCCTATAACAATAAAGACTATACCTATCCCCAGTTACTTACAGGGCCGCTCAAACTGGAGGCAACCCAGATTTCCCATCCCCTCATTCCCTCCGGTCAAAGAATACCCAATGATTTTGCAATCGGAACAGATGACCGGCTTCAGCTGATCACTGGCTCCAATATGTCAGGGAAAACCACCTTTTTGCGCACCCTGGGCGTGAATTTACTGCTGGCCCAGTGCGGTCTGCCGGTTTGTGCCACCTCATTTTCCTTCACCCCCATGATGATGCTTACTTCCATGCGGGTTAATGATTCACTTCAGGAACATACCTCCTATTTCATGGCAGAATTAAAAAAACTGCAATTTATAGTACACCAGTTGCAAAAAGGGATGCCCGCATTGGTGCTGATTGATGAAATCCTAAGAGGTACCAATTCCGAAGACAAGACATTTGGTTCGGAACAGTTTATCAAAAAGCTGCTTCAGTATAACTGTCTTTCCTTTTTTGCAACCCATGACCTCAGCCTGAGCAGGCTGGAAGCCGAGTTCCCTGGAGTAATCCGCAATTTCTGCTTTGAAAGCCTGCTGGATAACAATGAACTTCAGTTTGATTATAAATTACGCAGTGGCGTTGCCAAGAACCGAAATGCTTCCTTTTTGATGAAAAAGATGGAGATTATATAAAAAAACCGGCAAATTACTTTGCCGGTGCACCTTAACATGATTTATGAAACCTCTTTATATGGTTCTTTTTGAAAGTCTGCTTGCTGACTTCATTTTTCTTTGAATGTTCCATAAATCAACCACACCAAAACGGGTGGTTCTGGATGCCTGGGCCATTTTAAAATCAGTGGCTACTGTTTCCCTTACTTCCGCAACCAGCTTTCTCAATACATCTGATTCCATCTGTACAATAGATGGCATAACATTACTGTTCATAACTTCTCCTTTTTTTTGTTATAGAATTTATTTGAGCAGATGTGGGGTAAAAACACTAAAGAATCGTCAAAGAAAGTGTCAACATAAGTCGCCCGTAGAAAATCTGTTTACTGTGCTCAAATTTGAGATGCAAAAGTAGTCAATATTTGCAATATAAGCAAGTGTAAAGTCTAAATAAATTGTTAATAGAATTCTAATGATTGAAATGAGGCTATTTATAACGTATAAGCATGTACTAGTAAAATAAAGTATCTCTGCTTATACCAATTGAATGTCAGATTCAGGAATTTATGGTTGCGCTTTTATAAAAGGTTTTACCATTTGGAAGTCATTTCCTTGGACTTTCAAAAAATAGGTCCCGGATGAAAGGTTGTCCAATCTGATGTCAATCTTACAATAGCCGGCATAAACAAGGCCTGCCTGTTGCAGCATCAACTGCCCGTAGGAATTATAGATTACAATATTGACAGGTTGCTTTTTTTGGGAGTACAGGTTCACCGATAGGGTGTTGATGACAGGATTAGGCTGTAATCCCACAAACTGCAAACTGGTTATCGCCGGCCAGTTCAGTGCCACTATTTTTGAATAGTCCGCAGTACTGTCCAGATTGATCAAGACAAGCCGGTAATAAACGGTGCCTTCCTTAGGCCCCGGATCAGTCAGGCTGAATGATTTATTTCCATTATTTTTCACAGTGGCAAGGGGAGTATAACTAAGCTGATCAAAAGACCTCTCAACCCGGTAATAGGCGATTTTGGTCGTTTGATATAAGCCCCAAGTCAGTTGGACCCCGTTGTTTTTTAGGGAGCCCCTGAAATAGGCCAGGTCACCGATGGGGAGTGGGTTACAAAGGTAAGTTGTGTTGATGGGGGGTGCATAATTAGCCTGCGTCAAGCCGGCTGCCCCCGGTAAGGCACCATTGGAAGCCCCCCTGCAAGCCGCTTTGGTTGAATTGGCGCTGACAACACCATTGGCGCCACCGCTTACCTGGGTGGTCAGTGTTGGGGCAACAGAGGAACCTGCTGTCCAGATGACACCGGCACCGCCTCCCCCTCCCGGCCCGGTGCAGTCATTGACACCATTGCTGGCATCCGATCCCCGGGCTCCGCTGGCGGAGACATTTATGCTTCCCAGAACCTGCAGCGTGTTCAAAATAATGGTTCCTCCCGCCCCTCCTCCACCTCCTCCGTCTCCTTCGGCCACCAGGGGGTCATGGTTAGCTGGATTAACCGGGGAAACGCCGTCTGCTAGAATGGATCTGCCTGCCCCAGTCAATACCTTGGCTGTCAATATTATGATTCCTCCCCCGTTTCCTCCCGGAAGACCGACCCCGTTATTTTCATGGCCGCTGCCGCCGCCGCCACCCAAAAAAATCCTGTTATTTGCCAGGCTGTACCCGCTGGTGGCCAGGCTGAGGCCACCAACCCCCGGATTATAGCCATGGCAATCAAAAGTAGCGTCCATGGTTCGTTGACCGCCAATACCCCCGGCCCCATAATTGCCTCCCCCGCCACCTCCCGTATTATTGTTATTACCTCCCCCGCCCCCATTGGAAAGCTTGCCGCGGCCGTATTCCTCGTTGATAATATAATCGGCAATACCCTCTCCTTTTTTACCCCCTGTATAATAAACACTGGGGGAAGGCGGTACGGAAAGGAAATAATCCGTCACATTGAAAAGCCAGGAACAGTCATAGGGAGGGACTGGATAGTTCATGAGCGCTCCGCCCTGGAAACCCTGACCACTGGCATAAATGGCACTATTGAGGTAAATGGTATCCTTGGCTTCCAGCACTATGATTCCTCCAGTTTTCTGGACTGGGTCCCAGGGGGTACTTTTCAGCGTATCGGAGATGGTAACAGAATTATAGACGGGCACACTGACGAGCTGAACAATTCCCGTTGGATCATAGGAGTTCAGTAACTGTATCTGCAGCTTTACGTCATTTCCGCTGATCGTGCACACAAAATTGAATTCATAATTTCCCGCATTATTGAGGGCGGTTATATCCCCGTATGTGCTGGAACCCGCCGGATTGGCAATGGTAGCACCTTTCATCTGGATCAGGAGGATCTTGTCACCGGGACTCAGTCCGGTGGTATTGTTTAAGGTGACCGTATTGGTGCCCGTATTAATGGCTGTAACCTGGTAGTAGGAATTTACCACCCCGGATAGGGTCTGTGCCTGGGAGGCTATGACTGCGCAGGTCAGCAGGCAAATAAAGAAGCTTACCGTTTTGGTGGTCATCATTCACAAGGATATTTATTCAAAATCAATAGCTTATAAACAGTACTGTGGGCTAAAATACAATAATAAATCAGGAATTAAAAGAAATGGACCTGCAAATCAGGCACTCATGGAAGGCTTTGAAAGGGTCGGTTTTTGCCTGTTAGCTCCAGGCAATTGGTTGAGGCAATGGGCAAAGGGGAACGGTAAATCAGCGGTTTAGCAAATAAATTGTTTCCAAACCGTTCAACGTAAAAAGGCCTTTACCAATATTGGTAAAGGCCTTTTTTTATCATTTGATCTTAAATATTCCTTGGGACTATTTTACTTCCTCGAATTCAGCATCCTGCACATTTTCACTGCCCGCACCAGCCTGCTGGTGACCGCCCGCGGCACCGGCATGTCCGTCAGGACCCTGAGGGCCGCCAGGTGCTTCCTGGGTGGTTTTGTACATCTCCTCAGAGGCTGCTGTCCACGCTTTGTTAAGCGCTTCCATAGCCGAGTCGATGGCGGGTATATCCTGGGATTTGTGGGCTTCCCTCAATTTGGAAAGCGCTGCATAGATGGGGGCCTTTTTATCGGCTGGAACTTTATCTCCAAACTCTTTGAGTTGTTTTTCTGTCTGGAATATCAGGCTGTCCGCCTGGTTGATTTTTTCCACCTTTTCCTTGGCCAGTTTATCGGTAGCCTCATTGGCCTTGGCTTCTGCCTTCATTTTTTCCACTTCCTCCTTGCTGAGGCCACTGCCGGCTTCAATGCGGATTTTCTGTTCCTTACCGGTTCCCTTATCCTTTGCAGTTACATGCAACAGTCCATTGGCATCTATATCAAAGGTAACTTCAATCTGCGGAACACCCCTAGGGGCTGGCGGAATGCCATCCAGGTTAAACATACCCAGGCTCTTGTTTTGAGAAGCCATGGGGCGCTCTCCCTGCAGTACATGAATTTGTACTCCCGGCTGGTTATCGCTGGCGGTGGAGAATACTTCGGATTTCTTGCTTGGAATGGTTGTATTGGATTCAATCAGGCGGGTCATTACACCCCCCATGGTTTCAATACCCAAAGAAAGCGGCGTAACATCCAGCAACAATACGTCCTTCACCTCACCGGTGAGTACTGCACCCTGAATGGCTGCGCCTATGGCGACTACCTCATCGGGATTCACGCTTTTATTGGCCTTTCTTCCAAAGAATTTTTCGACGATTTCCTGAACTTTGGGTATGCGGGTAGATCCGCCCACCAGGATCACCTCGTCAATCTGGGATGCATTCAGGCCGGCATCCTTAAGAGCCTGTTCGCAGGGTTTGAGGCATCTTTCAAACAGGCTGTCGGAAAGCTGCTCAAATTTAGCCCTGGTTAATTTTTTTACCAGGTGTTTGGGTACCCCGTCAATGGCCGTTACATAGGGCAGGTTTATTTCTGTCTCACTGGAAGAGGACAATTCTACTTTGGCTTTTTCAGCTGCTTCTTTCAGGCGTTGTAATGCCATCGGGTCCTTGCGCAAATCCACATTTTCATCTTTCCTGAACTCTTCAGCGAGCCAGTCCATCACCACCTTGTCAAAGTCATCCCCGCCCAGGTGAGTATCCCCATTGGTCGATTTCACTTCAAAAACGCCATCACCCAGTTCCAGGATGGAAATATCAAAGGTTCCACCTCCCAGGTCAAATACAGCAATTTTTTCATCCTTGCCTGCTTTATCCAGGCCATAGGCCAGTGCTGCAGCAGTGGGTTCATTGACGATCCTTCGCACGTTCAGGCCGGCTATTTCACCGGCTTCCTTGGTGGCCTGGCGCTGGGCATCATTAAAGTAGGCGGGTACGGTAATGACCGCTTCCGTTACTTCGGTACCCAGGTAATCTTCTGCCGTTTTCTTCATTTTCTGAAGGATCATGGCAGAAATCTCCTGTGGAGTATACTGCCTGCCGTCAATGTCAATACGGCAAGTATTATTGTCACCTTTTACTACTTTATAGCTCCAGTGGCTGATTTCATTGCTGACTTCGTCAAAACGCCGTCCCATGAATCGCTTAACTGACATGATGGTATTTACCGGGTTGGTAATGGCCTGACGCTTGGCCGGGTCACCCACCTTGCGTTCTCCGTTTTTCAGGAAAGCTACTACAGACGGGGTTGTACGACGGCCTTCATCATTGGCAATCACTACCGGTTCGTTGCCTTCCATCACAGACACGCAACTATTGGTTGTTCCGAGGTCAATTCCTATTATTTTTCCCATTGTATAATGAATTTAATGTTCTCTAAGGAATGTCAATCATTATGCCATTGGGCAAAAAGTGAAAAAATGGCAGGACCTGACCCTTCCATACAGTTGGAATGGCAATTCCCGGGGGAATTTACTGGCAAAATGGGGAATTGGGCCTGTACTGGGCCCCTTCTGGGCCTGGCAGATGTCCGGCGGGCGGCCCCTATAGGGTGCCCTGGCCAATAATTTGCTTCATATGGGTGTTAAAAGCCAGTCGTCTGGCAAAAATAAGCCTGTAATTGCCGGTATGGATCCGGTGGTCATAACCGGAATAAGGTGCTTTTTGATCCAGGCTGCTGGTTACCCAGATCAGGTGGATCCCCCATCGATAGGTATTATACCCCCCACCAAAACGAAGCACCATATTGGGAGAAAAATCCAGCCTTCCCTTCCCAAGGTCGTTTCCGGTTTCCCTTGAATAGCGGATATTGATATTTGCGTTGAACGATCCCAGCAGGAAATAGTGCTTGCCCAGCACCAGCGTATAGGCGTAGCCGGCACCGGGGCCCAGCTCATAGAGAAGCAGCTTTTGAATGGCCCGGTTATGCAGGGAAGAATCCACGCGCTGTGGAACAAGTGCGCTATCCCCGCTCAGCCCCCAGGCGAATAATTCCGCTCCCAGCAAAAAAGAACCTGCTGATTTAAGCTGCCAGGCGTTTTGGGACAGGCCGGCGCCATAGGAAAACCTTCGGTCATTCAGGACCCGGTAGACCCTAAAGCCAAGCAGGTGGTAATTGAGATCGGGCCGTATATAATAGGAGTGATTATCGGGCGCCCCCAATCCGATAGGATTGAGGTAAAACCCCCGGTAGAACTGGCCCATGGCATCTATGGTCCATTTCTTCTTATATAAATGGAGCTGAAGGTCGGTTGACTTGGTTTTGCCTTTGATCTGGTCGGACTTCAGGAAATTAAGACCCCGGGAATAGCTCCCGGAAATGGAACGGTAGGTTAGCCCCAGACCGAGGTTCAGCGGTGTATTGGCGTGATAGGCCATTGACTGGCCACCCATGGTTGGGTCCAGCTGGATTTTGATATAATTTCTGGAAAAAAAGAACCGGCCAATGACGGATCCCTTAAAGGACCGGTAATAGGTGGTGTCATGATCAGGCTTCAAGATGGATTGACCCCGGCAGCCATAAAACGTAAAAATGCATGCCAAACCAAGGGACAGGGGTTTATTCATAATGAAATTTAAAACAAAGTTTCTTCATTATAAACAAAACATGATAAACTCAAAGGGGGGGGGGGCCTTACCGGGCGATTTCCAGGACCCCAAGCAGGGAATGATCCCTTAGGGTAAAATCCGCTACCTGGTCTATGAGCTGGTTGGTGGAATTAAAGGAAATTCCGGTACCAGCCAGCTTGATCATGCAAACATCATTTTCCCCGTCACCCACGGCCACTGTATTACCTAAGGGTATGCCAAAGCGGTTGACAATATGAAGGAACATATTGGATTTGCATTGTTCATGTTCGCAAGTACTGAAATGATCCTTCAGCAGCTGGGAAGGCACTTTGACCTCGCCGGTTGCAATGCTTTGCCTGAATTCCAATTCATTTCCCAGGGTAAAATCCAGGCCGAGGACATTTTTCAGGTGATTGGTTATGCAATGGTAACTGTCAGAGATGATTCCGCAGACATAACCGCGCAGCTGCAGCTCCCGGATAACATGCACCGCATCCCCGATTACCGGGATGGATTCCACCAATTGGATCATTTCGCCATAGGAGCGGCCCTCCAATAACTGGGCAATCTTTTTGGTGCGCAGGTAATCATTTTTTTGCCTGGTTATAATATCCACCAACTCCTGCTTAAAACCGAATTTTTCTGCTGCCGTGTGTATGAAGGAGCCTCGCAGCAGGGTATTGTCCATATCAAAGACGATCAGCTTTTGCGGGCGGCTATCCTGGTGTAGGGTGGCAAATTCAATTTGTTCCCGGTTCTTTGGGTTGTATTTAGCGGAATCGCCTGTTTTTCCGGCACCAAAGACATGGACCCTCTTGAAGATGGCGCCTGCCACCTGCCGGGCCATTCTGCCCAGTGCCTGCAGGGGCTGCATATCGTTTTCTATTTCCCCAATGCATACCTCGGAAATCCGCGCACGAACATCGTGCATATCAATGAGCAGGCCAATATCGACCCCGTAATCATTTTCAAATTCAACTTTTTGGAAGAAGGACTTCTTCCCTGCCACCATCCCGCTGAGGGGCTGCCTGTACTGGGACAGCTGCGGATAAAAAAACTCGAGCATTGGTTTGACCAGTATCTCAGTCACTCTCCCAGCCTGTCTTTCAAAATAGGACTTTACAAAATCAGCTTCATCGCTGATCAGTGGTCCGGTAAGCCGGGCAATGATATCGGTGGAGTAATTGGGAATGTCTGCATCCAGGAATACCAGTATTTCATTATTGGCTACCATCATGCCTTCGCGCATGGAATCGCCCTTGCCCAGCCTGGTGCTGGTAATTATCCGGACCCCTTCCTTGCGGGCTTCCGCCACCGTGCTGTCCATGGACTGATCATCGACAACGATGATTTCGGTCACCAATTCGTTTCTCTTAGCCTGGGTTATAACCTGTCGAATGGTTTTTTCCTCGTTGAGAGCGGGTATAATTACGCTGATCATAGGCCTTTTTTTGGGGTTTCATAGGAAATTACCTCTCCAATAAAGGACTAAAACTATGCCAGTTTTAATTTTAAAACTTATTGATAATCAATGTATAAAATGGCAAATAGGAATTCCAATCGATATGGATAGCTGCAGCGGCGGTTTGTCCTGCGAAGAAAGGCTTACGGCCACCAAATGCAGGCATTATTCAAGGTATATTGCACTTTTGTCCGGATTTTAACTGCTGCTATCGGGGCAGGGGCTGTGGGTCAATTCGAGTGGATTCTCCCATCCTTTCCACCTGCAAAACGCGGTGCAGGGGAAACTACCATTTCTGAAGGGGCTGCTCTGGGAGGACCGGCAGGATACAGTCCCGTATACATCCTTGCTTCCCTATTCCTGGTTTAGGGGCCTTACTTTGAAAGTGAAATGTTTTTGGGACAGGTAACTGAAAGAAACAACAATGACAGTAGTGAATATTTTGGCGATAGTGGGGAAAAGGTGAAACTGTTCAACGAACATTTTGATGAAGACATAATTGAGCCCAATACAAATTATTACCAGCAGAAAATAACGGAACAGCTGGACTTTTCCCCCCAGGTTCGAGTCTGTAAACACAATGGTGCGCATCAGGAAGAATCCGGTCGGAAAACTCACACAAAAGGAAATCAGAAATGCCGCTGTGTAGGGCTCGAAAGCCAGGAAACCCAGGTGAAGAACCTGTTTGTGAAGAATGTAATTAAAGCTTATAAAGAATACAAATATATCAAGGATGGTATTGGCTCCCCCACAGGCAGCATACCTGAATGTCAGCTCCGGCATGAATCTTCTGAAGGGTGGGTAAAAAAAATCAATAAAAGCAATAATTCGTCTGGTCAGCATTTCAACCTAAATAATAAAGGGACGAAGGTAATAAAAAGGATTGTTTTATTTTCGTTAAATCCGCTATGGTACTGTCTGATCTGATCGGGACTTGGCCAATTTGGGAACAGCCCGCCCCTAGTCTGTTCCTGACTTAGGATCATTGTATTACTTTTGCAGCCTGGAGAACATTTTATGGACATTATCAGCGAATTGAAAAAGGGGATCCATGCAGCCATGGTCCAGGTCTTTCAGCATCATGTAGACATAGCGGACGTTCAGGTCAATGAAACCAAACCCGAATTTGAGGGCGATTATACAGTGGTCTTATTTTCTTTTGTCAAGTCTTTGCGGAAATCCCCCGATGAACTTGGTCAATTGCTGGGTGGCTACCTGGTAGCCAACCACCCTGATTTGTTCTCGGGCTTTAATATCATCAAAGGTTTCCTGAACCTGGTTGTTGCTGACAGTCATCTGACCCATTTCCTGGAACAACACCATCAAAACGCCGGCTTTGGAAAAAAAGCCGCAAACCAGCGCCGGGTAATGGTTGAATATTCCTCTCCCAATACGAACAAACCCCTGCACATGGGCCATCTCCGTAACAATTTCATCGGATGGAGTGTTGCTGAAATATATAAGGCAAATGGATATGACACGGTAAAGACCTGCATAGCCAATGACAGGGGGATTCATATCTGTAAAAGCATGATCGCCTGGCAGCTTTTCGGCAACGGTCAGACGCCAGCTTCCACAGGCCAAAAGGGAGACCATTTTGTCGGGGATTATTATGTCATGTTTGGGACAGCCTATAAAAAGCAGGTGGAGGAACTGGTGGCAGGCGGAATGGAGCGGGAACTGGCCGAAAAGGAAGCCCCTATTATGAGGGCCGCCCAGCAGATGCTGGTGGACTGGGAAGCAGGCAAACCAGATGTCATGGAGTTGTGGAAGACCATGAACAGCTGGGTCTACGAAGGATTTGAAGCCACATACAAACGGATCGGAAGTGACTTTGATAAAATCTATTATGAAAGTGACACTTATGTGCTGGGAAAGAATTTGGTATCAGAAGGATTGAAAAAAGGGGTCTTTTTTCAGAAAGAGGACGGCAGCGTTTGGATTGACCTGACCGCAGAGGGGCTGGACCAGAAAATTGTACAACGAAAGGACGGTACAGCCGTATACATAACCCAGGACATCGGGCTGGCCGTGCATAAATATGAAGAATTCAAACACGAACTGAGTATTTATGTGGTGGGTGATGAACAGAACTATCACTTCAAAGTGCTTAAGCTGATTTGCCAGAAATTGGGCCTTCCCTCCGCGGATGGTATTTTTCACCTCAGTTATGGAATGGTGGAATTACCCACCGGCCGGATGAAAACCAGGGAAGGCACCGTGGTGGATGCCGATGACCTGGTGGATGAAATGGTGGCCATTTCAAAAAAGCACACAGAGGAACTGGGTAAGGTGCAGGATTTTACGGAATCGGAATTATCGGCCCTGTACGACACACTCGGGATGGGCGCCCTCAAATTTTACCTGCTGCGCGTGGACCCCAAGAAAAGGATGATTTTTAACCCGGAGGAATCCATTGATTTTCATGGATTTACAGGGCCGTTTGTGCAGTATACCCATGCCCGGATCAAATCAATCCTGCGTAAGGACCAGCAAAAGCCCCGGTCCGCCGATCCCATTGAGCCTGCTAGGGCATCCCCCTTGCTGAAACTGGAAAAAGAATTGCTGGTATCCCTGGAAAAGTATCCCTCCGTGTTGGAACAGGCCTGTATGGAGATGAGTCCTTCGGTTATTGCCAATTACGCTTTTTCGCTGGCCAAATCATTCAATGCCCTGTATGCCGAACATTCCGTTACCCATGCGGAAACCGGCGAAAAAAGAGCGCTCCGGCTGAAAATAGCCCAGCTTACGGCCATAGTAATACAATCGGCGATGGCACTACTGGGCATAGCAGTGCCTGAAAGGATGTAAACCGGCCCTGGGGGGTCTTCGCCGGGCTTAAGTCTCGGCGGGCCGCTGATGATCTGTGGTTTGGGGTCAGCAGGCAGGAACCAGCCATTAAAGACCCATTCCCTGCTTTTCCTGTTTGAGGTTTTTTAAGGTGGGATCCATGGCGATCGCTTTATCACAAAGCTGTCTGCCCTTGTCGGTATCCCCTTTTTTCTGGTAGGCCATTCCGATCATGTACAGCGCCCGGGCATTGTCCTTATCGAAGTAGAGAATCTTATCCCAGTATTCAATGGCCTGAGGGTACTTTTTGATCTTATAATAGGCATTGGCGACACTGTATAGCAGAACCAGGTCTGCCGGCTTTTTTTCCAGGATATTTATCATGAGTTCGATGCCTTTCTCCGGCTGGCCTGATGCCACATAGGAATCGGACAGGTTTTCGAAATAATCATTGTCGGTTTTGTACCCTTTTTCCGCAGCCAGCAGATAATACCTGATGGCGGACTTGTCATCGTTGATGGTGGAATAGGTCAGTGCGCATTCGTAGATCCACTGGAATTTGGATGAATCCAGGGCGATGGCCTTATTGTAAAAGGTAATGGCAATCTTGTAATTATTCATGTCCACAAAACTCCTGGCCATCAGGTAGGGTATTTCAGCGTTGGTAGAATCCTCCCGAAAGGCTGCCTGCAGGTATTTGAAGGAGTTGCCATAGTCTTCTTCCTGGTAATAGCTCTTGCCCAGCATATAATCGACCTGTTTGCCCACATGCAGGGCCTTGGCCTTTAATCCATAGGTTTCTGCATTTTTCCACTGGTGTGTCCAGAAATAAATATTTGCCAGATTTTCAATGGCAACCGGATCATCTTTTTGCAGTTCATTGACCTTCAGGAAAGCCATTTCCGCATTGCCATACTTGCGCAGTTCCAGGGAAACCAGTCCCAATTCCCGCTGTGCTTCCAGGTTATTCTTATTTAAATCCACGGATTTCTGAAAATAGTTAAAAGCAACCATCATCCGGTGGGCGGACTTTTCGTCCAATCCTTTTTTGTATAAAACAGCGGAACTGTCGGCTTGTTGGGAATACCCTGTCTGAAGGGTAAGGAGGGTGAGAATCAGCCAGAGGAGGTTTTTCATGGAATAAACGGATTTAACGGATATCTAAACACTCCTTTAACGCAAAATATCCAGCCTGATTATACAGGCGGCCATATAAATCCCAAATAATAAGTGTTTACACTTATTTACTTCAACACTATGCAGGCCAGGGGCGGCAAATGAACCAGGATTTCATAGCTTTTTTCCCTTTTATCCACCAGGGTAACCTGGATTTCCGGGTTGAACACATCCCCGGTTCCCCAGTATTTCCTGGAATCACTGTTATATATTTCTTTCCAGGAGGCTTTGCCGGATGCGAAGATTTTCCAGTCCCGCCTAACTTCCGGAGTCATATTCAAAATGACCAGGACATCGTCTTTTGGCTTTTTTCCTTTTCTTCGATAACAAATCACTGATTCGGCGCGGTGATTGAGGTCAATCCACTCAAACCCATAGATATTGAACTGGTTTTCATATAAGGCGGGTTCATTTCTGAGCAGACCGTTAAGATCCCGAACGCAGTCCTTGAGCAAGCGGTGCCCGTCGAATTGCAATAATTCCCACTGGAGTTCGCTTTTGTAATTCCATTCGCTGGTGACGCCGAATTCATCGCCCATAAAAAGCAGTTTCCCGCCGGGATGGGTGAACATATAGGAATATAAGAGCCTGAGATTGGCGAATTTCTGCCACTCATCCCCGGGCATTTTGTAGAGCATGGGCGATTTACCATGGACCACTTCATCGTGACTCAAAGGCAGCATGAAATTTTCATCGTAATAATACATCATACTAAATCCGAATTTGTCCTGGTGGAATTTTCGGTGTATTGGATCCATTTTGAAATAATCCAGGGTATCATGCATCCAGCCCATCATCCATTTCATGCCAAAACCAAGTCCGCCGGCAAAGGTCGGTTTGCTGATTCCCGGCCAGTCAGTGGCTTCCTCAGCGATGGTCTGGATGTCGGGAAAGTCTCGGAAAAGTGTCTCATTGAGGTCTTTTATAAAAGCAATGGCCTCCAGGTTCCCGTCCCCGCCATATTCATTGGGTTCCCACTGGCCGCTTTTACGGGAATAATTCAATTTGAGCATGGAACTAACGGCATCCACCCGGATTCCGTCGGTATGGAACCGGTCCATCCAAAACCTCGCATTGCTGATGAGAAAGGATTTGACCTCGCCTCTCTTATAGTTGAAGATATAGCTGTTCCAGTCAGGGTGAAATCCCTTTCTCATATCCGCATATTCATAGGTATTAGCCCCATCGAACATGTAAAGACCATGCGCATCATAGGGAAAATGGGAAGGGACCCAATCGAGGATAACCCCTATGCCGGCCCGGTGAAAGGCATCCACCAGGGCCATAAAACCCTGCGGATCCCCAAAACGGGAAGTCGGAGCATAGTAGCCCGCTCCCTGGTATCCCCAGGATCCGTCGAAGGGGTGTTCCATTACCGGCATCAGTTCCACATGGGTAAACCCCATTTCCTGAACATACGGAACCAGCCTTTCCCGGATCTGGTCGTAATTATTGTAGAGCTCCTCGTTGTTTTTATCCGGCCGCATCCAGCTGGCCAGATGAACCTCATAAACGCTCCAGGGGGCGTCCAGGGAATTTGCCTTTCCGCGTTTTTTCATCCATTCCCCGTCCTGCCAGGGGTAATCCAGGTTCCAGGTGATGGAAGCGGTCAGCGGGCGTTTTTCCCAAAAATTGGCATAGGGGTCTCCCTTATCCAGTTTTGCCCCCTTAAAACCATGAATGTGGTATTTGTATGATTCCCCCTTGGGAAGGTGGGGAATGAAACCTTCCCAAATGCCAGATTGGTCCAATCGGACATAGAGGGGATGCGATTCCTTGTTCCAGTCATTGAAGTTTCCCATCACCGAAATAAAAGTGGCATTGGGTGCCCAAACTGCAAAATAATATCCCCGGGTACCGAGCACCTCGGCGGGGTGTGAACCGAACAGATTATACAGGCGGTAATGGGTGCCATTTTGAAAATTACGGATATCCTCCTCAGTAAACAGCGAGTAATTCCAGACGGTCCTGGTGGAATCCACAAAGTGAATATCTTCATAACGAGTAGGCATATTCACAGATGTATTAGGGTTTATTGATAAAGTACCTTTAACCTCTCCCAGGATTTTATTTTCCTTTTTTGTGGATTTTTTCTTGGATTCACTCATATAAGGTGGTATTTAAGCAATCGATTCAAAAAGGACCTGTTTAACGTAAAATTAGGATTTCAATAGCGCATATCCATTATTTTTTGGATGATATTTGACCTGTCTGTAGAAGGGACCTGATTGTACTGCTGATACCATTTACCATAAACCTTAACTACCCCAATTGCTGATGAGAAAGCCCATACTGGCATTGATTCTTGCCTTAATTTCTTTCCAAGTTGCCCAATCTCAGTCAGCCTCCATCCGCGGAATCGTTACCGATACGGTAGAAAAGAAATTGCTCTTCAACGGTGCGGTGGTATTGTTGAGGAAAACAGACTCGGTCATGGTATGTTTCCGAAGAAGTGCTGCCAATGGGGAATTTGTACTTCCCAACCTGCCAGCCGGTAAGTTCCTGCTGATGGTTAGTTTTCCTGCCTATGCAGACTACCTGGATGAAATTGAACTAAAGGACTCCGCTTCCTCCCTTGACCTGGGACGCGTCATGATGACCCTGAAAAGCCAGTTGCTGCAGGCCGTGGTGGTCAGCGGGACCCAGGCGATTCGACTCAAAGGAGATACTACCGAATTCAAGGCTGACAGTTTTAAAGTACAGGCCAATGCCTCCGTGGAGGATTTGCTCAAGAAACTTCCCGGAATCCAGGTCGATAAGAATGGCAAGATTACCGCACAGGGCGAGGCCGTACAAAAAGTCCTGGTAGACGGAGAGGAGTTTTTTGGGGATGATCCGACGCTGGTCACCAAAAACCTGCGGGCCGATATGGTGGACAAAGTGCAGGTCTACGATAAGAAAAGCGATCAGGCTGCCTTTACGGGAATTGATGATGGGCAGAAGACAAAAACCATCAATGTCAAACTCAAGGAAGATAAGAAGAACGGATATTTTGGCAAGCTCAGTGCCGGCGCAGGTACCGACGGATACCACGACAGCCAGCTGCTGTTTAACCGCTTTCGTAAAAAGATGAAAATAGCCGCCTATGGTATTTTGTCCAATACAGGCACCGCTGGACGGGCTGGCAGGACCAGAATAATTATGGCGGCGGAAACGGCATGATGACAGCCGATGCCAATGGCAATATCATCGGACAGGATGATTTAAGTGGATGGGATGGCAATTACAGTGGCCAGGGGTATCCGCTTGTGCAGACCGGCGGGCTGCATTATAATAACAAATGGGACGGCGATAAAAAATCCATTAACCTGAATTATAAAATACTTCAGTTGTTTGTGAACGGCAACAGCACAACCAATTCGGAATTCATACTTCCCGATGCCTCCGCTTCCTATTATCAAAACCAGCATCAGGGCTTCAAAAACCAAATTCTCCGCAATAAGATGGATGGTGTTTTTGAAACCCAGTTTGATTCAGCCACTTCCCTGAAGGTGACTTTGGGTGGAACCCTGATTCACAAAATTACCCAGGGCACTTCGGCCACCCAATCCCTGCTGGTAATGGACTCCACCCAGATCAACAATGCCCTGGGCCATACCTCCACCGATGGGGACAATAACTCCTTTAACGGGGAATTCCTCTTTAAAAAGAAATTAAAGAAAAAAGGAAGGACGCTGTCTGTTGATTTTTCGCCAAACTATAATACCTCCAGGTCCACCGGCTACCTTTTTTCACAGAATAATTATTTTACACATGGGGCACCCTCCCTTTCGCAGGTAACCGACCAGTACAAGACAAGCACGGGCAGTATTTTTTCGCTGAATACCAAAGCAACCTATACCGAACCCATTTCGGTCAGTTCCTCCCTGATTGCCAGCTATGGCATACAGGTCAACAACAGCGCGGCAGACAAGACCTCCTTTAATAAATCCCAGCAGGGTAAGTATGATTCGGTTGACAACAAATACAGCAGTGACTATTCCCTTAATACATTCACCCAGAAACCAGGCTTGTATTATTCCCTGGTTAAGAAAAAATTCCGTGTTTACGCGGGAAGCGATGTGGGCTTTTCAGGTTTCAAACAAAGGGATCTGCTGGCTGATACGCTGGGAACAAGGCATTTTACGAACTATTATCCATCTGCTTTTCTGACCTATAACATTGCCAGTCAGAATTCCATCTGGCTGAATTACAACGGCTCCACCACCCAGCCTACCCTTCAGCAGATACAGCCGGTCGGTAATAATGACGATCCGCTCAACATTGCGGTGGGTAATGCAGCGCTTAAGCCATCATTTCAGAATAATTTCCGCCTGAACTATTATTTTTTCAAGGCCCTTTCCAACAAGAACCTCTGGAGCGGGATCAACTATAATTTTACGGACAATGCCATCAGCACCAATAGTTACGTTGATTCCATCGGCCGGAAAATCACCCAGGCGGTCAATGTCAACGGAAACTACAGTATTTCGGCAAACATCAACTACGGTTTCAAATGGAAAAAGCCGGACATCAACTTTAATCTGAGCAGCAACATAAGCAAGAACCGCTACCTCAGTTATGTAAACAGCCTGCTCAATACCACCAATAGCGGTGATTATACACTGGGGTTATTTGCTGGTAAATTCAAGGAAAAAAAGATAGATATCAGTTTCCAGGCTTCCGTGACCTATACCAACAGCAAATCCTCCATTCAATCCAGCGGATCCGTTCACTACTGGTCTTACAACTTAAATCCAAACGCAGATTTTTTCCTGCCGCTGGCCTTGCAGATCCACAGTGATCTGAATTATACCTTCCGCCAGCGAACATCGGCCTTCGATAACAATGCCAATGTAGCGCTTTGGAATGCCTGGTTTGGCAAGAAATTCCTGAAAGGCGATAAATTACTCATCAAAGTTTCTGCCAACGATATCCTCAACCAGAACAAAGGCATTACACGCAACGTCAACTCCAATTTTATTTCACAAAATACCTATAATACCATTCAGCGGTTTTATTTGCTGTCCCTGGTCTGGAATTTCTCCAAGGCAGGAACCGATGCGCCGCAGAACAACGGCATGATGATCATAAACTAACCTCAAAAGACCTTTTCATGAAAGTTTGTAGTATACTGATTACCTGTATATGTCTGCTAACCGGCAAGCTGGCCATCGGGCAGCCCCCGCTTTTTATCACCCACGGGCAAATCGAGTTTGAATACAAGGTTAACCTCTATTCACAGATGGAGGGGGATAACGATGAGGGATGGAAGGAATACGTGAAAAAAAACCTGCCCCAATTTAAGTCTACTTATTTCAAACTTACTTTCGACCAGAACAAAACCCTCTATGAACCCGGAAAGGAAAACCCGGATAATAATAAATTATGGATGGGAGAAGGGGTCGCAGATGAAAATGTGGTCTATTCCGATTTGGTACTGCGCCAGTCGGTGAGCCAGAAAAAAGCTTTTGAAAAGGTATTCCTGGTAAAGGACAGCATTCGGAACATACAATGGAAAATAACGGGGGAAACCCGGAAAATCGCCGGTTTTGAATGCCGTAGAGCCAATGCAGTGATCATGGACTCCATCTATGTAGTGGCTTTTTACTGTGATGAAATTACCACCCCCGGTGGACCGGAATCCTTTTCCGGTCTGCCAGGCATGATCCTGGGCGTAGCCATGCCCCATGAACATGTGACCTGGTTTGCCACCAAACTCAGCCTGCAGGACGTGAAACCGGCGGATCTGCGCCAACCCTCCAGGGGAAAACCCATCAACAACGCCGCCCTCAAAGAAAACCTGAAGGAAAGTCTCAAGGATTGGGGAAAATATGCCAACAAATACGTAAAACAGATCATGCTGTAAAATAAGCCGGTCCCCTGCCCTGCCCCTTTTTCTGTATTCTTTGGCAATCCCCCCTGTCCTTCCCGTTGTCGGAACTGCGCTGTCAAGTTGTCACTTTTACCTGCTTTTTTGTATCTTTGCCCTCCAAAATTTAAAATTACACATGCCGGAAATTGCTGTAAACAGGGTACATGATGAACAGCGGCAGGGAGAAGCCTATTTACCCGCCCGGGGGGGTGTCGGTCCTTTTTCCAGGAAATTCTATATAGAAAGCTATGGTTGCCAGATGAATTTTGCAGACAGTGAAATAGTGGCTTCCATTTTAGAGTCATCGGGTTTTGGCGCTACCCGTAACCTACAGGAAGCTGACCTGGTATTGCTGAATACCTGTTCCATTCGGGAAAAGGCG